>NZ_JAAKEG010000004.1 GCF_011039075.1 Adlercreutzia sp. ZJ304
GATCACCCGATCCCATTCCGAACTCGGAAGTTAAGCCCCGCATCGCCGATGGTACTGCGACGTCAGGTCGCGGGAGAGCAGGTCGTTCCGCTCACATAGGGTGCTTTATGTTTTCTTGGATAAATCAGAGTATGTATCAGCCGCCCATGAGGCGGTTTTGTTTTATATAGACTTTGTGAGTGATAAGAGGGATGCGGTGTGCGATATAATCGTACTTCAATGCAGGATTACATACGAAAACGTATGTATATGTAGTAAAATATCGGTCGTTTACACTTAATGTTAATCGGAGGATACGATGAGAATTCTTGGCATGGGCGTACCTGAATTGCTGCTTATACTTGTAGTCGTCCTTCTTATTTTTGGCCCAAAGAACCTTCCTAAATTGGGCACTGCGCTTGGCAAGACTGTAAAAGGTCTTCGCGATGGAATGGGCGCAGGTAAGAAAGAAGCATCTGAGGCAACAGATGAAGAAGAAGTAGTTGAGGAAGTGGTTGTAGAGAGCACAGCTTCTGAGGCAAACACTTCTTCTGATGCACCAAAGAAGACTGTTAAGAAAGTTGTTGTTAAAAAGGCAGAATAGCCTTTGACATAGCTTGAATATAAATCTTTCGATTTATATTGGTAGAGAAGTTGGAGCAACACGCTTGTTTGAAACAGGCGTGTTGCTATGTTAATACAGGGAGAAGAACTATGGCTGATTCAAATTACATTCTCACAAAAGAGGGACGCCAAAAACTTGAGGAAGAACTGCATTATCTCGAAACTGAGAAACGAGCTGAGATAGGCGAGAGAATTAAAATTGCTCGTGAATTTGGCGACATATCAGAGAACTCTGAATACGATGATGCGAAAAACGAGCAAGGCATGATGGAAGCTCGTATTGCGGAAATAACACGTATACTGAGTGAAGCTACGGTTGTCACCACTCCAAAACGTTCTTCAAAAGTGAATGTGGGTTCTACTGTTACTGTAAACATGGCTGGTAACGAGCGCGTTTTCACTATAGTTGGTGCTGCTGAAAGCGATACTGCTAGCGGTCGTATTTCCAATGAATCGCCTGTGGGACAAGCGCTGCTTGGACATAAGAAAGGCGAAAAAGTAATAGCTGTAGGTCCTACAGGACGGCAAACCGAAATGGAAATCTTAAAAATTGAACACTAATCAAATGGGAGAGCAAATGCAGGAGCCAGACAATATAGAGCCAATAGAAGATGACCCTATCCAAGTAAGATTGTCTAAGCGGCAATCGTTAATAGATTCTGGGATAGACCCTTATGGGCACGCATTTAACAGATCGCATGATATTGCTACCTTAGATGCTATGTATGAGCATCTGGAAAATGGCGAAAGCACGGAAGATGAAGTGTCTATAGCCGGTCGAGTAATGGCTAGGCGCGTTCAAGGAAAAATTGCTTTTCTTGAAATTATGGATAACAGCGCAACCATTCAGCTTTTCTGCCGAATTAATACACTGGGAGAAGATGCATTTGCTAGTCTATGCGATTTAGATGTGGGAGACTGGATCGGCGTACATGGAGTAATGGTTCGTACTCGCCGTGGTCAACTTTCTGTTGCGGTTGATTCTTTCGAACTTTTATCGAAAAGCTTGCGTCCTCTTCCAGAGAAATATCACGGGCTAAACGACAAGGAAACTCGTTATCGTCAGCGCTACGTAGACCTTATTGTTAATCCGGAAGTACGCGATACTTTTCGCAAAAGGTCGGCAATTGTATCAGCAATTCGTCGCTATATGGAAGAACAGGGTTTCATGGAAGTGGAGACTCCGTTTTTGCATGGCATTATAGGTGGCGCTAACGCAAAGCCTTTTATAACCCATTTCAATGCCCTAGATCGCGATTATTATTTGCGTATTGCTACGGAGCTGCCGCTAAAGCGGCTTTTAGTTGGAGGCTTTGATAAGGTTTTTGAAATAGGTAGGCAATTCAGAAACGAGGGTATGGACCCACATCATAATCCTGAATTTACCACCATGGAGGCGTATCAGGCTTTTAGCGACTTAGACGGAATGATGCAGCTTACTGAAGGCTACATAAAGGCAGCGGCGCAGGCAGCATGTGGAACGCTTCAAATAAATTATCAAGGAACTGAAATAGACCTTTCGGGCACGTGGAGACGCGCATCTATGATTGAGCTTGCTAGCGAATATGCAGGTGTAGATGTTTCGTTTGAGCGTACCCGCGAAGAACTTGTCGAAATTTTAGAGGATCGTGGCGGATACGCTGAAAACTCATGGGGCAAGGGAAAGCTTATCGCTGAGATATTCGAAGCTGTAGCGGAAGATAAGCTAATTCAGCCTATTTTTGTTATTGATCATCCAATAGAAGTATCTCCTCTAGCGAAAAAGCATCCCGATAATCCGGAACTAACGCAGCGTTTTGAATTGTTCATAATGGGTCATGAATACGCCAATGCCTTTACGGAACTGAACGACCCGGTAGATCAAGCCGATCGTTTCCGGGCGCAAGTAGCCGCTAAAGATATGGGCGACGATGAGGCTATGGGCTACGATTCCGACTATATTCGCGCACTTGAGTATGGCATGCCACCAGCCGGTGGTGTGGGTATAGGCATAGATCGTCTGGTTATGCTGCTTACTGATGCTCCTTCAATACGCGATGTGTTGCTCTTCCCGCACATGCGCGAAGAGGCGTAAGTGGCAGACCTAGTAATTTATGAATAGACGCTAAATAGTTATTGTTTAGTGTTTTTCAATAGAGAGTTAATGATTTTTAGCAACAAGGGGGAATTGTCATGGGAGAAACAGAGGCTCAAGAAGCACCAGAGAAGTCTGCAGGTCTTGGGGAAATTGAAGACTTGCTATCAGACGGGATTAAAGCTACTCCTCCTTCGTTCGTGAGAAGCATACTTAAGGCAGCAGCAGATCCGGAAGTTATTTCATTTGCGGGTGGTCTTCCTAACCCCATTTCATTTCCGCAAAAGGCTTTGCTTGAGTCTATGCAGCGGGTAGTGGCAGAACAAGGTGCAGCTGCGTTTCAATATTCTCTAACAGCAGGGCTGCCCGAATTGCGGCGTTGGATTGCTCAGCGTTACAACGAGCGTCATGGGCTAGATTACACCGAAGATGATGTGCTTATTACTACGGGTTCTCAGCAAGCATTAGATTTGCTTGGTAAAGTACTTTTGAACAAAGGCGACCATGTGGCGGTTGAAATGCCAACTTATTTGGCAGCAATTCAGGCGTTTTCTATGCAGCAGCCTCAATTTCATGCTGTTGAACTTACCGAGGACGGTCTAAATATTCCTCAGCTTAAACGTGCTTTGGATGCGGGCGTGAAGATGATATATCTCATTCCTAACTTCCAGAATCCAACAGGTCTTACCTATTCGATAGAAGGGCGCGAGGCGGTGCGTGCAGCTCTTGCTGGAAGAAATGTGGTGCTTATAGAAGATGATCCGTATGGCGAACTGCGTTTTGATGGCGCTACTCTGCCATATATTGGTGCTGGACATTTGCCGCACAGCATTGTGCTTGGGTCTTTTTCTAAGGTGGTTACACCCGGTATGCGTACAGGGTTTATTCTTACTAAAGATGCGCAGCTTTTAAGGAATATTTCTATCGCGAAAGAGGCTAGCGATCTTCACACCAATGTGTTTTCTCAGTATGTAATTTGGGATTATCTGATGCATAACGACCTAGATGAGCACTTGGTGAAGATTAAAGATCTTTATCGTTCACAGGCTCAGGCTATGGTAGATGCTATGGAAGAATTTTTTCCTGCTAATGTTACCTACACGCGCCCCGATGGTGGAATGTTTTTATGGGTAACATTGCCCGAAGGCGTAAGTGCTATGAAAATTTTCCCAGAGGTGTTAAAGCAAAAGGTAGCGTTTGTGCCTGGCGATCCATTCTTTGTAGACGTGCAAGACTCTAACACTATGCGCCTAAATTACACCAACGCTGATTGCGCAACTATTCGTGAGGGTATTTGTCGTTTGGGGAAGATGCTTAAAGAACTTAATTAAGTTCAACACGCTTAACATATGGATGGATATTTGATGATTTTGACAGCAATTAGTTAGGAAGACCATGTGGTCGGCGTATCCTAATCGTGTGTTAAAACGCGCATTTGTGTTGCGTTGTGCTAAAAAGATTAATGGGGAGTGAAAGTACCTTGGTTCGCAATTCAGATTTTAGTAATGTGGCTATAAAAGTTGGTCGTGTTGGTACAGCTGCATTACTCTCTGTAGCTCTAGCCGTTCCGCCTATTGCTATTACAAGTTCTCCTGCTTTGGCGGTAAGCGAAAGCTCTGATGCGGTATCCGCTGCTGAAGCAAGCAAATCTCTTTGTGACAATCAGATTCGCCTTGGTAAAGTAATAGTTGAACTTCGTGCATCTGGAGTTGCTGGCGCTGAAGCTGTAGAGCGTTATTTGACGGGTAAAGGGTTCACTAAGGCTGATGTTTTAGGAATGGATGTTGCGGCTATTGCTCAGGTAGACGCAAATCTTTCTTCTGAAATTTCTTGGTTGAAGGGTGTTTTGACAACTCCGGTAGCAGAGGAAGTGCCCGCTCCTGAGAATCCTGCGGAAAATGAAGCCGATAGCAGCACCGATGATAATGCCGGTAATGCAGATTCTTCTGATGCCGCAGATGATGCAAGTGTAGAGGAAGAAACCAATAGCGAATCGCAGGATGCCGAATCCGGGGATGCCGAATCTACAAATGACGATTCTAGCAAAAACGAATCTTCTTCAAGTGATACTGCTTCAGATAATGAAAGCAGTAGCAATGATGCATCTGAAAAAGAAGAAACTCCCAGCGTACCTGAGCTAGTAGTGCCGCATCCTGTTTTTGGCGGTTTAGCCTCAGATGCTGAAAGTGATGCGCCAGCTTATCCTCAATGGAGCTACAACGGTGATGCTACTTATACGCCTCACAATATTGGCGTAAACATGACCACCGAGAAATTTGTTGCAGTTATAGGCGAACAAGCAAGACAAATCGCAGATGAAAGCGGCTTATATGCGTCTGTGATGATTGCTCAGGCTATTCTTGAGTCAGCTTCTGGCAATTCGGCTTTGGCTACTGCTCCTAATAATAATTTGTTTGGTATAAAGGGTGCCTATAATGGCAGCAGCGTTAACATGCGCACTGTCGAATATGATGATAGCGGCATGATGTATATAACCGATTCTGATTTTCGCAGTTATCCCACTATGCGCGATTCGCTAACTGATTATGCATTGCTTTTGACTAATAGCATGGGCGGATTCTACAGCGGGGCATGGAAATTGAATGCCGAAACATATGTAGATGCTTGCGATTTTCTGCAAGGTCGCTACGCTACCGATATTGCATATTCCGCCAAACTGCAAGATCTTATTGTTACATACGATTTAACTCGTTACGATGAGCCACTAGATTACGTTCTTACTCATACATATGAAGTAGTTGCTAACGACGGTCAGTTTTATTCTTCTGAAGCAAATTTGGAAACAGGTGAGCTTCAGATGGAGCAACGTGATTTGGTTGATTTAGTAGTTGAGGCAACTTCGCATCTTGGTGAAGATTATGTATGGGGTGGCACAACCCCCGGCTCATTTGATTGCTCTGGCTTGGTTCAGTATGCTTACCGTCAGGCAATGGGAGTTGAAATTCCGCGTACAACTCATTATCAGTGTATGCAGGGTGACGATGTAGATTTTAACGATTTACATATGGGCGATTTGCTTTTCTTCACCTATGAAGATAACACTGTTGGACATGTTGGTATGTATTTGGCTGAAGGGTGCTTTATCGAAGCGCCGCAGACCGGAGAAGTTATCAAAATTACTTCTATGTCAGAGAAGATGCCAACATTTGCGAAGCGTATCATAGAAAGTAAACCAGTTGATAAGGAGCTTGCGCAGAAGTCCACTTCTGAGCGATGGGAGAAGGCAGTAGCGCTTATACGTACACAGCAAGCAAGCGATGCAGCCGATGCGCTTCCAATATCGATTGGTGGTAAGCGTGATTAACGCATGTTTGAAATAGTTTTATCTGGAGCGGGACCGTTTGGTCCCGCTCTTGTTTGTGTAGCATATGGGTATGTTGTGCTTGGCTAGCACTCTAGCCCAACGACTGCTAAAATTGCATTCGAAAAAAAGATTGTGATAGCGTGTTAGAAATGAGGGAACATGTCATTTGAAAAATTTACAGATAAAGCTCGAAAGGTGCTGGTGCTGGCTCAGGATGAAGCGCGGGCTCTACATCAGCCATATGTTGGTACAGAGCATATTCTGCTTGGGCTTATAAAAGAAAAAGAGGGTTTGGCGGCACAGGCTATAGAGCGCATGAATGTATCGTATGACGATGTAGTTCAGGCTATACGTCAGGTTTCTTCAATAGATGAAGATACTGATGTGTCGGGGCATTTAGCTTTTACTCCTCGCGTAAAACGAGTGTTAGAGAATTCGCTGCGTGAAGCCATGCAGATGGGGCAAAGTTATATATCTACAGAACATTTGCTATTAGGTATTGTTCGAGAAGGAGAGGGTACTGCCCTAGATGTGCTTTCGCGTTTAGGAATTAGTGGTGATGACATTCGGTCAACAATGAACGATATAGTTGGTCAGACACCGGTAATGGCAGGTCGTAATTCGTTTGATCCTATGGGCGGCAGTCACGATAGCATGTTGAACGAATTTGGAACCGACCTTACTAAAAAAGCGCATGATGGTAAGCTTGACCCTGTAATTGGTCGCGCTGCAGAAATAGAGCGCGTAATGCAGATTTTGTCTAGGCGGCAGAAGAACAATCCGCTTATTTTAGGAGAACCGGGCGTAGGTAAAACTGCTATTGCAGAAGGGCTAGCTCAACTTATCGCATCGAATCAAGTTCCTGATTTGTTGCGCAATAAACGTCTGATAACACTTGATGTATCGGCTCTTGTCGCTGGTAGTAAGTATCGCGGTGAATTTGAAGAGCGCATGAAGAAAGTTATCAAAGAGGTAATGGATGCAGGTGACGTACTGCTATTCATCGATGAGATACACACGATAATAGGTGCTGGATCTGCTGAAGGCTCTATAGATGCAGCTGCAATATTGAAACCTCCGCTGTCGCGTGGCGAAATCCAGATAATTGGTGCTACTACATTAGATGAATACCGCAAACATTTAGAGAAGGACTCTGCATTTGAGCGGCGTTTCCAGCCCCTTACGATAAAAGAGCCAAATGAAGAGCAGGCTGTACGTATTTTAGAAGGCTTGCGTGATAGATACGAAGCGCATCATCAGGTGCATTTTACTGAAGAGGCGCTTCAGGCTAGCGTTTCGCTTGCCAATCGCTACATTCAAGATAGGTATTTGCCCGACAAGGCGATAGATGTCCTAGATGAAGCCGGTGCGCGCATGCGTATACGCAATATGACGCTGCCGCCAGAATTGCGCGAATTGGATGACCAGATAAGGCGTGTTCGCCAAGATAAAGACAAAGCCATAGGTGAACAGAATTTTGAGCGTGCAGCTTCACTTAGAGACAAAGAAGCCGAGCTTAAAACCAAGCGCGAAGAAGCCGAGAAACAGTGGGAGGCTGATTCAGCGAAGAGTATCAACCAAGTTACTATGGAAGATGTCGCTGATGTTATATCGATGTCTACTGGAGTTCCGGTGTCTAGCTTGACAGAGGCCGAAACAGAGAAACTTTTGCGGATGGAAAGCGTCTTACATGAACGCGTAATTGGACAAGAAGAGGCAGTTACAGCGCTATCGAAGGCTATTAGACGTTCGCGTTCTGGATTGAAAGACCCGAAGCGCCCGGCTGGCTCGTTCATCTTCTTAGGTCCCTCTGGTGTTGGCAAAACAGAACTTGCAAAATCGCTTGCGGAATTTCTCTTTAATTCCGAAGATGCGCTGTTGTCGTTTGACATGTCGGAATACATGGAGAAGCATGCAGTTTCGCGTTTAGTTGGTTCGCCTCCGGGGTATGTCGGCTTTGACGAGGGTGGTCAGCTTACAAAGGCGGTACGTCAGCGTCCGTATTCTGTGGTGCTGTTCGATGAAATAGAGAAAGCGCATCCGGATGTATTCAATATTTTATTGCAGATACTTGAAGAAGGTAGGTTAACCGATGCACAGGGACGCACGGTCGATTTCCGCAATACGGTTATTATTCTTACCTCTAATGTAGGTGCGCGTGAAATTGCACAGTCCACTCCGCTAGGCTTTAGTCCGCAAGGGCAAGATGGGCTTTCCGATAAAGAAATCAAAAGCCGCGTTATGAGCGAAATGAAAAATATATTCAGACCAGAATTTCTTAACAGGCTTGACGAGATAATTGTGTTCAAGAGCTTAACGAAGGAGCAAATTGGGCAGATAGTTGAACTAATGGTGGCAGATCTGCGAGATCGTATGATAGAGCAGAATATGACCATTAACTTGACCGATGCGGCTCGTCAATTCATCGCTTCTGAAGGCACCGATACGACATATGGTGCACGTCCATTGCGTCGTGCTATTCAACGTTTGCTGGAAGATCCGATATCGGAGCAGATATTGGAGGGTCGTTGGACAAGCGGTTCTGTTGTTGATGTGGATGTGGAAGGCGAAGGCGAGGATACTCACCTAGTGTTTAATGAGGGTACAGGAAGTATTCCGGCACCGCGCAAGCGCGACTCGATTGCTCGCGAGGCTGAACTTTTGCTTACCAATTTCGATCTTGGAAATGCTGGCGTTTCTAAACCGGCACCGGCTGGAGCCATAGGAAGCGGTACTGAGTAAATATTACAGATTACTTATAGATACGAAGAAAGCCTAGAGTTTGCTTCTCTAGGCTTTCTTATAGCTAAATGAAGATTAAATTAGCCAGCGTAAGTTACCTTGGCACCTTGCGGTGTGTCTTCGATTATAAAACCTAACTCTATCAAGCCATCGCGAATAGCATCAGCTTTAGCCCAATCTTTAGCAGCTTTAGCTGAAGTGCGTGCCTCTATTAGAGCGCTTAGTGCCTCATTTGTGTTTTCGCCGGTGTAATCTGCCATATCTGCTGCTAGGGATATAGTTTCTTCTGGATAGCTAGCGCTAGTCTTATCTTCAATCTTCATTCCTAACACGCCTAAAAGTTCTTTGATAAGGTTGCTTGCATGCTTGGTGCATACTGCATCTTTATCCGATAAGGTTTTACCAGCTAATGTGGTGTTCATATGACCAACTAATGTAAAAATACAACCTAGCGCAGCGGGTGCGTTGAAGTCGTCATCCATTGCAGATGTAAAATCCTCGCGCGTTTGCTCAACAACTGCTTCTATATCTTTTTCGTCAAGAGCACTTGGAGCATCGGTCTGTGCATTTTTGCACAACCAAGCCATGTTCTCTAAGGCTGTTTCTATTCGTGATAAAGCAGAGTTGGCTTCATCAATTCGTTCCATTGAGAAATCAAGCGGGCTTCGATAATGTGTTTGCAGCATTAACATACGCAGGGCAAGCGGTCTGGCTTCTTCTAAAACTTGATGAAGCAGAAGAAAATTACCAAGCGATTTACTCATTTTTTCGGAATTAATCTGGAGCATTCCTGAGTGCATCCAGTATCTAGAAAAAGCTCCATCGTATGCGCATTCGCTTTGCGCGCATTCATTTTCATGATGGGGAAATATAAGGTCGGCACCTCCGCCGTGGATATCAATTGGAAGTCCCAAATACTTTTCGCTCATAGCTGAGCATTCTATGTGCCATCCCGGGCGACCTAAACCCCAAGGCGATTCCCAAGATGGTTCTCCCGGTTTAGCAGCTTTCCAAAGCGCAAAATCTAAAGGATCGCGTTTTCTGTCTTCTACGCCTTTACCATCTGCGCGAAGTTCGCGATGCCCTGCTTCCATTTCATCTATATTGCGCCCAGAAAGCGATCCGTAATGGGCATCTGAGCGCACATCGAAATAAACATCGCCTTCTTTGGCATAGGCATGTCCTTTATCGATTAGCTTTTGTACTAAAGCTATCATGGCATCTATTTCTTCGGTAGCTTTTGGTCGTATTGTAGGCGCAGCAACGCCGGCTGCATGCATGTCTGCTATGAATGCTTCAGTGTATTCCTTTGCTACATCTGCGGCGCTGCGACCTTCTTCGCTTGCCTTTGCTATTATTTTGTCGTCAACATCTGTTACGTTTTGAACAAAAGTTACGTTGTAGCCGCGCCATTCAAAATAACGACGGATCATATCAAACGATATAAAAGTGCGCGCATTTCCTAGGTGAATACGGTTGTAGACAGTAGGTCCGCACACATACATACTAACCTTGCCCTCTTCGCGAGGTATGAAATCAACTTTGCGACGTTGCTTGGTATCGTAGAGCTTTATCATTTTGTCTCTCTTTCTTTGCTGATAAGGCAGGTAGCCCATGCGCAAATACCTTCTTCGCGACCAACAAACCCTAAGTGTTCAGTGGTGGTAGCTTTTACGCCTACGTTTTCAATAGGGATTTCAAGCGCTGCAGCTAGGTTGGCGCGCATCTGCTCGCGATAGGGAGAAAGCTTAGGCTGCTGTGCTGCTAGGACTGAATCTACATCTACGATACGAAACCCCTTGCTGCGTACCGCGCATGCTGCATCTCGCAAAAGCAACATAGAGTTCGCATCTTTGAAAGCGGGGTCGGTATCTGGGAACAGTTTGCCAATGTCTCCTATGCGTGCGGCTCCAAGAATAGAATCGGCGATAGCGTGTGCCAATACATCTGCGTCAGAGTGTCCATCAAGTCCTAGTTTGTATGGAATTTCAACGCCGCCTAATATAAGTTTGCGCCCTTCAACGAAAGCGTGCACGTCCATACCGATACCGCAACGCATATCTGGTGCAATCATCGTTCCGACTCCGGGATATAGCTTTCTGCAAGTGCGCGCACGGCAGAGACTAGCAACATGTAGTCTTCCGGCACTGTAAGCTTAATGTTGTCACGCTTGCCCTCAACTACCATTACGGTGCCGCCTAAGCGCTCTATTAGCGACGAGTCGTCTGTTCCCACAAAACCATCCGACATGGCAGAAACTTGAGCGCGGCGATATATTCCAGTGCGGAATACTTGAGGTGTTTGGGCGTTCCAAAAAACTGTTCTGTCTGGGGTTCCTACAATAACGCCATCTTCAACAATTTTTAAGGTATCGATAGAGGGGTGTGCAACTACCGCTCCGTCTACGTCGATATTTCCTTTTACAGTATTGATGGTATGTAGCACCATGTCCGGAGAGATTAGCGGGCGCGCACCATCGTGCAATACGACAAATTCAAAATCGTCAGGAACTTTTTCAAGCCCTTTGAATGCGGATTCCTGACGAATTTGTCCGGCTGGCGCCATAACTATTGGCGTTACAAACGGAAAAGGATCGATAGCCCGTTTTAAGTATTCTTCGGTGCGTTCTTCCGGGCAAACTATTACTATAAGACCAATATCGCCTACAGCATCAAACGCTTCGGCTGACCATGTAAGAATTGGTTTTCCGGCTATTTCTACAAGTTGTTTACCACCTTCGCGACCGAAGCGATCTCCTGTGCCGCCGGCTAAAACGATTGCTGCCGTCTTGGGGTTTTTGTCCAGTTTTCCTACAAGCTGTGATGTAGCAATGCTGAAAGCATCTAGATCGATAGAATTCATCAACTCCGGAGCGCGTAGCGCCTCGGGAGCAAATACGGGATCGACGGTATTTGACATCGGCATTCCTTGCTTTTTCGTGCGTGTAAAATAATATACATAAGTATACATCTCGAATAATTGAAAGTTGCACTGCACGCGCCGCGTAAACTTGCTAAGATGTTAATTACAGAAATGTCGAACGAAAGGGTCAAAATGGGAGTCAAATCAAACGAGGTACTCGAAATATCTTTCGACGATCTGCAGCCGTACCTCCATGCGAATCATGCTATCTACATGGAAGTAGACGGAAATTGCTACTATCTTACTGATGTGAACGATCGCTATTGGAGAGTTCAAGATTGTTCACAGAAGAACGAGAAGGGCCATTATGTAGATGCGAGTGAGTTAGTTCCGACTATTGCCGAGTTTTTGGAGTTACCTTTCTTGGACGGGAAGTCGGTACATGACCTGTTCGATGAAGCTGAATTTTATGCGTCTGAAAAATAGGTTGAGTGTCTGTTAAAAAAATAATAGATATAAATAAAGTGAAGCGGCTGATCGTAGCCGCTTCTTTTTGAAAGGTGATACGTGATGTCAGAAAACGAAGAATTAACACAAGAGGCACCAGAGGACTGCACTGGCAGTTGCTCTAGTTGTGGTGTTGCTGGGTGTGGATCGCGTACTCAGGATCAGGCACCTGCAAAACTTGAGCCCAATAGCCGTTCAAGCATAAAAAAGGCTATAGCGGTCGTGTCGGGTAAAGGCGGCGTTGGCAAATCGCTGGTAACAAGTCTTTTAGCGGCTCAATTTTCAAAACAGGGCAAAAAAGTTGCAATTTTGGATGCCGATGTAACCGGTCCTTCTATCCCTAAAGCTTTTGGTGCGCATGCGCATCCTGTTGCCGATGAAGATGGTATAAACCCTGTTACTACACCATCAGGGATAAAAATTATGTCAGTTAATTTGCTTCTTCCCGGTGAAGATGTGCCTGTTGCTTGGCGAGGACCTGTTGTCACAAATGCGCTTATGCAATTTTGGCAGGAAGTGAATTGGGGCGATGTTGATATTATGCTTATCGATATGCCTCCCGGAACATCTGATGTGTTTTTAACCATATTCCAAATGCTTCCAATAGATGGCATAGTTAGCGTTTCCGCTCCGCAAGAACTTGTAGCTGCAATAGTGGGCAAAGCTGTGAATTTGGCTCATAATTTGGACGTTCCGGTTATAGGTCTTGTAGAGAATATGGCTTACTTTAAGTGCGACGATTGCGGTAAAAAACATTACATTTTTGGTGAACCGCAAGGCGAATCTGTTGCCAAAAAGTACGAAATAGATGCCGTCGCTACTTTGCCTATAGATCCTGTTGCTGCTCGTTTGGTCGATGCTGGCAAGGTAGAGGAATACGATACAGAAAATGCGCTTTTGCCGATAATCGAGCAAATTGAGAAGGCTTAATCATAATATGCTTGGCAAAATGCTACGTTGTGTTATAGTAGTCAACGCATTTTTGGGGCATTAGCTCAGCTGGGAGAGCGCATGGCTGGCAGCCATGAGGTCAGGGGTTCGATCCCCCTATGCTCCACCAGAATTTGCATACGGGCACCTTTGTTGGGTGCCCGTATTTCCATTATCAAGAGCCGGGGTAGGGAGTTGGCCCGCTGATCCTGACACCAACCTGAGGGTTTCTCTTAAGGTGGTAATGCCAACATCGATGAAGGGATGCTCTTATGGCGAACTTTAGCAAGGATTATATTTTCACTTCAGAATCAGTTACTGAAGGTCATCCAGATAAGATGTGTGACCAAATAAGCGATGCTATTTTAGATGCTATTCTGGCGAAAGAGATTGAGCTTCAAGAGACGGGCTATATTGCACCTAATGGTCAGCCTGCAGACGTTAGCAAAGTGCGCTGTGCGTGCGAAACGCTTACTACGACAGGTATGGTTGTTGTTACTGGTGAAATTCGCACGCAGGCGTATGTGGATGTGCCTGCTATAGTGCGCGATGTTGTTAATGAGATTGGATACAACAGGGCAAAGTTTGGTTTTGATTGCAGCACATGCGCTGTTATGAATTCTATTCACGAGCAATCTCCCGATATAGCGCAGGGGGTGGATGAGTCGTTTGAATCACAGCGTGGAAGTGCTAAGGAAAGCGATGCTTATGAGCTAATCGGCGCCGGCGATCAGGGCATGGTTTTTGGGTATGCAGTAAACGAAACACCCACATTGATGCCCATGCCAATTTATTTGGCGCATAGGCTTGCTGAGCGTTTAACTGAAGTACGCAAAACTGGTGTATTGAAGTTTTTGCGCCCTGATGGCAAGACGCAAGTATCTGTGCGCTACGAAAACGATAAGCCGGTAGAGATTGAAAAAGTTGTTGTATCTACCCAGCATTCTGAAGATGTGGATGCCGATACGCTGCGCAAGGCAATCATAGACAATGTGATAAAACCGGTATTTGAAGAACAGGGCGTAAAGCTGGCGGATAATGCTGAAATATTTGTAAATCCCACAGGGCGTTTTGTTGTAGGCGGTCCGATGGGTGATGCTGGTCTTACAGGGCGAAAGGTAATCGTTGACACGTATGGCGGAATGGGACGTCATGGCGGCGGTGCATTTTCGGGTAAGGACTGTACGAAGGTTGATAGGTCGGCTGCTTATGCGGCGCGTTGGGTGGCAAAAAATGTGGTTGCGGCAGGATTAGCTGATAGGTGCGAGGTACAAATTGCATATGCTATAGGTGTGGCTAATCCAGTATCTATAATGGTTGATACATTTGGTACCAATAAAGTTCCAGAAAAAGATATAGAGTGCGCTGTAGGTGAAGTCTTCGATTTGCGCCCTGCTGCGATAGTGGATGAACTGGATTTACGCCGTCCGATATATCGCAAAACCGCTGCTTATGGGCATTTTGGACGCGAACTTCCAGAGTTTACTTGGGAAGCTACCGACAAAGTTGATGCCTTGAAGGCGGCTTGTGGGATGGCATAGGCTTTTGTGCGGGTAGCCGAGGTCATATTAGATATTCCAGCACAAGCGCTTGACGCGCCTTATACATATTTGGTGCCTAAAGATGCAGATGATATTGAGATAGGCTGTGCAGTATTAGTGCCTTTAGGTGGGCGCAAGGCAATTGGTTTTGTTATGCTCGTGCGCGATATTGATAAACCCGAGCGTCCATTAAAACCAATCGATCAGGTAGTTTCTAAGCCCTATTTCAACGCTAAGGGTGCTGACTGTGCGCGGTTTTTGGCAAGTAGATATGTAGCACCGCTTTCTGTATGTATTCGACTTTTTACTCCGCCTAGTGCCCTGCCGCGCATTGTGCGTTTGCGCAATGGTGGTTGGAGGCTAGAAGAGCCCACTATTGGGGAAGTTGATGATAGATGGGTTGTCGAAGGACCAAATATAGCAACTTTTCATCCTAGGAAAAATGCTGTGAAGCAAATTGCTGTGCTAGATGCGGTTCGGCGCGGAGATGTGCGAATGGCGGAACTAGCACTTGAATATGGCAATATTTCGCAAGTGGTGAAAAATCTTGCTGAAAAGGACGTTGTTTCAATAGTGCGAAGGCGGCGCATGCGCAACGGGGGCGGTGCGGATGGCGAGATGTTCCGTGGTGGCTATGGTCGCCCTGCTGAATTGACCGAAAGCCAGCGCAATGCACTACAAGCTATAACTTGTGCGGCAGATAAACGCAGCGGGGATGTGGTGGTGGTAGATGGAGTTACAGGGTCGGGCAAAACAGAAGTATATTTACAGGCGATAGAGCACATTCTTACACAGGGGCGCAATGCTATCGTTTTAGTTCCTGAAATATCTTTAACACCGCAGACAGTGGCGCGCTTTCGTGGCAGATTTGGTGGTGCGGTTGCGGTTATGCACTCGCGTATGAGCGCGGGAGAGCGCTACGATCAGTGGGATTTCATAAGGAGCGGTGAAGCTAGAGTAGTTGTAGGTGCTAGGAGCGCCCTTTTTACACCACTTCAAGATGTTGGTCTTATAGTGATAGATGAAGAGCATGAGACAACATACAAACAGGAAAATGCTCCGAGATATGTTGCCCGCGACGTGGCAGAGTGGATGATGCGTGAAAATGGCGGCACGCTTGTACTGGGATCTGCGACACCATCTATTGAGGCGCTGTATCGTGCTCGAATAGATACGCATTGGAGCTTGGTTAGTATGCCCGATAGGGCTAATGGTGCTCCTTTACCGAAGATTGAAGTTGTTGATATGGCTGCCGAATTTGGAGCTGGCAACCGCTCAATGTTTTCGGCGCGACTTGCTTCTGCTTTGAAAGAGCAGCTATCTTTAGGCAATAAAGCCGTGTTACTGCTAAACCAGCGGGGATTTGCCAGTTTTCTTCTTTGTCGTGACTGCGGATTTGTGCCGGAATGTATAAATTGCGCCACTTCGCTTACATATCATGAACAAGGAAATAAATTAGTTTGCCATCATTGCGGATACACTGTTTCAGTGCCTGCGATTTGTCCACAGTGTGAAAGTCCTTATCTTAGGCGTTTTGGGGCCGGAACGCAGAGAGTGCAGTCTGAGTTGCGCTCATTGCTGGATGAGCAATTTGGCGAAGAGGCTGCATTTCCTATCATTCGCATGGATGCTGATACAACTTCTACCAAAGGTTCGCATCAGAGATTGTTGGAAGAGTTTGCTTCTGCACCAAGTGCTGTATTGCTAGGCACACAAATGATAGCGAAGGGGCTAGATTTTGAAGATGTTACATTGGTTGGCGTTATTAATGCCGATACGCAGCTACATCTTCCAGATTATCGAGCAGCTGAGCGCACCTTTGATTTGATAGAGCAGGTTGCAGGCAGAGCAGGGCGCGGCAAACTTCCCGGGAACGTGATAGTTCAAACATATTTAGCCGATTCGCTTGCTATCCGTACAGCTGCCGCATACGATCGTAAAGCATTTTTGCATGAAGAGCTGCAAAAGCGCAAGATGTTGCGTTATCCTCCGTTTGTGCGCATGGCTAATGTGCTTGTGTGGGGGCGTGAAGAGGCGGTCGTTAAGGCGGAGGCTGAGAATCTTTATAGCCAACTTGCTTCACTTGCTTTGTGTGACAATGTTGGTGATATGGAAGTTTTGCCCGCTAATCCGTGCGTATTGTCCAGAGTGCGAGGTAATTATCGCTGGCACATATTAGTGAAAGCCGATCCGGCAAGTGATATATCTAATCTTCTTCGACCCATATTTACTTCACGAAAGGCAATTAAAGAAGTTAATGTTGCTTTAGATATTGATCCTATAGATATATTGTAGAAACTGCTTGATTAGATTTCGAAATTTAGGTATGATTACAGTTCGCATGTTTGTGCTCAGATTGCGCACCATGTTTTGAATGCAATTTCTTGCGAAAGGAATGTCTAGTGGCTAGAGTCTCAAAGCAAGCCGAGGAGAAGGCGAAGACAGAGAGCAAGAAGGGCCCGAGTAAGACATCCAAAGCCAAAACGGAAGAAACAGCTGTAAAAACTAAAACAACCGCTAAGGCTTCAAGCTCTTCTAATAAGAAGGCTGCTACAAAAGGCGATACGAAATCGACCGCAAAAACAGCAGCTAAAACAACAAAAGATACTGCGAAATCTTCTGAGAAGACTGCAGCAGCTAAGAATACAAAAAGCACCAAAGCCAAAACAAGCACTAAGAGTGCTACATCAACTTCAAAAGCTAAATCAAGCGAAAAGGCTACGCCGAAAACGTCTTCAAAAAAGAATGCAGAAGATAAGCTGATTGTTAGTCCAGATGAAATTGATTCCAGTGAGATAGAAATTTCAGTTGATGATGCAATTGTTGCGGGTGAGGCAGATTCGGCAGGTACTGAATCTGATGAAGAGCTTTTAGAGGGTATTCCCGAAGAAGAACTCAAAGCTACTGTGGATGTCCAGTTGCCTAAGGTTACATCGGCTCGTTCGAAGTCAAAAGCCCACAAGCGCAACGCCGAGGCTTCGGTTACGATGCTTACGGGTGATCCTGTTCGGATGTATTTGAAAGAAATAGGCAAGGTACCCCTACTAACTGCAGCAGAAGAGATTGATCTTGCCATGAAGATAGAGGCAGGAACGGCTGCCAGCGCAGAATTGGAAAAAGCTGCCGAAGAGGGTATAGAACTAAATCGCCGCGATAAGCGTCGTCTAACCCGTGTTGAACAGGTTGGTTTTGACGCGAAACAGGCGCTTATAGAAGCGAATTTGCGTCTGGTTGTCTCTATTGCAAAACGCTATGTTGGTCGCGGCATGCTGTTTCTCGACCTTATTCAAGAGGGCAATTTGGGTCTTATTCGTGCAGTTGAGAAATTTGACTATACAAAAGGCTTCAAGTTTTCTACTTATGCAACATGGTGGATTCGTCAAGCTATAACTCGCGCTATTGCTGATCAGGCGCGTACAATTCGTATTCCTGTTCATATGGTGGAAACGATAAACAAACTAGTGCGCATTCAGCGGCAGCTGTTGCAGAACTTAGGGCGCGAACCAACCCCGGAAGAAATTGGCGAGGAAATGGGTCTTCCGGCTGAGCGTGTTCGCGAGATACAAAAGATTTCCCAAGAGCCTGTATCGTTAGAAACACCCATAGGCGAAGAAGAAGATTCACAGTTGGGCGATTTTATTGAGGACGATGCTGCTGTTGTGCCTCCCGATGCTGCAAGCTTTAGCATGCTGCAAGAGCAATTGGGTAAGGTTCTCGATGGATTGGCAGAACGAGAGCGTAAGGTAATTGCGCTTCGATTTGGCTTGGAAGACGGGCATCCGCGTACACTTGAAGAAGTGGGTCGCGAATTTGGTGTTACGCGCGAGCGTATTCGCCAGATAGAGAGCAAGACTCTTGCGAAACTTCGCCATCCTTCCCGCTCAAGCAAATTAAAGGACTACTTAGAAGATTAGGATTTGCATAGTTTTTTCTTTGATATATAATTATTAGCCGTCGCTTCGAGCGGCACATATATTCCTCGGTAGCTCAACGGCAGAGCATCCGGCTGTTAACCGGAGGGTTGTAGGTTCGAATCCTACCCGGGGAGCCATAAAAATTTTAATCAGCGTTCATTTTTTGGGCGCTGATTTGCTTTTCGGGGCATGATCCTGAAAAATAAGCTTCTTGCGCGCGTACCCAATAACCCTTTGAAGCATATAGGCAGAAAAGTGTGTAAGGCTCAGTCCATCGCAAATGGGGAAGAAGTGCTGTTGTGGAGCTCTGATCAAACCAGACCGTGTGGTGTTGTCTTCGTCACTTTTTAGGCGAAAAATGGTCAAAACTTCCGACTTTCCACAGTCTATAATGCCAAATTACGTCAATTATGAATCAAAATGGAATTGAAGAACCCTGTTTGCCCAGTGTTCTCCACAATTCAAGCTAGCTATGTGGCGCTATGACCATGGAAAGCTGGAAGTTTTGACCATTTTTCTAACTTTTTTGAACTAGTATGCGGATGAGTTGAATCGTAATCTAGCGTCAACTTTGAGAGAGTTTACCCAAAAGCCATTCAACAAACACTTTAAGCCATCTTGCGGAGGTATCGTTTTCCTAACACTAGAGCCTCCGCATAAGCTACGTCTCCACCTTTGCTTTCCAGCTTGTAAATCCTTTTTCTTCATCTTGCCGCCGCAGATTGCACATTTTCTAGTAAACACCGCTCACCCCTGTCCATAACTGACTTTTTCTTAGAAAAAGCTTGTCTAAACAGGGGTGTCAAGTCAGAATCCTGCACACTTTTCTGCCTATATGAAAGACGAGCGGCATCGACTTCAAAGGCATCTATTTGGTATCTGAACAGGGAAAACAGCATGAATTTTTACAACCTTTTCTGCCTATATGCCGAAATAGAACATAATGATAGTAGTAGAAAAATAGCTCAACATCGGGGAAGTGGCTGAGAGGGTTAAGTATTGAAGAAAACATTTTTACTTATGGTGGGGTTGCTTATCATGCTAAATTTGGTAGCTTGCTCTGGGCAGAACGAAAGTTCAGAATACTTTGGGTTTAGTAAAAAGGATTTTATCATTGAAGAAGAAGCCGATACTCGCGGTGGCTTTCATGGAGATGGGTCGTACTATCTTATCTTGGACTGTTCGAAAAATAAGAACAAGGCATTAGAAAATTTGAGTGGCTGGACGGAACTTCCTCTGTCTGAGAACCTTAATCTTATCATGTATGGTGGAGAAAAAGACGAAATGACCTATGATTATAATTTAGCAGAAAAAGCAAAAATTCCAGAGATTGAAAACGGCTACTACTATTTTTATGACAGACATTCCGACAGCGCAAATAGTAGTGATGATTCTGAATTGTTAGACAGATCCTCATTTAACTTTTCAATAGCTGTTTATGATAGCGATATAGATAGGATGTATTACTCTGATTTTGATACCTAATAATTAGATTTCACGCAGCCTTTTTACTAAATTTTTTCAGTGTATTTACTGCATGTTTAATAATGGTGTTTATTATGAACATTGATTTAAGCTATGCAGTCGGTTGTTGTTTTGAATGAATGCAAGAATACATGGAGTTTAATTTATGAAGAACAGGATGCCTATCAAAATACTGTTTGTCTGTCACGGCAATATTTGCCGCTCTCCCATGGCAGAGTTTCTTTTCAAAGATATGGTTTCTAAAAGAGGCTTGTCGGAGTGTTTTCATATTGAATCGGCGGCTACAACAACTGACGAAATAGGCAATTCGCCGCATTCGGGAACCGTAAAAATACTAAAGCGTGAAGGAATAAGTTGTAAAGGGAAAACCGCGCGACAAATAACACCTAAAGACTACAATTATTTTGACGTTATTATTGGCATGGACAGCGCAAATATGCGCAGTATGGAGCGTATATTTGGTAAAGATACCCAGAATAAGCTTCACAAGATGATGGAATTTGCGGGAAACAACAGAGACGTTGCCGACCCGTGGTATACAGGTAATTTTGAGGAAACATATTCCGATATCGCAGACGGTTGTGTGGGTTTGCTTAGTTGGTTAGGCTATTAGCAAAACAACTTTACAGAACTTATAGCGTTTAGGTGTGTATTGATATGCCTGTATCTATGGATAAGCATTTTACTTGGGTAGAGCTGCTTAAGTTCACATTGCCCTCTATAGTTATGTTCGTATTTACGTCGCTGTATGGAATAGTTGACGGGCTATGTGTATCTAATTTTGCGGGCAAAACCGCTTTCGCTGCTGTAAACCTAATAATGCCTCCAATAATGATTTTATCGACTGTTGGGTTTATGTTTGGCACGGGTGGCAGCGCGTTAGTGGCGAAAACTCGCGGAGAAGGCAGAGATGAGCTGGCGAATAGGTATTTCTCGCTTATTGTGTATACAGCCATAGTTCTTGGATTCATTCTTGCGATAGTGGGAATAATTACGCTTGAACCCATAGCTTATTTCCTTGGTGCAAATGACGATATGGTTGGGATGTGCGTGCTTTACGGGCGCATTATTATGATCTCGCTACCGTGCTATGTTTTGCAATACGTATTCCAAAGTTTCTGCGTTACTGCCGGTAAGCCCACATTTGGTCTGATTGTTATTGTTATAGCTGGCTGTGCAAACATGATTTTAGACGTAGTGTTTGTCGGTCTGCTTGATTGGGGTGTAGCTGGCGCGGCAATGGCTACCAATGTATCGGAAATTCTCGGTGGTGGTATACCGCTGATATATTTCTTTCGAAAGAATAAAAGCTTTTTGCGCTTGGGGAAGACAAGTTTTATGCCGCGAGCGTTGGGTAAAACATGCGTTAACGGTTTATCCGAGATGATGACAAGCATAGCGATGTCGATAGTTTCTATGCTGTATAACTTTCAGCTTATGCAAGTTGCTGGCGAGAACGGCGTGGCGGCTTATGGTGTTATAGCCTATGTTGTACTAATCTTTGCCGCAATATTTATGGGATTCGATATGGGCTCGGCACCATTGATGAGTTATCAATATGGTGCCAAAAACAAAATAGAGATGAAAAGCCTGTTGAAAAAGGGGCTAATATACACTGGAGTTGGCGGCGTTTTAATGTTTGTGGCTGGACAGTTGCTTGCGGGGCTTATAGTTGACGTATTTGTTGGCTACGATGCCGAATTGCGAGATTTTACTGTGCATGGGTTCCGCATATATGCCATTGCGTTTTTGTTGATGGGTTTTAGCATGTATGGGTCATCCTTCTTTACAGCATTAAACAATGGTGTTGTGTCGGCAGCTATATCGTTTTTGCGCACACTTGTGTTCGAGACATCTGCGGTTATAGTTTTGCCGATGGTTTTGGGCATTGATGGTATATGGCTTTCAGTTAGTGTTGCCGAACTTGCAGCACTTGTTGTTACCGTTGCGTTCATGTTGGGCTTTGGACCTAAATATGGTTACTGGCATTCGAAGAAAAATAAACCCCGGCTTATAACTTAAAGCCGGGGTTTGTCGCTGTTTGTCGCTTGTTGTAATTATATTTATTACCAGATGCAGGTTATTCTTCTATTCAGCAGCTTGGAATGTATCGCGGTCGGGAGCAAAAGACTGCATAGCCTCTATTGTGCGTGCAAACAAATAATCAAGTTCCCAGCCTAACATTTCAGCTCCGCTAGTTATAACATCTCTGTCTACTCCGGCGGCGAAGCGCTTATCCTTAAACTTTTTCTTCAATGATTTTACGTTGAAATCCATAATGCTTTTAGATGGACGCATTATTACAGCAGCACCTATAAGACCAGTCAATTCTTCAGTGGCGAAAAGTATTTTCTCCATTTGAAGTTCGGGATGGGGTAGCTCGGTATTGAAGTCTGAAGTATGTGTTTGTATGGCTCGTATAAGCTCTTCACTTCCGCCCGCTGCGCGAATATCATCTGCTGCATATATGGTGTGCATCATAGGCTCGTCGCCATGCTCTTCCCAATCTAAGTCGTGTAGCAACCCTACGATTCCCCAGAAATCTTCATTCTCTGGGTCAAATTCGCGAGCAAAATATCGCATGGTCTGTTCAACGGTTTTGCCGTGTTCTATATGAAATTCCTCTTTGTTGTGCTGGGATAGAAGCTCGAAAGCGGCTTCGCGGCTAATACCTGAATCTAGTTTAGACATGTGTTTCTCCTAATCTAATTCGCTTAGTGAAAACGCATCCTTTCCAAGGTGAAACTCTTTGCCCTCTTTTTGAAGCTGTCTGTATTCAGCCGTGGCAGTAAATAGTACGTCAGAGGATGAATTCAGGGCTGTCTCGCACGAATCTTGCACTACGCCAATTATGAAGCCAATGGCTACAACTTCCATCGCGACAGTTGTATCTATTCCAAACAATGAGCATGCAAGAGGAATTAGCAAAAGAGATCCGCCAGCAACGCCAGATGCTCCACATGCGCTAACGGCTGCCAATACGCAAAGGATTCCAGCTGTTATTGGGTCAACCGATAGACCTACCGTATGAGCTGCTGCCATGGTCATAACGGTAATGGTTACAGCGGCACCTGCCATGTTTATTGTTGCACCAAGCGGAATAGATACAGAATAGTTGTCTTTGTTAAGTCCTAATTTACGGCACAGCTCCATATTGATAGGTATGTTTGCTGCCGAACTGCGTGTAAAGAACGCTGTTATTCCGGAATCTTTAAGGCAGCGCAGTACGAGTGGGTAGGGATTGTGTTTCGTACATATAGCCACAATTATTGGATTTGTAACAAAGGCGATAAACAGCATGCAACCTACAAGAAGCAGTATAAGTTGCCCGTATTCGACAAATATATCAAGTCCGCTGGTTGATACGGATGTATAAACAAGACCCATAATGCCAAACGGTGCCAAGTTGATTACCCAACGCACAGCAATAGAAACAGCATCGGATATGGCTTGGAATACTTCTTTAACATTGGGACTAGCTGCACGCAGGGCAATTCCTAGCACTATAGCCCAAGCAAGTATGCCTATGAAGTTTGCGTTCGCAAGCGCATCTACTGGATTTGCGCAAATGTTCATAAGAATGGTTGATAGAACTTCCCCTATTCCGGATGGCGAGGTTTGTTCAACTTGCTCTGCAACATTTAGGGTGAGTTCCATCGGGAAGATGAAGCTGCCAATAACCGCAACAAACGCTGCTACAAGCGTGCTTATAATATAAAGCACAATAACAGTTTTCATTGAGCCAGCTGTTTTTGCTGTGGTTAGTGCGCTTATAACCAAGAAGAAAACAAGTATAGGGGCAACAGCACGCAATGCGGCTACAAATAAACTGCCCAGAAGTGAGATTATCTCACCTATGCCTAAAGCCCATTCTGGCGCATCGGTTGGTATTAGTAGTGCCAAAATAACGCCAATAACAAGACCTACTATTATGCGTTTTATTAGGCTGATATCGGTGTATTTTTGCCAGAGATTTCGCTTCTTCTCCGGCTGATTTGTTTGTGTAGTTTTATTCTCAGTGTCCATCTAACATCCCTCCAAGGTTGAACAATGCTCGTATTCTACCCCTAATGTATGCAAAAGTTAGATTTACGGGCTGTTTGTAACGCAGATTGGGGTGGTGTGGTGAGAAGACACGGTAACTGCTCGTATTTTTTAGCAGAACTAGAACTATGTGAGCATTGTGATTAACAGTGTTTGAATGGTGCGGGCGAAAGGACTTGAACCTTCACGGGGATTACCCACCAGAACCTAAATCTGGCGCGTCTGCCAATTCCGCCACGCCCGCACTTTTGCGTAAGCTATAAAGCCCGTTGCGCACGATTTAATATGATACCATAGCAAATCGTGTTAATACTAATCTAATTATGAAAGGGAATACCCGTGCAGATAACAGTAAATTCACAAAAAGACAATAAAGTATCTGTTAGTGCTACCGTAGAGGCCAAAACAGTAGATTCGTATATTGCAAAGACTTACAAAGATTTTGCAAGGCGTTATAACTTCCCCGGATTTCGTAAGGGTAAAGCGCCTCGTCCGGTTGTTGATAATGCGCTTGGTCGTGAAGCGGTAATGGCTACCGCCACCGAAAATCTAATAAATGATACGTATCCGCAAATAATAGAAGAAGAAAAACTTTATCCTGCCGGTCAGCCCGATTTCGGAAAATCTGACGAAATGATAGTGCAAGGTAGCGATTTTACGTTCGATTTCACTTTGCCTGTGCGCCCCGAGATAGAACTTACGTCTTACGACGCTTTAGAGATAGAGCTTCCGCAAAGTGGTGCCAGCGAAGCTGAGATAGAAGAGCAGATGAAGCAGCTGCTAGCACATTATCAACAAGAAGAAGCTACTGAACAGTGGGCTAAAGAAACAATGGGCTTCGAAAGCCTAAACGATATGAAGAAGCAAGTTGCTCAGTCTATTGAAGATCAGAAAGAGGCAATGCTGCCGCGCCTTAAAGAAAATGCGTGCGTGCTTAAACTGATTGAGCGCGTGGATGCAGACGTTCCGGAAGGTATGGCAGAGCAGAAAGAATCGCAACTTCTGCAAGATTTCTTCACGCAACTGCAGCGCTCTGGTGCAAGTTTTGATTCCTACCTTATGCAGCAAGGTATAGATTCTGACCAATTTAAGGAAGATGTTAAGCGTCAAGCGGAAGACGAAGTTAAGCGCGATATGGCTTTGGATGCTTGGGCGCGTCATGCTGGAATAGAAGCCACCGATGAAGATGTAAGTCATGAGTTTGAAGTAGCGGCAGGTGAAGGCGCGAAAGACCTTGAAAAAGAATGGCGAGACAGTGGTCGTTTATATCTGATTCGCGAAGAACTTGTTCGTTCTAAAGCTATGGAAAACATAATGGATGGCGCTAAGGTAGTTGAGGTTGACTTTGCTAAGCGCGCACAAGAAGCCGAAGCTGCCAAGAAGGAATCTGAAAAATCAGATGAAAGTGCCAATGCCGAAGCGCAAACCACAGATGAAGAGAGCGCAGAATAGGATCGGCTTGGCTCATATATGGAGGAAATGCGCAGGCGTTTTTTAGCCTTCGGTATAATGTAGGGCGAGAAAACGAACGCGATCCGAAAGTGAGAAAAAATGGCTATTGAGAGAGTAAATAATGCGCTAATTCCGTATGTTATCGAGCAGTCGCCTCGCGGAGAGCGCAGCTACGATATCTACTCAAGATTATTGAATGATCGTATCATCTTTTTGGGTGAGCAGATTGACGATCATGTTGCAAATTCAGTTGTAGCGCAAATGCTACATCTGGAAAGCGTTGATCCTGATAAGGATATTAGTCTGTACATCAATTCTCCGGGTGGCAGCGTTACCGCCGGACTAGGTATTTTAGATACGATGAATTTCATTAAGTGTGACGTATCTACTATATGTATTGGCGAGTGTGCATCTATGGCGGCTGTATTATTGTCGTCCGGCACAAAAGGTAAGCGCTTCTGTCTGCCGAATTCCATGGTTTTAATCCATCAACCTTTAGGCGGCGCACAGGGTCAGCAGACTGAAATTGCAATTGTGGCTGATTTCATGTTGAAAACGCGTAAGCGCTTGAATAAGATTCTGTCTGAAAATACCGGTCAGGATATGGAAACCATACAAAAAGATACCGAGCGCGATAATTACATGACTGCAGAACAGGCTAAGGATTATGGTCTTGTTGACGAAATTATTTTCCATCACGGTCAATAAGGGCGACAAAATCCGGTTCATTAGCTTGCGTCGGGCAAAACCGGCGCAAGCTTTTTTATAATAGGCTAGTTTGAATGAGTGCCCACACTTTAGAATAGAGCGAGGAAGATGTCTGGTAAGAATTACAAGGGTGACTACAACAACGGCAATCCAATGTACTGCGCTTTTTGCGGCAAGGAAGCAAGTGAAGTGCGGTCAATGATAAGCGCTCCAAATGGGATATGTATATGTGATGAGTGTATTGGGGTTTGTGCAGATGCCATGATGGCTGACATTGGGCTATCGGCGCGGCACTGGGGTGCTGATGTGGATGATGCTGCTGTGCGTGGTGCTCATGCTGAGCAGGGGGTACGCATTGAGGTTGGCGAAGATGGTATCTATGAAGAAGGCGCAGAGCCAACTTTGAGTCCGGCGGAGCTTTTAGGAGACTTGCCTACGCCGCACGAGATACATGCGCGTTTGTCTGAGCATGTGGTGGGTCAAGAGGCAGCTAAGCGGGCACTTTCTGTTGCTGTCTACAATCATTATAAGCGCATCACCATGGATTTAGAATCCGATGCTGATGATGTTGAAATAGCTAAGAGCAACATAATGCTTTTAGGGCCTACTGGTTCTGGAAAAACGCTTCTTGCCCAAACGCTGGCTCGCACGTTGAAGGTGCCGTTTGCCATAGCCGATGCCACTACGCTAACTGAAGCGGGGTATGTTGGCGAAGATGTTGAAAACATATTGCTGAAACTTATAACAGCAGCAGATTTTGATATTCCACGCGCCGAAATAGGCATTATCTATATTGACGAGATAGACAAAATAGCCCGTAAAGCTGAAAACCTGTCTATTACGCGCGATGTTTCTGGTGAAGGTGTGCAGCAAGCGCTTCTAAAAATTATGGAGGGTTGCGATGCTAGCGTGCCGCCGCAGGGAGGACGCAAGCATCCTCAGCAAGAACTTATCCCTATCAACACCGACAATATTTTGTTCATATTAGGTGGTGCTTTTGTCGGTTTGTCTGACATAGTTGGACAGCGCGTGGGCAAAAGCGGTCTTGGCTTTGCCTCTGAAGTGCCGCAGTCAAAAAAGCAAGCAGAAGCTGAACTTTTGGCACAGGTGCTTCCCGAAGATCTCAATAAATATGGAATGATTCCTGAATTTGTCGGACGCATACCGGTTATAACCTCTTTAGATGAACTTACAGAAGAAGATTTAGTACGCGTTCTTACTGAACCGAAAAATGCTTTAGTGAAGCAATATGGACGTATGTTTGAATACGAGGATTCGAAGCTTACTATAGAGCCTGATGCTTTGGAGGCAATAGCAAAAGAAGCGGTAGAGCACGGCACTGGCGCTCGTGGATTGCGCAGCATATGTGAGAGAGTGCTAAACGATGTAATGTATGATCTTCCCGAAGTGGATGGCAAAACGCGCGTCAATGTGAAGAAAAGCGACATTGTGGGCGATACGTTCCCCCGTATAGAAAAAGTTGGGGAATTGAAAATAGACGACGAATTGGACTAGGAGTATTAAGCATGTCGGACGCTGGACTTGCATCTAAAGAGGGCTTTTCAGAGCGTGAAAGACCCATTTTCGAAGCGTGGCGCGATGCGGGATATTTTTTGCGTAGTGCCGGTTTCGGCGAAATGGCTAACCAGAGCTATACGATAGTAATTCCGCCACCAAATGTTACCGGTGTGCTACATATGGGTCATGCCTTAAACGACACTATTCAAGATGCGTGTATTCGACGTGCGCGTATGCAAGGAATGCAGACCCGGTGGATTCTTGGTACCGACCATGCCGGCATTGCTACGCAGACTAAAGTAGATAAACACTTAGCTGAACAGGGTATTAATCGCCGCGAAATAGGTCGTGAAGCATTCATTGAGGCTTGCCAAGAATGGCGCTTAGAATACGGTACCACTATTGTGAATCAGATAGCCTCTATGGGTTGCAGCTGCGATTATGAGCATGAGCAATTTACAATGAGCCCTGAATTTAGCCGTGCGGTTCGCAAGCTTTTTGTTGATTGGTACAACGATGGCATTATTTATCGCGGCAAACGTATAGTGAATTGGTGTCCTAGTTGCACGACCGCTATTGCCGATGATGAGGCTGAATATGAAGACGAGCATGGCAGTCTTTGGTATTTGCGCTATCCACTAAGCGAGCCTGTTGGCGATATTGAGTATCTTGTGGTGGCTACTACGCGTCCCGAAACTATGCTGGGAGATACAGGCGTTGCTGTTAATCCGAAAGACGAGCGCTATAAAGATTTGATTGGAAAGACGGTTGACCTTCCCATAGTTGGTCGCAAAATTCCCATTTTTGCCGATTTTTATGTAGATAGCAGTTTTGGTACTGGTGCTGTGAAGACCACCCCTGCGCATGATCCGAATGACTTTGCGATGGGTGAGCGTGCAGGGCTTGAGCGCATTAATATTTTTGACGAAACAGCGCATGTTGTTGAAGGCTTTGGAAAGTTTAGCGGTATGGATCGCGACGAAGCGCGTGCCGCTGTTGTGGATGAGTTTGAGCAGTTGGGTTTACTCGACCATATAGAAGAACATGACCACTCTGTTATGCATTGTTATAGATGTCACAATAAGTTGGAGCCTTGGCTTTCCGAACAATGGTTTGTGGCGGTGGATAAACTGAAAGCTCCGGCTGCGAAAGCGGTTGAAAGTGGTCAAATTCAATTCCACCCCGCACGCTGGTCGCAGGTTTATCTTGATTGGCTCGAAAATTTGAAGGATTGGTGCATTTCTAGGCAATTGTGGTGGGGGCATCGCATTCCGATGTTTTATTGCGACAAGTGCGGTTGGAAAGCTGCAAGTGTCGATGATATAGAGGTGTGTCCCGAATGTGGTGCGCCTGTTCGCCAAGATGAAGATGTGCTTGATACGTGGTTTTCGTCGCAGCTATGGCCATTTGCCACGCAGGGCTGGGGAGATATGGGCAACGATTCTCCAGAGCTTCAAAAGTATTACCCAACGCAGGTTCTTTCTACTGCTAGAGACATAATGGGTCTGTGGGTGGCTCGTATGGTAATGGCTTCGGAATACTGTACAGGTAAGATTCCGTTCCAGCATGTAATTATTCATCCTACAGTTATGGGTGCCGATGGCAAACCTATGAGTAAATCGCGTGGAAACGGCGTAGATCCTGTAGAGTTAATGGCAGACTATGGTGCCGATGGCATGCGATTTGGTCTGCTTACACAAGTAACGGGTGCGCAGGCTATGCGCTTCGATCGCCAAAAAATTGAAGGCGCTAGAAACTTTGCTAATAAGGTTCGCAATGCTGCTAGGTTTGTCTTGATGCATATGGATGGTTTTGTGCCCGGCGAACCGGAACCAGTAAAAGCTGCTGATAAGTGGATACTTTCTAGGTTGGCGCATTTGGCAAAAGCGGTTGATGATGCCTATGACGCTTTCGAATTTGGCGAGATGACACGTGAGCTATATGGCTTTTTCTGGAATGAATTTTGCGATTGGTATATAGAGTTTTCAAAGAGCCGATTGACAGACCAATCCGATCCGGCGGATAAGTTGGCGTGTCAGCGGAATTTGGTGTTTGTGCTAGAACAGGCTATAAGGCTGCTTCATCCGGTTATGCCGTTTATTACTGAAGAAATATACAAGGAAATTCCGCACGCTTCTGCTGCACCTATGCTTATTGTGTCGGAATGGTCCGATGCTTCTTTGTTAGCAAAGTATGCAGATGCGGATGCCGAGCGGGCTGTGCAATTGGTTTGTAATATTGTTGGTGCCGTCCGATCTGCGCGTGCTCGTTACGGCTTGTCACCTAAAACAGAGCTTAAGGTGTATGTGAAAGCTGCCGATGAAGATTGTGCGCTTATAGAAGGTCAGCGTATGTCGATAGAGTCGCTTGGACACTGCGAAGAACTTGTAGTGGGTTCTGACGTTGTCAAGCCTAGTGAATCTTCAGCTACTCTATCTTCCGATTTGGAGATTTATACAGTACTTACTGGGCATGTAGATTTCGATGCCGAATGCAAACGCGTTAAAAAAGAATTGGATAAAGCCGAAGCCGATGCAGAGAAGTTGCGTCGCAAGCTTTCAAATGAAGGCTTTTTGAAGAAGGCTGCTCCAGAAATAATAGAGAAAGATCGTAATCATCTTAATGAGTTGGAAGATGTTATCGATAAGTTAAATGCACAGTTAAAGGACATTGCTTGAGGCAGCTAGGCGAAATACATATGTTTGCTATAATCTCTAACGCGCTACAAGTAGTTAGCGTAGTGCGGCTTCGTGCCGCAAAATTAATGGGGGGAGTAGAATGAGCGAATTATTCGCGCAGCTATGGTCACCGCAAATGCAAACGGCATTTACTGTTGTAATTGTGTTGTTGATTGTGCTTTATGTTCTATCCATTGTGTGGGTAGTGCGCGATGCTTACATGCGTGGAGTTACTTGGTATGTTTGGGGAATAGTAGCTCTTGTGCCCATCGTTGGTCTAATAGCATATTGCTTAATGCGGCCTCCTATGCTTCAGATCGATCGAGATGAACAAGAGCTAGAAGTGGCTTTGAAACAGCGCCAGCTTCTCAAATATGGCGAGTGTGCTACGTGTGGGTATCCGGTCGAGGCGGAATACGTTATCTGTCCGAATTGTCATACGCAGTTGAAAAACTTGTGTTCGCATTGCAATCATGCACTCGATCCAGCTTGGACAATATGCCCATACTGCGCCACTCCAGTTGGAGGCGCTAGATCGTCGCAGTCAAGTTCTAGTTCTACGCGAACACCACGGCGCAGAAGAAATGCTACATCGCCATCTTCGCGCAATCGTTCATCGTCTAGTGATAAATAAGTTTCAGATAATAGAGGTAGCATATGATAGTCAATTTACCTGATGGCTCTACAAAAGAGCTAGAAGAAGAGTCCACGGTTTTAGACGTTGCATCGTCAATTGGTGCAGGGCTTGCTCGTGCAGCTCTTGCCGGCAAGATAGATGGGGTTTTCGCCGATCTTAATTCTGCGGTTGTGCCGGGTTCAACCGTTGAGATAATTACTGAGAAGTCTCCAGAGGCATTGGGAATAATGCGTCACTCGGCTGCACATGTGATGGCTGAGGCTGTGCAAATTCTATTTCCGGGCGCACAGATTGGGTTTGGTCCACAAACTGAAGATGGTTTTTTCTACGATTTTGAACTGTCGCATCCGATATCTACTGACGACTTTGCAGCCATAGAAGAAAAAATGGCAGAGATAATAAAACGTGATGAGCCATTTGTTCGTGAAGTGGTTAGCCGCAGCGAAGCCGAAGCCATTTTTGCCGATCAGCGATTGAAGCTAGAGCATATTGCCGATCTGCCGGCTGACGAGGAAATAATTGTTTACCGCCACGGAAATTTTGTTGATTTGTGCAGTGGTCCGCATATGCCTTCTGCTGGAAAGATTGGCGCGTTTAAATTAATGAAGACGGCTGGTGCGTATTGGAAAGGTGATTCGAATCGCGAGATGCTAACACGCATCTATGGCACAGCTTTTTTCAAGAAGAAAGATTTGGACGAATATTTAGTTCGCCTAGAGGAGGCGGAGAAGCGCGATCACCGTAAGCTAGGGCGTGAACTGGGAATATACACAATGGATCCGCTAGCTGGTGTTGGTCTTCCGCTATATCTTCCTAAAGGTGCGCGTGTTATACGCACTATGCAGGAGTGGTTGCGTCGCGATTTGTATGCGCGAGGGTATGAAGAAGTTATTACTCCACATATCTACAATGCCGATGTATGGAAGATGAGCGGTCACTACGATTTTTACGGCGAGAACATGTATTTCTTCAACATTAACGAAGGTACCGATGAAGAACCTCGCCTAAGTGAATATGGCGTAAAGCCGATGAATTGTCCGGGGCATGTAATGCTGTACAAGAGCGAATTGCACTCATATCGCGATTTGCCCCTTCGCTATTTTGAATTCGGTACTGTGTATCGCCATGAAATGAGCGGCGTTGTGCACGGTCTGTTGCGTGCCCGCGGCTTCACGCAAGACGATGCGCATATTTTCTGCACGCGCGATCAGGTTGTTGATGAAGTGTGCTCTATTCTCGATTTGGTAGATCATATAATGACGACCTTTGGCTTTGAATATGAGGCAGAAATATCTACTCGCCCAGAGAAGTCGATCGGCTCTGATGATATGTGGGATCATGCGACCGAATCTTTGCGAAAAGCATGCGAGATAAAGAACTTAACCTACGACATAAACGAAGGCGATGGCGCTTTCTATGGACCTAAGATTGATATCAAGGTGAAAGATGCTATTGGTCGTACATGGCAGTGTTCTACGGTTCAGATAGATTTTAATCTTCCCGAGCGCTTTGATTTAACTTATAGAGCAGCCGATAATACCGAGCAACGTCCATGGATGCTGCATCGTGCAATTTTCGGATCAATTGAGCGCTTCTTGGGCATATTGATAGAGCACTATGCAGGAGCTTTACCGCTTTGGCTTGCACCTGTTCAGGCGGCTGTTATTCCTATTGCTGATAGGCATAAAGAAGCGGCAGCAGAATTTGCAGGTGAGATAACTGCTCTTGGTGGTCGTGTAGAGCTATACGATCAAAACGAGCCTATGAAAGTAAAAATTGCAAAGGCTCAGCAGCAAAAGATTCCCTACATGGTCATAATGGGCGACAAGGAAATTGAAGAGCACACAGTGTCTGTTCGCGATAGGTCTGAGGGCGACCAAGGCGCATGGGCGCGCACGAAATTCCTAGATGTTATACGCGATGCAGCGCTCTAATTTTGCTTTTTGCTCGTAGAGCTGCTGTTCTTATCTATAGCGTACAGTGTAAGAGATGCTAGTAGTGGCATTATCAAAACGGTAATGCCACCTGCTGCCACCAGAAGAGATGCGGTGTCTGTTGTCATAGCACCTGCACCCACAGCCACATTGGTTACAGCTACTATAAGAGGCAATGCGGTAGTGCAATAAATTGCTACTGTTGCCCGGCTGCGTGTATCTAGGTTTTTTGTGTCTTGTCGTATTGATAAAGAAACAAAGATAGGCATACCGCGTATAAGCAGCAACATAACTATAAATAGAATCAGAATAAGAGGATGTTCTCCTACGGCACTTGGGTCAATTTTTGCACCGCTGACTATGAAGAACAGCGGAATGAAAAAGCCATAGCCTATCCCATTTAATTTATGCTCTAGGCTGTTGTTGCCCGCAGGCAGTATAAATCGTAGTGCAAACCCTGCGGCAAAAGCGCCCAGTACAATATCTAAATCGAATATGGCTGAAAGTGCAACTAAGCCAATAAGCAATATCATAACTGCGCGAACTGTAAGCTGCGCATTTGTTTCGGCATGGTCGGACATAAGTTTCACAAACGCTTCGCTTTTTTGACGTATGTTAGCCGGTATAACAGCCATTGCAATGGCAATAGCTGCAAAAACGACTAGAACTAAAACAGTAACCCAAGTAGATCGTGTAGATAAGATAAATGCTATAGCAAGAATGGGGCATATTTCTCCCCATGTTCCGTACTCCAGAATAAGTTTCCCAATATTTGTCTGCATTAGGTTGCGCTCTTTTAATATGGGAACTAGCGTTCCGAATGCGGTTGTAGTTAGCGCTATTACAACGGCTAGCCATCCAAATTCGTTGCTATGAAAACTGGGAATAAAAATAATTATGGCTACAGCTATGCCAAACGTTACAAGCCATGTGAAAAAGGCGTTCCGTCCACCCTTGCCTGTTATTTCTTTTGGATTTATTTCGTAGCCTGCTAAAAGGAACAAAAAACCAAGACCTAAGTCGGAAAGTAACGTAATAGCATCGCCAATCTGTGCAATTCCTAAGACGTGTGGTCCTACAATCATGCCGGCGATAAGTAGAAACACCGTTTCGGGGATTAGTTTTTTAGGTATAGCTGCAGATGCAATAGGGCATATGAAAGCGCATATTGATATAGCCAATAAGGTAACAAGTTCCGTTTGTTCCATTTTCTACCGCTCTTACAATCTTCGCATTGAGCTTCGTGCAATTTGGTACCGGAAAAGAATAGCGCAATAATATGGCTTGCGCTTTAAAGAATGTGCAATATGCTGACGAATTTTTGCGATATGGTTACACATCTTTGTTTCTCGGTTAGTATTGATGTTCATAACGCAATAATAGTAGTTAGTAAAATAGGTAGTTTGCGAAAGAAGGGTGTTAATTATGAGCCATATTATCGGTTCTGCTGATTTCGATTCATTGGTTTTAAAAGCGGAGCGACCCGTGTTGGTTGACTTTTTTGCTACTTGGTGTGGGCCGTGCAAAAGGCTTGCTCCTGTTATAGATGAACTTTCCGATGAACTTGAGGGGAAAGTTGATGTATATAAGTTAGATATCGACCAAAGCCCCGATGTGGCTGCACGCTACAAAGTAAACAGCGTGCCTACCATAATAGTTTTTGAGGGTGGCGAAATTAAGGCAAAAACGGTTGGCGCAGTACCCAAGCAGCAGCTATTGCAAATGTTGTAAGTTTGCATGTTATGTCGGTAGCCCTGCTTGTGCGGGGCTACCTGTGTATAGGACGGAGATGCTATGGCTGACGAATCTAATGGCGCTACAAAGGTTTACGATGTTGCCGTTATAGGCGCTGGACCCGCCGGCTTGACAGCCGCTATGTATGCCGCGCGTGCTGGTTTAAGTACGGCGCTAATAGAAAATATATCTCCGGGTGGACAAATGGCTTTGACTGAGCATCTTGAAAACTATCCCGGATTCAATCAGTCTACAAGTGGCTATGAGTTATCTCAAATAATGCATGGACAGGCGCAACATTTTGGTGTTGAAACAATATACGATGAAGTAACTAGCGCATATTTATCTGGCTCTATGAAGCGTCTCGATCTTGTGTCGGGTAAGATTTTCGCAAAAGGAATAATAATAGCCAGCGGTGCACGACCTGCGAAATTAGGCGTAGCGGGCGAGGATAAGCTTTTGGGAAGCGGCGTGTCGTATTGTGCAACTTGCGATGGCAATTTCTTCAAAGGCAAAGATGTTTGTGTTGTGGGTGGGGGCGATACTGCCGCTGCTGATGCAATCTATCTTTCGCGTATATGCAAGCGAGTTTATATATTTGTGCGGCGCAGCGAAATGCGTGCAGCCGCTATATATAAGACAAAGCTAGCTGAGCTTGCAAATGTTGAAATTGTCTGGAACACAATTGTAGAAGGGTTCATAGAAAGCGATGGAGCAATATCTGGCGTGCGTATTCGCGACCGCATGAGGGGCGAGGTGTGCGAGATGGCTCTATCCGCTGTTTTTATTGCTATCGGAACAGTTCCTAACACAGAATTTTTAGAAGGCGAGGTGGAATTAGATCAAAGCGGCTATATCGTGGCAAACGAGATGGGCAATACTAGTATTGCTGGTGTTTTTGCGGCTGGAGACGTGCGCACGAAAGAGCTTAGACAAGTTTCTACCGCTGTCGCCGACGGCGCTAATTGTGCCGATTCGTGTGCGCGGTATCTATTACAACAACAAAGTTGACATAATTGGTAGAATAACGTGAAACATAAATGCGCACTTGAGGTGCGCATTTTTCACGGTCAAAAGGAATCTAAGATGCAAGATGTTAATATGCGCGAAAAATTAGAGAAATTCATGGAAGCCTATTCTGAATTGCAGGCTAAGATGGGCGATCCTGCAGTTTTGGCTGACCAGAAAGAATACAACAGGCTAGCTAAGGAATATGCAAATCAGGGTCCGCTTGCAAAGGCGGCAGCAGAGTATGTGGGCGCAATAGACGATCTGGAAGCGGCAAAAGAAATGCTGGCAGATCCGGATATGAAAGAATTTGCTCAGGAGGAAATAGCCGGCATAGAAGCAAAATTGCCGCAACTTGAAGAAGATATAAAGTTCATGTTAATACCGGCAGATCCGGCTGACGAAAAAGACATCATTGTAGAGATACGCGCTGCTGCTGGCGGTGATGAAGCTGCGATATTTGCGGGCGATCTTTATAAAATGTACGAGCGTTTCACCAGTTCTAGGGGTTGGAAGACTGAAACGTTAGACATATCTCCTTCCGAGGCAGGCGGGTATAAAGAAATTCAGTTCAAAGTGAAAGGCGATCATGTCTATTCGCTTATGAAATTTGAAAGCGGCGTGCATAGAGTTCAGCGTGTTCCAAAAACAGAAAGTCAAGGTCGCATTCATACATCTACTGCTACTGTGGCAGTTTTGCCTGAAGCAGATGAGGTAGAGGTTGAAATCAACGAGGGCGATCTGCGCATAGATGTATTCCGTGCGGGTGGTCCGGGTGGTCAATGCGTAAACACAACCGATTCGGCAGTTCGTATTACTCACTTGCCAACAGGTCTTGTTGTGCAGTCGCAAGACCAGAAGTCGCAGCTTCAAAACAAAATAGCAGCCATGAGCGTTTTGCGTGCGCGCCTATACGAGAAAATGTTGGCTGAGCAGCAGGCTGCGGAAGGTGCTAAAAGGCTAGCGCAGATTGGTACAGGCGATAGAGCTGAGAAGATTCGCACTTACAATGGACCGCAAGATCGCGTGACCGACCACAGAATAGGATTTAATTCTAGCTACAATGGCGTGCTAATGGGCGACAATTTAATAGATGTTATAACTGCGCTTCAAGCTGCTGATAGGGCGCAAAAGTTGGAAGCTGCTGTTTAGTGGCTTTCGGCGATGTATGGACAATCAAAAGCGCTCTGGATTGGACAATTGGCTATTTAGAGCGCAAGCAGGATGCGAATGCGCGGTTGTCGTCTGAAAAACTTATGTCGTTTGCTACTGGCTTATCTCGCATAGAGGTATATACAAATTACGACAAACCTCTGTCTATGGAAGAGCGCAACGTGTTGCGCGAGGCTGTGCAGAGGCGCGCGGCGGGCGAACCTTTGCAATACATAATAGGCGAAGTTGGATTTCGTCATATAGATATAAAAGTGCGCAAAGGCGTGTTAATTCCCAGACCCGAGACTGAAGTTTTGGTAAGCGAGGTTTTATCTGAACTGCCACCACCTTCGCGACCAAGAGCGAAGGATTATATAGACAGTTTGCCCGGTGAAAACATGCCAGAGGTGGCTTTGGATGAGGATGCATCTGAGCAATCGATAAAGGCATCTAGTTCTATATATGTAGCCGATTTATGTACGGGTTCTGGATGTGTGGCATGTTCGCTTGCCTATGAGCATTCTGCCATAAGGGTTGTTGCTACAGACATATCGCAGCATGCAACAGATTTGGCTGAAGAAAATGTACAACGCTTGGGTCTTTCTGACAGGGTTCAGGTTTTGCAATGCGATTTAGGCAGCGGCATAGATAGTGAATTGTTGGGCACGTTTGATGCTGTAGTTTCAAATCCGCCATATGTGCCCAGTGCTGTTATGCAGCATTTGCCTTCTGAAGTTAGTGCTTTTGAACCAGCGTTGGCATTAGATGGGGGAGAAGACGGGTTAAGTATTTATAGGCGCATTGTTTGTTGGGCAAGATCTGCTTTGAAAATAGGCGGTGTGCTGGCTGTAGAGCTGCACGAAACATGCCTAGATTCTGCGGCGGATTTTGCCCGCAATAGCGGATTTAACGGCGTGCGAATTGTAAACGATCTTGCAGGTAAACCCCGAGTGCTTGTTGCGCGTCTTGAAGAAAGGGAATAAAAGTGCCAGATGGTAAGAATCTTGTAGAAAAATTGCGGGAATCTGAAAGTGTGTTGCGCGATAAGTTAGGAGATTATTCTCCTGAAATAGCCGTTGTTCTTGGATCGGGTCTAGGTCCATTGGCACAGCGTATAGAAGATGCAATTTTTATTCCTTTTGCAGATGTGCCCCATATGAAAACATCTACCGCCACAAGTCATGTCGGCAGATTTGTAGCCGGTATATTGGGTGGCAAACGTGTGATGTGTATGCAGGGCAGGCTGCACGGATACGAGGGTAATACTGCGCAAGAAGTTGCGTATCCCATATGGTTAATGGGGGCTATTGGTGCCCAAACGCTAATAACAACAAATGCAGCCGGCGCTATAAATGAAAGCTATGAAGTCGGCGATTTTTGCATTATGAAAGACCACATCAACTTCACCGGTAGAAATCCTGTAGCAGGAGTCAGCCCGAATAACATAGCAAGTAGATTCTTTAGTATGTATGCGGCATACGACCTAAAACTTCGAAAGCTTGGTCTTAGTGTAGCGTCCGAATTGGGAATACCGGTGCATGAAGGTGTTTATCTGGGGTTGTTAGGTCCCAGTTTTGAAACAGCTGCCGAAATACGTGCGTTTCGCACATGGGGTGCCGATACGGTGGCTATGTCGGTATGCGAAGAGGTAATTGCAGCCCGTCATATAGGGATGCGAGTGTTTGGTATGTCTATGTGTACTAATATGGCATGTGGGATAGAGGGTGCAAACCCTACAGATGAAGAAGTGCTGGAAATTGCAAAGCATCGCGAAGCTGATTTCTGTTTATTTATACAAACACTACTGCAGCGCATATAAGATGGAGGGCATATGAATTACGACTGTATGAAAATTCACCCTAGTGCAAAGATTGCTCGCAATGCAACGGTTTTAGGCAATGTGGAAATAGATGAAGATGCCTGTGTGCTGTTTGGCGCTGTTGTTCGTGGCGATTGCGGCGGACGTATTCGCATAGGTAAAAGGACGAATTTGCAAGATCTTGTTTGTGTGCATCTTCCGGTGGGTGGCGAAACCATAATAGGAGACGATGTAGCAATAGGACATGGAGCTATTGTGCACGGCTGTGTAATAGAAGACCACACTTTAATTGGTATGGGAGCCATCGTGCTAGATGGCGCACATATTGGGCGCGATTGTTTGATAGCTGCTGGTGCTGTGGTCACTGGTACATCAGATATACCTGATGGGTCGCTTGTTATGGGAACTCCCGGGCGCGTGGTTGGTCATGTTGAGCAACGGCATTTAGATTACATCCAAGGTTCTGTGGATGAATATCTCAAAATTAGTTATGACTTAGTAGAGCAGGGGATAATAGAAGAAGGTTATGCTGCCAATGGTCATTAATTTTCTTGCATAAGCCAAACTAAAGCGTATACTGCAATCAAGTTCATAGATAAATGCGTTGAAGAGGATAGTAAGGGTCAACGCATCCCACAGAGAGCCTGCGGTTGCTGAGAGCAGGTGGATGCGCGCTCTGAATGCCCCCTCGGAGCAGTTCAGCATGAACGCAATTGTATCTGTAAGACTTACCGTCTAGGTATGGTTGACAAGTAAAGCCGAACCGGTGACACCGTTACCGTCGAGTGGATCGCCTGTTTGCGGCGCGCCTTTCGATATTACGTCTCGGCTCGGCTTTGGTCGAGTTTTTTGTTTTAGAAAGGAGCGGCATGGCACTAAGAAGCGATCAAATTAAACAAGGAATAGCTAGGGCACCGCATCGCAGTTTGTTAAAGGCTGATGGGATAACCGATGCGGAAATGGAGCGCCCTTTCATTGCGGTACTTAATTCTAGAAACGACATAATACCCGGGCATACCAATCTGGATAAAATAGCAGAGGCTGTGTGCGCTGGCATTCGCATGGCAGGTGGCGTGCCGTTTGAAATATCAACAATAGGTGTGTGCGATGGTATAGCTATGAACCATGACGGCATGCACTATTCTTTAGTGTCACGCGAGGTTATAGCCGATTCGTTGGAATGCGCAGTACAGGGTCATGCATTTGATGGCATAGTATGCATTCCTAATTGCGACAAGATAGTGCCGGGTATGCTAATCGGTGCGCTGCGGGTAAATATTCCTACCGTGTTTGTGTCTGGCGGTCCCATGCTGGCTGGATGTCAGCCCGGAGGATGCGGTCCTACAACCGATTTGAATACGCTTTTCGATGGCGCAGCATCGGTTATGAGCGGCAATATGACCGAGGAAGAACTGGCTTATTACGAGAACACTGCCTGCCCTACTTGCGGAAGCTGTTCAGGGTTGTTTACGGCAAATTCGATGAATTGTCTTTGCGAAGCGTTAGGTGTTGCGCTTCCCGGTAACGGTACTATTCCAGCTGTATATTCCGAGCGTATACGATTAGCCAAAGACGCAGGAATGAAAATTATGGAGCTGGTAGAGCATAATGTGAAGATAGGTGACATTGTTAGCGAAGCAGCCATTCATAACGCAATGGAATGCGATATGGCGTTTGGTGGTTCCACTAATACCGTACTGCATCTTACAGCCATAGCGCGGGCTGCGGGTCATCCGATTACTATGGATGATTGGGATGCAGCTAGTGCGCGTACTCCGCATTTGGTTAAGCTGCAGCCGAGTGGACCTAGACCGCTATCTGATTTGTATGAAGTGGGCGGTGTGCCTGTAGTTATGCACGAACTAGCACAACTTGGTCTTTTGGACATGAACGCTATAACATGCATGGGCTCTATGGATGAATATATAGAAAACTGCACTAAACCAGCCGATGGAGACGTTTGCCGCAAACACGACAACCCATTTAGCCCGCAGGGTGCTTTGCGAGTTTTGCATGGCAATCTTGCGCCAAACGGCTCAATTGTGAAAAAGTCGGCAGTAGATGCTTCCATGATGTGTCACACCGGTCCTGCCCGTGTATTTGAAAGCGAAGAAGAAGCGTGTGAGGTAATAAACGCAGGCGGAATTAACCCGGGCGATGTTGTAGTTATTCGCTATGAGGGACCAAAAGGCGGACCCGGAATGCGCGAAATGTTAACTCCAACGTCTTCTATTGTGGGAATGGGCTTGTCAAAAAGCGTTGCACTTTTAACCGATGGGCGTTTTTCCGGCGCGACAAAAGGTCCGGCAGTAGGGCATGTTAGTCCAGAGGCGGCAGCTGGTGGTCCTATAGCTCTTATAGAAGAAGGCGATTCTATTACAGTAGATATAGATGGCGGAAAGCTTAACTTGAATATTACGGACGACGAGATGGAGCGTAGGCGGGCGGCATGGGTGGCACCTGCGCCAAAGCACGACCACGGTGTGCTGTCTAAATATGCGCGTTTAGTTTCTTCTGCAGACGAAGGAGCGTATGTGCAATGAGTGATAAAACTACGAAAGAGAATTCCGTTTTGAAAGCACAGCGGCGAAGTGCTGCTAGTGTTGGTGCGCCTAAAGGCATGGGGTCTAAAACCGCCAAACAGGGGAAGAAGATGCTTGGTGCCGAGGCGATAATAGCGTCGCTTGAGGCGGAGGGAGTAGACACCGTATTTGGTTATCCCGGTGGGCAAGCTATAAAGATATACGATGCGCTTTACGACTCTAAGCAGATAAACCATGTACTTGCGCGCCATGAGCAAGGTGCCGTCCATATGGCTGATGGTTATGCTAGAGCTACCGGAAAGCCCGGAGTTGTTATAGTTACCAGTGGTCCCGGTGCTACAAATACGGTAACAGGTATAGCTACTGCGTATATGGATTCTATTCCTATGGTTGTTATAACTGGTCAGGTTCCGCGACCAGTTATAGGCACAGATTCATTTCAGGAATCTGACATTGTTGGTATAACTATGCCGGTGGTTAAACATTCATTTCTTTTGCAATCTACCGACGAGCTAACAAAGACTTTCCGCGAGGCATTTCATATTGCATCTACCGGGCGTCCCGGTCCTGTTCTGATAGATATACCTAGCGATTTAGCTGGCAGCACTATGGTGTTTGAATATCCAGACGAGGTAAACATAGCATCGTATAAGCCCACATACAGAGGAAATGCAAAACAAATACGCGCCGCATGTAAGTTAATAGAGCAGTCTAAGCAGCCCATTCTATATGTTGGTGGTGGTGTTGTTACATCCGATGCTACAGACGAGCTTATAGAACTTGCGGATATGATGCAGATACCGGTTGTATGTACGCTTATGGGCAAGGGGGCATTTCCGGCATCGCATAAACTAAGTCTGGGCGCGGTTGGTATGCACGGTGCAAAATATTCAAACTTAGCTATGACTGAAAGCGATTTGATAATAGCTGCAGGTGCGCGTTTTTCAGACAGGGTAACGGGTAGATTATCGGAATTTGCGCCACACGCTAAAGTCGTTCATATCGATATAGACCCTGCCGAAATAGGAAAGGTGCGCGAAGCTGATGTTCCTATTGTGGGCGATTTGAAGGGCGTTTTGGCTGGCATGGTCGAACAGCTAAAGAAAGACGATGCGAAACCCGATACATCAGATTGGCTTGCTCTTATAAGCGAGTGGCGCGAGCGCTATCCGTTCTATCATCCGAATGTGGGTGACGATAAAGGCGAAATTATTCCCGAACTTGTGATGAAAGAATTGTCCGACCAGCTAGACCCCGCATCTTCTATTGTGGTAACAGAAGTGGGGCAGCACCAGATGTGGGCGCACCAGTTTGTTGACAGAGAACTACCCCGCACATTTTTGTCTAGTGGAGGTTTAGGAACTATGGGTTTTGGTTTCCCGGCATCTATTGGGGCTGCCATAGCTTGTCCTAACAAGCAAGTTGTTTGCATTGCGGGAGACGGTTCTTTTCAGATGAATTCGCAAGAAATGGCTACTGCCGCAATAAATAATGTACCTGTGAAGGTGCTTATTATGGACAACCGCGCATTGGGTATGGTTCATCAGTGGCAAAAGCTTTTCTATGGCGAGCGCTATTCGCAGACGCTTCTTGAACCCAATCCTGATTTTGTGAAGTTAGCCGATGCGTACAATTGGAAAGGTGAGCGTATAGAATCGCCAGCGCAGGTAAGCGAAGCATTGGCGCGAATGCTTGCATCTGAGGGACCTTATTTGTTAGATGTGAAAATATCGCCTGAACAGAATGTGTATCCGATGGTGGCTCCCGGTGCGGCACTAGATGATGTTATGGGTGCTATAGATGTTGCGGTGGGTGCCGTGCGAACCGACATGCCCGAAAGTGTGGCACCGAAATCGCCCTGCGCTGTAATAGATGCGCAGTTCGGTGGGCGCTGGGAAAGCGATCCTGAAGATAAAAAGGAACGAATGCAAGTAGAGGAATTTGAAAGAGAAAGGGGTGTGGAATAATGAAGCATGTCCTTTCTGTTTTAGTGGAGAATCTGCCGGGTGTGCTATCGCGTGTAACAGGTCTTATATCTCGTCGTGGATTCAATATTGAATCTCTTTCCGTTGGACCTACGGAAGACCCCACAATGTCGCGCGTAACAGCTATAGTAAACGCCGATGATGTAGCTTATGAGCAAATTACAAAGCAGCTTCACAAACTTATTAGTGTTCATAAGATTACAGACCTAACCGACGAAGGCGCAATAGAGCGAGAATTGGTGCTTATAAAAGTGAATGCTGCGCCAGAGCGCCGCGGAGAGATAATAGAAATTGCCAATGTATTCCGAGCAAAGATAGTTGATGTTGGTAAGAATTCTCTTACTATAGAAGCGACAGGCGATGCCGAGAAGCTAAAAGGTCTTGAAGATTTGCTTCGTGCATACGGTCTGAAAGAAATAGTTAGAACCGGCAAAATTGCAATGTCGCGCAACACAAAGGAATAATCAGCCTAGTAGACAAGGAGTAAGAAGCAATGGCTGTCACAATTTATTACGAGCAGGATTGCGATCCGTCAATCATCCAAGGGAAGAAGATAGCTGTTATAGGCTATGGCAGTCAGGGGCATGCTCATGCTCTGAACCTAAAGGATTCTGGCTGCGATGTTCGGGTGGGTTTGCGCGAAGGCTCTAAGAGCATTCAGGCTGCTGAAGAAGCGGGTTTGAAAGTGGTTGATATGGACACCGCTGCCGAGGAAGCAGATCTTATCATGATGCTGGTTCCCGACGAACTGCAGCCGCAGGTTTATGAAGAGCATATTGCTCCGCATCTGAAGGCGGGAGATACTCTTGCGTTTGCGCATGGTTTCAATATTCACTATGGCTACATAACGCCGCCCGAGGATGTAAACGTGATAATGTGTGCTCCGAAAGGTCCGGGACACATTGTTCGCCGTCAATATACCGAAGGGTCTGGTGTGCCCGATCTGATTTGTGTACAGCAAGATGCCACGGGCAACGCTTGGGATATTGCTCTGTCTTACGCATGGGGTGTAGGCGGCGCGCGCTCTGGCGTTATTAAGGCAACGTTTAAGCAGGAAACTGAAGAAGATTTGTTCGGCGAACAGGCTGTTCTTTGCGGTGGCGTAGTAGAGCTTGTTAAGGCTGGTTTCGAGACGCTGGTAGAGGCTGGATATCCGCCTGAACTTGCATATTTTGAGTGCTATCACGAAATGAAGATGATAGTTGACTTAATGTATGAGAGCGGCATTCACTTTATGAATTACTCCATTTCGAATACTGCTGAATATGGCGAATACTATGCCGGTCCAAAGGTTATAAACGAGCAAAGCCGTGCCGCCATGAAAGAGATTCTAGGCAGAATTCAAGATGGCAGCTTTGCCGAGGAGTTTGTTAATGATTGCAAGAACGGTCATAAATGGCTTATCGAGCAGCGAGAGGCTATTAACGATCACGAGATAGAAAAGACTGGCGAGAAGATTCGCGGTATGTTTACTTGGATTAAATAACGTATTTGTAGAATTTTCCACGGATGTACCTTGCAGAAAACGCCCGTAAGACATAACATTAGCAATTGCTGATTTTTTGCTTATTAAGACAGAAGAAAGGTTTTCGCTTCATGGTAAAGATTCGCCTTGCGCGTCATGGCGCAAAGAAAAGGCCATACTATCGAATTGTTGTAGCTGATTCGCGTTGTCCGCGCGACGGTAAGTTTGTCGATGAGGTTGGTAGATACAATCCTTGCAGCAACCCTAAGAAGATTGAATTCGACATGGAGAAAGTCGATAAATGGATTTCTCAGGGTGCATGCCCAACTGATACTGTTGAGCGTCTTTTGAAGCAGGTTCGCGAGGAAGCTTAACATGCCAGAGATAGAGCAGAATCTGGTCGGTCTGGTTGAGACTGTTGTAGCGCCTATTGTTGAGAATCCTGAAGAACTAGAGATTACCTCAACAGTTGAAGATCAGTCGATTCTTATCGAGATACGCGTTAATCCCGATGATGCTGGAAAAGTTATAGGGCGTCAGGGTCGCATCATAAAGGCTATCCGCACGCTCACTCGGGCAGCTGCATCTCGTAGTGACTATATGGTAGATGTGGAGTTGATCGACTAGTGAGCGAGTGGCTCGATATTGCCACCATAGTAAAACTGAAGAAATCAAAAGGCGGGTTCGTTGTTAAAGCGGCAACGGGTCTGCCTTTTCTTTTGCAGCCGGATATGCAGGTGCATTTTGTGCCGCCGCAAATTGATGCTCCCAGAAATGCAAAAGTTCGTGAGGTTTCTGGTTTAGATACTGATTGCGCAACTGTTCATTTTGATTTACCAAACGATTCTTGCTTGGACGCTCTTGTTGGATGCCATTGTCTTGTGTCTTTGCAAGTTGCCAAGAATGCGGCAGAAAGCCTAAATGAAGAACTTGGCATGGCCCTTATGTATGATGGTTTTGATGGCTGGTCGTTAGAAGACGAATTGGGCAATGTGGTTGGAACTATTTGCGATTGTGTTGAGCATCCAACCCAGCTTACACTTACATTAAAGCTATCAAGTGGGGAAGAAAAACTCATTCCACTTGTAGATGAACTTCTTATATCCATAGATGATGCTAATAAGCGAATCAAGATGAATCTTCCAGCTGGAATATTGGAGGTGTAACTGTGATTATTCAGACACTTTCAACTTTTCCGCATATGTACGATTCTGTCATGGGCGAATCTATGATGAAACGTGCTCAAGAAAACGGCATTATTGCGTTTGAAGCATTCGATCTTCGCGATTGGACATATGATAGGCACCGCACAACCGACGATTATCCATATGGTGGTGGTGCTGGTTTAGTTATGAAATGCGAACCTGTATTTGAAGCTGTTGAGGATATTCTGGGGTTTGGTGGCGCTTCTGAGGGCGGTCAGCAAAGATTAGACGGTAATTCCGCTAGGGTAATTTTTCTGACACCGTCGGGTCGTACTTTCGATGATTCATATGCATGCGAATTGGCGCAAAGCAGCAGGCTTTTGTTTGTATGCGGTCACTACGAGGGGATGGACGAGCGTGTTTATACCCTTGCAACTGATATGGTGTCACTTGGCGACTATGTGCTAACAAGTGGCGAGTTGGCTTCGATGGTTATTATAGATGCTGTTGTTCGTAAATTGCCGGGAGTACTTGGTGCAGAAAATGGTGCCGATGACGAATCGTTTGCTCATGGCTTACTTGAGTATCCACAGTACACGCGCCCGGCAGATTTTCGCGGAATGGAAGTACCGGCAGTTTTGCTTTCAGGACATCATGCCAATATAGAGACATGGCGGCGGCAAATGAGCCTTAAGCGTACAGCAGAGTTGCGCCCCGATCTTATCCGGCAAGCCTATGATTGCGGCGATTTATCTTCTAACGATATCTTATATTTGAAATCTTTAAGCGCAGAGCCGTAAGTTAGCTTTTTAGCGTTATTATGAACGCTTGTGTGAATTGAGCTTATCGGGTCAGGGCTATTCGTATATCAGAAAGAGTGTTTTGGGTGTACGCAGGCGAAAAGGAAGAGTATTTTAGGATGTATACAGGCGAACATGCAGAGCCGAAAAAAAAGAATATAGGGTACACCCTTCTTTCCATTTTAGGAATGGTAGTGCTTATTGTTGCACTTTCTTGGGGTTTGCGTACATTCGTCTTCCAAGCATACGAGATACCTTCTGGTTCGATGGAAGAAACCATTATGACGGGCGACATGGTATTCTCAGAAAAGATAAGCTATTACGTAAGCGAACCAAAACGTGGCGATATAGTTACATTTGCCGATCCTGAAATTCCGTCGCGAACACTTATAAAACGTATTGTTGCTACCGAGGGGCAGAAGGTAAGTCTTAAAGATGGAAGCGTATATGTAGATGGTGTAAAACTAGACGAACCCTATACAAATGGGTTGCCATCTTATCCGCTTACTACGGCTTATGGCGTTTCAATAACATATCCTTACACCGTTCCGGCAGGTGAAGTGTGGGTTATGGGGGATAATAGAACCAATTCGCAGGATTCCAGATATTTTGGCTCTATCCCTGTTGATACGATAACTGGGAAAGCTGTTCTAAAATACTGGCCTATAAGCAGTTTTGGGCTGCTTGAATAGTACGCGCGATCACGGCGCATGATGTGATAAAACTATTGGGGATGTGGATATGAAGTCTGAGGCAAGAGGTGCGGCAAATCCGAATGCACCAACCTTTCAAGATGTAATAATGAATTTACAGCGCTATTGGGCAGATCAGGGTTGTGTAGTGCTGCAACCTTACGATAACGAGGTAGGTGCTGGCACGAATGCGCCGGCTACTACATTGCGTGCGTTAGGTCCGCAAACTTGGCGTACCGCATATGTTCAGGGTTGTCGCCGTCCAACTGATGGTAGATATGGCGAAAATCCGAATCGCCTTCAGTTTTACTATCAGTTCCAAGTACTTATCAAGCCATCTCCTGACAATATTCAAGACCTCTATCTCGGTTCGCTTGAGGCTATTGGGATAGATGTTTCAGCACATGATGTGCGTTTTGTGGAAGACGACTGGGAGTCTCCAACTCTTGGTGCGTGGGGTCTTGGATGGGAAGTGTGGATTGATGGCATGGAAGTTACTCAGTTCACATATTTCCAGCAAGTAGGCGGTTTTGAATGCGATCCTGTGCCAGCTGAAATTGCTTATGGTCTTGAGAGGCTGACAATGTTTGTTCAGGGTGTCGATTCTGTCTACGATATAGTTTGGTCGCGTGGCAGCGATGGCATTACTTTTACATATGGCGATGTGTATCTTGAAAATGAACGCGAATATTCAAAATACAATTTCGAAGTAGCCGATACGGAATTTCTTTTTAAGGAATTTGCCGATCGCGAGGCGGAGTGCATGCGCACTCTAGAGGCAAAATTGCCGCTTCCGGCTTACGATTCAGTATTGAAATGCTGCCACACCTTTAATCTATTGGATGCACGCGGGGTAATTTCAGCAACTGAGCGCATGGCATACATTTTGCGCGTGCGTACCTTAGCGAAGGCATGCTGCGAATCGTATATGGAAAACGTTGTAGGGGTTAAGGACAAGGCTTCCTCGAAGGAAGGTGAATAAACATGGCGGACACACGCACACTTGCTTTCGAGATAGGCACTGAGGAAATTCCTGCGTTTGACTTAAAAGCAGCTACGGTTCAGTTAGCAAAAATTATGCCAGACGCGCTTGACGCTAAGAGGATTCCGCATGGCGAGGTAAAAATTTTCTCTAGCCCGCGCAGGCTTATTGCAATTGTGGATGATGTTGCTTTGCAGACACAGCGCACAGTGGAAGAATTTCGCGGACCTAAGACAGAAATTGCCTTTGACGAAGGCGGTCAGCCTACAAAAGCCGCAATCGGGTTTGCGCGCGGCAAGGGGCTAGAGCCATCAGCGCTTGTGCGCAAAGAAGAGGGCGGCGTGGAATACGTATTTGCCACTGTAGAAACTCCTGCAATGAATGTTGTAGATTTGCTACCCGACGTTTTAGGTGGGGTAATTCAGTCAATATACTGGCCTAAGTCTATGCGCTGGGGAAATATGCGGGCGCTTTTTAGCCGCCCTGTGCGTTGGTTGTGTGCGCTTCTTGGTAGCGATGTTGTGCCGGTAAATTTTGCTAATGTTTCTTCTGGGCGATTTACTTATGGACATAGGTTTTTAAGCCCGGGACCACATGAGGTATCTTCTGCAGAAGAATTGCTAGAGGTTGTGCGTAAGGCGAATGTGGTTCCCAGTCAAGATGAGCGCGAACAAGTAATTCGTGAAGGTGTCAAGAAGGCAGAAGCGCAAACTGGATGCAACGCTGAACTTCCGCAAAAAACCTTAACTGAGGTCATAAATCTTTCGGAGTACCCCACGGTCATGGTTGGCACTTTTGACGAAGAATTTTTACAGGTGCCCGAAGAGATCATTGTAGATGCAATGCTTATGCATCAGCGTTATTTCCCGCTCTATGATGCTAAAGGCAAACTATCAAATAGCTTTATTGTTGTTAGCAATGGTAATCCAGAATGCGAAGCCACTATTATTGATGGCAATGAGCGTGTGGTCGCGGCAAGGCTATACGACGCAAAATTCTTCTATGAGGAAGATTTGAAGCAGCCTCTTTCTAGTTATGTTGACCGCTTAGATGAAGTTGTATTCCAAGAGCAGCTGGGAACTATGCGCCAGAAGACAGAGCGAGTGGTACAGCTTGCGAAATGCTTAGCAGCCGACGCTTCGCTAGACGATGCGGAGTGTGTAGATGTTGAGCGTGCGGCAATGTTGGCAAAAGCAGACTTGGTTACTAATGCGGTTGTGGAATTTACTAGTGTCCAAGGCATAATGGGTTCATATTATGCCCAAGCGTCGGGCGAAACAGAGCGAGTGGCGCGTGCCATAGCTGAACACTATATGCCTCGCTTCTCAGGTGATGATGTTCCTAGCGATACTGTGGGGCGCATTGTTGCGATGGCTGACAAGCTAGATACAATTTGCGGTCTTTTTGCGGTTGATCAGGCACCTACCGGCTCATCTGATCCGTTTGCGCTGCGCAGAGCGGCACTGGGTATTATTGCAATAATGCAGTCAGGTGTAGACATCTCTCTTTCCAAAGCTATACAGGATTCACTTCGTATATATGAAGAATATGGTCTTAGCTTCAACGTTGCCGATGTTAAAAGCGCCGTAGAAGACTTCTTCCTAACTCGTACTCGCGTTTTACTGCGCGATTCTGGTAGTTCAGCGGATGCGGTTGAAGCGGTTGGGGCTGTTGGCATAGTAGAGCCGGTGCTGCTAATAGAGCGCGTGCGTGCTTTAGAAGCGGCGCGCGACGAAGCGCCTGATACATTCGACGATTTAGCAACCGCTTATGCCAGAGCGAATAACTTGCGCGACTCTGCGCTTGGGGTTGATTACAACTCCGCGTTGTTCAGTGAATCGGAAAGTGCACTGGCGCAATCTATTGCAGATACTCAAGCTGCAGTCGATAAGTCGCTTGAAATTGGCGATTACCATACGGCACTTACTCAGCTAGCGCACCTGCGTGGCCCTATAGACAATTTCTTTGATAAAACCATGGTTATGGATGAAAATATTGAGCTGCGCGAAAACCGTATAAAATTGCTCAATAAATTTACTGGCGTTTTTGCTGGTGTGGCTGATTTTTCGGTCATGGCGAAATCGAAATAAGTTATGAATGGCTTTTTAGGGGAAGGCTCTTCGGTTGTTAAGGGCTTTCCCACAATCCATGTCGTATCCGATTCTGTAGGCGAAACAGCGCGTACAATGGCGCAAGCTGCCGCTGCTCAATTTGGAGTAACTAACCCCAAGGTGGAGGTTTTAGGCAAGGTTACTTCTTTTGAGCAAATTCGCGACCATCTTGAAGAACATGTGCGCTATCACGTTGAACAGCTAGGCGACAATAAATTGCTGGTGTTTTACACGCTTGTTCACCGCGAAATGCGCGATGAAGTTTCAGAATGGATACAGGGTAGAGATAATATATACGGCGTAGATTTGCTTACTGCCCCTATAGAGGCTATATCGCAAGTTAGCGGTCTTGATCCTAAATGTAGCCCCGGCGCTCTGCGTGTGGCAGATATTAATTACTTTAAGCGAGTGGACGCACTTGAGTTCACTATAGAACATGATGATGGGCGAAATCCGCAAGATTTAACAAAAGCCGACATGGTACTTTTAGGTGTGTCGCGTGCGTCCAAAACGCCGCTTTCAATCTATTTGGCGCAGCATGGATATCGCATAGCGAACGTACCGCTAGACCCAAACACCGAGCCTCCAAAAGAAATTTTCGATGTGGATAAAACGCGCCTTTTTGGACTAATGACAAGTCCTGAAGTGCTTGCCGATATTCGCATTCGCCGTCTAGGAAATGCTAAAAGTGTTGCAAGCGAATATGCGGATATGGAATACATCTATAACGACTTAGAAAAGGCTCGCGAGTTAATGCGGCGTTTAGGTTGTATAGTGGTGCGCACTGACAAACGCGCCGTTGAGGAAGCCGCTCAAGAGATTCTAAGCCACTACCTGCGCAATCATCCTGCGCCCGCTGATATCATGAGTTAAGCGCGGCGGCAAAAGCCCCGTGGCACAGATGGCAAAGGCTATCAAGTAAGGAGAGCAAGGTGTCTGATTCTGTGAAGCGCGTCTACGCATTTGGAAACGACGCGAATGGTAAAAATGTTACCGAGGGTAATACCGATATGAAGGCAATCCTTGGTGGCAAAGGTGCTAATTTGGCTGAGATGGCTAACATTGGGCTGCCGGTTCCGCCGGGCTTCACCATAACCTGCCAGACCTGTATGGAATATGCCAATGCAGGTAATGTATGGCCTGAAGGTGCGCTTGATACCATAGCCGAGTACAGAGCCGATCTGGAAGAGCGCATGGGCAAAAAGATTGGGGATGCAAAAGATCCGCTGTTGGTGTCAGTTCGCTCTGGCGCTCCTATGAGCATGCCCGGCATGATGGATACTGTGTTGAATCTGGGTCTGAATGATGAATCTATAAATGGTCTGATTGCGCAGACTGAAAATCCCCGTTTTGCGTGGGACTCTTATAGGCGTTTTATTCAGATGTTCAGCAATGTTGTTATGGGGCTAGATGGCGATCTTTTTGAAAATGCCATTATTGCCATGAAAAACGATAGAGGCGTATCTAGTGATACCGATCTTGTCGCTGAAGACTTACAAGAACTTGTAGATGTATTCAAAGGCATATTTAGCCAGAATGTTTCTGCTGAAGATTACCCGACGCTTGTGGTAGATGGCACTGTGCAGTTCCCGCAAGATCCGATGATTCAACTGCAACTGGCAATTGAAGCTGTGTTCGGCAGCTGGAATAACCCGCGTGCGGTTCTTTATCGTAAGAAGAACAAGATTGCGGACGATTTGGGCACCGCTGTTAATGTACAGTCAATGGTTTTCGGTAATAAAGGAAATACGTCTGCTACAGGCGTGGCATTTACACGCAATCCCGCAAACGGTGAAAAAGAATTTTACGGCGACTACTTGGTAAATGCTCAGGGCGAAGACGTTGTTGCTGGTATTCGCAACACAAGTCCTATTGCCGAGCTGAAGAATGTGGATGGTCTTGAAGAGGCTGGTAAGCAGCTTGAAGATATCTTTGTTATTCTTGAAAACCATTTCCGCGATATGTGCGATATCGAATTCACTATTGAGCAAGGTAAACTTTGGATGCTTCAAACACGCGCAGGTAAGCGTACTGCTGCTGCTGCGCTTCATATTGCTATCCAAATGGTTGAAGAGGGCTTGATTGATAAGCGCGAGGCTGTTATGCGTGTTGAACCCGAACAGCTCGATCAACTTCTGCATCCGCAGTTTGACAAGAATGCGAAATATGATGTTGTGGCGCGCGGCTTAAATGCTAGCCCCGGTGCCGCTGTTGGTGAGGCAATGTTTAGTGCAGCTGATGTTGTTGCTGCCAAAGAAGCTGGGCGTAAATGCGTGCTTGTGCGTTGGGAAACCAACCCGGACGACCTTGCCGGCATGATAGCTGCTGAGGGCATTCTAACTTCGCATGGTGGTAAGACTTCGCACGCTGCAGTTATTGCGCGTGGCATGGGTGTTCCTTGCGTATGCGGTGTTGAAGCACTCAAGATTGATGCCGAGAAGAAAGAAGCACAAATTGCTGGTAGCGATTTGGTAATACGCGAAGGCGATCTGATTTCGCTCGATGGTACAACTGGCATTGTGGTGTTAGGTGCAGTAGATCTGGTCAAGCCTGAACTGACGGGCGATCTTGATACTATTCTTGAGTGGGCTGACGAATTCCGTCGTCTGGGTGTGCGCGCTAATGCTGATAATCCAGAAGATGCAAAACTTTCGCGCGAGTTTGGTGCGCAAGGAATTGGTCTTTGCCGTACCGAGCATATGTTCTTGGGCGATCGCAAGCAAATAATTCAGACTTATATTCTGAACGATGATGAACTTAACCGTGAGCGCGCTGCAGAGCAATTATATGAGGCGCAAGTTGGCGACTTCTATGAAATGCTAAAGGCGATGGATGGTCTGCCTATGATTGTTCGTCTGCTTGACCCGCCACTGCATGAATTCTTGGATAATCCACGTGAGCTAGAGGTTGAGATAGCTCGCTTAGAGGCGGGCGGGGCATCCGCTTCCGATTTGGCTGAAAAGCGCGAATTGCTAGAGAAGATCGATGGTTTTGTTGAGCAGAACCCGATGCTTGGTATGCGTGGTGTTCGCTTAGGCATAATGTATCCGCAACTGCCTGAACTACAGATACGCGCTATAGCGTCGGCTATGGCTAAGCTGAAAAAGGAAGGCTTAGATCCTAAGCCAGAGATTATGATTCCGCTGGTATCTACTGTAAATGAGCTATCTTTAATGCGCGGTAAGGCTGAAGGCGTTATAGCTGAAGTAGCACAGGAAGCCGGCATTGAATTAGAGATTCCTATTGGAACCATGATAGAGTTGCCGCGTGCAGCACTTACTGCTGACGAAATAGCTACCAAGGCAGACTTCTTCTCGTTTGGTACCAACGATCTTACGCAGACCACGTTCGGCTTCAGCCGCGACGATGTGGAAGGTGAGTTCATACCTACATACCTGTCTGAGCATCTGTTGCCGGTAAATCCGTTTGCTACTGTTGATGAAGGTGGAGTTGCGAAGCTAGTTGGTATGGGTGTTGAACTTGGACACGAGGGCAATCCCGATATAGTTTGCGGCGTTTGTGGCGAGCACGGTGGCGATCCTGACTCTATACATACATTCAACCGCATAGGAGTTGATTATGTAAGCTGCTCGCCATATCGCGTGCCGGTAGCACGTCTGGCAGCGGCACAGGCATCAATTAAGGAAGACTAATTGACCGCTTTAGACCTTCCAAAAACCATTCGCCTTGTGCGTGTGGGGCAGGACGATCTTGAAAATGTAGATGCGGCGGCTGCTTCGGCAGTTGCCGCATTCGTGTCTGATAACCATGTTCCCTACGGGGTTCCCATTGTGGTTATGTTAGATCAGACGAAACTGCCTTATGAGGAGTCGTATTTTTGTACGTCCGATTGGCGTCAAGTTATTAATGCCATAAAACAGCTTGTAGTGCGCGGGGCACCTGCTATAGGTATTGCTGGTGCTGCGGCTGTAGCTTTGCGTGCCTCTGAATTTTGTTATGCAAGTGAAGATACATTTAGGCAGGACGCATCTGATTTCGACAGGGTATTTGTAATAGACGAGCAATCGTTTGACCCGCAGCTATATAAGCTAAGTATGGAATTTACGGGAAACATGATTGCAGAAGCGCGACCTACAGCTGTAAATTTGAGGCATGAAGTTGATGGTGCGCTTTCAATTATGAATGAATGTTTGGCGGATGATTATAAACCCGCCGATATACTTAATGCATTATGTAAGCATGTGTGTCAGCTTATAGCTAGCGACGAGGCAACATGTCGAGCTATTGGGAAAGCTGGTGCGAAACTTATAAAACCTAGCAGCAATATATTGACACATTGCAATGCGGGAAGTTTGGCAACTGCTTTTTATGGTACGGCGCTTGGGGTTGTATATACAGCGCATGAGCAAGGTAAGGTGCGCCGAGTTTTTGCCGATGAGACACGTCCTGTAGGTCAGGGCGCGCGCCTTACATCGTGGGAGCTATCTAGGGCTGGCATTCCGGTTACTCTTATATGCGACAATATGGCTGCTTATGTAATGGCGCAAGGCTTCATAGACGCTGTTATAGTTGGTGCCGATCGTATTGCGTGTAACGGTGATGTAGCAAATAAGATAGGTACTTTAGGTGTAGCAATTTTAGCTAAGCATTTTGGTATTCCATTTTATGTTGCTGCTCCACTTTCTTCATTTGATCCAAAGGCAATAAGCGGCACAAGTATTGAAATAGAACAGCGGGATTCGCGGGAAGTTATAAATAAACCCATTGCGGGAGTTGATGTGTTGAATCCAGCTTTCGATGTAACACCGGCTAGTTTAATTAGCGCCATAATAACGGAGAATGGTGTATTCGCTCCGTCTGATATAGGAAATCTTATAACAACTAAGTAAATATGATGAATAGGGAACATATCCGTCAATCTTTGCAGGCGGCTATGCCGGTAATGCTTGGCTATATTGCTATTGGGATTCCATGTGGGATTCTTTGTGATTCGATAGGGCTTAATGCTTTTCAGGCACTTTTGATGTCGATAGTTTTTTATTCAGGCGCGGGTCAATTTATGATTCCAAATATGTATTTAGCTGGTGCGCCTATGGCTTCTATCATAGCTAGCGTGTCGTTTGTGAACACTAGACAGATGCTATATTCTGCTTACTTTGCTCCGTTTGCGGCAAATGTGTCAAAACGTCTAGCTTTTTTCTTTGCAGCTACTGTTACTGATGAAAGCTATGGTGTATCTGCTGCAAAATTTCAAGAGGGTGAATGGTCTATAGATCGTGCGCTTATGGTCAACATATTCTCGCAATCTTCATGGGCTCTTTCAAACTTTATCGGCGTACTTCTGGGAAGTGCAATAGGTATTCCTCTTAATATTGCAGCATTCGCTATGACATCTATATTTATATGCTTGCTTGTTACGCAGAAATTAACTTCCGCAAATATTGTTGCAGCTGTTGTAGCTATGGTTGGTGTTTATGTCTGTAAACTTGTTGGTCTGAGTGGTCCTGCTATTTTGATAGGTGCGGTTGCGGGTGTAGTTGTGGCTATGATTTTTTGCGCGTTGCGCGATAAAGCTGCAAAAAGGAGCGCCGTATGAGTTGGGAAGAATTTTGGATAATACTAATTGGCTGTTCCATAACTATTCTCATATGTCGCACTTTGCCGCTGTTTTTGTTAAAAGGTAGGGAACTGCCCGAATGGGCTATACGTTCGCTTGGACTTATTCCCGCCGCCGCATTTGCTGCACTTGTTGCAAACGATTTATTTGCGCCCGGGATGTTTGATGGTGGTATATGGCCAGCCGCTATTCCTCTTTTGGTGGCATGTTTTGTGGTTGTTGTGGCATTGAAGACGCGGTCGCTATTGTGGAGCGCTGTTACCGGAGTTGCCGTTTATGCTATTTTGCTACTCATATGAGCGAAAATATGCTTGCATGCCAAGATTCGCAGCAGTATACTAACTAATCGTGTCTGTAGCGGCACATACTAAAACGTAACCCGAAATATGAACTAGGATTTTAAAATGGATGTAATTCGCGCAATTGAGCAGCAGCAGATAAAGCAAGATATTCCAGATTTTAAGACTGGCGATAATGTAAAGGTTCACTATCGCATTACAGAGGGCAATCGTGAGAGAATTCAGGTCTTTCAGGGTGATGTTATTCGTCGCCACGGTGAAAGCAGCCGAGAGACTTTTACGGTTCGCAAGATTAGCTTCTCTGTAGGTGTTGAGCGTACATTCCCGGTTCATTCACCGAAGATTGAAAAGATTGAGGTTGTTCGCAAGGGCAAGGTACGCAGATCGAAGCTTTACTACCTGCGTGATAAAGTTGGTAAGGCTGCTAAAATTAAGGAAAAATCTTTCCGGTAATTTTAAGGCTCCATACGGAGCCTTTTTCTTATGGAACAGCTAACTGTTGAACAAATACGGGCGCAGTTGCGCGTTGCTAACGAACAGGAATTCAGCGTTCTTGAAAGATCTCTTGCGGCGGATACGCGCAAAGGTGTTCGTAGTGCACTTGATTCGGCGCGAGCTCGACTGGATGCTATTGCTGCCGAGAGCAATCGTCTTCGTTCTCTTTATGAGACACAAAAAGAAATTATGGCTAGCAAAAGGGCTAGTGTTGCTGTTGGGCTAGATGAGGTAGGGCGTGGACCTATGGCTGGTCCGCTAGCTGTTGGCGCTGTTGTTTTATCTAGCGATAATCGCATTGAGGGTTTGAATGATTCTAAGCAGCTTAGCGAGAGCGCACGTGAACGTATTGCAAAAGAAATAAAAGATACTGCCATAGCTTGGAGTGTGCAATTTATCGATGCGTCGCAGATAGATAAATGCGGGATATCCACCGCTCTGAAAACAGCTTTCCACCGCGCTATTGTATCTATTGAAGAACAAGGTGTAATACCTGATATTGTTTTATTAGATGGAAATCCTCTTCACTTAGATGCGCGTGAAGTAAATATTGTAAAAGGCGATTCTAAGATAGCGGCCATTGCGGCAGCTTCTGTTATTGCTAAAGTTGAGCGCGATTCATTAATGAATGAATTAGACAAAAAGTTCCCGGGGTATGGCTTCGCCGAAAATAAAGGCTACGGAACGGCAACGCATCGGCAGGCTATAAGAGAATTAGGGTTAAGTCCTATACATCGCGTATCGTTTTGTGGAGAATTTACTCAAGCTTCATTATTTTGATCTGTATAGCTACGTAAGTTTCATGCTAGATTTATGCAAGGTTTTTGACAGATTTTTATACATTCAAAATTGCATTCATCACAGATTTTTGTGCAATTAGATATGCATTGCATTCAAAACCAGCATGAACAGAACCATACTTGCAGTTTTATTCATGTGCATTTTCAATGTAGATGAATATCGCATTTTTGATACGTAGATGCTAGATATGAAAACTATCGTTTCCTCTACCGAAATTAAGGAGGCGATAGCAGTGCAACAAGCTTTGTTAGAACAAGAACCAATTCAGAAATCTACGCATAGAGAGGCGTCAAAAAGTAAGAGTCGAAAATCGAATTGTCATAATAAAGAGCTTGGCAAGCGCGGCGAAAATGCGGCAAGCAAATTCTTATATAAGCGCGGATACGAAATAGTAGAGCGTAATTGGAAATGCAAGTTTGGAGAGGCCGACATAATTGCTCGTGATGGGAATACGATTGTATTTGTAGAAGTTAAAACGCGGTCAGGTTTAGAACATGGATTTCCCTCAGAAGCGATTGATGAAAAGAAACGCAATCGTTATGAGCGAATTGCTATGACATATTTGGCTAATTACGCCGATATAGATGTATCAGTGCGATTTGATGTTGTAGCTATTGTAGCTATTGCTCCAGATAGAGCGCTTATAAGGCATCACATAAACGCATTTGCAGGCATATGATGAATTCGCATTGTTTTTTACATAGCGCTGTACTGCGTGGCGTAGAGGCAATACCGGTATGCGTAGAGGTATCGGTTGGCTCTGGCGTTGTGGGAATAAGCATTGTCGGAATGGCGGATACTTCAGTTCAGGAAGCTAGAGAACGAGTAAGGGGCGCTATAAAGGCTTGTGGTTTTGCGATGCCTAGCGCAAAAATAGTTGTCAACTTGGCACCCGGCAACATCAAGAAGAATGGCTCGGGTTTCGATCTTCCTATAGCAATAGGTATTTTGGCTGCTAGTGGTCAAATAGATAAGGAAATATTGCGCGATAAGCTATTTGTTGGTGAGCTTTCTTTAGATGGAAGCGTGCGAAAAGTCGCCGGTATGTTGGCGTTTGGTATATGCGCAAATAAAGAAGGACTCGATTTAGTAGGTAGCGCAGATGAAATTGTGCCTATTGATAATTTGAATCAATACAACATTGATGGACTATGGGAACTTACAAAAAGTGATCCATTTCGTTTGTCGCACTATATAAAGCTAGGCCAGAACTACATTGGTGATACCAGTTTAGATTTTAAGGATGTAGCGGGTCATGAAGCAGCAAAGCGTGCAGCGCAGATAGCTGTGGCGGGCAAACACGGTCTGCTAATGAGCGGTCCGCCCGGTTCGGGCAAAACCATGATAGCAAGCAGAATATCTACAATAATGCCTCCCTTATCGGAGGAAGAAATGTTGCAAGCTGCGGCAATACATTCTGTAGCAGAGGAAAGTATTGATGCAATTCTTCGGGGTAGGCGACCGTTTAGGCAGCCGCATCATTCAGCTACTATGGCGGGATTGCTGGGGGGTGGAAGCCCTATACGACCCGGCGAAGTGTCACTTGCGCATTGTGGCACGCTGTTTTTAGACGAACTTCCAGAGTTTAAGCCTTCTGTTTTGCAGGGTTTGCGTCAGCCGATAGAATCGGGGAAGGTTTGCATAACACGTGCCGATGGCAATGTGCAATTCCCTGCTAACTTCATGCTGATTGCTGCTGCAAATCCGTGTCCATGTGGCTATTTTGGTGATGATTCTCGTGAATGCACATGTACAATTCCGCAAATTAGATCTTATCAAGCGAGGATTGGCGGACCGCTATTAGATCGAATAGATATACAACTAGATGTGCGTCGTATTCCATCTAAGAGCATTTTTGAAACAAGTGAAGGTAGCGATTCTGCTTCTCTGCGTGAGGGCGTTATGCAGGCTCAAGAGTTTGCATCGTGGAGAAAATCGCGTGAAGGTATCGAGCGCTGTGGGGCGAATGTCTCGCTCAGTCCACAAGAAGTTATAGCGTCGTGCTGTCTGAGAGATGAAGAGAAAAGTTTCATTGAGGCGGTATCTGAGGCAAATTCTATGAGTGGTAGGGCGCTGATTAGTTGCTTAAAAGTATCTAGAACCATTGCCGATTTAGAGCAAAGCGAAAGCGTTAAATGTGAACATCTAGCCGAAGCTTTTGGATTTCGGGTTAGGAGTAGATGATGTATGGAAGCGGCGAGGCGTAAACTTACAGGGGAGAGAAACGTATTGCATTTAGGAGATAAGGCATTTCCTGAGGCTTTATGTAATATACCAAAACCCCCTAAGCAACTTTTTATTGTGGGGTCTGTTGATGCTTTATCGGAGGGTCTAGCCATAGTTGGTGCTAGAAAAGCAACCCCATATGGAAAGACATGCGCCACTCGTTTTGCTAAGTTGGCATCAGAGCGTGGAATATCAATAATATCTGGCGGTGCTAGAGGATGTGATACTTTTTCGCATGAAGCTGCTTTGCAATGTGGTGGCAAGACAGTTGTATTTCTTGGAGGTGGTTGCGACTGCGTATATCCTCCCGAGAACTTCGATTTGTTTCAGCGCGTTGTTGATGGCGGTGGTGCTGTTGTATCGGAACAAGATTGGACTTTTATTCCCCAGCCGTGGACTTTTCGAGAAAGAAATAGGTTAATAGCTGGTCTTGCCAAGGCTACTTTAATTGTGGAGGCAGGACTTCCGTCTGGAACATTTTCTACGGCAGATGAAGCATTGGCGGCAAATAGAGAAGTACTTGTAGTTCCGGGTTCTATTACCTCTAGGCAATCGTTGGGAGCAAATAGATTAATATATCAAGGCGCAACACCAATAGTGGATGATGATACGTTTTACGACCAGCTGTTTACTATATTTGGTTGCTTGAAACAAGATGAAGTAGACGTCTCTAAAGACAGTGAATCGCAAGGTTCTTTAAAATATTTATTGGATTCTGTTCAATCTAAGGCAATGAGCTTAGATGAAATGATTCAAGTTGCAAGAGAGGCAGGAGACAATATTAGTATGCCTGAATTAATGCTGTGGCTTACCGAATGTTCACGAAACGGATTAATAGCTCAGTATTTTGATGGTAGGTATGGTCCGGCAACAAGTTGTTAGTGCTTATTGTCTATGCATTGGCGTATGCAATGATATATTTATGTACATGAATAGATTAGTTCGCATAATTGGTGGCGGTCTTGCTGGAAGTGAGGCTGCTTTATGGCTGGCAGACATGGGCGTAAATGTTGAGTTATACGAAATGCGTCCGCATGTTTCTACAGCAGTACATCGCACGGGCAAAATGGCTGAGCTTGTATGTTCGAATTCGCTCAAGTCTTTTAAAAGTGATACAGCAGCTGGAATGCTGAAAACCGAATTAGATATGCTTGGGTCAAGATTATTCGCCTGTGCTTTAGAGACGAAAATTGATGCTGGCGGCGCTTTAGCGGTTGATAGAGATATGTTTTCCGACTTAGTTACAAATATGTTGGAAAGCAATGCACGCATAGACATAAAGCATCAAGAGGTTACATCATTAGAGGATGTGGCGCACGAATGCGACGCGCTACTTGTTGCTACCGGACCTTTAACGTCTGATTCGTTGGCTGATAAGTTGAAGTTTTTAACCGGTTCTGAACATTTGGCTTTTTACGATGCTGCGGCTCCTATAGTAATGGCTGACTCTATAGATAATAGTCGTGTATTTAGGCAGAGTAGGTATGTTGAAGAGCATGGTCAGGGCGATTATTTGAACTGCCCATTTACAAAAAGTGAATACGATGAATTTATCGATGCTTTAATAGGCGCAGATAGAGTAGTTAAACGCGATTTTGAAACTAGCGATTTATTTCAGGCGTGTCAGCCTATAGAAGAAATAGCTAGAAAAGGGGTTGACGCTCCACGATTTGGAGCGATGAAACCAGTTGGTCTTACAGACCCGGTTACGGGTAAACGTCCGTGGGCGGCGGTGCAGTTACGCGCTGAAAATGCTCATGGTTCTAGTTTTAATCTTGTGGGCTTTCAGACCAATTTAACTTTTCCTGAACAAAAGCGCGTTTTTCGCATGATACCCGGTTTGGAAAACGCTGAATTTGCGCGATATGGCGTTATGCACAGAAACACGTATGTTGATGCACCTCGAGTTCTGCGCTCTACTGGTCAAATGATGGGTAATGTATCAAATGTTTTGGAAATACCCGTATATATTGCAGGGCAGCTTGCTGGGACTGAAGGGTATTGCGAGGCGATGCGTTCGGGCATAAATGCAGCTATATCTATTTCGGCGCAACTCAAAAACGTGCAACCGCCTAAGGTTTCCGTTCATACGGTTTTCGGAGCGCTCATAGAATATGCAACTAATCCTTCTACAAAAAATTATCAACCCATGCATGTTAATTTCGGGATAATGGAGCCATTGCAAGTGCCAATTAGGAATAAAAGTGAACGTTATGCTGCCTATGCGCAAAGAGGGAAATGTGCTTTAGAGGAATATATAGACTGTCTGAAGCGACTAGATCTTTTTCCTAAGCGCTATTGATGTGATTAAAAATGGCGAATCACAATTTGAAAGATATAGATTGTATCAACGACGAGGATTTGCATGGGTATGCTTTAGTAGAGGCATTTTGTGAAGCTATTTTGTTTGAGAGGGGTGCCTCTTCGCATACCGTCCGCAATTACAAAGCCGATCTTTTAGGATATTTGAGATGGGCACAACGTATGCAGATAGATCCTCTATCTGTAAAACACAGGCAATTGCGAAGATATTTAGCCGATTTAGACGCTGCCGCCTATGAACGTACCACAATTAACAGGCATCTTTCTGCGTTGCGTTCGTTTTTTAAGTGGCTAGGCGCATCTCAGCTTGCCGACAAAGATCCCGCAGCTGCCATACAAGGACCTGCTAATCCTCATAAACTCCCCAAGCCTATGACAGATGCCGATGTGGAGCGTTTGCTGGATGTGCATATCTCCGCCATGCAGCAAGACGATTTAAATGCAATATCTATGGCGCGCGAAATGCGAGATCAAGCTATTCTGGAGTTTATATATGCTTCCGGTGTGCGCGTATCGGAGGCTTCATCAGTAAGGCTTTTAGATGCAGATATACCTAATCGAATAGTAAAGGTATTTGGCAAAGGCTCTAAAGAACGCATCGTTTTAATTCATGATAAAGCAGCTCAGGCTATGAATGATTATTTATATCAAGCGCGTCCACTGTTGTTGAGTTCCAAAGATTGTGAATTCTTTTTCGTATCTTCTAGGGGCAATCGCTATTCTAGCGACAGTATAAGGCGTATGTTCAAACGTACTTTAGCTGCCGCTGGTTTAGATAGTGCGTATTCACCACATTCGTTAAGACATGCTTTTGCTACCGATATGCTTGAAGGTGGTGCCGATTTGCGCAGCGTGCAGGAAATGTTGGGTCATTCAAATTTGTCCACTACTCAAATATATACACATGTCTCGCCTGAACGATTAAGGTCGATTCACAGCATGGCTCATCCGCGAGCGTAAGTGGTGCGGTAACGATACGTTTTCAAGAATTTTCCAATAGTTACTCAATGTGGCTTTGAGCTATAAGGATGCGATTTATCCCGTTATCATCCGATATGTAAAAGGCTTAGCGACAAATTACTTACGATCGGGCGATATTATGAGCAAGAGAAAAGCAAAAATGCTATTTGCAGCCGCGCTGGTAGCTTTAACATTTGCGCCATTTCTTACGCAAAGCGGTGGCATCGGCATGATATGAGACGCAAAAACTCTATATCTCTAAGTAGATCTTTAAGATTTAACGAACAAATTTTCGTATTTTTGCTAGAATGTTCGCGTAAGATTCATTGATCTGTATGGAAGCGAGAAGAATGTCGCAAAGCGAAATAGTTATAAAGGGCGCTCGTGAGCATAACCTTAAAAATATAGATTTAACCATACCGCGAGATAAACTAGTTGTCATTACCGGTCTTTCCGGCTCAGGAAAATCTAGTCTTGCCTTCGATACTATGTATGCCGAAGGGCAGCGTAGATATGTTGAAAGTCTTTCCAGCTATGCGCGGATGTTTTTAGGTCAAATGAACAAACCTGATATCGATTCTATAGACGGGCTTTCTCCTGCTGTATCTATTGACCAGAAGACTACATCTCGTAATCCTAGATCGACTGTGGGTACCACTACGGAAATATATGATTATCTTCGTTTGCTTTATGCGCGTGTAGGAATACCTCACTGTCCTGTTTGCGGGCGCGAAATAAAGCGTCAAACCACCGATCAAGTTACAGACGAGATTTTGGGATTAGGCTCTGATGATACACGCGCTATGATTATGGCTCCCGTTGTAACCGGGCGCAAAGGTGAATTCACAAAACTTTTTACCGACCTTCAAAAAGAAGGGTTCGTGCGCGTGCGTATTGATGGAGAAGTTGTACGTTTAGAAGGCGAACCCATAACTCTCAATAAGAAAATAAAGCACTTCATAGATGTTGTGGTGGACAGAGTAACTTTAAAAGATTCAGCGCGCAGTCGCATAGCTCAAGCCGTAGAAACTGCTACAAAATTAGCTGATGGACGAGTGCTAGTTCAGGTGCTAGATAAAAACATTAACGCAGATGTACGAGATTCTAGCGTTTCTTCCGGTGCGAAAGGTGGTCTTGGAGAAGGGGAGTATGTTTTTTCGCTTGCTTTGGCTTGCCCAGAACACGGTTTCTCTATGGATGAATTGCAACCTCGCGACTTTTCTTTTAATGCGCCATATGGTGCTTGTCCTGCTTGTTATGGCATAGGAAATAGGGAAGAGGTCGATCCGTCGTTAGTTGTGCCCGATCCTTCACTTACTTTGGAAGAAGGTGCTGTAGCTCCATTAAAAAATGGCAATTACTATCCACAGATACTTAAAGCGGTTGCTAATCATATGGGTGTAGCACCTGATACGCCATGGGAGGATATGCCCAAAAAAGCTCAGACGGCAATAATGAATGGTTTAGGTAGCCAGAAGATTCGTGTTGACTATGTAACGGTGGATGGGCGCAACACATATTGGTTCATAGAGTGGGAGGGCGCACTAGAAGTTATACGTCGCCGTTATGCCGATGCTGATACTGATGCAAAGCGCGAAAAATTGGAAGTCTATTTCGATACTGTGTCGTGCGAAGAATGCAAAGGAAAACGTTTACGTCCTGAAATACTAGCTGTAACTATCAACGATAAATCTATCTTCGATGTAACCAATTTGTCTGCTGCCGACTCGCTTAAGTTTTTCAAGAGTTTAAGTTTTACTGGGCAAGATGAAATGATAGCAGCACCTATTGTGAAAGAGATAGTTGCAAGGTTGCAATTTTTGGTTGATGTAGGGTTAGACTACCTTACTTTAGAGCGTGCTACAGCTACACTTTCCGGTGGAGAAGCGCAAAGAATTCGCCTTGCCACACAGATTGGTGCGGGCTTGATGGGAGTTCTTTATATTTTGGATGAACCTTCCATTGGGTTGCATCAGCGCGATAATGCAAGATTAATATCTACTTTGAACCATCTGCGCGATTTAGGTAATACCGTTATCGTAGTTGAACATGACGAGGATACCATGCGCTCAGCCGACTTTTTGATAGATATGGGACCGGGCGCGGGCGAACACGGCGGATATGTTGTTGCATCAGGTACGCCTAAACAGGTTATGAGGGCTAAAAACTCGCTTACTGCCGATTATTTATCGGGTAGAAAAGTTATTGATGTGCCAAAGGAAAGGCGTAACCCCAAACGTGGAACACTGAAGATAACAGGGGCTTGCGAAAATAATTTACAAGATGTTACGTTAGAAATTCCTCTAGGTACTTTAACGGTTATCACAGGTGTATCGGGTTCGGGCAAGAGTTCTCTTATTACAGACACTTTAGCTCCGGCTATGGCAAATCGTCTGAATCGCGCGCACCGCAAATGTGGACCGTATAAGAAGATATCTGGGTTAGATAAATTGGATAAAGTTATCAACATAGATCAGAGCCCTATTGGGCGAACTCCAAGATCTAATCCGGCTACATACATAGGGCTTTGGGATGATATTCGCGCGCTTTTTTCGTCTACAGCAGAGGCAAAGGCTAGGGGATATTCACCGGGACGTTTTTCATTCAATGTTAGCGGGGGCAGATGCGAGGCTTGTAAAGGCGATGGTCAGATAAAAATTGAGATGCATTTCCTACCGGATGTTTATGTTCCTTGCGAAGTTTGCGATGGTAAGAGATACAACCGAGAAACGCTAGAGGTTACATATCGAGGGAAAAACATATCGGATATATTAGATATGACCGTAGATGACGCATTGGCATTTTTTCAGAATATACCCGGAATTAAACGTAAGCTTCAAACCTTATATGATGTAGGCTTAGGTTATATCAGGCTTGGGCAGCCGGCTACTACATTATCTGGTGGCGAAGCTCAACGCGTGAAGCTTTCTAGCGAATTACAAAAGCGCTCTACTGGCAAAACGTTCTACATCCTTGATGAACCGACTACAGGTTTACATTTTGAGGATGTGCGTCAATTGCTTGTTGTATTGCAAAGATTAGTAGATGGCGGAAACACAGTCTTAATTATTGAGCATAATCTTGATGTTATAAAATGCGCCGATCATATTGTTGATTTGGGTCCTGAAGGTGGCTATAAAGGCGGTAAGATTATTGCAGCCGGCACTCCTGAAGAGATTGCGCAAACTGAAGGTAGCTTTACTGGTGAATTTCTTAAACGTATATTGTAGGGTGCCAATAGTTCAGCAGATAGTATAGCTAAATCGGGTCAATCCGGTCTATAATCTTTCCTCATGGAGAACCGTACTCGGGAAAAAGTCGGGCTGATTATCTTTTTTGTGCTAATCCTTTTGGGTGGCGCAATATTGTTGGGGTATTTTGCCACCGGTCTTACTTGGACTGTATATGCAACTATGGTAGATGATACTGTAGGCAATATGGGCGGATACACCGCTGTAGTGTATCAGGGTACTACTAGTGAAGATGAACCAAGCGATTCTGAAAACACTTCAAACAACGAGGAAGATCAGGATGATATTCCGATAGTAGTTGACACTATGGGTCTTCGGATTATGTCGTATTATCCCGGTATTTATTCTGATGACTATTCGGGCGTGTATATTTCTGATGTAAGAGACTTATACGAGAAAAAAGATGCCGAGGTTGTAACTATTGACACTCAAAGCATTTTAAATTCTGAACCGCAAATTCTTCATGCCGGCAATAAAGTTATTGGTGTATTTGGGGCAAAGTCTTACGTTACGAAGCCGGCATTAAAAAAGATAGTTGCGGGGCTAAAAGACAAGGGTGCAGATGTCATAATTTGCGTGACGAAACGTATGGCGCTTCTTTCGTCTCTTGAAGGAATAGATGTGGTGATATTAACGGATAATTCTGAAGAATACTCTGTAACTGGCACGCGCGAAGGAGATACGCTTATTGTTCAGGCACCAAAAACGGGCGAAGCCGGTGTGGTGCTATTCTCTAGCAACAACATCGCCTCCGCCCGCTCTATAGACGCGCTATAAGTTTAGCTACAATTAAACTACTCCTTGAGCCATCATTGCATTAGCAACTTTTTCGAAGCCAGCAATATTGGCACCAGCAACATAATTGCCCTCACAGCCATAGCGCTTTGCGGCATCGTCGGCAGCGTGGAAGATGCTTACCATAATACCCTTTAGCTTCGCATCCACTTCTTCAAATGTCCAAGATAGGCGCTCGGAATTTTGCGACATTTCTAGCCCTGATGTAGCAACGCCACCGGCGTTTGCCGCTTTGCCGGGTAAGAATACTACGCCTTTATCCTGCAAGAATTCAGTAGCTTCAATAGTTGTAGGCATATTAGCGCCCTCGGCTACAACTTTGACACCATTCTCAACAAGTTTCTGTGCGTCTTCCAAGAACAATTCATTTTGAGTTGCGCAGGGAAGTGCTATATCGCACGGAATACTCCAAACGCCACGACCTTCATGATATTCTACGCCGCTTTTACGCTTTGCATATTCTGAAATACGACCGCGCTCTACTTCCTTGATTTGTTTAACTAGCTCAACGTCAATTCCTGCGGGATCGTGTATCCAACCAGTAGAATCGCTTAGAGTGACAACTGTTGCACCCAATTGCTGTGCCTTTTGGGTAGCGTAAGTAGCAACATTGCCAGAACCCGATACGCAAACAGTTTTGCCTTCGAAACTGTCTCCCGCGCAGCGCAGATATTCTTCCACTATATAAATTAAGCCATAGCCAGTTGCTTCGGTACGCGCAAGAGAACCACCAAATGTAAGCCCTTTGCCAGTCAATACGCCTTCAAAAACATTTTTCAGGCGCTTGTATTGCCCGAACATGAAGCCAACCTCGCGGGCTCCTGTACCAATATCACCTGCGGGAACGTCGGTGTCGGCACCAATGTGTCGTTGCAGTTCGGTCATAAATGATTGGCAGAAACGCATGACCTCCATATCGGATTTACCTTTCGGGTCAAAATCGCTGCCGCCTTTGCCGCCACCCATAGGAAGTGTAGTTAGGCTGTTTTTGAAAATTTGCTCAAAGCCAAGGAATTTAATTATTCCAAGGTTTACGGAAGGATGTAGTCTAAGACCGCCTTTATAGGGACCTATAGCGCTGTTAAACTGAACGCGGAAACCACGATTTACCTGTACGTTTCCTTCATCATCGGTCCACGGAACCCTAAACATAATTACGCGCTCTGGTTCAACCAGTCTTTCCAGAAGAGCTGCTTTTTCATATTCGGGGTGTGCCGAAATGACCGGCTCAAGAGATTGAAGAACTTCGGTAACTGCCTGTATGAATTCAGGTTGTTCGGGGTTCTTCGTTTTCACCATTTCAATAACACGTTCGGTGTAATTCAATTCGACCCTCCTTGAGATCGTTATCCACTGTTGGCATTATATTGCCCGAATCCATTTGGAAATCAATAATTAATACGTTGGAAACATTGAGAAAGCTCTGCGGCTAAATAGATATCTAGTATGGTTTTAGACCTGTGAAATTCTAATGCTTATCAGGAAATACCTAGCTAGGTTAAAATGAACAGACAAATGCCGCTAATGGAGGGGAACTAAGTTGATCGAGAGAATCGAAAAACTTGTGTTGTTGGTAGTAGTCACAATTATATTAGGCGTTGTTGCTGGCGCTGTATGCTGGACATTCTTTTTCCTGATGAATAATGGAATCAAACTAATATGGGAGACTTTACCTAATGCATTAGGCATAACAGGTTTTTGGATGCCGCTTGTTGTCTGCACCGTTGGAGGCATTCTTGTTGGACTTTTTCAAAAGAAGTGGCCCGGACAGCCTCAGGAAATGGATGAGGTTTTGGCTGAGGTAAAGGCAAATGGAAGATATGAATATCAAAATATTGGCGTGGGGTTTGTAGGTGCTTTGGTACCGCTGCTGTTTGGTGGTTGCTTGGGCCCAGAGGCTGGTCTTACTGGTGTTATTGCTGGTCTATGCACATGGGTTGGAGATCGCCTGAAATTCTTGCGTAAAGAGTTTAAAGAGCTATCGTCAGTTGGAATTGCTGCTGTTATAACTGCTGTTTTCAATGCGCCGCTTTTTGGTCTAGCTGTTCCTATATTCGGCAATGCTGAAGGTGAATTGCATGGCGACACAATTAAGGTTCCAAAACCTGCCAAGATTGCGATATATCTTCTGGCTATCGCAAGTGCTTTAGGTTCTATGATGGGGCTAGGGCTATTGTTAGGCGGTATGGGTGGTCTGCCGCATTACAGCGATGTTGAGATAGGATGGATAGAAATTGCAATTCTTATTCCGTGTGCTATAGCTGGTGCCTTAGTAGGTTGGCTGTTTCATTGTTATGGTGCTTTTGCAAAAATGATTAGTTGCAAAATTGGAGACAAGCCGGTTGTTAAAGCATTGGTTGCTGGTGTTGCATTAGGCGCTTTAGGTGTTGTTTTACCTTTTACGATGTTTGCTGGCGAAATACAAGTTGAAGAGCTTGACGGAATATGGTTAGAGATGGGCGCTTTAGTTCTAATTGCAACCGCTCTAATCAAACCGTTTTGTTTGCAGTTTTGCTTGAATATGGGATGGCGCGGTGGTAAGTTTTTTCCAATGATATTCTGCGGAATATCGCTTGGCTATGGAATCGCTTATCTAAGCGGTGCCGATCCGGTATTTTGTTTGTGCGCATGTACGGCTGGTGTCTTAGGTACTATGATGCGACAACCGTTAATGGCGACGCTTCTTTTGTTTCTGTGTTTTCCCCTTAAGAGCGTTTTCGTTCTTCTTGTGGCGGCGGTTATTGGATCGGTCGTTCCTGTTCCCAGAAAGTGGCTTTCCTGAGCGATTATTGCGCACTTTTTTGTCGCCGCTGTTTTTTCGCTTTTTATTCGGGCGATTAGAGTCTTGCTTCTTTTTGTTGCGAAGATTGCCCCATCCTTCGTAGTTGTAATCGGATTGCTCTTCTTTGTTGTGCTTTTTTCGCCGCGCAGCACGCACTTTTCCAAAATTTGCTGCACGTTTATCCGAGTGTGATACTTGCCGCTTTTCTCGCCGCGATTGCAGTAGTTGTATATCGGGCTCATATTTCGACAGTTTCTTTATAGGGATATCGTGTCCAAGCAATCGTTCTATACTGGCTAGTGCCTTCGTGGAATTTTGGCTTACAAATGATATCGCCATGCCTGTCTCGCCAGCGCGCCCAGTGCGTCCAATACGATGTATGTAATCTTCAGCCATATCGGGCAGGTCGTAGTTAATTACATAGTCAACAGCTGGAATATCTATTCCTCGCGCTAAGACATCGGTAGCAACAATTACCTGAACCTTGCCTTTTCGAAACTCAGTCAAGGCGCGCCTTCTGTCGGCTTGTGTTTTGTCGGAATGAATACATGTTACTTTTACATCTGCACGCTCTAGTAAGTCGGTTACATCTTCTACGCGAGTCTTTGTGCGCGCAAATACAATAATTCTTTCTCCATGAAATTCGTCTAGTACCGACATTAGCAAATCGGGTTTATTCTTTTGTTTTATTGGCACGATAAAATGTTCAACGCTAGCTGCTGTTTGTCCTTTTTGCGCAATTTGTATCGTTTTGGGGTTGTTTAACAAGTTGCCAAGATTGCGCCTTATAGAGCTATCTATAGTTGCCGAAAATAGAAGCGTCTGCCTGTCGTCTGGCAGTTCATTCACTATTCTGGTTACATCTGGCAGAAAACCCATATCTAACATTCTGTCTGCCTCGTCAAGTACAAGAACTTCTATATCTGATAGGCAAGCTACTCCACGATCTAAAAGATCGTTTAAGCGTCCGGGGGTTGCAATTACCACATCGCAGCCGTTACGCAGTTCTCGAATTTGCTTTTGGTATTTTGTTCCGCCGTATAGCGTTGTAACAAACTGGTCAGTTGCGCGTCCTATCACCATGGCTGTATTCGAAATTTGTTGCGCAAGTTCTCGCGTAGGGGTGACAACTAGCATTCTAGGGGCGCGTCCACTATCTTTCTTATTGGGAAGCGAACTCATTGTGGGAAGTAGAAATGCGGCGGTCTTGCCGGTGCCTGTACTTGCGGCGGCAATGATGTCTTCGCCGTTCAATATTGCCGGTATGGCACTCGATTGTACAGGCGTTGGCTTTTCAAAGCCAAGTTTATCTACTGCTATAAGTGCATTTTTGGACAAGCCGATATCATTGAATGAAGGCATAAGCATCCTAATAATTGTTTTTGGGCATTTAAGAGTTTAGGCTTCGAACAATACTGCACCAGAGGTAAGACCGCCTCCAAATGCAACTATTATTACTTTGTCTCCTCGTTTAATGCGTCCGTTCGTGTATGCATCCGCTAAAGCCATAGGTACACTTGCCGAGCTGGTGTTTCCGGTATGATCGATTGAAAGTTGGAATTTATCTTCCTCTATTCCGAGTTTTTTGGCTGCGAAGCGAATAATGCGCTCATTTGCTTGATGGGGCACTATGCAATCAATATCGTCTAAAGAAAGCCCTGTATTATCAAGTACCGTTGTAACAGCATTTGTCATTGCATTGCTTGCAAACTTAAATATAGTGCGACCATCCATTCTTATTACTTGTCGCATTTTTCCGTTTGCAACATCTTCGGATATGCCCAGCATTTGATCGATACTGAAGATGGACTCATCTGGTTTATCCGCCATAGCAACATTTACGCCATCTGTACAGAATGGTTGTAAAGCCTCAATAGCATTTGCACAGGTTAAAGAATTTTTAATATCGTCATCGTTGCGTATATAGCTTGCCATTATTCCTGTTTTTTCCGGTTGCCAATCTAGCACGGCTGCTCCGGCGCCATCGCCAAACAACACGCATGTGTTGCGATCTTGCCAGTCGGTTAAGCGAGATAGCCTGTCCACGCCTACAACTAGTGCACGCTTAAAAGAATTTACGCGAACTACATTATCGCAGGCATTTGACGCTGCTAGCATGGCTTCTGCAACAGTCATGTTGTAAATAAAGCCTGTGCATGCAGCATTAACATCCATAGCAACCGCATTTGTTAGACCTAAATTGCGTTTCAACAACGCAGCGCACGACGGAACAATAGCATCTGGACTAACGGTTGCGTATAAAACCAAATCGATACTACTGGGGTCTATTGAATTTTCGCACCATCCGCTGCCGTGTGTCTGTGGGAAAACTGTATTTTCAATTCCCATTGCTGCGCAAGATGCTGCGTAGGCAAGCTCTTGAGCAGATTCATCTACCGCTATGTGTCTTGTTGATATTCCGGTTCTAGAACTTATCCATTCATCGTTTGTATCAACAAGTGCTTTCAGTTCATCATTTGCAACCTCTAGCCGTGGAAGCGCTTTTCCGCTTCCGATAATAACAGCCCCCACAAGCAGCACCGCTCTTTCGTTTTGTGATTGATTACGAAGTATCTATTTATATTATCAGGAAATCTATTAGATGCGTACAATCAGAAAGGTTATGTTCGTAAACGCTGTCTGGTATGCAACGGATTAAAAACATTGCTCGTCGTGCGGTGAAATGTGAGTTAGACTGTTGATATGAAGTACGCAAGAACAGATAAAGATATACCGGCAATCAATGTTAGAGATACAGCCCTTATATTTGAAGGTGGCGGTATGCGCGCTAGTTATACAGCAGGTGTAGTTGGTGCGCTTATAGAATCAGATATTAATTTTTCGAAAGTATATGGGATATCTGCTGGCTCTAGCCATTGCGCAAATTACCTATCACGTGACGTGCCGCGTGCGTACCATTCTTTTACCCGCCATGTGGTTGATCCTCGCGCTGTAGATAAGATGGGCGTTGTGAACGGACGAGGCTACTTCAATTCGAAATACCTTTACGAGGGAGTGGCTGAAGAGCTAGACGGTACCGATAAGCCTATGGCGTTCGATTTTGAGATGTTTACAAAAAATCCAGCGCAGATACACATTGAGGCTTTCAATCGCGAAACAGGCGAAACTGTCAGCTTTGAAAAAGAAGATATGCCCACTATGCTAGAAATGATGCTTGCTGTGCGCGCCAGTTCGACAATGCCTTTGTTTATGCCGCCTACTGAATTTAATGGCAATACCTATATGGATGGGGGATTAGGCAGTAGTTGGGGAATATGCATTGATGCCGCCAAACGTGATGGGTTCGATAAATTTTTCATCGTGAGAACCCAGCCTCGTGAATATAGAAAAAAGCCTCTCGATGCAGTTTCCAGAACGCTGTTTCGGCTAGTTTTTAGGCGATATCCTTTAGTAGCGCAACGAACTATTGAACGTTGGCGCGAATATAATCGCGTTTGTGATGAAATAGAAGAACTTGAAAAGACGGGTGCCGCATATGTGTTTTATCCGTCATCTATGGAAGTCGAAAATAAAACAACTGATATTTCGAAATTGACAGCTTCCCTTAATGCTGGCATAGACCAAGCCGCATCTGAAATTGATAAGTGGCGTACTTGGTTGTCTCTATAGTGTTTATATATTTACAAGTGTCCTAATAGTGGGACACATAACACTATTTATAAGCATATTATCCCTATATCGAAATTAGGAGGGATTGATATGTCTGCATTGCAAAGCGTTGTACCACTTAGGTTTTTCCCGGAAAATAGGGCTAGTATGGTAGGTATGTTGTCGCGATCTATCTGCACTTTGTTTGGTTCACCTAGTTTTATGCGTGCAAATGGCATTTGCGAAACCGGAACTATTGCTAAGGCAGCAAGCAAATTTCAGAAGCGCCGGAAATGTTCAGTTCCGGTATTCCAGATAGATAGACGAGGGTCCCTAAAAGGTGAAACCTTGCCAAAGTTGTGGCTTTCAGAGCCTGATTTGCATGCAGAAAACGAGAATAACACTAAGAGGAAATTTGTATGTAGCTATCCAATTGGGCGAGATGCGGGCGGTATGCGCGCTTTAGAGTTGGCAGAAAAGTATTTCTCGGAAGGGCTAGCGCACTTTGGACAGGATTGTTCTATAGCCTGTTTTCAGGCGGCAGAACTTTTGTATATGCATGCATGTAATAAAGGAAATGTTGAAGCCTATACGCGCTTAGGGGTGCTCTACAAATTTGATATGTGCAAGGGAAACTATTGGAAAGATACGCTTAGTACGCATGCAAAACATGCTGCCGATTCTGTAATTGAAAAAGCAGTACGTGCGTTTCGACGGGCTGCTGCAAGAGGTTCATCGGAGGCAAAGTGGCAATTGGGGGATATGGTTCACGGAGCTATAGGATGTCAAGCAAATGAGGCATTGGCGTACAATTTATATATCGGGTCATTTTCTAGAGCCGCATGCTGCTCATTGACAGACATCAAGGCTGCGCACGATAGCAACACAATTTTGGCGCTTGTTGAAGGGTCTGCTGTTAATCTAATTCATGCTGGTTGTGCAGCTAGACGCATCGCGCTGTGTATGGAGTTGGGTAGTGGATGCGCGAAAAATATACAGTTGGCAAAAGCGTGGTATACGGCTGCAGTTTATTTGCTAGATTCGTGTGTAGCTGGTGGTTCTTGGTATTATGCAGAAGAGCTTGCCAAGGCTCAAATTGCTTTAGGGCGCTTATGATATTTGTAGTTTTATACATATAATATGTATAAAGACATGCATATGATGTGAAAGCCGGAGAAGCTGTGTTTAAAATATTCGCAGCTTTCACTTTGCTTTTTCAACTTTATTGATGCAGCGCGGTAATTGCAAAAGGAACAAATTTGACGCTAAGCTCTAAGACATACATATTCCGAAGCAGGGAACAGGCTGATTTTGCTCTGAAGCATATGGCAGATTTGCGTATAGGTTTTGGTGTGGATGCCACAACACCGCTATCGTTTGTTACCTCGAAGTGGGAATTATGGGGCGACGGGCGAAATGTCGTATCCAGCATACAACGCAGAATTCTTATTGCCCAATTATTGTCATTGCAATCAGATATTCCTGCAACTGCGGGTTCTGTCGATGTTATATCTTCATTTGTGCAGCGAATTAGCGGAACTGTGGAATTAGCGAATGCGCTAAATTGTATAGAGGAATTTGACGCATCGAATTGCGCCGTATTACGTTTGATTCAAGACTACCTTAAAGCTCTGCATAACTTTAATTTAATTGAGCCCGCAGAGGCTGCATCTATCATGTCTGCTATGTCGATTCCTGTATCCGTAGAGATTGAAAGTCAATTCGATCTTCCTGTTGCTGTTGAGCGCTTCTTTCATATTGAACGCGCAATGGTGGAAACTTTGCAAAGTAATACCTATGTTTCAGAAACCAAATTTTTGTTTGCTACCCCTACGGGCTCTTCTGCAATATTTAGTTCATTGGTTGAACTTATTGACGCTGTAATCTTGGACGGGTGTGAAGATATCCTCATTTTTGCAAAAAATCCAAAAGTGCTTTTTGAGCAAATAACTCCTTTTGTTAGAAACTTAAAAGCGTCTGTAACTCTTGAAACATCTGCGCTTTTGTCGGATACCCAATTTGGAAGGGCGCTTTTGGCTGTGCGTGCCATACAAGAAAATGACGGAATGGCATTAGAGCATGCTGTTGATTTCGCTTATTCAAAATGGTCTGGTATTGCTTCAATACAGGCATCTAAGCTAGATACTAACTTTCGATCTAACAGGCTGACCGATATTGAGTATATAGAACAGGTATTGTGTAGCACATCTTGTTCGTATGAGATTTTTACAGATCTGATAAAAGGTAAGTTATTAAATGATGAAGCGATTGAAAAACTTCAGTCGGTTATTCAGGCAGCATCGGGTATTAGGCAAGTTGATAAAACTGCTGAAATTGCAGCTTTAAGGCAATATTGCGAAATACTTGAGCAACTACATTCACTTACAGGAAATATATCTGACGCTGCTTCGTTATTGGGAAATGCATCTGTATCGATACGTAATGTGGTGCAGATAGATGATGGGTCGCCCATATCATTAGTGATACGAGATATGCAGGCTATGAATGCTGCAGCCTCTAATTCCTTTGATGCGGTTATTGTGGCTGATGCCAGCGAAGATGCGATAGATTTATCTTCTAAGGATAACTGTTTGGCTGCACTAGAGATGCAGCTGGGTTTTCCACCGCGTTTATCTGCATCGGATGAAGCTAAGTATTCTTTTGTAACGGCTCTACTTGCTGCGAAATCGCATTTTGCTTGCATAATTCCTAAACGTAACGCAGATGGCAAAGCAGCATATCCATCGTTTGTTGTTGAAGATTTATTGTCGCAGTTAACCGGTAAACCGGTCGATGTGAATCAAGTTTATGATGCAATACTAGCTATTGATCCTTCAAACATAGTTTTTGGTGAAGATGATTTTGTCTTGTCTGTTGGAAAATGCCTCCAGAAGCCGCACAACATAATAAAGATGGAACAGCCACAGCGTGGGCACTTGCGCACTTTTAATCTAATTGATTTTCTTAAAACTGAAAATTCTGCAATCACTCAAATGCCAATTCTTTCGCCATCTGCGATAGAGAAATATGTTCACTGTCCGTATTCTTGGTTTATAGATTGTCGGATAGCGCCTAGCGGCATTGATGAGGGCTTTGGCGCATTGGAAATGGGCACTTTTGTGCACGAAGTAATGGCAGAATTTTATGCGCGAGGCAAAGAGGCGGGATATGCTCGTGCAGAGTTAATGGACAACTGTGACGGTTTGCTTGATGAGGTATTTGAACAGGTGTTAAGTCGTCAGTTTCAGAGATGTCTAGGAAGACGATTTGTTCCGCTAGGTGTGGCAGAGACTATAGAGGTTAAACGATTGCAATCGCAGTTGCATTTTTTTGTGAACCTTCTCAAAGACTTACCGCAAGCATATATTCCCGAAGCACTTGAGATGTCTATTGATGCTGACGAGAGGCTTGTATATGCAGGCGCAATACTAAATGGAAGAATTGACCGGGTAGATGTTGATGAAAACGGCAATTTTGTCATTTTTGACTATAAGGGTTCAATTGCTGGTCATGCGCTGGGGAATTGCGAACAAGGCTTAGATAGCTCTTATCTTATTCCACAAAAAACACAGGCGCTAATATATGCTCAAGCATATAAGAAAACGTATCCAGATTTGAAGTGCGCCGCAGCGCTGTATCTTTCATATAGGGCTCAAAAAGTCTCAGATCTTATGGCGGGGGCTTATGATCCGTCTCTCTATAATGCTGATAAGTACGCTTCGAAATCTTCTAGAGTTTGTAATATGGCTGACGTTTTGGACAATGTTGAAACGTCCATTAAGACACAAATTGAAAATCTAGTGGCAGGTGATATAAGCATTTCGCCAGATTCAAAAAATATATGCGAACATTGCTCTTTTGTCGGATGCGAAGGTGTGCATTAATGGATACGCAACTTTGCACGTCTGGTCAATTAAAAGTTATAAAGACCCTAGATCGTCCGCTTATGGTAAGCGCCGGGGCTGGTTCTGGTAAAACTTTTACATTAACTCAGCGAATTGTGGAAGCAATTGGCGAAGATGGTCCTTTATCGTCAATAGAGGAAATTTGCGCCATAACTTATACCAATGCTGCTGCCGCAGAATTACGTTCGCGCATAAAGGCGCTGCTGTTGCAAGAAGGAATGCCTGCGCAAGCTCGCATGACTGATAACGCATGGATATCTACAATTCATTCTATGGCAGCGCGAATACTTCGAGAAAATGCTATACGTATAGGAATAGATCCGGGCTTTGAAATTATAGATTCAACCGAGCGCGACATCTTACTTGCTCGCGCAATAGATGAAGTTGCTGCAAATGTGTTGGAATCGGACGACGAACGTCTGCATCGAATAGTAAAACAAGAACCGCTAGTCGCTCAGGGTAGCTTTGGTCGCGGCATTATGGATGATGTTGCGTATCTTTTATCTCGTGTTCGCACAATGCCAGATGGGTTTGATGGTATAAAAATGCCAACTGGTGGGCGTAGTTTGTGCTCTATTTTGTCTGACATGATTCAGGTTGGGCGTACTTTCTTGCATTCAGCGCAGGAATGGTCAGAGCAGTCTTCAAAAGACATACAGTTTCTAGAGATGCTTTCAGATGCTGTATCGAATGCGTCTTCGTATGCTGAAAGCAACGATGCTGATTTATTCAGAGAGATGCTGTACGCATTTCCGCACTCTTCTAAATATCGCTCTAACAAAAATAACGCTGCTTTTATGGAGTGTTACAACGAATATAGAGCGTGCTATGCAAAACTTTCAGAAGAAGCTGAATGCACGCTTGGAATAGATCGTGTGCAAGCTGTAATAGACTTAGCGAAGATGGTGGATAAGACGTTTTCTAATTTGAAGGGGAAATCCAGATTAGATAACGACGATTTACTACGTAAATGCCACGAGGCGCTTATAAATGACTCGTATATTGCAGAGTCGTACAGAGATCGCTTCAAATTAATAATGATTGACGAGTTTCAAGATACCGATAAACTGCAGACCGCTATAGTCTCTGCATTGGCAAAGCCCGACTTAAGCAATGTTTGTACTGTGGGAGATGCGCAGCAGAGCATCTATAGATTTCGCGGTGCTGATGTAAATGTGTTTCTGGATTACAAAAAAAATCTGAAGCGTACAAATAGCGAAGCTGTAATGGTGGAATTGCCTGACAACTTCAGAAGCCATGGCGACATATTGAAGATGGTTGATGCAATATTTGCTTCTGAGGATATGTTTGGTAGTAATTTCTTGCACTTGGAAGCCCGCGGCGCTATCAATAATGTAGAAGATGCTGTATTTGCCAATATTCCAAGAGTGAACATTGATGTGGTTCACTACCAGCGCAAGCAGAATGGTCCAAGCGCTACATCGGCTGATGCGCTTCAGATAGCTGCAAAAAATATTGCGGCTCATTTTGCGAAGCTGCACGAAAACGGTGCACCGGCAAGCGATATGGCTTTACTTTTGGGTGGCATGTCTAATGCACAGACTTATGCTGAAGCGCTTCGCGAAGTTGGTTTAGAGGCGCAAATAGTTGCCGGATCAATATTTCAACTTGCACAAGAGGCGCAGTTGGTGGCAGATCTTTTAAGAGTAGCACGCAATATTTATGACGAAGAAGCGCTGCTGCATATATTAATGTCTTCAATGTTTGCCATTACCGATGATGTGTTGTTAGCTTTGGCTTCTCGCTTAGATGATGGCGCTATAAAGAAAAACTCAATTGCGTCTGGATTTATAGCGCCGGATAAAGAATTATCAAATTTGCTTTCTGAAAGCGATTTAACAGCGCTGAATTGCGCTAGGTGCTGTCTGAAAGAATTCATGGAAGAGGCACAAAGCGGAAATGTGTCATATGCTATGCGCAGATTGTTGCTTAGTTGTGGGTTGTTAGACAGATTGCAACGCGAAGGTGTAGAAGGTCTTGCCGCAGCGGGTAATTTTGAAAAGGCTTGTCGATTAATTGAGATACTTCAAAAAGAATCGTGCGGAATTGCGGAAGTGTCGCGGCGCTATATTGAACATCTTAGGTTAGAGAAAGAAACACCCGGTCTTTTAGCACCTATTGATGGCAACTATGTAACCATAATGACGATTCATGGTTCGAAAGGTCTTGAATTTCCACATGTCGCTGTGGCAGAGCTTAACAATCGCAGAATTTCTGAAGCAGCTTTTGTGGTGGAAAACATAGAAGACAATACGTATGTCTGCGGTAAAGCAAAATCTTGGGGAGATGCGGCAACTAGAATAAAAGCTTTGAAAAAGTTCCGTCCAGCGCCAGATAGTAGACGTTCGTTTGAAAATATGACCATACAAGACATATTTGCAGCCCTTAGTGGATATATGACTGAGCAGGTTGAATCTGAATCGAAGCGGTTGCTTTATGTTGGGCTTACGCGCGCTGTCAAGTCAATATTTTTATCTTTGAAGATGCAGGGAGATCCGAAGAATGGCTACGATAACAATGTTTTAGCTAGAGGGTTATATCGCGCTTTTTCGTGGCAGCTAGATTGTGCAGATTCCGTTTCTATGGTCGATTTTGGCGGCAGCACACCTGCAAAAGTTTCATTTACGTATTTGCCTTCTAGTAATGCGTCTACCTCTGAGGAAGATGCTGAAAACAACAATTCTTTTGAAGAAGATTCTGCGCTTGATAAATGCGCTGAAGCAGCATTTGAAATTCCTATACGCAATTTGGAATATCCTGCACCTCGGCTATCTTCTGGTAATTCTCGATCTGGGATGTATTCGTATACATCGCTTTCTAGCGCGTTGCATGCCGACGCGCTTAAAGAAACCACTTCATCGGATTTGTGCGAGACTGATAAGGATGCTCGCACTTGCGTAGTTGATGCTGATAAAGCAACAGATTTGGGGACGGCTTTTCATAGGTTGGCACAGCAGTCTATAGAGCGCGCTTCTGCTTCGCATAATTTGGCACCAGTTTTTCCAGAAGCTAGCGATATTTGCGCTCAAGAAAGAATATGCAACCTCTCCGATGCTCAAAAAACTAGATTGGAGTCATCTATTTCTCGATGGCTTAAAAGTAAAAAAGCCAGTGAATTTTTCTCGTATGAAAACATTGCTGCCGAAGTTCCGTTTTGCGTTGCTGTAGGCAGCGGGGAAGAAAAGTTTTACTTAGTAGGCGAAATAGATGGACTAGCGCATTCGGATGAATATGCACATTTGATAGATTACAAAACCGGCGGTATGGCGGATGAATCATCTGCGCATTTGCATGAGAAGCATCTCTTGCAAGCGCAATGTTATGCCTTTGCGTTGCTTAGCTCTGGCTATAGTGAAGTTTCTGCCGATTTTATACGTGTGGAGCAAAGCGATATAGCAGACATTTCTCAGCCGCAGATTGTCTCATATCGATTCAATAAAGCTGACTTGCCGGCTATTGAAAATGTTCTTATTCATGCACAAAAAGATGTTCAATAAGTTTGCGGTCTAGGTTAGGTTAAACGATATACCCCTTATGCATAAGCCTGTGATAACATCATTTTATGAGTGACAACACATTTGAAACACAAGAAGAAAAGCTTGCGCGCATTAAGCGAGAGCTTTGTAATGTTCCTGCGCTTCCGGGTGTTTATTTGTGGAAGAACAAAGAGGGCGAAGTTTTATATGTTGGTAAGGCGAAGCAGCTTCGCGCTCGTATGCGTCAATATGTTAATTTCCAAGATGAACGTGCAAAAATTCCACTTTTGGTAGAGCAGATAGATTCGTTTGAATATATTGTAGTTTCAAATGAACATGAATCTCTTGTTCTGGAGAAGAACTTAATAAACGAGCATGAACCTTTCTATAACGCCGATTTCAAAGACGATAAAAGCTATCCGTTTATTGCCATAACCAAAGGTGATGTATTTCCTGCTATCAAATACACCAGAGAAAAACATAGAAACGACACGCGATATTTTGGACCCTATACCGATAGTCGGGCGGCGCGCAGGTTGGTAGACATTTCCAGACGCGTGGTTCCTTTATGTAGTGCTTCATGTGCCGAATGGCGATCTTTGAACAGAAGACTGCATAAATTCTTAGACAAAAAAACTAAGGTGTCAGAAGATGTCTGCGAAACGCAATACGAGGAGTTTCTTGCATCAACAGCAGATGCGCGTCCTTGTTTCGATGCGCACGTGGGGCTTGGACCGGGCGCTTGCTGCGGGCATATAACGCCTGAAAAATACAGGGAAAACGTGCATGCAATTGAGCGCTTTTTGGCGGGTCAGAGGACTGAATTTATCGATAATTTAGAAAGCGAAATGCGCGAGGCGGCTGCCGATCTTGACTTTGAGCGTGCTGCACGCACAAAAGATAGAATTGACACAATACGCTCTTTGAATGACAAACAGCATGCTGTGTCTTCGCATAACTTAGATGCCGATGTATTTGGCTTTTATCGTGAGGAAACAATAGCTGGTGTACACGCTTTAATTGTTCGAGAAGGGCGCATAATTAACTCAAACGAGTTCATCTTAAACCGCGGCAGCGATGTGTTCGATTCAGACCTTCAGCACAATTTCCTTTTGCGCTACTACGATGCTACGGAGTCTATTCCGCATGAGGTAATACTTAGGGATATGCCAGAAGATTCAGATGTCATGGAGGGTTGGCTTAGTGAAAAACTTGCATCTGCGCATGGTGCTAAGGTTCACTTTTTTAGTCCTAAACGTGGCGAAAAATTAGCGCTAATTGAAATGGCGGAAACTAACGCCAAGCATACGCTTATGCGATATAAAGTTCGTACAAACTATGATGATAAGCGCATAAATACAGCACTTTTGCAACTGGAAAGTGCGCTTGCCCTAGATGCGCCACCTATGCGCATAGAATGCTTCGACATTTCTACAATTCATGGTTCATATACGGTAGCTTCAATGGTGGTGTTTACTGGTGGTAAGCCTGACAAAAACCAGTACAGGCGCTTTAAAATAAAAACTCCGCTAGATGAAGCGAACGATTTTTTAAGCATGCAAGAAGTTATGAGCCGCCGTTATTCTGCGCGTCGTATGGCTGACAAACGATTTGGCAGTAAGCCCGATCTGGTAATTTTGGATGGTGGCAAACCGCAGTTAAGTGCTGCTATTCAAATGTTTGAAGAAATGGGAATAGACGATATACCGTTAGTCGGTCTTGCCAAGCGCGACGAAGAGCTTTTTGTGCCGTGGCAAGATAGCGGTCCTGTAGTTCTTCCGGGGGGTTCAGCTTCTCTTTATCTTGTGAAACAGGTACGTGATGAGGCTCACAGATTTGCAATCACATTTCACCGTGAACTTCGCGGTAAAGGAATGACAGCATCGATATTAGATGATGTGGCAGGATTAGGTCCTGTTCGTAAGAAAGCGCTATTGAAGCATTTTAAGTCTTTTCGTAATCTTAGAAGCGCTTCTTTGGAAGATATTAAAGAGGCGGGAGTGCTTCCCGGTGAAGTGGCAGAAGAACTCTATTTGGTGCTGACGCAGTATAATGTTCAGTCTTGAGGTATGTGAGCTTAGGAGTAAAAATGAGTGACAAGAATGAGATCCTAGACTTAGAACTCATGCCAGAGCTTGTTGTTGTAACAGGGATGAGCGGTGCTGGACGCACCGAAGCGATGCATGTTTTTGAAGACTTAGGTTTTTTCTGCGTTGACAACTTGCCGTCTAGTCTTATAGAAAATTTAGTTGATATGCGCTGTAATTCCGATGATGGACCTAATCGCTTAGCAGTTGTTTGCGACGCTCGTAATGGAGATTATTTCGGATCGCTAACAGATGAACTGATTGCCCTGAAGAACAAGGGTATCAATTTACACGTTATATTTTTAGATGCTGATGATGAAAAGTTAGTTGCTAGATATAAATCAAGTCGCCGTCGTCATCCGCTGTGTAGCGATGGCACAACAATAGCTCAAGGTATTCAGCTAGAGCGCACCCTTCTTATGAGGTTGCGCAGCATGTCCGATACTGTTATTAATACAACGGATATGATGCCATCTGCTTTGCGCGATACAATAAGACAGCTTTTTGCGAAGGGCGACGAACGTAGAGGTTTAGCTGTTACTGTTTATTCGTTTGGCTTTAAGCACGGAGCTCCAGTCGATGCCGATGTAGTGATGGATGTACGTTTCCTTCCGAATCCGTATTACGATCCAGATTTGCGAGGGTTAACTGGCCTAGATGAACCTGTGCGCGATTTTGTTATGCTTCGCGATGAAACAATAGAATTTAAGAAGCGCTGGCACAGTTTGTTAGACGTATTGATGCCCGGATATGTTGCTGAGGGAAAGCAACAGTTAGCTATTGGGGTAGGTTGTACTGGAGGTCAGCATCGCTCTGTTGCGCTTGCTGAATCTACTGGCGATTATCTGAAGTCGAAGGGATATAGGGTATCTGTTGCGCACCGAGATTTGAAACTGGCAGAGCGTGGCGGTAGAGTTGATTATTCCACTGAAACTCCTGATGTGCACGCTGCTGTGTAGACAAAACTAAAGGTGATATATTGAAAAAACCTTTCAACATAGATCCATCAGCTACATCCGCATTTAATCTTCGTGGCGACTTTGAGACGCTAGATGTTACCGAGATGCTAGAAAGACCTGTAAAGGCTGTTGTTATAGGCGGTGGTACAGGTGCGCCAATGTCTATTCGCACGCTTCTTTCTATGGGGATAGACACTAGTGCTGTAGTTGCAATGGCGGATGACGGTGGCTCTACCGGCTTGCTGCGGGAAAAGGCTGATGTAACGCCTCCCGGAGATATTCGGAAATGTATTACAGCTTTTGCCGGTAATCCGCTAGATCCATTTGTTCGAGCGTTCAAATATAGGTTAAGCATTGCCGACGATCACGCTTTGGGAAACTTAATCTTAGCTGCGCTTGAAGATGCGTGCGGGTCGTTTCCGGATGCTATATCTATATGTGAAACTTTGGTGGGTGCGCAAGGGCATGTGTATCCATCAACTTTAGATCATGTAACTTTGTCTGCCGTAACGCGCGATGGCCGCCGTCTTGATGGGCAGGCGGTTGCGTGCCATTCACGTACCGCTCTTGAAAAAGTTAATATCCACGGTCAGAATGGCTGTGAAATTTGCGCATATACTCCGGCGCTTCAGGCAATAGAAAATGCTGACTTAATAGTTTTAGGGCCGGGTTCTTTATTCACCTCCATTATTCCAAATTTGCTTGTTCCCGGAATAACCGATGCTATACGTCGTTCAAAAGGCAGCACTCTTTTTGTGTGTTCATTGGCTGATATGCAGGGAGAAACTTGGGGATTAACAGCTTATGAACATGTTGCATCGTTGCTAGATCATGGAATGGGTGGCTTGCTTGACTATGTGTTAGTCCATACGCCGCGTCCGCTAGAGCCACCAAAGACGCAGGATACATTAGGCGTTGTATCCAGCGAGCAATTTGAAGACCGAAGCAACTTAAAAGCAAAAACCCGCCATGGTCTTGTACGTCCGGTACACATAACGTATCACGATATGCAAGAAATACAATCGCTTGGTCCGATAGTAATAGCGCGCGATTTAGCCGATTTTGAGCACCCTACATGGCATTCGCCTTCGGCACTTAGGGACGCATTCTTGCAAGTTTTGCGCCTAATGCATGCGAGAAAGACGTTATAAATGTCGTTTACTTCAGATGTACGCGACGAATTAGCGCACATAGAGCCCGTATGTTCTCATTGCGATAAAGCAACATTAGCTGCCTTGGTGCGTATAGAGGGCACTCTTTTTGTAAGCGGTCCCGGTAGATATCGTGTGGAAATTGCCACTGATGCTCCATCGGTGGCACGTTTGGTAATCCGCCTAATTCATAACATATACAAACTGCGTACCGAATTGACAGTGCGGCGCTCTGTTTTGCATAAAACTCCAAATTACTTGATAGAAATACCCGCTCAGGCTGGATTGGCAGCAGCTCTTAAGGATATGGGTGTTATATCAGATGATGGCGGTTTGCAGTTAGGAATAAACTCTTCTCTTATAGCAAAACAATGCTGCGCAGCAGCTTATCTGCGAGGTGCGTTTTTGGGTTCTGGCTTCATATCAAACCCTAAAAGTGATTTCCATTTTGAAATTATTGTAGAAAGCGAAGATCTTGCAAAAGGTCTTGTGCGCATTATGGGTGAAAAGGGTATAAAAGCTCGCATAATGCAGCGTCGCAGCTCGTATATGGTGTACTTGAAAAGCGGAAGTGCAATTCTAGAATTTCTTGCATTTACAGGCGCTCATCATGCGGCGCTAAGCCTTGAGCAAGAGCGGGTGGTTAAATCCGTGCGCAACGATGTAAATAGGCAAATAAATGCCGAATTGGCGAACCAGCAGAAAGCATCTAGTGCGGCTGTGGGGCAGCTGATGAGTATAGCTCGTGTTGTTGAGCACTATGGTATGAAATCGCTTCCACCTGCTTTACAGGAATTTATTAAACTTCGCGTTCGTCATCCAGATTCTTCCATGAAAGAACTTGGGGCTTTTGCAAACCCACCTCTTTCAAAATCGGCGATAAATCATAGGATGCGCCGTATTGAGCAAATGGCTAAAGAACTAGAAGATTAAGATAGCCGCATTCCCAACTGTTTGCCAATAAAGGTATGGTTAACAAAAACAGCGTGGTAATATCTTTTACATGTTCGTATGTGGCATTAAGCCGCAAAAGTCGTAAAGGAGAACAAACATGGCAACGAAAGTCGGCATCAATGGCTTCGGTAGAATCGGGCGTCTCGTATTTCGCGCAATGGCAAACGATCCCGATCTAGAGGTTGTGGCGGTGAACGACCTTGGTGACATTCCTACAATGGCACACTTGCTGAAATACGACTCGGTGCACCGTCGTTTTTTTGACAATGTTGAGGTAGTAGAAGATGGCTTTATTGCCGATGGCAACAAAGTTAAGGTTCTTTCCGAGCGCAATCCAGCAGACTTGCCATGGGGTGAATTGGGTGTAGAAATCGTAGTTGAGTCAACTGGTTTCTTTACCGATGGTGAAAAAGCCAAGGCTCACCTTGAAGCCGGTGCTAAGAAGGTTATTATTTCAGCGCCCGGCAAAAATGTGGATGCCACAATAGTTATGGGCGTAAACGATGATACCTACGATAAAGCTGCGCACAACATCGTTTCAAATGCTTCATGCACAACAAATTGCTTAGCACCTTTCGCAAAGGTACTAGTTGATAATTTTGGAATTAAGCGCGGTTTTATGAACACGATACACGCATATACCAACGACCAGAAAATTTTGGATCTTCCTCACAAAGATTTGCGTCGTGCCCGCGCAGCGTCTATGTCGATGATTCCTACTACTACAGGAGCCGCACGCGCGGTAGCGTTGGTTCTTCCGCAGCTTAAAGGCAAGTTGGATGGTTTTGCTACCCGCGTTCCAACGCCTGATGGCTCAATGGTAGATTTAACAGTAGAGCTAGAGCGTGAAGTTACTATCGACGAAATAAACGCCGCTATGAAAGCTGCAGCAGAAGGTCCTATGAAGGGCATTTTGGAGTACATGGAAGATCCGATTGTTTCTATTGATATAGTTGGAAATTCTTCCTCATCTATATTCGATTCTAAGCTTACGATGGTGCTTGGTGGGAAAGGCAATTTCGTCAAGTGCATCAGCTGGTACGATAATGAATGGGGTTATTCCAACCGCGTAAAAGACTTAGCCAAAATAATGCTGTAATAACTTGCGGTGTGAAGCCAGTCTTGCAAAATAGATGAAAGGTTAATATGGCTGATATTAAAAGCATTGATGATGCTGATTTGGCGGGTAAAAAGGTTCTTGTGCGCGTTGACTTTAACGTTCCGCTAAAAAATGGCGAAGTGACTGACGACACGAGAATTCGTGCTGCGCTTCCCACTATACAAAAACTTATTGATAGTCGCGCTCGTGTTATTTTAGTAAGTCATCTGGGCAGACCGAAGGGTAAAGGCTTTGAGGCTGATTTTTCTTTGAAGCCAGCTGCGCAGCGCTTGTCTGAAATTTTGGCTATGCCGGTTGTGTTTGCTAGCGACACCGTGGGTGGCGATGCTAAAGAAAAAGCGGCTGCTCTAAAAGATGGCAACGTGTTAGTTCTTGAGAACTTACGCTTTGATTCTAGAGAAAAAAGCAACGATGCCGATTTTTGTAGAGAACTTGCCAATTTGGCTGATGTGTATGTAAATGATGCATTTGGTACTGCGCACAGAGCACATGCTTCCACAGCAGGTGTTGCAAAATTGCTTCCTGCATACGCTGGTTATCTTATGCAGAAGGAAGTGGAAACCATAACTGGTATGTTAGATGCTCCCAAACGTCCCTTTGTGGCGATACTTGGAGGCTCTAAAGTATCCGACAAGATAAAAGTTATAGATTCGCTTTTAGACAAAGCCGATACTTTAATAATTGGCGGCGCGATGTGCTTTACGTTCTTGCTTGCTCAGGGCAAAGATGTTGGTTCCTCTCTTAAAGAAGATGATTGGGTAGACCGAGCCGCTCAGATGATAGAAAAAGCCAAAACCAATGGCGTGAAGCTTCTTCTTCCGCAAGATGTAGTTGCTGCAGGTGCAATTGATGAGAATGCTGAGTGTGAAGTTGTTTCAGTGGATGATATTCCAAGCGATATGATGGGACTAGATATAGGACCTGTTACATCTCGTGTGTATTCTGAAGCCATAGCACAAGCAAGTAGCGTATTTTGGAATGGTCCAATGGGTGTTTTTGAAATGGAACCCTTTGCTGCGGGAACAAAAGCTGTAGCGCAAGCGGTTGCTGACAATGCTTTGGCAGATACAATAATTGGCGGCGGCGATTCTGTGGCTGCTGTAAACAAATTTAACTTGGCAGATAAAATGACGTTTATATCTACAGGTGGCGGCGCTTCTATGGAATTAGTACAAGGAGAGGCTTTACCGGGCGTAGAAGCCCTTAGACGATAGGAGTCAAAATGACACGCAAACCGCTCATTGCCGGAAATTGGAAGATGAATAATACTATTAGTGAAGCCGTAGTGCTTGCTCAGGAGATTTCAAACGAATTCGACAGAGACTGGCTTGACAATGTAGATGTTGCGGTTTGTCCTCCTTATATAGACTTAAAACCAGTTCTTACGGTTTTTGAGTTTGATCGTCTTAAGGTTGCAGTTGGTGCGCAAAATGTTTATTGGGAGCCCAGTGGCGCATATACTGGTGAAATATCGGTAAATATGTTGCGTGAGATTGGCTGCAAATATTGCATCGTTGGTCATTCGGAGCGTAGGAATTTACTTGGCGAAACAAATGAAGATGTCAATGCAAAAGTTAAGGCTTTGATAGGCGAGCACGTTGACCCTATTAACCCTATAGTGTGCGTAGGCGAATCGCTAGCTGTGCGCGATGAAGGCACATATATTGAATTTATTACCGCACAGGTGAAAGCTGCTTTTGCGGGGCTTAACCAAAGCGATGTTAAAAATGCTGTAGTTGCTTATGAGCCTGTTTGGGCTATTGGTAGTGGCAGAACAGCCACGCCTGAGCAGGCTCAGGAAGTTTGCGCAGCCATTAGATCAACATTAAGTGACATGTTTACAGACGAGTGTGCGCAAGGCATGCGAATTCTTTACGGTGGCTCTATGAATGAAGGCAACGCAAATCTGTTGTTGGCGCAGCCCGACATAGACGGCGGTCTTATAGGCGGTGCTTCTTTGAAGGCGAAATCGTTTATATCTATCGTGAAAGAAGCGCTGTAAATGACATGTTCTATTAGTAGGGAAAATTTGCGCTTACCGGCGTGTTTGATAATAATGGATGGCTTTGGGCTATCTGCTGAGGGAGACGGTAACGCTATCTCGCTTGCCAATACTCCGGTTTTAGATAGCCTTTTTGCCAGCCGTCCATGGACTACTCTTCAAGCCTCTGGAAATGCAGTTGGGCTTCCTGCTGGTCAGATGGGTAATTCAGAAGTAGGGCATCTAAACATTGGTGCGGGACGCATAGTTCACCAAGAACTTACTCGCATTGATAACGCTTGCGAAGACGGTTCGCTGGCATCTAATTCTGTTATTCAAAATGCTTTTGCAGGTGCAAAAAACAACAATGGTGTCGTTCATATGATGGGTCTTTTAAGCGACGGGGGAGTACATTCTTCAAATTCGCATCTTTACTCATTGTTGAAAGCAGCTGCGGAATTCGGAGTGCCGCGTGTTTTTATCCACTGTTTTCTTGATGGCAGAGATGTGCCCCCGGAAAGCGGATCTGGCTATGTTCGCAAATTGCAAAGCAAAATTGACGAACTAGCGCTTGAATACGACGGTGCATGTGAAATGCGCATAGCAAGTATTGAGGGGCGATACTATGCAATGGACAGAGATAATCGTTGGGAGCGCATAGAGAAAGCCTACAATGCAATTGTATGTGCAGCAGATGCAGAAAGTATTGATCCTGTTGAAGTGGTAGAGCGCTCGTATGCAAATTCTGTTACCGATGAATTTGTAGTGCCAGTTGCTTTAAACGATCGCGGCATGCGCGATGGAGATTCTGTTATTTTCTTCAATTTCCGACCCGACAGGGCACGCCAAATTACTCGCGCCATTGTAGATGAAGATTTTTCCGGATTTGATAGGGCTTGCAATCCAAATGTAGAGTTTGTTTGTCTTACGGAATACGATCCTGATATAGCGGCTCCTGTCGCTTTCCCAAAGACGTTCCCAGAAAATGTTCTCGCTGATGTTCTAGCCGATTTAGGATTAAAGCAGCTACACATTGCAGAAACTGAAAAATATGCGCATGTTACTTTCTTCCTTAACGGGGGAAAAGAAGAGCCTAAGTGCGCAGAGGAACGCATTTTGGTGAACAGTCCAAAAGTGGCAACATATGATTTGCAGCCAGAAATGAGTGAACCAGAGGTTACAAATAAACTTGTGGACGCTATTAACTCCGATTTAGCTGATGTTTACATTGTAAACTTTGCAAATTGCGATATGGTCGGACATACAGGCGTTATACCTGCTGCGATAGCTGCAGTTGAGGCGGTTGACGGCGGGGTTGGAAAGGTGCTTGATGCTATAGGGCGCAAAGGCGGTATAGCCTTTGTCACTGCAGATCATGGCAATGCCGATGTTATGATAGCTAAGGATGGCTCTCCTCACACGGCACATACTACGGCTCCTGTTCCTTTTATATTGGTCGATGAGACGGGTTCTAACTTAGACCTTCAAAAAAAAGAAGGAAAGCTGGCAGATATAGCCCCTACTTTGCTGTCTGCTATAGGGCTTGCTGTGCCGTCTGTGATGACAGGATCGAATTTGCTTGCTTGATAGGATATCAATCGCTATAATTTCAGTTTTGCGTACTAGAAACGTAAACAAAAAGGACGTGACGTTTTGACTCCATTGGTAATCATATTTTTGATTTTGCTCGTACTCTCCGGAGTAGGCTTAGTCATATTTATTCTTATGCATTCAGGAAAGGGAACTGGCATATCGGATGCTATTGCAAGTTCTATGTATTCAACCCAGACGGGTACCAGCATCATAGAAAAGAACTTAGACCGCATAACTATTATATGTGCAATAGTTTTTATGCTGTCTCTTCTGGTGCTTATGATTATCTTTCCTCACGGCACTATAAGCCAAGGATAGTTTTTCGCGCAGTTGCCGGTTGTCCGCGTCCGTGCATCTGCTAGAATAGTCAAGCATTCGCGGAATACGTGTCGGAGTGGTGGAATGGCAGACACGCCAGCTTGAGGTGCTGGTGCCCACATATCGGGTGTGCGGGTTCAAATCCCGCCTCCGACACCAAGAAATTTCAAGCCGCCTTCGGGTGGCTTTTTTATATATGCAGGTTTTGAAGATTGGGACGAATGTTGCAGACGAACTTATTGCATACAAATTCACATGCACGTTCTGTGGCTCGAGTGCTTGCTGTTGTTTTTGTTTTAAATGTTGTTGTAGCGTTAGCGAAACTATTGTGGGGCATTATGTCTCAATCTATGTCTATGAGCGCTGACGGCATGCACTCACTTATAGATTCTTTAGGCAACGTTGTTGGATTAATAGGTATTTTTATTGCTGGGCGTCCGGCTGACAGCACGCATCCATATGGGCATTCCAAATTCGAATTGTTTGCTTCGCTTGTTATAGGATGTTTTTTGATTATTGCCGCTTTTGAAGTAGGTTCAGGTGCCATAGAACGTATATTTTCAGGTGTGTATGTCGCAACAATAACTCCTATGTCGTATACGGTAATGGGAATAACACTAGTTGTAAATTTGTGTGTCACCACATATGAGCGAAAGTGTGCAAAGCGTTTCTCTAGTTCAATTTTGGCAGCTGATGCTATGCATACTTTATCGGATGTTTTAACGTCTATTGGAGTAATTGTCGGGCTTGTTTTGGTACAGGCTGGGTTTCCTATAGCCGATCCTATAATGGCTCTTGTTGTCACCGTATTTATAGTTATTTCAGCAATAAGTGTATTTCGCAGTTCTCTTCGACCGCTTTCCGATCATTCGCAAATTCCAAAGGAACGCATTTTGGAAATGGCAAAAGGCATCCCCGGCGTAGTAGATGTGCATGCTGTCAGATCGCGAGGGACAGAGGCGGAAGTTTATTGCGATTTGCATCTTTTGGTAGATCCGCAAATGACTGTATTAGAAGCGCACAGATTAGGCGACAAGCTAGAAAGCAAATTGAAAGATGCTTTTCCTAGTTTAGTTGAGGTTCTTGTACACGTAGAACCATATGGATATGACGATGACGTGTTATAGACGCTAGTTTCTAAGCCGATACAAATTTTTTCTTTCGCATAGGCAAATCATCTGTTAATATATCGAACCGTTGCACGTCAGAGGCACTTAGACGGGCGGTTAGCTCAGGGGGAGAGCACTACCTTGACACGGTAGGGGTCACAAGTTCAAATCTTGTACCGCCCACCATTTACCTCTTGCATGCAATGAAGCGTTTTAGTATCATTTACGCTTGCGATGCGGACATGGCTCAGCTGGTAGAGCACCACCTTGCCAAGGTGGGGGTCGCGGGTTCGAACCCCGTTGTCCGCTCCATTAGAAACACGAGGCCGGTCAGAGAATGGCCGGCCCTTTTTCTAAAGACTGAATTGGCGACGTGGCCAAGTGGTAAGGCAGAGGCCTGCAAAGCCTTCATCCCCGGTTCGAATCCGGGCGTCGCCTCCAATTACGAGTAAATCCTAATTCCTACATAAATTGCATTTTCGGGTAGCCCCGATTGACTGTAAACTGCTGAAAGCGGCACGGCTGATACACGCCACGAGTAAGACTTGCCGTCTATGTCTGTAGCACCGGATATATATGTGTTTCCTGACGAGTCTTCGCCGGAATCAATATTTCCATTAGTGTCAAACTCTTGACTGTGGGCAGCTTCACTTATAGCCTGCTCAATGGTTCCAGACTTGAAATCGGCATAATGAATTCCCATGTTTATACCTTTTTCGCGGTTCACTGTTAGATCCCATGAACCGTTTAAAAGAAGTGCTGCTTCAGATGCCGACAGCGATGATATTCCCTGAAGATATAACGCTGCGGCATCGGCAAGTGCTACATCAGCTGGAAGTTTGATAACTTCAAAAGGTTTTTCTGAACCAACGGGTACTTTTTCATATAGTGTTGCGCCGCTTTCTTGGAGTTTTGCAAGAATTGAAGCATCATCTAGCGAAACGAGCGTTTGTAGATTCGGCAAACCTAAGTCAACTTCTTTTTGAATATTTTCTTCTAGCTTTTGTTGTTCGCGCAAAGGAGCGTTAAATACTCCATCCAGATAAATGAAGAGAAATATACCGCCAATCACAGCAGCGATAATAATCAAAATTAACGATGCTCTTACAATTTTTTTAGGCGGCAAAATTGGTCTTTCAAGAGCCTCGCCACTTAGATAGTAAATTTTTCCATCATCAGAAATATTTTTATTTGGAGCTTTGTAACTGTTCGTAATCTTAGGCGCTCGATTTGTGGGGATAAACGTATCTGGTAGTTGAGTAGTATCTTCCGTTATGCTGGATTTATGATTTGGCATGTCGGTTTCTGGCCCGCTAGGCATACGCGCTCCTACGCTCCTAAACAATTGGGTATCGAAGGCAGATTATACCATTGCGCAGAAAGTCTCACTCTGTTAGCCTAAGCATCATGGATTTAAGCATATTTACAACCCCCGAAGCATGGATCAGTCTTCTTACGCTGACTTTCCTAGAAATCGTACTAGGTGTAGATAATATTGTCTTCATTTCTATAACGACGAACCGTCTAGCTCCTGAAAAGCGCCACATTGGCAGGAAGTTGGGGCTTGCCGGTGCGTTAATTATGCGCGTGCTGTTTTTATGCTTCGCTAGCTGGCTTGTTCATATGACATATGGGCTGTTTACAGTTAACATTGGTGCGTTTGTGCACGAATTTACAATACGCGATATTGTTATGTTGGCTGGTGGCGCTTACTTAATATATAAAGGTATTCGGGAACTTCTAGATATGTTGCAATTGACCGAGTTAAAGGCGCAAACATCTAAAGAACACAAGCAAGCTCATCTCATATCATTGCCGCAGGCAATAGGAACGATAATGATTATGGACATTGTCTTTTCTATAGACTCTGTTATTACTGCGGTAGGTTTAGCTGAGCATCTTATAGTAATGATTTTGGCAGTCATTATTGCGATTGTAGTAATGATGGTCTTTATTGATCCAATATCTGATTTCATTAATAAGAATGTGGAAATGAAGATACTGGCACTTGTATTTATAGCGGCTATTGGTGTGTTGCTGGTGCTAGATTCCTGCGGAATTACCACGGGAATAGAAGTGCTTGACATGCACTTAGAGAAACTGATGGTTTATTTTGCAATGGTATTTGCAATTGTTTTGGAACTTATTCAAATGCGCTATAACTCTAATGTGCGCGCCTACAGACTACAGCAGTGCAAGGACAATTCTGCTGCGAATCAGGAATAAAGCTTCAAGCATTCATCTGATACTACAAACGTAGCTGCAGCTGGCATCATTCGAACTTTAAATGGCGTATTTGTGCTGGTAACTTCTCCATCATACTGCACGAGTAAAGACGGATCGGCTTTTACCTCTATCGTGGTACCTCTGTAAACTTCTAAAGCGTCTGTGCGCTCTGGAAATTCGCCATTGCGATCTAAGATTGCGGCAAATAAAGCCGGGATTAAGCCAAACGCATCTTTTGTATGAAAGACCACTACGTCAAAAGCGCCATCGCGCGGTTCGTTTTGATGTACTAAAGATATGTCAAATTGTATTTTTGAGAAGTTGATGATAAGCACACCAACGCCGCTTGTGTGAATAATTTCATTGTCAATGGTAAGTTCAAACTGCGAATACTGGGGAGTTGCGTTTGCAAAAGCGGATGTGAAATATGCCACAGGACCTAAGAGTTTTTTGCCGAATTCAGCAGATTTCATTATGGTGGCATCATATCCGGCACCGGCTATTAGCGCGAAACCGAAACGCTGACCGTCGCTAAGTTCAATTTCACCAAAGTCAAATTCCATAGTATTCATTTGGCGTGCCATTTTTACAAACTCGTGAATATCGCTTGGCGATGCTAGATTCATGGCAAGTAAGTTGGCTGTTCCTGCCGGATAAGGAAGAATTGGGATGCCTGTATTAGCCAACATGTAAGCTACTGAAGAAACAGTGCCGTCGCCTCCTGCAGCTACAACGCAGTCGAACTTATCAGCATCTCCTAGAAACGTGCGCAAATCGCTCGTTCCGTTTGTTGTTCTAATGATAATCTCGTCGCCATCTTCGGCAAATGCGCGGCAAAAATCGAAAACTGATAAGTCTCCTAAGCCCGATGCCGTATTGTTAACAACGAGTAATTTCACTTCAATTTCCCTTCTTGATAAGATGTTACTAACACATAGTACATTAATGCATTAAGCGAAAGGTTTGTTTTGCTCTATATTTCTAACCAAAAACAGCTAATTGATTTTGCGGAAAGAGCGTCTAAATCTAGCGTTCTTGCAATAGATACAGAATTTATGCGCGAAAAATCTTATTATCCGAAACTTTGCCTGATGCAATTGGCGACAGATAGCGAAATAGCAATAGTAGACCCATTTACATGCGGAGAACTTAGCGTACTCAAACCGCTATTAAGCAATGAAGACATTATGAAGCTTTTTCATGCTGGCAGCCAAGATATTGAAATACTACTGCGCGAGGTAGGATGCTCGCCGTGGCCTTTATTCGATACGCAAATTGCGGCTGCGCTGTTGGGGCAGTCGCATCAGGTTGGTTTTGGTTCTCTTGTGCATACAATGTGTGGGGTTAGGCTTAAAAAGCGAGATTCTTATACCGACTGGGCGAAGCGCCCATTAACCGATTCTCAAATACGTTATGCAGCTGATGATGTTGCGTATCTTCCGCGCCTATATGAAAGCATGCGCGCTTTGTTGGAAGAAAAGGGTAGACTACATTGGTTAGATGCCGATTTTCAAGAACTTGCCGACCCAGAAAAATACAAAGTAGACCCGTATGCGCGCTATATCCGATTAAAAAGAGTAAACCAACTTTCAGGAACGCAGCTTGCAGCTGCCAGAGAGGTTGCTGCTTGGCGCGAGATAACAGCTAGGAAACGTAACATTCCAAGAAAATGGGTTATGGGCGATGAAGAGATTGTAGAAGCTTGCAAGCGTGAAGCTACTAATATTAACGAACTTTTCATGGTGCGCGGCGTTAAGCAACACGTATCTACGCGCGATGCGAGAGATGTTGTTGCGTGCATAAATAAAGCGATGAAAATTCCAGAAGACGAACTGCCCCAACTGTACGCTTCTCAGCACAACGAACCAAATGTAGATGCTGCGCTAGACTTGATGCAGGCACTGGTAAGACTTCGTGCGAAGGAAAATGAAATAGCTATGCAGACGCTTGCCTCACATAGCGATTTGTCGCTTGTTGCCCGAGGGCACACAGAGCATTCTGAAGTTATGAAAGGGTGGAGGCGCGAACTTGTGGGGGATGAGCTTATAGCGCTATTAGATGGAAAGATGTCTATGCGTCTTTGCAACGGAGAACTTGTTGTAGACAAATCAAGCGAATTGGAAGTTGATTAAGTAACCGTTTCTTAAAGTCTAAGTTTGCAATATTGATATCGAACTTTTGTATGTTAATATCTTTTCAAAACTAGAGAAGGGATAAGTAGTAATGGACTATAGTTATTTAATGCTGATAGTGGTTACTTTGGCTATCGGGCTTGGGGCTCAGGCTTATGTAAATTCCAAATTGCGCCAGTATTCTAAAGTTCGTGTTCAGAACGGCTTAACAGGGGCTCAGGCGGCACGTCAGATGCTTAGTTATTACGGAATACAGGGAGTCGAAGTGCGCCAAGGTGGAGCAGGTCAAGACTTTTTTGATCCCAGAACCAATTCGGTTACTCTGTCGCCAGAGGCATATTCTGGCAGTAGTGTTACAGCTACCGCAACTGCATGTCATGAGGTTGGGCATGCGTGCCAATATGCCGCAGATTACACTCCCATGAAGGTTAGAACATCTATTGTGCCAGCTGTTAACTTAGCGTCTAATGCTTGGATATTTATACTTATATTAGGTATCTTTTTGAATATTGTCGGTCTTGTTTGGGTGGCAATCATAATGTATGCCGTGGTAGTTTTATTTCAGCTTGTAACTTTGCCAGTAGAATTTAATGCTTCCAGACGCGCCATGGTTTATATGGGCACTATCGGTTTGCCTGCGGCAGAGCAAAAAGGTGCTTTTGATGTTTTGCGTGCATGTGCTCTAACATATTTAGCTGCTGCATTAACATCTATTTTGCAGTTACTTTGGCTGTTGGGTCAAAATCGCGAATAGTCAATTGGCGCAAGAATTATGGAGCAAAACGAAGGTAAATCAAATGCGCTAAGTGTATCGGCTGCTATGGGGCTTGCTAAAAGCGCTTTAGAAGGCGTTGTAATAAATATCCTTGGTGAAGTATCCGAAGTTTCAATTAACGCCAGATACAAAGCGGTTTATTTCACTATAAAAGATGAGAAATCTTCGCTTCCGTGCATGATGTGGAATAATCGCTATTCTGCATCAGGTGTTCAGCTTAATGTTGGAGCCATGGTTGAACTATCGGGAAGATTTACTCTGTATGCAGCTAAAGGTCGAATGAACTTTGATGTATTTAGCATATCTTTAGCTGGTGAAGGTATGCTTCGGATGCAAGTTGCAAATTTAGCGGCACGACTAAAGGCAGAAGGTCTTTTTGATTCTAGCCGCAAGAAGGTTATTCCAGCAATTCCCGAGCGAATAGGTCTTGTTACGTCACCTAGAGGTGCGGCGGTTCACGATGTGTTGCGAACCCTTAGAAGACGCCTACCGCTTTCAAAAGTATTATTTGCCGGTGTTCCTGTTGAGGGAAATACTGCTCCAAGTGAAATAGCTTGCGCATTGAAGCTAATCGCTGATAGGCACGTAGATGTTATATTGCTGGTTAGAGGCGGTGGTTCATTTGAAGATTTAATGCCTTTTAATGATGAAATGCTTGTTCGAACCATAGCTTCTTTAGATGTTCCCATTGTGACTGGTATAGGACACGAACCCGATACTTCAATTGCTGACATGGCTGCAGATTTACGAGCATCTACTCCTACAGCTGCTGCAGAGGCGGTATCTGCGTCTGCTGATGCAATAAGATCTAGCCTAGATTCAATGTCGTATCGCATGCATCATGTCATGGAAAGAAAAATAGGATATCTTCAATCTGCTTTAGATTCTTGTAGTTTAAGGTTGCCTATTGCTGATCCTATGAGAATACTTGAGCCTTACGCCAGATCTTTAGATGAGATTTCGTCAAAATTGGAAGGAGCCTTACCGTCTTATATTGCCAGTATGCAGTCCAAGTTGATATTAATGCGCTACTCGCTTCTTAACAATTTGAAGCGCGTATCCGCAATACCGCGCCGCGATCTGGCAACATCTGCGGCAAATTTGCAAAGAGTAGGGCATCACATCTTGGACGGCTTTTATGAAGATATGGCTTTATCTGCGGCTAGATTGAACGATCTTTCACCTCTTTCTGTTGTTGCTAGAGGATATTCCATAGCCATAAATTGTAACGGCGCGCTTGTTACATCTGTCAAGCAGATAGATTCCGGCGATAAGTTGGAAGTAATGGTAAGTGATGGATATATAAATTGTTCAATAGATAAAACTAGGGAAGTAGCATTATCTTTAGAGAATTTGAAAGGATAAACTTATGTCAGATTCATCTATAAATGACCTTACTTTCAATGAGGCGATGACTGAATTGGAAGGTATAGTTGGTGTCTTAGAAACAGGAACATTGGAACTTGAACAAAGTCTTGAAAAATATTCTCGAGGTGTGGCGCTTCTTGCGAATTTGCAAGATAGATTAAACGATGCCGAACAGAAAATTGAAGTACTTATGGGAGAATTGGCTGAGGCTCCCTCCGACGATGTTCAAGACACAACACTTCTAAAAGCCTAAAGAAAGGACTGATTGTGGTTAAAGACGATTGCATTTTTTGCAAAATTGTATCTGGAGAAATTGAATCGAATAAGGTGTACGAAGACGAACATATTGTGGCATTTGAGGATTTGAATCCTATGATGCCTGTACATACGCTGATAATTCCTAAAGATCATTATGACAATATAGCCGATAATATTCCTGACGAGACTATGGCTCATATAATGCAAACAGTAGGCAAGATTGCAGATATAAAAGGTATACGCGAAAGCGGTTTCCGGGTAATTGTTAACACGAACGACGACGCTTGCCAATCCGTTCATCATATACATGTGCACGTATTAGGTGGAGGGAAGATGAATGACGGAGATCCATCGCTTTAAGAGCCCACTCGCCGAAAGAAATACCAGTTAGAGGGCATGATTCTTGGTATCGCTATATTATTGTTGGACTAAGTAAACCGCACATACGGAGGCATTGTTTTGAATGTTCTCGTTCTTAATGCAGGTTCATCTTCACTGAAATATCAGTTAGTGAATCTTGAAACCAGAACTGTTCTTGCAAAAGGGATATGTGAACGGGTTGGCTCTAAAGAGGCATTCCATAAACATGGGATAGACGATAACGAAGTTGTTATAGATACTGAAATGGCTGACCACGATCAGGCAATGTCGCTTGTTCTGGAAGCTTTGACCACCGGTCCTAATAAGGCTGTAAATTCGCTTGATGAGATTGATGCAATAGGGCATCGAGTTGTACAGGGTGGAAAATATTTTGACAGATCAGTTCTAATTGACGATTACGTTATTGAGAAAATTGACGAATTAGCCGAGCTGGCTCCACTTCATAATAAAGCTGCTTTGATGGGAATAGAGGCGTGTCGCAATCATATGCCTGATAAACCTATGGTTGCTGTTTTTGATACATCTTATTTTCAAACATTGCAGCCAAAAACTTATATGTATCCAATTCCATACGAGCTTTATGAGAAATACGCTATCAGAAAATATGGAGCTCATGGCACATCGCATCGTTATCTTGCCGAGCGAGCTGCAGCATTAGTAGACGAGCCGTTGGTCGATCTGAAGCTTATTACATGTCATCTTGGAAATGGGTGTTCTGTTTCAGCTATTGACCACGGCGTGGCTATAGATACTTCTATGGGTCTTACTCCCTTAGATGGTCTTATGATGGGCACTCGTTCAGGTGCAATTGACCCAGCAATTGTTACTTTCATCATGGAGCACGAAAATCTAACTGCTGCCGAAATGAACGATCTGTTGAATAAAAAATCAGGTCTTTTAGGTATATCTGGTATCTCAAACGACCTTCGTTCTGTTCGTACAGCATCGGAAGAAGGCAATGAGCGCGCACAACTAGCTTATGAGATGTACTCTAATTCGGTTAAGAAGTATATTGGGCAATATATTGCTGTAATGGGCGGTGTTGATATTATCGTGCTTAGTGCCGGTGTCGGTGAAAATTGCGACAAGATGCGTCGTCTCATTTTCGCAGGTCTTCAACCTTTGGGAATAGTGCTCGATTTAGAGAAAAACAAGTTGCGTGGTGGAGAACGCAGAATATCTTCTGATGATTCTGCGGTAGATATTCTAGTTATCCCCACTGATGAAGAATATATGATTGCCCGCGATACATTCGATATCGTACACGAATGTATTTAACGCGGGCTTTTTCGGGCTTTTTCGGCTAGTTAATATTTTGTGCTTGTACGCAAGTAATGGCAGCTACGCCAAATATGTCTTCTGCGCTGCATCCTCTGGATAAATCGTTAACGGGTGCAGCAATTCCCTGTGTTATAGGACCATACGCTTCTGCTTTGGCTAATCTTTGTACCAGTTTGTAGCCAATATTGCCAGCGTCTAGGTCTGGGAAAACAAGTACATTTGCTTTCCCTGCAACCTGCGATGCAGGGCATTTTGCAGACGCTACATCAGGGCAAAGCGCAGCATCTAATTGCAGTTCTCCATCGATAGCTTCATCTGGCGCAAGTTCTTTCGCTATGCGAGTAGCTTCTACCACTTTAGTTGCATCGTCGTTTTTGGCCGATCCGTATGTTGAATGTGAAAGCATTGCCACATATGGTTTTGCTCCAATAAGCGTTCTGAAAGATTTAGCAGAATTCACAGCAATATGAGCTAGACGCTCAGAGTCCGGCTGAACCTCTAAGCCGCAATCGGCAAATACAAACGTTCCGTTATTGCCGTAATTACAATCGGGAACAACCATGACAAAAAACGAACTAACCAATTTTGTCCCGGGTGCAGTCTTTAGAATCTGTAGGGAAGGGCGCAGTACATCTCCTGTAGAATGGCAGGCTCCGGCAACCATACCGTTTGCGCGATTGGTTTTTACAAGCATTACACCGAAATACAATACATCGCATATCAGCGTTTGCGCTTCTTCTATTGTCATGCCCTTGTGTTTGCGAAGTTCAAACAGTTCATTGGCTAACTCTTCTCGCAATTGCGATGTTTGCGGATCGATTAGATTTGCGCCTGTAAGGTTGTATTTGCTATTGGCTATTTCATCTGCATTGCCAAGTATTATAAGATCGGCAACATTCTGATTAAGGAGTTGCTCGGCTGCTTTAAGAGTGCGTTCGTCGTTTCCCTCTGCAAGAACAATAGTTTGTTTGCGCGATTTGGCACGACTTACCATTTCGTCTAAAAATGTGCTCATGTCTACTCCTTAAATTCGATTCTTACGAAATTCTAACTGCTGTTTGCTGTTCGGGTTGTTTGAGGTTGTGTGATGTGCCCTATATCTACTTTGGGCGGGAATTTTAATAAGTAATGCGCCTAATGGTTCATTTCGCTAAAATATAACTATCTATAAATTGCATGAAAGGAAACAGCCCGTGAGCGTTTCGTACATCGATTTCAAAGACGTAGATATTTCGAAATATAAAGCAATAGTTGTTGGTAGCGGTTTTGCCGGCGCGGTCAGTGCGCGCCAGTTGGCTGAAAAATGTAATTGCAAAGTATTGGTTTTAGAAAAGCGTAGTCATATTGGCGGCAATATGTATGACGAATATGATGATGCGGGAATTCTTGTTCATCGCTATGGTCCGCATATTTTTCACACAAACGACTCGAAAGTGTTTAACTACTTGCGTCAATTTACGGGTTGGATTGGATACCAGCATCATGTGTTAGCCGACTGGTATGGCACATATATTCCGGTACCATTTAATAAAAATTCAATGGAAACAGTTTTTGGAGAAGAGCGTGCTGCGGAATTAATCCAAAAACTTATCGATGTATTTGGAGACGAGCGTAAAGTAACCATAAACGAACTTCGTGAGCAGCGCGATCAGGATTTAGTCGAGATAGCCGATTTTGTATACAAAAACGTTTTTCTTTATTACACGCAAAAACAATGGGGTCAAACACCCGATCAGGTAGACCCATCTGTTACTGCGCGTGTTCCGGTTTTTATATCGAGAGATAACAGATACTTCCAAGATACTTACCAAGGAATGCCAGCTTCTGGATACACCGATCTTTTCGAAAAAATGCTGGATTTTGAGGGGATAGACATTTGCTTAAATACTGACGCTACCAGTGTTTTCGAATTAGTGTTTCAGGGTGGAGAAGAGGATTCAGCCTTATCAGCTATCAAAGTTAAAGACGAGGTATTTACAGGTCCAATAGTATATTCTGGCCCTCTAGATGAACTTTTCTTGGGGCGCTTTGGTCGTCTTCCATACAGAAGTCTCAATTTTGTGTATGAAACTTTTGATGAGGAATACAAGTTTCCCTGTGGAACTGTTAACTATACGGTTTCGCAAGACTACACCCGCATAACCGAGTTTAAGCATCTAACGGGTCAAACGGCTCCGAATACAACAATAATGAAAGAGTATTCTTGCGAATATACCGATCCGGAAACGCAAATTCCTTATTATGCAATTATTAATGAAGAGAATAATGCTCACTATCAGCGCTATCGCAAAATGACCGAAAGTCTTTCGAACTTTTTCCCGCTTGGGCGCTTGGCAGAATATCGGTACTACAACATGGATAAAATCATAGGACTTGCATTAGAGCTTTCCGAAGAAATTGCTGCAAAAATGGACAATGGCGACTTTAATGCAAAGGAATCTGTCTGATGAGGACGATTACCTTTGCGGTACCGTGCTATAACTCTGCGGAGTATATGGACAAGTGTATAGAGTCTCTTTTAGATTGTGGCGAAGATATAGAGATCATCATAGTAAATGATGGTTCAACTGATAATACAGCTGAAAAAGCTGATGCGTGGCATCAGAAATACCCCGATATTATTCGCGCTATACACAAAGAGAACGGTGGGCATGGCTCGGCGGTTAATACTGGTCTTGCAAATGCTAAGGGGCTATATTACAAGGTCGTAGATTCTGATGATTGGCTAGATGCTAAATCTATGGGCGACATAATGACCTACCTTCGCAAACAAAGCGAAGTTGCCACCCCAACCGATTTGGTTATAGCAAATTATGTATACGAGAAAGTGTTTGAGAACACTCGGACAGAGATCCGCTACAACAATGTATTTCCAGAGAATCGCGTATTTACTTGGTCTGATGTGGGCTCATTTAATCACTCGCAGTATTTACTTATGCATTCTGTAATCTACAGAACAGATCTTCTTCTTGATATAAATTTACAACTTCCCGAGCATTGTTTTTATGTTGACAATATTTTCGTGTATGTACCACTACCGCATGTTCGCAGTATGTATTACATAGATACGCCAATGTATCGATATTTCATAGGTCGAGAAGGTCAGTCGGTCAATGAATCTGTAATGATGAATCGCATAGATCAGCATTTGCGTGTTGTACGTGAAATGATTGACGATGTAGATGTAATGTCGCTTGAACCTAGGCGACTTCGCAAGTATATGGAAAGCTATCTCTCTATGATGATGTGTATTGCGTCTGTTTTTTTGCGAATGCGCAATACACAAGAAGACGATAGGAAGCTAGCCGATATTTGGGAATACCTAAAACGGAAAGACCAGTCTCTGTACAGGCGTATACGTAGCAATGTGCTAAATCTTGGTACAAACATTCCAACGGAATTGGGTAGAAAAGTTGGTCTTGGTGGATACCATTTAGCTCAGCGTATATTCCACTTTAATTGATTTGACTAGGCTACTTATAGTCGGCGGGATTTTTTGAAGACGTACCGGTGGTTTTCTCTTCGTTGAGTATTTCATGCCCGAACCGTACAGCTTTTTCGCCGAACCTGTTTTTTAGATTATCTGTAGCATTGGAAAGGCTGCGATGTTTTTCGTATAGGCTTTTGTCGGATTCATTTTCTTCCGGAAAGAGAGAATCTTGCACAACTTCGTTTTCGTTGAATTTTGATATTCCAACACCAACGAGGCGTACATGCATTCCCTCTTCCCAAACGCTTTTCAAAAGATCTAGCAATACCGGGATTAATACCGCATCATTGTCGGTTGGGTGTGTAAGTTGAGTTTGTATCGTATGTGTTTCCATGTTGCTGAAGCGAATTCGCAATGTGATAGTGCGTCCGCGTAAGTTTTTAAGGCGCAGTCTGCGAGCGACTTGCGTTGTAAGAGTAGATAATGCCGATTTAAGTTCGGTGTATGTACTTATATCTTCGGCAAAAGTTATTTCTTTAGAAATCGATTTAACTTCATCGTGCGTATCAATATCAGAATCGTTTAAGCCAAGCGCGCGCATGCGCATCATTTCGGCATTTTTGCCAAATATACTTGTTAATAGCACCTCGCTGGCTTCAGCAAAATCTTTCAGCGTGTTTACCCCGGCAGCTTTTAGTCTTTTTTCAGCAGATGGTCCTATACCGCTCATAGTGCGTATTGGTAGCGGATCTAAAAATATACGTTCGCTTCCGGGATAAACTACAGTTAAACCGTGCGGTTTGTCCATATCGGATGCAATCTTGGCTATCGATTTTGAAGTGCCTACACCAATAGAACAGGTAATGCCGAGTGCATCTACTCGCTTTATTATTCGCTTGGCTATATTAACTGGATGCTCCTTGTTTACTCTTGTAGGCGACACATCCATAAACGCTTCATCTATAGATACTTGCTGAACTAAAAGCGTTTCATCGCGCAGGATGGCCATTACTTGACTGGACAGTTTTTTATATCTGTCGAAATGACCGTGTGTCCATATGGCATCAGGGCATAATCTTTCTGCTATGGCGGCGGGCATTGCGCTGCGTACCCCATACGCTCGGGCTTCGTAAGAGCACGTGGAAACCACACCGCGTGATGATGCTTTGCCACCAACTATTACAGGCTTGCCTCGCCATTCGGGGTGATCTAACTGCTCGACGCTGGCAAAAAAGGCATCTAAGTCTACCAGCAGGATTGCTGGGGCTTTCCATTCGGGAAGTAAGCCTGAATCTATCTGCTCTTTAGCGCTCACAAGCTAAGAAAAAGAGAGCCAAAGTTCCCGGACCAGAGTGTGCGCCAATAACTGGGTCAACGTAATTTATTGTTATGTCGGTAACGCCGAAGCGCTCACGTACAAGATTTGCTACATACTCTGCATCTTCTATGCAGTCTCCATGCGTAATAAATACTTTCTGATCTTCTATCGGATGGTTGGCTGTTTGCTCCATATGATCTACTAAGGCGTTTAAAGACTTGCGCCGTCCGCGAACTTTTTCGAGAGGAATTAAGTGACCTTCGTTATCCATATGCATGACAGGTTTTATATTCAATAGCGTTCCTGCCCAAGCGCTAGTTCTCGAGACGCGCCCGCCGCGGAAAAGAAACATTAAATCATCCACAGTAAACCAATGTGCTAAATGAAGTTTGTTTTCCTCTAACCAGTCGCGCACCTCATCGATAGATTTCCCTTGTCGTCTAAGCTGTACGGCATACCAAACTAGCAAACCTTCACCACATGATGCTGCAAGCGTATCTACTGTGTATATCTTTCTATCAGGGTAGTCAGGAGCAAGGGCGCGGCTAAGAAGATCTACCGCTTCGTATGTTCCTGAAAGCCCACTTGAAAAGCCGATGTAGAGAATATCTTGCCCTGCATCTAATACTTGGCGCATTGTTTCTTCAGCATCAGTTAAATTTGGAAGGCTGGTCGTTATAATTTTGCCTTCGCGCATCATGGTATAAAACTGCTTCAAATCAGTTTTTTCACCCTTTAAATAACTTTGATACTGTGTGCCGTCTACCATAAAAGTAAGAGGTAAAATATGAAGTCCGAAATCTTCTATCATATCTTCGGGTAGGTTACAGCTAGAATCAGTGATAATATCGAAGCTCATGTTTGCTCCTATCTAGTAGTACCTGAGTTCATGTAATTCTACTCCTTGGTTGGTGGAACAAGCGTGTGGCTTTTAATATAATCTTTTAGTTTGATGAATTGTAAAGAAAGGCTCTACAAGATGGCTGATTATAAAGACACCATGATCTTGCCAAAGACCGATTTCCCTATGAGGGGCAATCTTCCCACGAACGAGCCGAAGCGCTTGGAGAAGTGGCAGGAGATGGATCTTTATAGGAAGATCCTTGAGAAAAATCGCGATGGAAAACCTTTTGTGCTGCACGATGGTCCACCATATGCAAACGGACCTATTCATATTGGTCATGCTTTCAATAAGATATTGAAAGATTTTGTTGTGAAAAGCCATGCGCAGCGTGGCTATTTCACGCCGTATGTTCCCGGGTGGGATTGTCATGGACAGCCGATTGAACATATGGTGGAGAAGACTCTTGGCGCGAAGAAAATGGCTGAAACTTCTCAGCCAGAACTTCGACAAAAATGCCGCGACTGGGCAACTGAATATGTAAGCATTCAGCGCGAAGGATTTAAGCGCTTGGGCGTAAATGCCGATTGGGATAATCCTTACTTAACATACACTCCCGATTACGAAGCTGGCAACGTAGAGCTTTTTAAGAAAATGTATCTGGATGGGTCTATTTATCGCGGACGTAAGCCAATACATTGGTGCATGCGCTGTCATACTGCTTTGGCTGAGGCTGAAATTGAGTACGGTGATGAAAGTTCACCTTCTATATATGTGAAATTTAAGCTAGATGCTATGCCCGGTGTCTTCGAAGCTGCAGGTGCCGATGGCGATGCATACATGCTTATATGGACAACTACACCATGGACTCTTCCCGCTAACACAGCTGTATCTTTAGCGCCCGATGCGGCGTATGTTATGGTGCAGGTTGCAGGTTCAAATATGATAATGGCTGAAGAACTTGTAGAGCAAGTTGCTCAAGCAGCCGATTGGCAAGATTATTCGCTTGTGGCAGATGCATCGGGTGAACCTGTGCGAATACCGGGGAAACAACTTTGTGGGGTTTCGTATACGTGCCCTGTACGAAACGACTTAAAAGGTAGCGTTATTTATGGCGATCATGTTACTTTAGATACTGGTACAGGCGCTGTTCATACAGCTCCGGGGCATGGTCAAGATGACTATTTGGTTGCGCTTGAATTTGATATACCGCTGCTTATGCCCGTTGATGATAACGGAGTGTTAACAGATGAGGCTGGACCATTTTCTGGTTTGAATGTTAACGATGCAAACCCGAAAATTATTGAGTGGTTGCGCGAGCAGGGCACCCTTGTTGCCGAGCAGACAATAAGTCACTCCTATCCACATTGTTGGCGTTGTCACGAACCTGTTATTTTCCGCGCTACAGATCAGTGGTTTGTTTCTATGGATAAAAATTCGCTGCGGGAAAATGCGCTAAATGTAATAAACAATGAAGTGCGTTGGATTCCTGAATGGGCTTCGCGACGCATAGGTGCTATGGTGTCCGATCGCCCCGATTGGTGCATTTCGCGTCAGCGTTCTTGGGGTGTGCCAATTCCTGTATTTAAGTGTGGAAAATGCGGCTCTACTATTGCTAACGAAGCAACATTTGATGCTGTTATAGAGCTTTTCCGTACCGAGGGTTCGGATGCGTGGTTTACTAAAGATCCGAAAGAGTACTTACCTCGTGGGACAAAATGCGAAAAGTGCGGTTGCGCTGATGTAGTTCCCGAAAAAGACATTTTGGATGTTTGGTGGGAATCTGGAGTGTCTCATACCAGTGTATTGAAGCATCGCTGTGATGAAGGACTGCGTTTCCCGGCTGACATGTATCTTGAAGGTTCTGACCAGCACCGTGGTTGGTTCCAGTCGTCTCTTCTAACTAGTATGGGAGCATATGGAGTTGCGCCTTATAAATCGGTTATGCACTGTGGGTTTACAGTAGATGCCGAGGGCAGGAAGATGTCAAAGTCGCTTGGAAATGGAATTGACCCTGCTGACATAATGAAAAAATCTGGTGCCGATGTACTGCGCCTGTGGGTTGCCAGCGTAGACTATTCTCAGGACGTAAGTATTTCCGATGAAATTTTGCAGCGCACATCCGATGCATACAGGCGCATTCGCAATACATTCCGCTTCCTCTTGGGAAGTTTGGATGATTTTGACGATGAAAACAACGCTGTGCGCACTTGGGATGAACTTGAACCTTTAGATAAATGGATGCATGTGCGTACATTACAGTTGCTGCAAGACGTTACTAGCGCTTATGAAGAATATAAGTTCCACTATGTTTATCGCGCCATCTACGATTTTATTGTAAACGATCTTTCTGCGGTTTATATGGATGCTGTCAAAGACAGGCTGTATTCGGAAGCGATTAATTCGCTGCGCCGCAGGGCAGCCCAAACCGTTTTAATGAACGTGCTAGAGGTACTAGTGCGAATATTAGCGCCTATTCTTTCGTTTACGGCAGATGAAGTGTGGGAGTGCTATCCGCCGGCAATTCGTAATAAGCAAGGTCGCGTTGAAAGCGTGCAACTTGCCGGGTGGCCTCAATCTTGCGACTTTGTACCGCAAATGCCAGAAGGCGCAAAAGCTGCAATACAATCAGATTTCGATGTGCTTTTAGAAATACGCGATGCAGTAACAAAAGCTTTGGAAGCGGCACGCAACGATGGCGAAATAAAAAAGAGTCAAGAAGCTGATGTTGTGGTCAGCGCACCACAAGAAGTGATTGATGTTGCTTCGAAATACACAGAGCAAATGTTCCAAGAGATGTTAATTGTGGCAACTATTGAGTTCCAGAAATCAGATGAACTAGTAGCAAAAGTTAGCCATACTAGCCTTCCAATGTGTGAGAGATGCTGGAATTATCGCGAGCTTGACAAGAATGCTAACCACTCTGATGTATGTAAGCGTTGTGAAGATGTGTTAGAGAAAATGGAAAGCTAATAGATGTGTATGAGCTCTTTTAGCTTAAGTAATAATGAAGCAGATAAAGAAGTGTCCGCTAAACGTGGTCGCAATGCGGTTATATTTATTGTTGTAGCCGCATTGCTTTTTATTACCGACCAGCTTAGTAAGACCATATTTAATGTGTATACCCCGGGGCAGGTTATCGCAGAGCCAATTCCCGGTGTTTTGGGTCTAAAACTTATCCATAACACAGGCGGCGCGTGGGGAATATTTGGCGGTATGACGCAAGCGCTGGCTATTTTCTCATTTATTATGTGTGCGGTTATTGTTTTGTATTTGTTTGTAATTGCTCCTTCTTCATCCGCGATGATGGCTGTAGGTTTAGCGCTTGTTTTTGCGGGCGGGGTGGGGAATTTGATAGACCGTATTGTGAACGGCTATGTAATTGATTTTATACAGCTATTGTTCATAGATTTTCCAGTATTCAATGTGGCTGACATGGGCGTTACTTGTGGCATTGTTGTTGTGTTAGTTGCTTTAATGATTGAATCGCGCAGCGATTGTCGAACGAATGGTGCTAATTAATATGGCGCGTTCAGTATGTCATGTTGCAACAGATGCGGATTGCGGCAAAAGGATAGATTTGCTTTTGGCTGAACTTGGTTTGTATAAAAGCCGCTCGTCAGCCGCTAAAGCAGTATCGAAAAAATGCGTATTAATTTCCGGAAAACCTGCATTGAAAAGCCATGTAGTATGTGTTGGAGACGTTATAGTATGTGAGCTAGATGAAGAAGTCTCTCAGTTTTCAATTATTGGTGAGCCTATTCCTTTAGATATTCGTTTTGAAGATGACGACATGATTGTGCTAAGCAAACCAGCAGGAATGCTTACGCATCCCTCTGCCGATCACAACACAGCAACACTGGTGAATGCTCTTATCAATCACTGTGGTTCGCAAAATTTGTGTAATGTTCAGGGTGATAATGATAGACCCGGTATAGTGCACAGACTTGATGGAGACACCAGTGGTCTTATGCTGGCAGCGAAAAGCAACGTTGCTGGCGAAGTGTTAATGGAAGCCATACGAACACGTGAAGTTGATAGACGCTATGTTGCGTTGGTGCATGGAATAATTCCACATGATACAGCCATGATAGATGCTCCTATTGCGCGTCATCCCAGTGAACGCACGCAAATGGCAGTAATAGATTCTCCAAAAGCGCGTGATGCTATAACTACTATTAGAGTGTTAGAACGTTTTTCGGGCAACGCGCATGATAACGGTTATACATTGGTGGAATGTAAATTATTCACGGGCAGAACACATCAAATACGCGTACATATGCAATATGCCGGGCATCCTGTAGTGGGCGATCAGACATATACAACAGGTATGCCGCGAGATAGACGTGCCCAGCTTGGTTTGTCTAGGCAATTTTTGCATTCCTGTTGCATAGCGTTCAATCATCCCATTACAGCTAAGAGCATGTCTTTCCGCGATCATATTCCGACCGATTTAATGGATGCTTTGGAAGCGATTCGAGAAAGATCGCTTGGTGTTACCGATGCGGGGCGCGAGCTTGCCGATATTGTGCAATAGGCTATTTAAGACCGGGAAGGCTGCGTTCAGAAGTCGTGCAGCCTTCACTTTGCCTTCACGGTTTCGCTGATGTAATTTAATTGAGTAGGGCTAGCAGTAAAAGGAGATGTACGCAATGAAGATTCTTCTGGGAGTTACAGGTTGTATAGCGGCTTACAAATCTTGCGAAATATTGCGTGCGCTTCAAAAAGCCGGTGCAGATGTGTCGGTTGTTATGACAAAAGCTGCTACTTCGTTTGTAGGAGAGCAGACATTTGCCGCACTTTCGGGGCATTCAGTTGCGCTGAATACATTTGGCAACTTGGACGATGCTATTGTGCATATTAGACTAGCCAAAGAATGTGATGCTTTTTTAATAGCTCCGTGTACAGCCAATATTTTGGCAAAACTTGCGTGTGGTATTGCAGATGATTTACTTACATCGACAGCGCTTGCATGTGTGTCACCTATTATTGTGGCACCAGCTATGAATGTGCATATGTATGAAAACGTGGCAACGCAAGAAAATATTAAAAAGTTAAAGGCACGCGGCTTTTATGTGTTAGATCCTAGTAGCGGTTATCTTGCATGCGGAGATGTAGGGTTGGGAAAGTTGCCCGATCCGCAAGACATTGCCGATGCGACTATTTCCATACTGGAGAAGTCTGTTAAAAATACCAAACTATTGAATGGGCGAAAAGTATTAATAACATCTGGTCCAACTATTGAACCGATAGATTCAGTGCGTTTTATTTCAAATCGTTCCAGTGGCAAAATGGGTGCAGCTTTGGCATTGGCTGCTTTAGAGGCGGGCGCAAATGTTGAGGTTGTTAGCGGACCGGTTTCTGCAGTTTATCCGCGAGAGGCAAAAGTTGTTTCGGTGGAAACTGCACAGCAAATGCTTTATACGACTGAAAACGCATCGCATGATGCAGATATTGTTATTTGTGCAGCTGCTGTGGCAGATTTTAGACCGGCTGAACAAATGGAAGGAAAGTTGAAAAAGGGTATAGATGATGCGGCGCTGTGTGAGTTACGCATGGTGCGCAATCCAGATATACTAAAAACTCTGGCAGAATCTAAAAAAGACAGTCAAGTAATAATAGGTTTTGCTGCTGAAACCAGCAATATTCGCGAAAATGCACTTAGTAAACTTAAATTGAAAAATGCCGATATGATTGTTGCAAATGAAGTGGGTGCAGGCATTGCATTTGGAACCGATAATAACAAAGCTATGTTAGTTACGCGCGCTGGTGTTGAAGAACTAGAGATGATGCCTAAGATAGAACTTGCCCGCCATATAATCAATAAAGCATGCAACTTGTTATCACATTCCTCTTGAAACGATATGATTTTACGCTAGAATAGACAAGCTGCTTTTTCGCAGTAATTTACGGGACGTGGCGCAGTTTGGTAGCGCACTTGACTGGGGGTCAAGGGGTCGCAGGTTCAAATCCTGTCGTCCCGACCATTAAATTTAAAAACCTGAACCGAATTTCCGGTTCAGGTTTTTTAGTGCTATTTGCAAATTACGTATTGAAGAAGAGGGTGTTCTGCCATTCGCGCTTGTTATTACGCCGCTCATATTTGACAGTTTTGATCCAACAAACCCCTCGCCGAACAAATGACTGCTATGTTTCCCGTGAACACTTTCAGCGAAGTCTTAAATAGTAAAGTCGTATAAGGAAAACGTTATTCTATACCTCTGAATAACTGTCGGTCATTCCTAGTTTAGGAAAACAAGAAGGGAACATAGCGGATGCAAATCATCGGTTTTCTGATAATCTTCCCGTTGATAGCTGCTTTGGCGCTTTTGCTTATAAGGCAAAATACAGCGCGCAACGTTATAGTCTATATATCTGGAGCAGCCATAGCGTGCGGATCAATAGTTTTAGCAGCTACATATATGGGCGCACAAGCTGTCTATTTCGAGTTTGCATCTGAGATTGTTGATTATTTATGTACTGCTGTCAGCTGTATATGTGTTGTTATTATTGTGGCATTTGCGGTTAAGTATAAGAATGTCTTTGCTGCAATATTGGCTTTAATACAAATGGTCGTTGTACTGTATGTTGAATTCTCATTTGCAAGCCAGATGGAAGTGGAATTTGGGCTGTATGTAGATTCTCTTTCCGTAATAATGTCTCTCATAATTGGAATAATTGGTTCAGGCATCTGCGTTTACGCGATAGGCTATATGGAAGACTTCCAAGCGCACGAGCCCGAAACAGCCAAAGATCGCAGACCGACTTTCTTTGCAATAATGTTCATATTCCTATCTGCGATGTTTGCGATAGTTCTTTCGAACAACATGTCTTGGATGTTCACCGCTTGGGAAGTAACAACACTTTGCTCATTCTTGCTAATCGGTTATACCAAAACAGAAGAAGCTATACGCAATGCATTTCGCCAGATCATAATGAACCTAGCTGGCGGCATAGGTTTCATTGTGGCTCTCTGGTTTTGCGCCGCACAGGTAGGCACGCTTTCTTTTGCCGATTTCCTATCGATTGGTATAAACAATCCGCAAATTGTAGCTATACCAATTACTTTCTTAGCATTTGCGGGAATAACAAAAGCGGCTCAAATGCCATTTCAAACATGGCTGCTTGGCGCTATGGTGGCACCTACGCCTACAAGCGCACTATTGCATTCTTCCACAATGGTTAAGGCCGGCGTATTTTTGCTTGTGAAGTTAGCTCCGCTGTTCCTTTTAAACCCAATTGCTTCAGTTATGGTAATGCTTGTGGGTGGCGTTACGTTTTTGCTCTGTTCATTTATGGCTATTTCGCAAAGCAATGCCAAGCGTGTGTTGGCGTATTCAACAATTGCCAACTTAGGTCTTATAACAATGTGCGCCGGTGTTGGCACGCCAGAGGCTGTATGGGCGGCTATTTTCTTAATTGTTTTCCATGCAATAGCGAAAAGTTTGCTATTTCTTTGTGTTGGCACGGCAGAACATCACATCGGTAGCCGCGATATTGAAGACATGGATTTGCTCTTTGAGCGCATGCCGCGTCTAGCTCGTTTAATGATGCTTGGCATAATGTGCATGTTTATCGCTCCATTCGGTATGCTGGTAGCAAAGTGGGCAGCATTGGTTTCGTTTGTGAATATGGACCAAGTGGCGCTTATTTTGATTCTAGCTTTCGGTTCAGCTGCAACGTTTATGTTCTGGGCAAAATGGCTTGGAAAGTTGGCTGGAGTTGCTGGGCAACCTAAAAATGTTGAACTAGATGTGCATGTAAGCGAATGGATAGCTATTATGCTTATGGCTATCTTATTAGTTTTCGCATGCGTAGCTTTGCCTGTTATATCTGCATATATGGTTGAACCTTATGTGGTAGAGGTTTACGGCTTCTTAGGACAAGACATTTCATTTGATAATTTGTTCATTGCAAGTATCTGTGTTGTTGTAGTTGTGATTGCTCTGTTTGCTGGTCTTGGGCGCTCAAAGGCACGTCAGGTAGATATTTACTTGGCTGGCGTTAGCAAAGATAACGAAAAGCGCGAATTCCAGAATTCACTTTCTGGGCAAACAGTAGCAACAGCTCGGAATTGGTATATGAACGATATATTCGGAGAAGCGCGCATAGCGCCTGTGGGAGTCATATTCAACAGCGTGATAATGTGTTGCGCCATTGTGCTTGCCCTTGTTGGCATCACGCTTATTTAGGAGGCTTTCATGGAATTCTTTGAAGGACTTATCATAACAATTGCAGCAAGCGTGGTGTTTGCTATTATTGCTCCTGTTGTAGGGTGTTTACTCGCCGGTGTTGATCGCGTAATTTCTGCACGTATGCAGGGTAGAGTTGGACCACCGCTTCTGCAGCCTTACTATGATGTGCGCAAGCTAATGGGTAAAGAAAAGGTGTCTGTTAATACTGTGCAAGGTGCCTATGTTGTGTGCGCTTTTATATTTGCATGTTTAGCGGGTGGAATTTTCTTTTCAGGCGGCAACCTACTAATGTGCGTATTTGTTATTACGCTTTCTAGTCTGTTTTTAATAATGGCTGCATGGTCTAGCAGGTCGCCATATTCTGAGGTTGGAGCATCGCGCGAAACTTTACAAGTCATGTCGTATGAGCCGATGGTGCTTATATTTGCCGTTGCGTTTTATATGGCTACAGCTTTAATTTTGCCGCTAGATGGTTTGGGGTCTTTCAATGTATCTTCAGCATTCATGCTGAATGTTCCGGTTATAACTTATGTATGGCCGGTATTCATTGGATTGTTATTTATATTGACAATTAAACTGCGTAAATCTCCGTTCGATTTATCAATGTCGCACCATGCTCATCAAGAAATTGTTCGGGGCATTACTACCGAAATGAGCGGTCCTACGTTGGCTTTAGTTGAAATACTTCACTGGTGTGAAAATGTGCTTTTCCTCGGATGGGTTGGTGTATTTTTCATCTGGGGTACGTGGTGGTCTGTTCTAATTGCTATAGCAGTTGCTTTAGTGGTTTATTTCATTGAAATATTAATTGACAATAATTTCGCTCGTGTGAAGTGGCAGTTTATGCTGAAATCGGCATGGGTGGTTGCACTTATAGGTGGCGTAAATATTGCTGTTCTGGCATACATGTAAGGAGCTCTACTGTGGGATATGCTTCAAAATCGCCATGGGTTATTCATTATGACGGATCAAGCTGTAATGGCTGTGATATAGAGGTACTGGCGACCCTCTGCCCCGGGTTTGATGGTGAGCGCTTTGGCGTTATAAACACAGGAAACCCGAAACATGCCGATATATTCCTTGTTACCGGGTCGGTAAACGAGCAAAACATAAGTGTTGTTCGTGAGATATACGACCAGATGATAGAGCCAAAAGTGGTAGTGGCTTGCGGAATCTGTGCCTGCACAGGAGGCATTTTCAAAGACTGCTACAACGTAATTGGCGGTGTGGATCAGGCAATTCCTGTAGATGTTTATGCTCCCGGATGCGCTGTTCGCCCCGAAACGCTTATAGATGCAATCGTTAAAGGCGTAGCCGTTTTGGATGAAAAAGCTGCCAGTCTTAAAGCAACCGAGAAGGCGAGGTAGGGCAGATGGAATTCAAGCAGAGTTTTGAAGAACTTGCTGCGCAGGATGTGCATGCAGAGGCGCAACGCCGTAAAGATAGCGGCTGGCGCTATGTTCAAATATTAGCTGTGAATTTAGATAACGGAGTCGATGTAATCTATTCGTACATGCTAGATGGCAATTTGCAAAATCTTGTTGTTAAGGATATGCCTCGCGATGGGCAACTTGAATCTATTGGCGATATTTTTCTAGAGTCTTTTGTTTGCGAAAACGAAATACACGATTTGTTCGGTATATCGTTTACGGGTATGCCGATAGATTTTCATGGAAAATTTTATAGATTATCTTGCGATAAGCCGATGACGATAATTTCTCCCGAGCAGCTTGCGCGTCGCGAAAAAGAAGCAAAGGCAAAAGCTGTGGCAGCTGCCAAGAAAGAGAAAGACGCTCAAAACGCATCCGATGCTGACATGGAGGCGAAACTAGCCGCTATGGATCCTGAAAAGGCTGCAAAAGTTCGTGCTGCTATGGAAGCAAAGCGTGCCAAAGCTGCGCAAAAGGAGGCTGAATAATGGGAAAGGCAACCGTTATACCTTTTGGTCCTCAGCACCCAGTGCTACCAGAGCCGCTACATTTAGATCTTGTAGTAGAAGATGAAACCGTTGTTGATTGTATTCCTCAAATTGGTTTTGTTCACCGTGGGCTTGAAAAGCTAGTTGAGACACGCGATTACAATCAATTCATTTATGTAGCAGAGCGTATATGCGGTATATGCGCTATGGGTCATTCGCTTGGATATGCCGAAACTGTAGAAAGCCTAATGAATGTAGAAGTGCCTAAACGGGCACAATATTTACGTGTAATTTGGCATGAACTTTCTAGGATACATTCTCATTTGCTTTGGTTGGGTTTAGCAGCTGATGCATTTGGCTTTGAAAGTATGTTTATGCATTGTTGGCGACTTCGCGAACGTGTTTTAGATATATTTGAAAAGACGACAGGCGGACGCGTAATATTGTCTGTAGTGTCGGTTGGGGGCGTTGTCCGCGACATGGACTCTGCCACGCTTCAGTGGATCTGTGAAGTGCTAGACGGAATAAAAGATGAGTACAGCAAAATTATGAAAACTCTTCTAACTGATTATTCAATCAAGAATAGAACAGTTGGAGTTGGCTTTATTTCCAAGGAAGAGGCTGTAAATCTTAGTATTGTTGGTCCATTTGCGCGCGCTTCAAACGTTAACTATGATGCGCGTTTGTTTGGCAGAGGCGCCTATGGCGATTTGTCCGATTTCCAGCCAATCTTAGATGCGCAGGGAGATTGCTATGCGCGCGTTAAGGTGCGTTGTTTAGAGGTACTTCAGTCTATCGACATCATAAAAGAGCTAAGTGCAAAAATTCCTGAGGGCGATATTGCGGTTAAAGTAAAAGGCAATCCGGAAGCGGGTGCGCAGGCATCAAATGTTTTAGAGCAGCCCCGTGGCGAATGCTATTACTATGCTAGAGGAAATGGCTCGAAATATCTTGAACGTATGAGGATGAGAACGCCAACATCTCAGAATTTAGCCGGCATGACCGTTGCTCTTAAAGGGTGCGATTTGGCAGACGTTAACATGATAATACTGACAATCGATCCATGTATTAGCTGCACGGAAAGGTAGAGTGTCGTGGGAAGTTTCAAATTAGGTGGTATGACTTTCGGATCATTATTCAAAAAGCCCGAAACTCTGCTTTATCCAGTTCAGACAAAAGAGCCTTACGCTTGTCAGAAGGGTCATGTCCTCAACAATGTTGAGGAATGCATATTGTGTGGCATGTGTCAGCGCGTATGCCCCTGTAATTGCATTGTGGTTGACAAGAAAATACGACGTTGGGTAATTGATCCATTTTCTTGCGTGCAATGCGGAAGCTGTGTTCGGGCGTGTCCTACGAAATGTTTAAGCATGCAACCACAGTGTACGCCTGCTGGGGATGCGAAATATAGCATTGACTTAGATGTTCCCGACAAAAAGGCTGCTAAACAGGAACAAGCATAATGTATTCAGTGTGATGTTTGGCAAGATAAAATCGCTTATCTTCAATATTCTTCTTTTAGCTGCTAGAATGACCTGAATTGGCTCATATCAGATTGTTTAAGCTACGAATTGGGGTATGAAAACAAGAATGGTCGAACAGGGCGTTGTCGCAACGGAGGAACAGGTAAGTAATAAGATTTTTACTGTACCTAATGTAATCTCGTTTGCGAGACTATGTCTTGTGCCGGTTTACTTTTTTGTACTTTTTGCTGGATACAATATTGCAGCTACTATTATTTTTGCTTTTGCAGCTGCTACCGATTTTGTAGATGGGCAAGTTGCAAGGCGCACTCACTCTGTTTCGAAATTGGGCAAGTTATTAGATCCTGCTGTTGACACTATTCTTATGATAAGCGGTGTAGTGGGTGCTTTTGCTATAGGAAATTTACCCCTATGGATTATGGTTCTCATTTTTGCCAGAGAACTATTTCTGCTCATTGGCGGTTCTGTGTTATTGTCAAAATTTGGTATAAGTGTTGCAGTTATTTATCCGGGTAAATTTGCTACAACATTTTTATTCTTCGGACTAGCTGGATTGCTGCTAAATACGCCTCTTGTTCCGGGGCTAGGTCTATTTAGCGTTTCATGGCTTCCGGGATTTGGCATTGAACCTGTTTCTTGGGGAATATGGTGTGTCTACATTGGGCTTGCATTGCAAATTGGGGTCACAGTTTATTACTGTATTGTGGCGTGGAAGAAATTGAACAATGCGCTTCATGCAGATAATGTAAAGGCAAGTTGATTCTTGTGGATGATAGATATCGTCGTACAAGACAGCAAAATCGCACAACAAGAACTAGCGCTTCGCGTCAAAGTGTAAGTCGAAATACTAGTCGTCCTGCAGCTTCATCTTCATCGCGAACTAGAAATTCGGCATCAACACGGATGCGGGCAAGTCAATCAACCGCACGCCAATCTGGTGCTATGCCGCGTTCATCTTATGAATCACCTAGAAGATCTACTTCATCTTCTAGATATGGTTCGCATTATTCTTCAACGTCTTCTTATAGATCGCAATCATCTGCACCTAGACATTTAACATCTACCACTAAAAGAAAGCATGCCGCTAATACCAAAAAATCTGGTTCAAACAGGACAGGAAATATATTTTCTGCGCTATGGAAAAAAAGTCGCATAGCGTGTATTGCAGTTATTCTTGTTCTGATTGGAGTTGTTGGTTTTGGAGTAGATAGCATCGTTTCAGCTGGACATATTAGACATGGCGTTCAAATAGGCGAAGTTGATGTCTCTGGAATGACGACACAAGAGGCGCAAGATACTGTCAATGCAAAATACGCTGACAATCTGCAGGCAACCACCGTATTTATCTTTGATAGTGAGGAAACAGAGCAATCAGCCAATATTGATGAACTCTTACTAGAAGAGGAAGCATTAGCTGAGCAAATATCGCTTGAAGATTCTAAGTCTTCAAAGCAAATGTGGAGAGCAAATGCTGAATCGCTAGGGGCTAGCGTCCCAACAGATGAACTTGTCCAACAAGCGCTAAATGTTGGACGCAGTTTCAACATAATAGATAGACTATCGGCTGCCATATTCGGGTGGGACATTCCCGTATACTTAAATTTCAGCGACGAAAATTTAAGAAAACTGGTTGAAGATATTGATTCTTCATTAGGTCAGATCAGGGTTGATTGGAATATAGAAGTAGAAGACGGTGTGGCAAAAACCACTCCGGGCAATGACGGAAATATGATAAACGAAGCGGAATTTCGCGAAGAAATTACCGAAAAGTTTTTAGCTGATGCTGCCGAGCGTCAAACTATGGTTGCAAAACTCGTTTTTACCCCTATGCGAATTGATGAGCAGGCTGCTCAAAGCACCTGCGACGCTGTAAATTCCGCTATAAAAGATGGTGCTACGTTTGCATATGATGGCAATACGTTAGAAACATCGGCGGATATGATGGGCGATTGGGTTTCTACCGATGTAGTAGCGCGTGGCGATGCTTATTTCCTTTCGCCATATTTCAACTTAGATGATGCATCGAAATCCATAGCTTCTTCACTAACAGAGGGAGAAACCGGAAACGATATAGCCGTAAGTTTTCAGGTATCAGGCGACAGCGTAAGTGTTATTCCTGATGCACCTGTTGTTATACCGTCGGTAGACAGCGCGGTAAAAACTCTTGACAGCAACCTATTTGGAGCGTTTCGTGAAAATGGTGCATACGAACAACGCGGCACTAGATTTGATATTCCTATAGATACAGCTATTGTTGAAGGACCGTTTACATTTGATGAAGCATATGCCAATGGGGTTATCACGCGTATATCGCTTTATACAACAAGCTATACGAATACGAAATCTACGCAGAATCGTAACTCGAATATTCGTCTGGCAGCAGACTATCTGCAAAACTCTGTCATAGGGCGAAATGGTGGCACTTGGTCTTTTTCGGCGTTGGTAGGGGAATGTACTCCGGAAAAAGGCTATAAAGATGCGAACAACATTGTAAACGGCGAAATAGTTGCTGCGCCCGGTGGAGGGGTCTGTCAGGTATCAACAACGGTATTCAATGCTGTATACGAATCTGGTTTTCCGGTAAATGAGCGCCATAATCACTCGCTTAGAATGAACAGTTATCCCGATGGTCGCGATGCTGCCATAGCGTATCCGGTGAAAGACCTAAGATGGACAAACGATTCAGGTTCTGATGTATTGCTTCGAACCAGCTATACAGATACTACTGTATCTGTTGCGCTTTATGGGGTTTCTCCGGGTTATTCTGTAAAGTCGTATACCGCCGATTGGGTGGAGGGTGAAAAGTTCAAAACCAAAGTGAAGGTTGATGATACTAAACCAGAAGGCTATAAGAAAACAGAAACTATGGGCACTAATGGCGTAAGCATATACGTAACACGTACAGTAACCGATGAAAATGGGAACGTAGTGCGCAAAGACCGCTTTGATTCCGTATACTCACCAGTGAACAAGGTTATAGTGACTGGTCCAAATACCCCAGTCGATCTTGATCAAGAGTCACAAACTAGCACGTAGTATTTAGGAGGACATGCATGGGCGAGTATTTTCAACCCGAAATTGAGACTATGCCGCGCGAAAAATTGCGCGAGCAGCAACTTGAAAATCTGAGATGGAGCGTGCGTCATGCGTATGACAATGTTGACCTTTACAGGCAGCGCTTCGACGATGCAGGTGTTTCTCCTGATGATATTCAAACTCTTGAAGATATTCAGAAGTTTCCTTTTGTAGTGAAGCAAGACATGCGTGATGCGTATCCATTCGGTATGTTTGCGCTAGAAAATAAAGATATTGCACGCATCCATGCATCTTCTGGAACAACTGGGCAGGCAACAGTAGTGGGTCACTCAAGACGCGACTTAGACAATTGGGGAAATTGCTTTGCTCGCGGTATTGCTATGGTTGGCGGCTCCGAGAAGTCTACTATACAAGTGTCGTATGGATATGGCTTATTTACAGGCGGTCTTGGAGCACATGATGGTGGCGAGGCTATGGGTTGTACAGTTATCCCCACTTCTTCTGGCAACACAAAACGTCAAGTTCAGATGATGCGCGACTGCGAAACCGACATTTTGGCGTGCACTCCGTCGTATGCACTCTTAATAGCCGATACGGCAATAGAGATGGGCTACAATCCTGCCACTGAATTTAAGATTTCGGGTGGCATATTTGGTGCGGAGCCTTGCTCTGAGAACATGCGTCAAGAAATATCTGACAAGCTTGGTATTCAATATTGCGACGTGTACGGCTTATCCGAAATAATGGGACCGGGCGTGGCAATGGAATGCAAAGAGCGCGGAGGTCTGCATATTGCAGAAGACCAGTTCTATTGCGAAATTGTAGATCCTGATACCGGTGAAGTTCTTCCCGATGGTGAATGGGGAGAGCTGGTTATAACCACACTTACACGCGAATGCAGCCCCATGATTCGCTACAGAACACGCGATGTTACTCGCATTATTAGCGAACCGTGTGCTTGTGGTCGCACGCATCGCAAAATTGATCGCTTGCGTGGTCGCACTGACGATATGCTTATTATTCGTGGTGTGAATGTATTCCCAAGCCAGATCGAGCAAGTTATAACTGCGTTCCCTGAAATTGCTACGCAGTATCAGATTATTCTTACAAACAAAGGACCACTTGACTCTATAGAGCTTCAGGTGGAAACTGAACCTGATTTCCAAATAGACGAAGTGCGTAAGCTAGAAGATTTGAAAGCAAGATTGCAAGCTGAACTTAAGAGTAATTTGCAAGTGAACGTGAATGTAAAAATCGTTGAGCCTAAGACTATTGAGCGATCAATGGGGAAGGCGAAGCGAGTTATCGACCTTAGAGGTCAGGAGGCGTAGATGGTATCTCAGTTAAGCATTTTCCTTCAGAACGAGAAGGGGCATTTATCGAAAGCTGTTTCAACCATTGCTGATGCCAATATCAATATGCATGCTCTATATTTGGCTGACACTCAAGATTTTGGCGTAGCGCGCGTTTTTTGTGACACACCAGATGTAGCCGCCAAACTTCTAACAGATGCAGGTTTTAAGGCTTCGGTAACTCCTGTAGTAGCCGTTCGGATTCCTAACGAACCGGGTGGATTGGCGCGTCTTTTGCGCTTCTGTGATGACTCTGATATGAATATTGAATACGCCTATTGTTTCGCTGTTAAAGATGAAAGTGCAATAGATGTACTCAAGATAAACGGCGAAGATGTTGAACAGAAATTAAGAGACGCGAATTTTGACATCGTGGAGCATGGCGAGATATATGCCATCTAAAATAAGCTCTGTCGTTCATAAATCCTGTACAGAATGCGTGCGCTCTATAGCGTGCGCATTCATGCTATGTTTCGCCCTTATATTTTCTATATCTATACCTACAACTGAAGCTTTAGCGGAAGTAAAAAGTAGCGATTGGATTTGCAGTTCATCAGTTGCTGAAAGATCGTTAAGCGCATCTCTATGCCCTTCAATTGAAGCTGAACATGCGATATTAGTTGACCCAGATGGTAAGGTTTTATTTGCGCGAGGCGCTTATGATCGCGCCAACATTGCTTCTATTACTAAGGTTATGACCGCAATTGTTGCGCTAGATATTGCTCCACTAGATACAAAAGTAACGGTTACGCAAGATGCGGGTAGTGTTGGAGAATCTAGCGCTAGGCTTCTTGTAGGAGATGTGCTTAGTTTAGAGAATGCCCTTAAAGCACTAATGATTCCATCGGGAAACGATGCGGCTTTGGCTATATCTGAAAGCCTTGGCAAAAGCATCTTGGGAGCTAAGAGCGATGAAGATGGCAATGCGGCATTTGTAAAGAAAATGAACGAAATGGCTCAAAGCATAGGGTGCACAGATACCGTTTTTGAAAACCCACACGGGCTTGATTTTGATAAATATGCAGGCGATCTTCATTCTACTGCTGCCGATGTGGCGAAAATGGTTGCTTACGCTATGCAAAATGAACTATTCCGTTCGATAGTAGATATGAGTTCGGCGCAAATTCCTGTTGAAAGAGGTGGCGCTACCACAACTGTAGAAGTTCTAACCACCGACTTACTGCTTGGTAATTACGAGGGCGCATGTGGTGTCAAAACGGGATATACAGAACTTGCGGGTGCTTGTTTTGCAGGAGCGTGCAATAGGGGAGATGGATACATTTATGCAATAGTGTTAAATTCACCTTCCGAATCGCAGCGCTTTACCGATACAACTACTCTTTTCAACTGGTATTACAAGTATAAAACCGACTATAAATTGGCTAACAGCGAAGAGATTGTAAGTGCCAATATAGGAAGTGCGACTGAAGTTCCCGTAGTTGCAAAAGTTGCTCTTTCTGGATGGCTAGACAAAACAGTAAACGCTACATTTGCAAACCCCGATGCTACGGTTCGCATTTTTGAATTAAAAGGTAACGTCAGTCAAAGTTTTGAGTTTTTTGATGTTGGCGGTTCGGTTGAAGTAGGCGAAGTTATAGGAAAAGCCTATTTTTGGCAACATAACGAACTAATAGCCGAACAAGACATTGTTTCTTGTGAAAAAGTTGAACCTCCGGGTGTTTTAGATACGCTGCACATAGGTTGGGAGAGATTTTTAAGTTTATTCACCGGGGCAAGTACAAGTGCCAAGTCGATTATCCTTAACGATACTCCGATAATTCTTTAAAAGGTTTAGACTGTTATAAATACTTTTACCGCTTGATAGGAATTTATAATGAGCGACAAATGCCCGGTTTGCCAATCGCAAATTACCCCGAGGGATAACACTTGCCGTGTATGCGGATTTAACCTTATTGGTAAAACCAGCCGCTTTCAGCCGGTGCCCTCTCAGCCGCTTGAAGCCAACAATAATGAACGCACCGGGCGAGCATCTCTGCGTACTATTCGCGGATTGCAAGTAGGTGTGTCGTATACACTTTCTCAAAGTCTTACATCTATTGGTCGAGATCCGAAATGCACTATATTCTTGAATGATATGACTGTTTCGCGTGCACATGCCACCATAACTCGTGAAGATGATTGCTATGTTATACGCGACAATGGATCATTTAACGGCGTGTGGGTTAACAATATGAATGTTGAAGCAAAAACACTGCAAGATGGCGATGTGATACAAATCGGGTCATTCGCTTTTGTTTTTGAAAATTAGTACGGCGGTATTGGAGAGTATATGGAACTTCTTTCTGGAAATGAAGCTATCGCACAAGGCGCTTGGGAGGCGGGGGCAACAATAGGTGCAGCTTACCCGGGTACTCCATCTACTGAGACTATGGAGGCATTTGCGCGAAAACCAAATGTGTACGCTGAATGGTGCACTAATGAAAAAGTGGCTGTAGAAGTTGCATTGGGAGCATCGGCTGCAGGGGCGCGTACATTAGTAACTATGAAGCATGTCGGTGTAAATGTTGCTGCTGACCCTCTTTTTACAGCTGCATATACCGGTGTTGGTGGCGGTATGGTTGTACTTGCGGCAGACGATCCCGGGATGTATTCATCGCAAAATGAGCAAGATTCTCATTACTATGCACAGGCGGCTCATATTCCTATGCTAGATCCGTCGGATTCTCAGGAAGCACTTGATTTCACAAAAGAAGCCTACTCTCTTTCTGAGCGCTTTGATGTACCTTTCTTTATTCGTTCTACTGTTCGCATATCTCATACACGCACAACAGTGGAAACGGGTGAGCGTATTTCTGAAAATGATATTAAGGGATACGAAAGCGACCCTAGCAAGTGGGTTATGATGCCTGCATTTGCAAAGCCACGTCGCAAAGTGCAACTAGAGAGAATAGATGCGCTGCGTAAGTGGGCAGACGAATGCAGTTTCAATAAACGAATCGATGGCGTGCAAGCTCTTGGAATAATTTGTTCAGGTGCGGTTTACCAACATGTATTGGAAGCGCTGCCACAAGCATCTATTCTAAAATTAGGCGTAACATGGCCGCTTCCAGAAAAAACTATTAAGGAATTTGCAGATAAAGTTGACGCACTTTATGTAATAGAAGAAGCGTCTACTTACTTAACAGATGCCGTAAAAGCATTAGGCGTCAAGGTTAGCAAACCGCCCTATTCAATTTCTTTGGCAGGCGAACTTACGCCCGGTTTAATAAAAAACGCCTTTAATGGATTAGCATCTATAGATTATTCTAATATTGATGGTCTTCCGGCAAGACCTCCGGCATTGTGCCCGGGATGTCCGCATAGGCTAGTGTTTCGGGAATTAAAGCGCCTGAAGGCTATAGTTACAGGCGATATAGGATGCTATACACTTGGCGCGCTACCTCCTTTAGCATGTATGGATACATGCGTAGACATGGGGGCTTCTGTTTCCATGGCGCACGGGTTTGAGTTGGCGCTAGGCACCTCTGAGCACAGACCTGTTGTTGCGGTAGTAGGCGATTCCACATTTGCGCATTCAGGGCTTAGTTCTCTTATTTCTACTGCATACAATAAGGGTGCAGGTACTGTGTGTATTCTTGACAACAGAACAACTGCGATGACTGGTCGGCAAGGTAATCCGTTTAATGGGAAGACTCTACAGGATAGACCTAGTCGCGAATTAGACATAGAAGGTATTATATCTGCGCTGGGGATTGATAACGTAAATCTTGTAGATCCTAACGATATGATGGCTGTCAGAAGTGCATTAAAAGAGGCTACTTCTAATACAGATAGGTTGGATGTAATAATATTTAGAAGCCCTTGTGTGCTGTTGTCGCGTATCAAGAATAAACCGTATGTAGTAACTAACTGCACTGGATGCGGCGTTTGTCTTACATTGGGTTGTCCCGCTATTGGTAAACAGGCTGAAAGCGGGCTTGCTTATATTGATACCGAATTATGCATAGGATGCGGTCAGTGTGCGCAATACTGCCGTTTTGATGCCATTGTGCAGTCAGAATAGAGGTAATAATGTCTACTAAAGTGCTACTTTGTGGTGTTGGTGGTCAAGGAACAATATTGGCTGCGCATGTTCTAGCGCAGACTGCGTTGTGTTGTGATCAGAATGTTAAAGTTTCAGAAATACACGGCATGGCACAGCGCGGGGGTGCTGTAACTACCGATGTTGCTTTTGGTGAGCATGTTGAATCGATGGTGTGCGATTCTGGCTCGGCTGATATCGTTGTATCTTTTGAACTTATTGAAGCTTTGCGTAATCTTCCAATGCTGAAGAATGGCGGAAGAATTATTTCAAATAAAGAAATCATTAAACCCGCATCGGTGTTAACGGGAAAAGCTTCTATGCCGCACAATATACAAGAAGAACTTTCAAAAGCTAATGCGTTGCTTGTACCTGCGCACGACATAGCGCTAGAGGTTGGCAATGCTAAAACATCGAATATGGTTATGCTCGGTGCGCTTTCTGCGCTATTAGATTTCGATGTGTCTGCTTGGGAGAAAACAGTGCAAGATTTTGTGCCACCAAAAACCATCGAAGCTAATATAGCGGCTTTTAGAGCAGGTAGGGCATCTATTGCAGAGAAGGTGATGTAATGACAGTTTCGCAAATAAGTGTTTTTGCTCAAAGTAAGCCGGGGCATTTGGCGCGAGTGCTTAATGTTTTTGAGGCAGCTGGTGCTAATGTTCGTGGATTTGCAGTATCTGATACAGGAGAATTTGGCATAACGCGCTTTATTTTAGATAGACCAGATATCGCCTGCGATGCGCTTAAACGCGAAGGGTTTGCCTATATCGAAACACAAGTTCTCTGCTTAAAACTTGAAGATAGACCGGGTGAATTAGCGCGCGTTATAAGTCTTTTGGCAGAGCGCAATGAAAACGTTTTGTATAGCTATTCCATGATTTCTACTTATATTATTCTGGCTACAGATAATATAGAAGAGACGAAAGAAATACTGAAAGACGCAGGTCTTAGAATTATTACGCAAGCCGATATAGAAAAAGCAAATGCCATACATGCAGGAAACGAGGATTGAGCGATGCCAACAAGCAGTACAAACGAATTAAGCAGTAAAGGTGTATCGCAAAAGCAAGCTTTATTTGAAGCAATTAAGCAAAAAGATTTTGCTTCGTTTCCTATTTTTGATCGCAGTATAGAATGCATGCCGCGCAAGCAATTACGAGAACTCCAACTTAAAAAGTTGCAAGATCAGGTGGCATATACCTATCAAAATGTTGCATACTATCGCGATTTAATGGATAAAAGTGGGGTATCTCCTGCCGACATAAAAACTCTTGACGATGTTCGTAAGCTTCCTTTTACCGACAAAACTGCCCTGCGCGATACGTATCCTTATGGGTTATTCGCGGTTAATATTGATGAGATTATTGAAATCCATGCATCTTCTGGCACTACAGGTAAGCCGATAGTGGTCGGATACACTCGTGAAGACATGCAAGTTTGGAGTGATTGCATAGCCCGACTTGTGCAAATGGCGGGAGTTGTTCCCGGCGATATTGCGCAGATGGCTTTCGGGTACGGCATGTTTACGGGAGGATTTGGTCTGCATTACGGTTTACAAAAACTGGGATGCGCAATGATTCCGGCTGGCTCTGGCAATACCGAGCGCCATATCAACATGATAAACGACTATGGCACCACGGTTTTAATTGCCACACCTTCGTATGCTATGCATATTTGCGAAGTAGGGGAGAAGATGGGGTTTGACTGGGAAAAATCTTCTCTTCGAATTGGTCTTTTTGGAGGGGAACCATGCCCTCCTGCTCTAAAAGCAGAAATTGAAAGCCGGATGCATATTGTATGCACCGATAATTATGGTTTAACGGAAGTTATGGGTCCCGGTGTTTCTGGTGAATGTTTAGCGAACAGATTCCAGCAGCATATTGCCGAAGATCATTTCTTATGGGAGGTTGTGGACCCGCAAACTGGCGAACCTGTATCTGAGGGCGAAGAAGGCGAACTTGTTTTGACACCCTTAGATAAACGGGGGATTCCTGTGCTTCGCTACAGAACGCACGATTTGACACGTGTTACTTGCGAGGAGTGTGAATGCGGTAGAACTCATGCGCGAATGGACAAGGTTCGTTCACGCTGTGATGATATGCTAATTATTCGCGGAACGAATGTCTTCCCAAGCCAAATAGAGGATGTACTTGCCGGAATAGAAGAGGTAACACCGCATTACCACATTATTGTTGAAACTGTTAATGGTATGGATTCACTTACTGTAGAGACAGAAGTACGCCCTGACAAAATGACTGATTCCTTTGAAAAAATGGATGCTATGCGCCGTCGAATTGCCGAAAAACTAAAAGGTACGCTTTTGGTCGGTGTTAATGTTCGACTGGTAGAGCCGGGCGGAATTGAACGCACGATGGGTAAAGCTAAACATATAGACGATTTGCGCAATGCTTGATGAATAGTTGTGGTGTCTCATTTACGGGTAAACGTGTAGTTGGTCGGTTCGCACCTTCCCCTACAGGCAGGATGCATGCAGGCAATATTTTTGCTTACTTAATGGCATGGCTTGCTGCTAAAAGCCGTGGGGGAGATGTTTTATTGCGTATTGAAGATATTGACGAGTCTAGATCGCGCGCAGAATATGCCGACGCAATAATGCGCGATCTAGAATCTTTAGGCTTGTATTGGGATGGGGCTCCCGTATATCAAAGTTCTCGCAAACAGTTTTATCGCGATACTCTAAATGAGCTGACAGCTTCTGATAATACCTATGAATGTTTCTGTACAAGAGCAGAGGCAAATATACAATCGGCTCCACATTCAGGAGAAGAGAGCGGATATAAAGGTACTTGCAGGCATCTTAGCGAAACTGAACGCAAAAAACGAATATTAGAGGCATCTGCGCATGATAGAAAGCCATCACTTAGATGCAGGGTAGTAGATTCGCGTATTTGCTTTGTCGATATATTTCAGGGCGAACAAGCAGGAACCCTACAAGCTGGATACGATGATTTTATACTGCGTAGAAGCGATAATTTATTTGCGTATCAATTGGCTGTTATAGTTGACGATGCGCAGTTTGGTATAAATTGTGTTGTTCGTGGCTACGATCTTTTAACATCTACAAAAAGACAAATATATCTACAAAGTTTACTTGGCTATGAAAAACCTACATATGGACATGTGCCATTACTTGTTAATGAAGATGGAAGACGCTTATCAAAGCGCGATAAAGATGCTTCGCTAGATTGTATGATTGATACTTACAAATCGACTGAAGCAGTTTTAGGTCATATCGCGTATATTGCAGGCATTACAGAATATGACGAACCAACTACGCCTGAACAACTGCTAAGCTGTTATAACGAGCATGAATTGGGTAAGCATTTCAAAGAATGCCCCAATATTATTTACAGCTAATGCTTAAAGGATTAGCTGAACATTTGAAGCAAATACTGCAACAGCATAAAAAGCGCCTAGCACAATATTCATGTTGCATACAGCTGCCATAGCTCCTACGCGAACCTTAGGTCCTAATGGACTAATGAACATTTTTGAAACTATTGGATAAAGAGCCAACAGCATGAATGGTAAAACAATAGTTCCCGAAGGAAACCAAATACCCACAATTAGTACTGTTGATATAACAGATATTGCGATTAGGGTTTTATAAAGAGTGCGCGCACGTAAGCGTCCAAGCATTACGGGAAGGGTTTTTCTTCCAGCTGATATATCTTTTTCTATGTCGCAGGTATTATTTGTCATCATAATAAGACCGATGTTGATAATAAGCGGAATAGACCAAACCAGTATCATCCAATTAAGACTATCGGTAAGCACATAAAACGAAGCAAGGGGAATTAAACCACCCATTGTAATACCGCTTATTGCTTCTCCAATTGGCAGGTAAGATATGGGTGTTTTTCCACCCGAATAAACAACGACAATAAAAGCGCCCACAATAGCAATGACAAGTGGAATCCATCCAGATGATACGATGCAATATATACCTAAAAGAAATGCGACTATAAGAAAGGCTATTGCTAAAGCGAGTGCACTTTTAGGGTTGATATTGTTGTATACCAATACAGCATCGCTTTCTTCAACATTGTCGTTTTTTGAATCTGCACCTTTTACAAAATCAAAGTAATCATTGAATGTATTAACTGATGATTGCATTAATACAACAGCAATCAATAGGGCAATTGTTAGTGAAACTGACAGAAAACCTTGCATTGAGTATGCAAACGCAATGCTTAGAAGTGCGGGCATAATAGAAGCTGCCCAAGTGTGTGGTGCCGCCAGCAATAATGCATCTTTTGGATGCAGATGTCTTTTATCGTTACTTAGAGCCATATCATCAATTCGACATTAGCGCTGCTGCAATATCTTCAGAAGCGTTAGAAACGGGTTCCCATACATTATCTACTTTTTCAAAAGATATTTCGATGGGTTCGGTTTGCCTTACTTCTACATCTTTAAGTGTATCTAAAATTGTTTTACCGAATGCTTTGTCAAGTTCATCTGTAGACATTTTAGCTATTGATGCATCAGCTTTCATAGCATCCGTTGCTTCTTGTAAAGCTTTTTCATATTCGGTGAAACTTTTACATGTAAGTACAACTGTTGCAACCGCATTGTCGCCATCAACAGCTACATTTTGAACTAAATAATCGAAATCATCAAAGTATGCCGCCATGAAATCGTGCTCAGAAACACCGTATTGCGCAAGGGAGTCAATATCCATTCGGGAAGCAAAATTTGCTGTTTCAGAACTATCTATATTTTTATAGCCGTCTAAGCGGTTTGAGATGGATTGTTCTATTGCCTCTTCATCGGTTTGATATGAACAACCTACCAATAGAAATGCGAACATGGCAAAACAAGTTACGCATAAGATGAGTCTAGAAATTCTGTTTACCATAAAATGCTCCTATAGAATTGCTTACTAAAAAGATACGCGATTGTGCGAAGACTGTCCATAAAACAAATTATGGTAGTTATAATCAAAGAAAATGCTACTGATATGTTTAGGAATCTTAAATGAAAAAACTTGCAGGGGAGCTGTCAAAAGTAATAAGTAATTTAGATGGCGATGCCGGTAAATTCATGCGTATTGCGCGTAATAACGATTGCTATAAGCAAGCGGTTAATACTATATGGAATGAAAATGCTGCATGTTTAATTCTGGAAAACACCAATGCTGTTTATATACGTGAAGACCCAGCGCCCCGAAAGGGACCGGATAAAGATAAACCGTACATAGTCTGTGAAGTTTGCAGTCAAGATTCTATGGTGCGTTCAGAATTAGATACACACAGAGAGTTGTTGCATCTTGAATTGCGTAAACTTGGCTTAAATTTTGAAGAGTTGCGAATAAAGCCGTCGCGTGGGGCAATGCGATCGCGCCATCCGTTCAAGGCGAAAGATTAGCTTATCAGAGGCATTAAGCAGGATATTAATTAAGTTTACATAACATTTATTATCAGCCATTTATACAAATAGGAAAGACTAGTCCCACACAGAATTAGAGCCAGAAGAAGTTGATGCGCTTGAGAAATTCATTGCCTCTGTAAGCTTAGTAATATCACCGCTTTGCAGAAATTCAATAAACGCTGGCAATATGATAATTATAGAAATTGCGTTCAACACAATTGAAACAATACTTACCGAGATGCCAATTATCGCTTGACGTTTCAAATTATTTGCAATGGCACTAGGTTCAGATAATTTTTCTATAGCAGCACGTATTTTGCTAAGAGCCACTATGCCACAAATTAACGCCACGATACCTAGTGGTAAACCGCCGATAACTAACGATACAGGAGATGCAATAATTGTAATTGTTACCAGTGTTTGAGCTGATGCTAATTGGTGGTTTGCAAAAGCTCTTGATTCATCATCTGGTGTGTTGCTGTATTCCTGCTGCATATTTTCACCTGCTATGCTTAGTTTAGTCCGCTGCTTCCAAACCCGCCAAAACCACGTTCAGTATCTTCCAGCTCGTCAACATGAATTAAGTTAACATTTGGTGTTTCAATTATCACCAGTTGAGCTATTCGCATGCCCACATCAATTGTGTAAGCCGCATTAGCGTCTAAGTTCTGTAGCGACACCATCATCTCGCCGCGATAGCCACTATCAATAAGTCCCGGGCTATTGGGCACCGTAATACCATGCTTTGTGGCGAGTCCACTTCTAGGAAGTACCAATCCCGCATATCCTTCAGGAATAGCAATGGAAAACCCACAAGGAACAATAGCGCGCTCAAAGGGCTGCAATACTACATCTATAGCAGATCTAAGATCTAACCCTGCATCCCCAATATGAGCGTATGTGGGAGCCTCAATATTGTTGCGAAGTAGCTTAATCCGAATATCAAGTTGCTTCATTTATTTCAAACCTTTTAACGCTTCGCTGAACTCTTCTGCATCTTTGAAGTCTTTATACACGCTTGCGAATCTAATGTATGCAACATCATCTACATTAGCAAGCCTGTCTAAGACCATTTCTCCCAGTTCTTTTGAGCGCACTTCCGAGACACCGGAATTTCGAAGTGAATTTTCTATGTCATCAATTAGCTGGTCAATATGCTCTGGACTAACCGAGCGTTTTGCGCAAGCGATTAAAAGACCGCGAAAGAGTTTTTGCCTATCAAACGCTTCTTGGGAGCCATCCGATTTCAAAACAATTACAGGACGTTCTCCTAAACGTTCATATGTCGTGAAACGGTTTTGGCACTTAAGGCATTCACGACGACGGCGTATCGCGCTGCCATCATCTGCCGAGCGCGAATCTATAACTTTTGATTCTTCATATCCACATGATGGACAACGCATTTATATCCTTTCCTTTTGATAGTATACATCATACATTAATTCAAGAATTTTCTTGCTAGAACCCATGTTCGCAGTTATAATTACGAACAAAGGTTCCGATTGGCAATCTTGATGCAAGGAGTCTTCATGTCTACAAAAATTACAAAAAGACAGCAAGCAGTTCTCAATAATATTGAGAAACATATACGTGAAAAAGGTTTTGGACCTACTGTGCGTGAGGTATGTCAAGATTTAGGGCTTTCCTCCCCTTCTACCGTGCATGTTCATCTGAAAGCACTTGAAGAAAAAGGTTATATAAAGCGCGATCCTTTGAAGTCTCGTTCTATTTCTCTTACTTATCAACTTGAAGATGAAAATAATGAGTTGCATCCAGAGTTTGGGAAAGTAGTAAGTGTTCCCCTTGTAGGTGATGTTGCAGCTGGAACTCCAATACTTGCAGAGGAAAACATCACTGACAATATTGCGCTTCCCACCGATATCGTTGGAGATTCTCCATCTTTTGCATTGTCTGTGCATGGCGATTCAATGATTGAAGCCGGCATAAACGATGGCGATTATGTAGTTGTAAGAGAGCAGCCTACAGCTAATAACGGAGAAATAGTCGTTGCTGTTATTGGAGATAGCGCCACGGTAAAGCGCTTTTATAAAGAAGACAATCGCATTCGCTTACAACCGGAAAATTCTTCTATGAAGCCTATTCTCGTAGATGACTGTCTTATTGCGGGTAAGGTAGTGGCGGTATTTCGTCGTATTTAACTCGTAATAAGAAACGGTTTGAATTCTCTTTCTAAGCCAATAGGTACTCTTAGAATTAAACTAGTTCCTAATTCGGTATGCGATTCGTTCGATATCCGGCATCTTTTATGTGCCAAAGAAACTAGTTCGCCTCTTGAGTATGGGATTAGAACGTGCATATTTGAATCAGTTGCAGCAGCTGCGGATACTATCCGTGTTATTAATTCATCTATACCGGTTTCCATTACAGCAGAAACTTGGATAGACATAGAGTTTCTGAATGCTAGCGCTTGTTGTGCTGTGCTATCCAAAAGATCACATTTATTAAAAACAGTTAGTTTAGGTATACTTTCAGCACCTATTTGTCCGAGTACGTCGTTTACAGCATCTACCTGCTGTTCATAAGAGTTAGAAGATGCATCTACAACATGCAAGATAAGATCGGAATTGGTTATTTCGTCTAGTGTAGATTTAAATGCTTCTACAAGAGTAGTAGGTAATTTCTGGATGAATCCTACTGTGTCGCTTAAAGTAACCTCGCGGCCCTCTGGAAGTATAAGTTTTCTAGTGGTTGAATCTAGCGTGGCAAAAAGCTTGTCATCGGCATATACATTAGAATCAGTTAATCGATTGAGTAAACTAGATTTACCAGCATTTGTATATCCAACAAGGGCTATCTTGAATATTCCGCTGTTGTAGCGGCTTTCGCGCTGAACGCCTCTTATACGCGAAAGATGTTCTAGTTCACGCCTGATAGAAGTGATGCGCTTTCGTACCATGCGCCTATCAACTTCTAGCTGGCTCTCCCCTTCACCAAACCGAGATCCAACACCGCCGCCCATTCTATTTGATGCTAAATGAGCCCACATGCCTCGCAGGCGTGGGTATAAATACTCATTTTGCGCAAGTTGAACCTGAAGTCTGCCTTCACGTGTTTTTGCATGCAGAGCAAAAATGTCTAAGATAAGCGCAGTACGATCAATAACTTTTACATTTCTGCCAACAAGTTTTTCGAGATTTGATTGTTGAGATGGTGTAAGTTCATCATCAAAAATAATTATATCCGCATCTAGTTCGCCAGCCATATTAACTAGCTGAGTTGCTTTTCCGCTACCAACAAAAGTACGCGGGTTAGGCGAAGTAAGTTTTTGCGAAGTGATACCTACCGTATCAGCACCTGCAGTATCAGCTAAGCGCGATAATTCTTGCAGAGAAGATTCCATCGACCATTTAGATCCAGCCTGTTCTATGCCAACTAATATGGCTCGCTCGCGACTAGATTGCTCTATTGTATACATAGGCTCATTTGCCATAAATCTCCAAATCAACCTCTCCAACATACGATTCTTCTGCTGGTCCTGTCATTGCAACAATTCCATCGTTTTGCCAATTTATATGCAAAACTCCGCCAAGCAAGCGAATATCGTTTTCGCGGGGGGCATTTTTTGTTAGTACGGCTGCCACATTTACAGCACATGCACCTGTTCCGCAAGCTAGCGTCTCTGCGCAGCCGCGCTCGTATACGCGCATATTAATTACATCAGATGAAATTTCAGCAAATTCAATATTAGATTTTTCGGGAAATACAGCATGCGATTCAAAATATTTACCGATTTTATCTACATCAAAATTAGATAATGACTTATTTGTCGGGTCAACGAAGGCATCATCAGGCAAAGCTGTCCAATCATCAATAAAGCATATCGCATGCGGATTACCCATAGAAACGCAGGCAAACGAAAAATCACCCCAAGGTGAAGCAAGATTCATATATCCAATAAATGGCTCTCCCGTAGTAGAGATGCTATCGGTGCTGGCATCTACCGGAATGGCTTTTGGATCTAATATAGGCTGACCCATTTGTACTGTAGCCATTTCCATTTTGCCATTAGGCGATCTTTTGAAACTTATCGGTTTGGGACCTGCCATAGTATCTGCTATTAATTCGCAAGAATTTGCATCAACTATATTGTTGTCAACTAAAAATTTCGTGAAGCATCGAACTCCATTTCCACACATCTGAGCAAGGGTGCCATCTGAGTTTATGTAGTGCATATAGGCGCTACATTCGAAGCGTTTAGAAGGTCTTACAAGAATAACTCCGTCTGCGCCAATGCCGAAATGTCTATCGCAAAGCCATTTGACCTGCTTTTCGTCCAATTCGATATTATGTGACATGTCGTCAATCATAATAAAATCGTTGCCAAGCCCGTTCATCTTTGAAAATTTTATTTTCATTTTTTGCTCCTTGTGTATAGGTTATTTGTTTGTGGGGTTTTCTATAACTTGCAAAACTTGTTCAAGCATGTGGGTCATATTACCGGTTTCAGCATCTATCCACACTATGCGCCTATCTTTACGAAACCATGTACGTTGTCTTTTTGCATAACGTCTGGTGGCTTGCTTAATGCTTTGAAATGCATCGTCTATCGTGCATTCGCCCCGCTTCGCACTAACAATCTCTTTATAACCAATAGCCTGAGGAGCTGTAATCCATTCCTCAAAGCCCTCTTCAAGTAAACGTTCTACTTCTCGCTCAAGACCCAATTCGCGCATTTTGTCTACTCTTGTGTCTATTCGCTTAGCCAATGTATCAGGACTTACGGAAAGCCCTATCATTAGTGCGGGTACAAGCTGTTCAATTTTCGATAGTTTTTCTAGTTGGTTTGCATAGCTTTTTCCATCTGCATACAATTCAAGTGCGCGCATCACACGCTTAGAATTGTTTTTGTGGATACATTCGGCGCTTTTTGGGTCTACACTTTTTAATCGGTTCCAAAGTGCATCGGTACCGTTTTTATCTAAATACTCTACAAGTTCTTTTCGTATCGGGTTATCTACTTGTTCTCCTTTAGGAAAATCGTAGTTATCTATAGCGGCGCGAACATAAAAGCCTGTTCCACCAGCTAAAATAGAAGTATGTTTCCTGCTGCGTACTTCTTTGAAAGTACGCCGTGCATATTCTTGAAATAAAGCTGCAGAATAAGGCTCATTGGGATACACCAAATCTAAACCGTGGTGCATAACCTTACGCTGGTCAATTGGAATCTTGCCAGTTCCAATGTCCATACCTTTATAAACTTGCATAGAATCAGCGCTGATAATTTCCCCATCCAGTTCAAGTGCTATATTCTGCGCTAAATCTGATTTTCCAGTTGCAGTAGGACCTACAATGCAGATAACTTTATCAAGCAAAGATTCCACCTAGATAACCTCGCCAAAAAGATACCATGTCTTAGCTTCAGTTATACGAATATTAAGGAATGTGCCCGCAAGCTCTTGTGTTGTTGTACCATCGGGGACATATGCATGCACCGTCTGATTCTTGGGGCTTTTGCCTGCAAGTATTCCCTCTCCCCTTTTTGATGCACCTTCAACAAGTACGGGTACAACTTTGCCTAGCTCTTTTTGGTTGTATTTGTAAGCGCCATTTTGCACAGTATGAACAAGCGTATCAAATCTGCGTTGTATGACATCACTGGCGGGGATTCCATCCATTTTGGCTGCAGGAGTGCCGCTGCGCGGTGAAAAAATAAAAGTAAATGCCTGTGCGAAACCTACCTGTTCAACAAGGCTTCGTGTTTGCTCAAAATCGTCTTCAGTTTCACTTGGAAATCCAACTATTATGTCAGTAGAAAGAGCAATATCTGGACACACATGCCGTAACTTTTCAATTAGTCCCAAATAATGTTCGCGAGTATAAGAGCGATTCATTAATTTTAGAACGCGATTAGAACCTGACTGAAAAGGCAGGTGTAGCGCTGGCATGACCGAACGCAATTCTCCAAATGTGCTAATAACTTCATCGCTTAAATCTTTGGGGTGGCTTGTTACAAAACGAAGACGCTCAATTCCCGTAGCGTCAACCTCTTTTAGTATCCGGGCAAATTGAGGAGTTCCATAAGAATCGCGTCCAAAAGAGTTTACATTTTGTCCTAGCAGAGTAATTTCTTTAACTCCGGAGTCAACATATTGCCGCGCTTCGGAAACGATATCTTCTATAGAGCGCGATCTTTCACGCCCTCGAACATACGGCACTATGCAATACGAACAAAAATTATTGCATCCGGTCATTATGGGAAGCCATGCCGACCAAGGTGTATTTCTGCTGGTGGGCAGATCGGCAGAAAAAATATCTGGATGATCTGATGTGTCGGCTAAACGTTTGTTCTTATATATTGCATCAGCCAACATTTCTGGGAGTAAATGAAGTGCTTGTGTTCCAAAAACTACATTAACATGAGCAAAAGATTCCAATAAAGATTCTCCATCGCGTTGGGCAATACAGCCCCCTATCACAATAATTCTATTTTCTAATGGAGAGTTCTTGCGTACAGGAACATTTTTGCATGATGCTACATGTCCAAATAGTCTAGTTTCGGCAGACAACCTAACACAACATGTTAAATATACAAGAATATCGCTATCTTCAAGAGCTTCAGCGCGCTTTGCGCCGTAATGTTCCAGCATGCCAGCTACGCGCTCGGCATCATGTTCGTTCATCTGGCAGCCAAAGGCTAATACGCAGTATGTAAATCCATCTAGATTTAATGGCATTTGGAAAACTTAAACAGAAACGTTAAGAGCCTGCGTTGTTTTTGAAGCGTCTTTGGGCTCAACTGTAAATCGTATGGCAGTTCTATACTCGCCATCTATGACAATATCTGCAAACGAAGGAATACAAACAATTTCTATGCCTACAGGAGATAGGAAACCACGCGATATAGCTATAGCTTTAACTGCTTGATTTACTGCACCTGCACCTACTGACTGAATTTCTACTGGTGAACCGTCTTTAATCATTCCAGCAATCGCTCCAGCTACTGATGCGGGAGACGATTTTGAAGAAACCTTCAGGCAGCTGATTTCAGCTTTCTGGTCGTTAGCCACATGCATCCCTTGTCCGTTACATTAACATTTATGGTGTATTTATAGCTGATTCGAATGCGCATAAACCAGCAATTCGTAATTCTACCTTTAGCGATAACTTAAAGCAAACAGATACGTTGTCAATCAGCATTTATAAGCGGAATTTCTACTTTAAGACTGCCATTTATAACATGCACATTGGGATTTACTGAATCGTCTAGAAAATAACCAGAAGCAAGCTCTCTAAATGCATCAGTTACTGTATTTGTAAATGAATCTATGTCATTTTGGGTAAATTTTACAGCCGATTTTTTTGGCATTTTCTTAGGCGTGTCAAATTTTTGAGGCTTGCATGCGGATAGCGATTCGTGCTTGATGCGCTCTAGCATCACAACAGCAGCCTTAATTTCTCCATCCATAATACGTCTAGAAGAACGTGGAGACATATCTAAGCCCAAACTAGATGCAATTTCAGAAAATTCAACTGGATCAACCGCAAAAGCAAGACGCTGTATTAATTTGCATTCATCAATGTTAGAACTGAAAGCTCTCATAGCTGGGCTACAAGTTGCCATACCGTATTCATTGATTGCAGTTGCTATTTCTGTAAATGAACCGCAATAAACATTTACAGAATCTTTATGCTCCAATGCAAATTCAGCTGCAGTACGCAGTATGTTTTTTGGACCGCGCATACACATCTTGCCATTCTGCATTTCAAAGCGAGGGAATGTAGACTGATCTGTTTTTTCGGAAATATTCTTAGTATCTACTACAACTTGTATTGATGTCCCAAGACCGGGTTTTGAGTCTACAATCCTAGCGATTGACGAATTAACACGAATGGAATAGAGAGCCATTCCTCGTCCGTGAAAACCCCATCTGTCGAGAGAAGCGGTATCCAATTTTGAAGTAACTCTTGGCTCGAATACGAGACTTCTCATGTTCTCTGGCAAGCCACATCCATCGTCTATAACAACAATAGAGCGCTTATCTGCTTCTCGTTGTGTTGCTAAAAAAATATTTTTAGCATTAGCATCACGTGAATTACGCAAAAGCTCTATGACAATGTCTTCGCTAGACCTAATATCTTGAGCTGCTTGACGCTTTTCAGCTTCACTGGTTTTTAGCCGAACGAAGCCTTGCCCAAAATCTTTTTCTATCCGGAGGTTAGCATCGCCGATAACCTCTTCAATAAATGAAGAGGTTATCTCTGGCGTATTACTATTTTGCGTAGTCAACTGCACGGCTCTCGCGTATTACGACAACCTTAACTTGACCGGGATACTGAGTTTCAGTTTCTATTTGATGTGCAATATCATGTGCCAGCACAGTTGCTTGTGCTTCATCAACAATTTCAGGTTCAACCATGACACGCACTTCGCGTCCAGCTTGTATAGCGAAAGTTCTTTCAACGCCCTCGTAGCTATTTGCTATTTCTTCAAGCTTCTCAAGTCGCTTTATATAAGCATCTAGCGTTTCTTTTCTGGCTCCCGGTCTAGCAGCAGAAATTGCATCAGCTGCTTGAATGAGCACATCTAGAACAGTATTTGGTTCAACATCTTCATGATGCGCTTCTATTGCATGAACAATTTCAGGTTTTTCACCATATCTTTTAGCGAGATCGGCACCTAGTACGGCATGGCTGCCATCAACTTCATGATCAACCGCTTTACCTAGGTCGTGAAGTAGTCCAGCACGTTTTGCAGAAATAGGATCTAAACCCAACTCCGATGCCATAACACCTGCAAGATAAGAAACTTCCAGCGAATGGCTAAGTACGTTTTGTCCATAGGAAGTGCGATAAAGCAAACGTCCTAATGTGTTAACTAATTCAGGGTTTAAGTCATGAATTCCTACGTCGAATACAGCTTGTTCTCCAGCTTCATGAATGCGCTGACTGACAAGTTTGACAGCTTTATCATACATTTCTTCTATCCGTGCAGGATGAATGCGACCGTCAGCTATTAGATTCTCCATAGTTACACGACCAATTTCGCGACGTACCGGGTCGAAACAAGAAATGGTTACGCATTCGGGAGTATCGTCAATTATAAGATTGGTACCTGTAAGTTGTTCAAAAGAACGGATATTTCTGCCCTCGCGCCCGATGATGCGTCCTTTCAAATCATCGGAAGGGATATGGATTGTAGTTACAGTAGATTCAGTTGTGTGATCGGCTGCAACTCGCTGTATTGCCAAGCTAAGAATCATCCTAGCCTTTTTATCAGCTTCAGCTTTTGTTCTTGCTTCTGCATCTCTAATTATCGCCGCTGACTCGCGGGTTACGTCATCGCGAATAGTATCAAGCAGTTCTTCTTTTGCTTCTTGAGGTGTCATACCAGCAACACGCTCTAAGCGTTGTTCCATGTCAGTTTGAGCTTCCTCTAGCATGCGTTCGCGCTTTTCTATTTGTCCTTGAAGTGAAGATATTTGGTCTTCGCGCGAATCGAGAGAATTGCTTCTTTTGTCAAGGTATTCCTCGCGCTGCGTTATACGGTTTTCCGCGGAGCGTATTTCATTCATGCGCTCCTTATTATCTGCATCTACCTCTTGTTTATATTTCAGCGCCTGATCTTTTGCCTCTATCTCGGCTTCTTTTCGCATGGTTTCTGCATGGCTTTTTGCTTTTTCGATAAGCTCTTTAGCATCGTCTTCAGCCTTCTTCTTTAATGCTTGCGCTTCTTCTGCTGCACGAGAAGCAGCTGATTTTGTAGCGAATCGTGCGATAAGAAAGCCGAGAGCAATGCCGATAATTGCTGCAATAGCTATAAATACTACGTCCACAGCATTTGCTCCCTTCATCATTTTTGCATCTTTACAATGCGGTTTGATATCAAAAATAAATGTCGGCAAAATGCCGACATGAGCAAATGCACGCTTTCAAAAGCAATACGCCAACCTTATTAAGTTGTATATATCAAGTATGCAAAAGCATACGTTCGCTCAATATTAGTAATTATAACCTATCACACCAAATGGCTACAGCACGCGAGGCAATCGACATGCTGTAGCCTTTGTTTAATAGTTTTCTGGTGGCTGCGGAGCGCTTATCCTTTGCACGGCTGGGATGTTGAATTAGCAAATTTAATGCAGCATCAATTTGTGCGTCTTCTCCATTTTGAATATATTCTTGATAAGCATCCAAGTCTTCAATATATAGACCTAAAGACTGAATTTCCTTCTTTACAAATTCCATTCCCTTGCCAGCAAGTGCATTAGACCTAACAAGACATTCCGCATATCGCACATCATCAATTACACCTACTCTGATAGCTTTTTTCATAGCAAAATCAATTACATCTTGTGAAAACCCTGCATATTCTAGTTTCTTTCTCATGCGTATACTGGACTGTTCGCATGCGCTTGCACTCCGGAGAATTTTTGCATAAGCCTTCTCTTTTTGTTCATCAAGAGAAAGAGAAGATATATTTGATGTTTTAATATTATGCATTTTTTAATGTGGATGATTATTCCGCGTTCGAAGAAGTTGCATTTATAACTGGGACATCGTAGCTCTCTCTTACTTTTGCCTCAATTTCATCTCGAAGCTCTGGGTTGTCACGTAAGGTTTGTTTTGCAGCTTCTCTTCCCTGTCCTAAACGTTCCTCGCCATATGTGTACCAAGCGCCACTCTTTTTGGCTACTCCACAATCAACTGCCATGTCAATAATGCATCCTTCGCGAGAAATGCCTTCTCCATACATAAGATCAAATTCAGCCTGACGGAATGGAGGCGCTACTTTATTTTTGACAATCTTAGCTCGTACTCTATTGCCTACTGCTTCTCCGGATACTTTAATAGATTCTATTCGACGTATATCTATTCGTACACTTGAGAAGAACTTTAGAGCGCGACCTCCTGTGGTAGTTTCTGGATTACCAAACATAACGCCAATTTTTTCGCGCAACTGATTGATAAATATACATGTAGTATTCGACTTAGATAAAGAACCTGCCAGTTTTCTTAAAGCTTGCGACATTAGGCGTGCCTGCAAACCAACTGTAGTATCTCCCATTTCGCCTTCTATTTCAGCGCGAGGAACAAGGGCAGCTACAGAGTCAATCACTACGCAATCAACTGCGCTAGAGCGAACTAACATATCGCAAATTTCAAGTGCTTGTTCACCTGTATCGGGTTGAGATATAAGAACTTCATCTATATCTACACCAAGGCGTGCTGCATATACAGGATCAAGTGCATGTTCTGCATCTATAAAAGCAACTATGCCACCAAGAGCTTGCGCTTCAGCTAGTATTTGTAAGGCTAGAGTTGTTTTGCCGCTAGATTCTGGACCGTAAATTTCAATTATTCTGCCTCGCGGTACACCGCCTATGCCTAAAGCGACATCGAGCGGAAGAGCCCCGGTAGGTATAACACCTATAGAAAGATCGGCACCGCTTTCTCCTAATTTCATGATAGAGCCTCGACCAAATTTCTTTTCAATCTGATCGGTCGTACTCTTTAGCAGCTCTTCTTTCGACTGCGCCATTTTTTCTCCTCTTGCATTCTATGAATCGGCTATGTTTGCAATACGAACATATTATACGAACGTATGTTTGCAAGTCAAGAGGTTAAACTATATTCTGCTATAGCTACTTTGTTTCACTTGACACGTTCAATAATAGATATAAAACCTTGCATTTATATATCAAAAATGCGATTTTTGTTTACAGAGAAATACATACACATTTAAATAGAAACATGGCATCAATACATATTCATATTAGCTAAAATGCAATATTGAATCCTATAAAACCTTGCATAAACCTTACAAATTTCTAACGCGCATCCCCATTAATGGCTTCAAGCAAAATATCTAATGCCTTTTTTGCAGATAAACGCCTGATTTTGTCTCTATTGCCTTCAAAGTGCATAACCTCAGCTTCTGTTGCGTAAGGCGTACTAACAGCAAACCATACTGTGCCTATGGGTTTGCCCGGTTCAGCCCCAGTAGGACCTGCAATACCTGTAGTTGATACAGCAAAATCTGACTTTAATATTCGCTGAGCCCCTTTAGCCATATCAATGGCAGTACGAGCATTTACGGCACCATCAGATTTGAGCGTATCTGAATCTACCCCAAGTACATCAGATTTAACACTGAGGGCATAGCTAGCCACACCACCCATTACAACAGAAGAACTACCAGCAACAGATGTAAGTGCGCAGCTAACCATTCCCCCTGTTAGGCTTTCGGCACTAGAAACGGTAACTCCTTTATTAGATGCCGCACAAACAACATCTGCTGCTAATGCATTCAAATATTCGTCGTCAATATCGCATTCGTCACTATTTTCGGCATCAAATTTAGCGGGCTTAAAACCTAATAAATGTCTAGCTTTTGAAATATAGTCAAGCATAGAAATGATCGTAAGAATTAGGGCGATAATCATTGTCACCCATGAAATAACGTACAGAGGGTTATTGATATTCTCTGTATTCGGAATTACCAAAGCGTCTTTTATCAAAAATAAAACAATGGCTATTATTTGGGCGACAGTTTTGGCTTTTCCATACCAACTAGCTGCTATTACCTCGTTTTTGCTAGCCGCTATCATGCGTACACCTGACACAATAAATTCGCGTGCAAGAATTATGAGCACAGGCCAAGCCGGCAATACTGAAAGCTCTACAAGCGCAAGTAATGCTGCTGCTACAAGAATTTTGTCAGCAAGCGGGTCCATAAATTTTCCGAAATCGGTTACTTCATTGCGCTTTCTGGCTAAATAACCATCTATCCAGTCTGTAGCGGAAATAAGAATAAATACTGCTGCCGCTACAAGCGATTTTGTCTGATCGTCAACCAGATGTGCGATACCAAACCACTCTGGCCACGGACTTAGCAGCGCAACCACAAATACGGGGACCAAACATATCCTAATGAGAGTAATAATGTTGGAAAGTGTCCATATATTAGAAGCTGCTTTTTTGCGATTATCAGACATTAATCGTAGCGCCTTCCATGTCGTAAAGCAATGTATCGTCTATGCTGACCGCAACGATATCGCCTACATTACCAGAATCGACAAACGTAATTCCGTCTACTTCGGGAGCTTGCTGCATAGTGCGTCCATACAGTTGCCCGTCTTCTTCAACACCTTCAATTAAAACATTTTGCACGCTACCAATGCGGGCAGAAACAGCCGCTGCACCTGCTGCGTCAGCTGCATCTTGCACTTTTTGGGCTCGATACATTTTTTCATCTTCGTCTAATTGATTAGCCATAGAAGCAGCGCATGTGCCCTCTTCTTGTGAATAGGGAAACACGCCAACATAGTCAAAACAACCCGATGCTGCAAAATCGACAAGCATTTCGAATTGCTCTTCAGTTTCGCCGGGAAAACCGGCTATTAAAGTGGTTCGCAAAGTAACTTCATCTATGCGATTTCTTGCTTTTTGCGCCAAAGCTAGAAATGTATCTAGCGAACCTGTTCTATTCATAGCTTTTAATATGGTTGGATCTACGTGCTGAAGAGGAATATCTAAATATTTAGCGACATTTTTACAGTCGGCTATAGTGTCTAGTAATTCATCTGTTACGCCATCGGGCTGAATATACATTACCCTAAACCATGTATCGGTAAAGCGATTCGCGAGCGACCTTAAAAGCCATGCAAGACTGCAGCCATCTTCTAAATCTTCTCCCCATCGACCTGTATCCTGCGCAATAAGGATAATTTCTTTGGCTCCATTTTGAATTGCTTTCTCAACATCGTTTTCTATATCTTCCAATGGAAAGCTTCTATATCTGCCTCTTATAAATGGAATTGTGCAATACGAGCAGAACCTATCACATCCATCAGATATTTTTACATATGCGTAAGGCATGTGTGCACAAGGTGCCTCTAAACAGGCATTTGCACTATATTGATGCGCGTTATTAAGGCTTTTCATTGCGGCATCTACAACTTGCACTATATTTTGCTCTTCTGCACAGGAAACAAAAGCGAAAGGTTCTGGCAATTCTGTTTGTAGTTGCTCTCCATATCGCGCAGGCATACAGCCTGAAACTATAACAGCACATCTACCTTCATCAATTCCGGGTAGCGAACAAGCTTCAAGTACTGCATCGATGCTTTCCTCCGTTGCAGCCTGAATAAAAGAGCAGGTATTAACTATAACAACATTTACCAAATCTGCATTATCGACAATAGAGTATCCTGCATCCCTTAAACGATCGCGCATTTGCTGCGAATCAACTTCGTTTTTTGCGCATCCAAGCGTATAAATACAAACGCTTCCTTTTAAAACATTGTTATTCATATATAAAACTTTATCGATAATTTACAAACTGCAAAGGCTGTCCGAAGTCTTCAGACTTTAGGTGAGCAATTACATCTTGCAGAGTGTCGCGCGAGGCCGATGTAACGCGAAGTTTGTCGCCTTCAATTTGAGTCTTTATTTTTAATTTTAGAGCCTTTAGATCTTTGTTAATTTTGGTAAGCGTGTCTTTATCAATACCGCTAATAATGTTACCTTTGCGCGATACATTGCCGCCGGAAATGCTTTGAACTTCCCCCCATTTCACAGCGCCTAAATCTATTCCGCGCTTTACAAGTTTTGAAGAAACTATATCTATGACTTGATTGGCTACAAAATCTGACGGAGCCTCTACAAGCATTTCATGTTTTTGCTTGTCCAATTCAATTTTAGATCCGGAATCTTTAAGATCGTAGCGCTGTGATAATTCCTTCTTTGCCTGTTGAAATGCGTTATCAACTTCTTGCATATCTACAAGAGACACAACGTCAAAACTATTTTCTTTTGCCATTTCAACCCCTCTATGTTATACACCGCTTCTTGCGCTGCGGTCGCGCATTGTGCATCACTATGAATATATCCTATTCTGAAGACTTCTTAGAAGACGATGAAGATGCAGAAGAACTCGCCGAGGAAGACGAACTATCGGCAGAGGGATGCTGTTCATTCCATTCATCTAAGATGGTCTGAAAATCTAGCGTATATACATAGTATTCAGTTCCGCTCTGTTTTGTTAGCTTCTGTTCTACGCCATCAACTTCAACGGTAACAGGACTCGGGTTTGCCGTTCGTACCGTAAGTGTACCGGTGACATCATATTCCTCTTCAAACGGTCCTCTAACCACTTCGGATAATAGCTCTGATTTCGAACCGCCTTCTTTTACCTCAATCCAAGAAGATTTTCCAGATTCAATCGACAGTTTTAGTACTGCCTTTTCGGGCGGTGTTTCTACAACATCGGCGCTTACTGTGCCTTCTGGATTAGATGTGTCAGTAAGCCCGGATATGGGAATATCTGGAACATCTTGAACAGCCTGTCTGCCGCTATTGAATAAAACTACCAAAATAATTATGAGCACAATAGCAACAATAGCTATGCCTATCCATATTGCAAAGCTAGGTAATCCTCTACTTGCCTGCTTACCGCCATAAAGTGTATTACGTCCGCGAGGATCTGGCATAGCAGAGCCGCGCCGCGATGCTTGATGCCTTTCGCCTCCTACATATCCGTAACCGCGTGAAGGTGCACGCCCAGATGCAGATCGCGCAGGAATACTGCGGCTAGAGTTTCGTGAACTAGATGTTCGTGAAGGTGTATTTCGGTTTAAATTGCGAGACTGGCTAGTTCTTCGTGTGTCTTCATTATAAGAAGCCCTGCCTGTCCTACCCGCTGCAGGATTTCTGTGAGTCCTAGAATTACGTTGCGCAGAATGACTATCTGCACGAGCGCTACCAGCGCGCGGACGCCCAGTATCAAAAAGATGCAATTCATCGAGATACATTTCGCTTATACGCTTTTGATCTAAGCCAACCGCGCGTGCATATGCACGTATCATATTGCGGGTATAACCGCTTGCAGGCATTCTGCCAAAATCAGACTCTTCTATCGATCTTAAAATATCAGGGCGAATATGCAGGCGACGCGCCATAGTAGTGAGATCGTAACCTTCTCTCTCACGTGCTTCGCGTAAGATGCGCCCGTATGAATCCTGCATTGGCACCAGATGCTACTCCTGTTTATCACCCTTTAAGGTTGCAAATCTTGCTTCTCAAAAGCTTTAAGTGTTTCTAACTCTAATGCATCGACCATTACTTCTCGGGGTTTTGAGCCGTTTGCTGGTCCTACGATGCCTTTTTCTTCTAGTTGATCCATTATACGTCCAGCGCGTGCATAGCCAACCTTCAAGCGTCTTTGTATATTAGATGTTGAACCCATTTTAGACGAAACTACTATTTCTGCTGCATCCCAGATAAGCGGATCATCGGAAGACGGAGTACCTCCGCTAGGATTAGTGCTGCCAATAGTTTGTATATTAGTCTTTAAGATTTCTGTGTGGTACTCTGGCTCGCCCTGTTCTTTCACCTTTTCAACAACTGCTTCTATTTCAGCTTCAGAAACATAACAACCTTGTATGCGCACAGGTTTAGCAAATTCCGGTTTTGACAGGAGCAGATCGCCTAAACCGACTAAATGTTCAGCGCCGGTTGTATCAATTATTACTCGTGAATCTATCCCAGAAGCCACGTTAAACGCAATGCGATTAGTAATGTTAGATTTTATTAATCCTGTAACAACATTTGTGGATGGGCGCTGAGTTGCAACTATTAAATGTATACCCGCAGCACGCGCCAGTTGAGCAATGCGGCATATAGAAAATTCAACCTCTTTGCCAACAGCCATCATAAGGTCGGCAAGTTCATCAATAATGATGACTATATAAGGCATTGTTGTAGGTGCTGTTTCGCCTTCGGGCACTTCTAGCGCCCCAGATTTCACCTTTTGATTGTATTGCCCAATATTGCGAACACCGGCATCGCTCATAACTTTAAGACGACGCTCCATTTCCGCTACTCCCCATGCCAGTGCGCCCGCAGCCTCGCGAGGCTCTGTTACTACAGGCGTATATAGGTGCGGAATGCCGTTGTAGGGAGTAAATTCAACACGTTTAGGATCAATCATTATGAAGCGAACTTCAGATGGGGTGGCACGCATAAGTATTGACATTATCATGGCATTTACAGATACCGATTTGCCAGAGCCTGTGGTACCGCCTATCAATAAGTGTGGCATTTTTGCCAAATCTGAAATTATGGGATTGCCCTCAACATCTTTTCCTATGGCTATCTGTAAAGGACCGCTCTTGGCGCTGTCTAGGACATCGGCAAGAAAAACCGTTTCGCGTTTTTCGTTTGGAACTTCTATGCCAACATAATTTGTACCCGGAATAGGAGCAAATATACGAACTGAAGGCGTTGCAAGCGCTAGTGCAATGTCGGTATCAAGAACAGTAATTCTGCTTACACGTACACCCGATGGTAAATCAACTTTGAAAAGAGTAACTGTAGGACCAGCCACCCAACCAACAACTTTTGCTGGTACACCAAAATCTTCTAAGGTTTTTTGCAGCAATGATGCAGTATGTCCAAGCTCTTTTGCGTTTGTAGCGCTTTTGCGTCCTTTAGGTGATCGAGCCAACAAGGACATAGAAGGCAAAATAAAACCATCTTTCGATATTGGCGTATTCGGTTCAGAATTAGTAGAACCCGCAGTATTTTTTGTTGCTATTTGCGCATTATCTTCTTTGGCGCGACCTAGTTTTCTAGTCATAGGTGCGGTTTTAGTTGGCTGCGCATTTTCCAGATCGGACAAAGCCATCGTTATGTTTGGGTCGCTTATGCGCGAAGAATCTATTTCAGCTACCTTTTGCGATTTTAGTTTGCGTTTTTTACCAGCAGTAGGAAGCTGCCGCGTTAAGGCAGAGTTAGCAAATCCCTTTTCAATATCGGAAATCTCTTCGCTATTAGCAAGACCTGCGGAATAGTTATCAACTTCTAGAACTTCATCGTCTATTTCTGCAGATTGTTGAATATCGCCACCTCGCCGCCGTATGCGTGCAGGCGCAATCTGAGAATTTGATGAAGAGTTTTCTGCGTGCTTATAGGATATTTCGCGCGCTTTTCTTCTAACCTTCTCAATAAGCCTTGATATAGAAAATCCTACTATTACAAGTCCAATTACCATTATTCCGATAAGTATTACTCCAGTAATAACTCGTCCAAATAAAGTAATTCCTGCCCAAGCTATTCCAGCACCAATATAACCACCATAATTCACAAGCAAATGTGGCGAAAACAGCAAATCGGGATTATCTGAGCCTAGTGTGGTTATGGGGGTAAATAGCGCCATAAAACCAAGAAGTGCAATATAAAGAATAGCAAGTCCTACAGCTGCGCGCAAAGATAGGCGCTCTCGGCCGCTGCGATATAAAAATGTAATACCTACAATTGCTAAAACAAACGGAAGTACATACGAACCAGCGCCTAAAGCTAAATGAACACCAGCAGAAAGTGCACCCGATACAACAGCTTCATTTTCTGGCATTGCCGCTATGAGCATAAACACTATAGCGATAACGATAAATATAACTCCTGCTATATCGCGCTTTGCATAATCGTCTAAAAGCCCAGCCTTAGGTTTCCTCTCTTCAAGCGGAAGCCGCGTCTGCGGAGCGTTGCTGGTTTTTTGAGCTTGCTTTTTAGATCGAGTATTGCGCGCCAACACTAATCCCTTTCGTATTACGTTTCTACTGTATATGCGGATCGTTGGTTATTTTGGTTACAAGTCTAAAGCAAATCTATTCTACCTCTAGCAAATTAACAATTACCATAGGTCTTTGTTTTGTGCGTTCCCAAAGAAGCGACATAACGCAATCGCGCGCAGCTTTGCGAACATCTTTCAAGCAAGAATCTTTTTTGCCAAGAGATCGTTTTATAGTGCCTTCTACAGTGTCTCGCACTTCGTCTGTTAGATACGAATCATCTCCCCCCGTTATGCCATGCATTTCTAAAACCGGGCGACCTAAAATTGTCCGGTTTTTCATAGAGATAGCGCATGCTAAGCTGGCGAAACCCTGATTGCCTAATTCGCTTCTTTCGTTTAAGACGTCTTGCGAAGTGTCTCCAACAGATAAACCGTCAACATACACAATGCCCGACTGAACACTTTCTCCCTTTTCAACTCCATTATGAGAAAGCGTCAAAGAGTCACCGTTCTCAAGAATAAAGATGTTTTCTTCGGGAACTCCTGTGTCGCTTGCCAATTTTGCGTGTGCCCGCAAATGTGCAGCTTCGCCATGTACAGGCAAAAACGCTGTTGGTTTCACAATGCTAAGAACAAGTTTTAACTCCTCAGCGCCAGCATGTCCAGAAACATGCACCCTAGCACGCGATTTGTCATACACATCGGCACCTATTTTTGCTAGTGAATTCACTACACGTGTGACAGCCTTTTCATTACCCGGAACAGGTGTTGCAGATATTATTACCGTGTCCCCAGCTTCAATGTCTATCGTTTTGTGTTCACCATTAGCTATGCGCGCAAGTGCAGAAAGAGGCTCTCCTTGACTGCCGGTGCACATAATAACAACTTGTTCTGGAGGAATATCGTTTATCTCGTAGGCATCTATAAGGTCATCATCGCTAATTGTTAAATACCCTAGTTTTCGCGCAATATCTGTGTTTTGAATCATGGAACGCCCGGTGACAACCACCTTGCGCCCCGATGCCACAGCAGCGTCGCAAATTTGTTGCATTCTGTGAATATGGCTTGCGAAAGAAGCTATAATAACGCGACCTTTTGCCCGGGTAATTATTCGCGAAAGCACCTTACCGACTTCTGCTTCTGAAGGGGTGAAAGTTGGGTTCATCGCATTTGTAGAATCTGACATCATAAGATCTACGCCGCGTTCGCTAAAGCGAGCAAGAGCGGCGAAATCGGTAGTAATTCCATCTATAGGAGTTTGGTCTAGCTTAAAGTCGCCCATATGCAAGACATTTCCAGCAGGACTTTGGATGAAGGCTCCAACAGCCCCGGGAATTGAATGGTTTACCGCAAAAAAATCAACCATCATGCAGCCGAGTTTTATCTGTTGACCCGGTTTTATTTCTACCAGTTTTGCATTTTTTATCTTATGTTCAGCAAATTTTCCTTCAATAAGACCAAGGGTTAATTTGGTGCCATAAATAGGAATTGTGCGGTCAAGATCCTTCATAAGATAAGGTAGCGAGCCTGTATGGTCTTCGTGTCCGTGCGTAATTATTATTCCGCGCAATTTATCAGCATTTTCAAGTACATACGTATAATCTGGCAGAATCAAATCAATGCCCGGATGATCGTCGTCTGGAAACATTAGACCAGCATCGTCTAATATCATGTCGTTTCTACATTGAAACACTGTCATATTTTTACCTATGGCATCCAGACCACCCAGCGGTATTATTCTTAACTGTGCATCAGTGTTATTTTTGTTGCTTCTGAACTGCCGCTTATTTTTGGTATAGCGGTGCTTTTTGTTGCTGTCGTGTTGTCCATCACGCGATAAATGTGGACGTTTATGTTCTATGCTAACGTGCTTGTATGAACTAGTATTTTTCTTTGTATTCTGGTCTACCGTGTGCTGTTGTGAGGAATTTTGACCATTTGCTTTATTGGGTTCATGTCGTTTTTTGTTTGCATTTTGTCGCGACGTATACGTATGTTGATTATTTTTCTTATCGGGGTTTAACCCGTTATTGCTAGACATCTTACTCCTTGTTAAGTTCATATAACCCGCAATGGGGCGCTAGATTATTAATCAAGCACCCCAACTTCACGCATAATATCTTGCAGCTGCTTCGACTGTTTAGGTGTTGCATCTACAAGCGGAAGACGTACACCACCGACAGGGAATCCAGCAAGTTTTAATGCTTCTTTTACAAGAATTGGGTTGGATGTTGCAAACAGACCCTCCATCAAAGGCATAAGGGCATTATTTGCCGCAGACGCAGCATCCCAATCACCATTAGCGCATAAATAGCATATTTCGCGCATACGATCAGGTGCAACGTTACCTATAGTTGATATAACGCCCGAACCGCCAAGTTTCATTATGTCGAGCGTAGCCGAGTCGTCGCCAGAATACACATCAAAATCTGCAGGCATGTTATCTATTATTGTTTTTATTTGAGCCATATCGCCAGAAGCTTCTTTAATTGCAACAATATTGTCGCAATTATGCGCAAGTGAAAGCGTAGTTTCAGCGGTCATATTAATAACGCAACGACCCGGAATATTGTAGAGAATTATTGGCAAATCTAGCGCATCGGCAATAGATTTAAAGTGCGCATACAAGCCTTCTTGGGGCGGTTTGTTGTAGTAAGGAACAACGCACATAAAAGCGTCTACACCTAATTTTTCCACATCGCTTGCAAAAGAGATTGTGTCGGCAGTGCAGTTGTCGCCCACATTAGCAATAATAGGCACACGACCTTTAGCTGCCGATAGAGCCACTCGGAATAAATCCATCTTTTGCGGATAGAAGACCGTAGGGCTTTCACCTGTTGTGCCGTTTATAACCAATGCATCGCTGCCGCCTGTTATAAGCCTATCCACAAGCTGCTCTGTGCGTGCTAAATCTAATTCTCCGCTTTCATCAAAAGGAGTTACCATAGCGGGTATCATGCGTCCAAAACGCGGTTGTAGTTGAGACATATTTATGCTCCTATGCGCAGCCATTTTGTGCTATTCCCTAAATTATAGATTAGCCTATAGCTCCATAATGTTCTCAAGTCCGACAACAAGTCCTTCTAATGCCCCCACCGAACGTATTCCTAGCAAAACGCCGGGCATATATGATTCGCGATCCCAAGAGTCATGCTTTATTGATAATACTTGTCCAAGAGAGCCAAAAATGACCTCTTGACTAGCCACAAAGCCGTTTGATCGCACAGAATGTACGGGAACGCCATTTACAAGTGCGCCTCTGGCACCTTTTGCCTCGTCTAGTTCGGTTTCGCTTCCCGGGGCTGTGCTAGAGATGCCGCCTCTGCCCTCTGATATAAGGCGAGCAGTTAACATGGCAGTACCAGATGGTGCATCTTTTTTGTTACAGTGGTGAAATTCCACAATTTCGGCCTCTGGAAAATACGGCGCTGCCGCTTTTGCAAACTGCATCATAAGAACTGCCCCAGTTGTAAAGTTGGGCGCAAAGAACAAGCATGCACCATCGATGGCTTTGGCGGCAAGTTCTTCTAACTTGGCATTAGAAAGACCAGTAGTACCTACAACGCAATCGACTCCGTGCGAAAGTGCGCAAGCTACATTGTCGGCAACAGTTGTTGGCTGTGTAAAATCAACCATTACATCAACATCGATAGACGACAGCGCCTCTTCTACTTCGTGATATACAGGAAAAGCATCTGTATTGCGGTCAGCTTTTAAGTCGATGCCGCAAACAATTTGCATATCGTCTGCGGCATTTACTGCGTTAACCACCGCACCTCCCATGCGGCCGAAGCATCCCGCTACTGCTACCTTAATCATTGGACTTATGAGAGCGGCGCGGAGTGCGACTGCCCTGCCCGGGACGCGGTTTATCGTTATTGTTGTGCTTGTTGTTGTTAGCTGATGCTGGAGCATCCGGCTTATCTAGGCGGTCAAGCGAAATTTTGCCAGTTTTCGAATCTACCTCAAGCACTTGCACCTTCACTTTGTCGCCCATTTGAAGAACGTCTTCAACCTTAGCAATGCGACCATTAGCAACGCGCGATATATGCAAAAGTCCATCTTTGCTGGCAGTTAATCTTACAAATGCCCCAAAATCCTTTATCCCTACAACTTCACCATCGTAAATTTCGCCAACTTCGGGTTCTTTAACTATGTCGATAATCATAGATTTCGCGGTATCACCGGCAGCTCTATCAATCGCACCTATATGAATTGTGCCATCTTCTTGTATATCTATTGATGCACCAGTTTCTTCTTGGATACTGCGAACAACCTTACCACCGCTACCGATAACATCGCGAATCTTATCCACTGGGATAGTTATGGTTTCAATGCGCGGAACAGTGTCGCGAACTTCTTCTCGCGGCTTAGATATAGCCTCTGTCATGGCGTTGAGGATGAAATGGCGACCATCGTGGGCTTGTTGAAGTGCGCGCGAAAGAATATCAATGGTAAGACCTTTAGCCTTATTGTCCATCTGAAGTGCAGTAATACCTTTTTCGGTACCGCAAACCTTGAAATCCATGTCGCCTAGGAAGTCTTCAATTCCTTGAATATCCGTCAAAATAACGGTTTGGTCGCCTTCTTTGATAAGACCCATAGCTACACCTGACACAGGTGCTTTAATGGGTACACCTGCGTCCATAAGTGCCAAAGTTGAACCGCAAGTAGATGCCATAGAAGACGAGCCGTTAGATTCCAAAACTTCACTAACCACGCGAATAGCGTAGGGGAATTCTTCTTCATCGGGAATAACTGGTAAAAGTGCGCGCTCAGCTAAAGCACCATGACCTATCTCGCGGCGCTTAGGTGCTCCCATTCTGCCCACTTCGCCTGTGGAATAAGGCGGGAAATTGTACTGATGCATATAGCGCTTACCCTCTACAGGATCTATGGTGTCTAAGCGCTGCCATTCGTTTAGCATACCTAAAGTGCATATACTCATAACCTGTGTTTGACCACGCTGGAACAAACCTGAACCATGTACTCTAGGCAGATAGCCGGGCACTATATGTAAGGGACGAATTTCATCAGGATGGCGACCATCGGCACGCTCGCCCGTCTCAATAATCATCTTGCGCATAGCTTTTTTCTCAAGCGATTTTAGCTCTGCGGCGATATCGCTTCCCCACTCAATCAGTTCTTCTTCTGTGAAGCACTCTTCTGTGATGGATGCTTTCAAAAGCTCAACTTTTTCAATACGAGATTGCTTGTCGGCATCTTTCAAGCAAGATTCCATATCGCCAAAATAAGGCTGTATTCTTTCAGCAATTGCGGGATCTGCCTCATGGATTGTATATTCCATAGGTACCGGGTTAACTTTAGCTACAAATGCAGCTTGTTTCTCGCAGAATTTAGCTATGGCTTCTTGCGCGAAAGCCATAGCGTCAAGCATGTCTGCTTCCGATATTTCTTCAGCGCCTGCTTCAACCATTGATATATAGTCAGCGGTGCCAGCAACAGTAAGTTCTAAATCGGATACTTCCATTTCGGAATAAGTTGGATTCACAATAAATTCGCCTGTGTGTTTATTGCGCCCTATACGCACGCATGCTGCAGGACCATCAAACGGTGCGCCTCCAACCATTAAAGCCGCACTAGCACCAGCTACACATATCGTGTCAGGCGGATTGTCATTATCGACAACAAAAGTTGTCGCAACTATGTGTACCTCATTTTTGTAACCATCGGGAAAACCCGGACGAATAGGTCTGTCTATCATTCGTGCGGTCAAAGTTCCTTTATCGGAAGGCTTGGCTTCACGCTTTAGATATCCGCCCGGTATGCGTCCAACCGCATACATTTTCTCCATAAAATCGACTGTTAACGGGAAAAAGTCGTAATCTTTTTGCTGTTTCGATACAACAGCAGTAACAAGTACGCTTGTTTCTCCACATGTGCATAAAACAGCGCCCGTGGCCTGCTTAGCAAGTTCGCCTGTTTCCAGACGATAGTTCTTTCCGTAGAGCTCGAATTCTTCTACGATTTTTGTCATTCTTTTCTTTCCTTCTCTGCGTAGATGGCCTTATTGCCATCACCTTCTGCGGCCCCATGCCGCTTTGTGGCTTTATGCCATTGCGACGGGACCCGCTTCTGCGGGTCCCGAAAAGCATTTAGATATTGTCGCGAATGCCCAGTTTCTTAATCAGGGTACGATATTCATCGATATCGCGATTTTTGATGTACTTCAAAAGACCGCGTCTCTTACCAATTAGCTGCATAAGACCGCGGCGTGTGTGGTTATCTTTCTTATGTACTTTCAAGTGCTCGGTAAGGTTTCTGATGCGTTCTGTAAGAATAGCAACTTGTACTTCTGCGCTGCCTGAATCGGCATTGCCCTTGCCAAATTCCTTAATAAGCTCGGCAGTTTTTTCTTTAGTGATACTGTACTTGTTGGACATTCTATCCACCTTTCATATATGCCTGTTAGGCTTTTCTTATACTTTCATCTCTGGGCGAACAAGCTGTGGACAACATGAAAGCCAAGCGATGAATTCGCTGCAAAGTGCAGCCTTAAAATGATACTTCAAAGCAGCCTACTATTCAAGATTAAGCGCCGTATTCTCTATATCCAAAAGAAAATCAAGCGATTTTAATCTAGTTCCCACATGAAATTTATTCCAATCGCGGCATAACTCTAACACGCTAATCGCAAATGCCTTGTCGGCAGGAGTGTCTGCGATGTTTTTATATCGCGCCTTTAGAAGTGAAGCTGCCAATGCAATAACTTCGCCGTTAACAGGATAAGCGTTTTGAAGATTTGCGCATGTGGCGCACAGCCCACCACCATCAGATAATGAAAAGTAAACTTCTTTGCCGCCATTTTTCTCAAGACTGATATCGCATATTGCACAGCTATCTAACTGTGGCATAAGTCCGGCAAATGAAAACAATTTCAAAAGTGATGCTGCGCATATATAAAGTAATTGCGCATTGTCGCATTTGCTCATAATATCGAAAGTAGCCATTAGCAAATCATAGAGACGGGGATGTTTTAATTCTGGTTGTGTTAAATGTTCAGCTAATTCAGCGACACACGACGCACAGGCAGATTTTTCTATATCGTTGCTAAAATTAATATGTGAAACGTTTAGTCTGGCTTCCTTGATAATATCTAAGCTGCGCCCACGAGAACATAGCAAATCAACACTGTTATATAGTTCCAGTTTTCCAGCAAAAGCTCCACCCGGCTTGCGAGCACCTTTTGCTACGGCGCGCAGTTGCGACCCATCTCTAGACAACATGGTAACAATGATGTCCGATTCGCCTAGCTTGGTTTTCTTAAGAATAATTGCCTCTACATTGTAAGTAGGTTGTGCCAAATTATGATCCTTGCTTTATCGGCGGTTCTATTGAAGATATTTGATTAGAATCGGTCCATACAATAGAGCCATCAACTACTTCATAATTACCGTAGCGCGTTTCAGTTTGCGTGCCAAACCATGTAACGGTTTGTATGGGACGCACCGTTATAGAAAACTTACAAGTATTACCGCCTTCAAATGTAACGTTGTTGACCTTACTCATTTCATAAAGGGAACCATTCATAGTAATAGCAGGCGTATTATTGAAGAAATCCTTAGTTAGCTGGATTAGCTCGCTCGATCGATTATGGGCAATATATACAACTACTTTCGATCCGGAATTGAGAGGCGATCCTGCTTCAGGGTCGGTTTTTACAACTTGCCCTTCGGGCGCATCTTCAGTGTTGTACTGTTGAGTGCTGACACTATAGCCCTCCGCTTCTAGTGCAGCTTGCGCCTCGTCTTTCGTTTTGCCGCTTACATCTGGCACGCGGAAAGGTTCTGCCACTTCTATAGTTATGCGTGCATCCGCCTTAGCCCGTGTAGATGCATCAGGATTAACGCTTAAAACAGTATCGGTTTTTTCATTAGATTTCTTGTACGTAATTTCATAATTTGTAAAACCGGCTTCGCGCATAAGCGATTCGGCTTCCTCTAGCGGTTTTCCCACAACATCGGGAATAAAGCGGGCAATAGAAATCCTAAGCGTAACTGTTGTTTTTTCGGGAGCGCGCGTACCGGCTACAGGGTCGCTAGATAAGACAATTCCCTCAACCTCATCAGATATAACTTCTTCTATTTGCACGCCAAAACCCGACTCTTGTATTGCATATGTTGCATCCACCTGTGACATACCGGAAACATCAGGCACAACGCGCCCTCCCCAGAACTGCGCAAAATACGTTACAGCGACAGCTGCCGCAATAAGTAAAGCTAATATAGCCAAAATGATTCCGAATTTTTTTCCGCTGAAGTGGTGTTTGCGCTTTGCAGCAACTGGTGGGTTTTCGTCAATTCGATAATCGCGCGAAGCAACCTCATTTAATAAGTTTGGAGATGAAGGTGCATCGTTAGACTCAATTGGTTTTGTTGGTGCATTGGAGTTTGATTCCTCAAAATCATCCTCAAAATCGTCTAGTGTAAGAAGCGTAATAGCATCTGAAGAGAAGATATCGTTTTCGTTATCATCAAAACTTACAGTAGGAATGAAGCCTTCGTCTATCGTAAGGCTTTCGCTATTCAAATCAATCGTGTCAGCATTTTCAAAGTTATCGTCTTCATAATTTGCAGCAAAAGGTTCACGTACAGTTGCTGTTGGTTTAACTGAAGGCAGTTCGTATCCGCATTCGTCGCAGTATTTCGCAGCGGACCTATTGGGAGTTTGACAATTAGGGCAGATCATTTGGGCTTTGCTCCGTTTTATGTATATTAGCGCCTATATCCTAGCAATATTCTATATTAGATGAAGCCTATTTCGAGCAAGACTATTCACCATAACCAAAACGCCTGATTTGGTTAGCATCGCGTCTCCAGTTACGTTTGCATTTTACAGATAAATCTAAAAACACGCGGCACGATAAAAGCTGTTCTAGGTCGGCTCTAGCCTGTATTCCAATTTCGCGTATAGCTGCGCCTTTATGTCCAATAATTATTCCTTTTTGGCTTTCGCGTTCTACATAAATTGTGGCGAAAATACGCATTAAATTTTTCTTGCGCACATATTCCATCTGCTCTACAGCCACTCCTATTGAATGAGGCACTTCATCATGGAATTCGCGCAATATTTTCTCACGTATAAATTCAGCGACCATAACTTCTTCAGAAAGGTCAGTTTCCATATCGTCTGGAAACCATTTAGGTCCTTGCACTAAATAGCTACTAGCAAGTTCAATAAACGAGTCAACGCCTGATTTTGTTTTGGCAGATAGTGCAACGATGCCATCCCAATCTGTCAATTTTTCAGCTGAAGCTAACTGTGTTTCCAGTTTCTCTTGTGAAATAAGATCGGTTTTTGTTAAGACGCAAATTTTAGTAGCGTGCACTTTATTCAAAAGATTTGCTACCCACTCATCTCCACGACCAATAGACTTGCTGGAATCGATTAACATACATGCCACATCTACATCCAAAAGAGCGTTTTCAGCAGATATGTTCAACTCCTCGCCCAGCGCATCGTGCGGTTTGTGTATTCCGGGAGTGTCAACAATTACCATCTGATAACTGTCGGTTGTAAGTACGGCACGAAATCGATGTCTTGTTGTCTGCGCGGTATTGGATGTAATAGCAATCTTTTTACCCATAATTGCATTTAATAATGTAGATTTACCGGCATTTGGTCTGCCGATAAAGGCAACAAAACCAGACCTAAAGTCTTGTTCTACATTTCCTTGCATGCCGCCCATTTCGGGGTGTTCGGCAAAATAAGCATCTAAATCCATGTGTATTACCTATCCAGATATAAAAGCACCTACGATGTAAATAATGCGGGGAATGTAGACGATAGCTGCAACAATTAACGATCCGATAGCCGCTATATATACAGCTCCGGCTGCGCAATCTTTAGCGCGCATTGCAAGAGCATTCCACTCGGGCGACACCATATCAACTACCGATTCGATAGCGGTATTTAACACTTCTAGCGACATAACAATTGCTATACATAAAACGATAGCGAGCCATCCTGCTTCTGAAACCGAAAGAAGGAAACCCAACAATACAGCTGCGATAGCAAAACATGTATGCACTTTTAAGTTTTTTTGCGTAGCGAAGGCATACATTATGCCCTTACGAGCGCATCTAAGAGCGCATATAAATGGAAATGTAGATTTATCCCCTGCGTGCCGAACGAATTTTCCATCTTTGTCGCAGAGCGACCGATACTGCTTTTCGGTCATTTACAAATCTCGTTTCTCCATCGTTTAAGAAGTTCATCTTCGCGAGCTTCCATTATTTCGGCTTCATCATCAACAATATGATCGTAGCCGCAAAGATGCAGTAACCCGTGCACCAAAAGCAATTCGATCTCTTGCTGGAATGTCTGTCCAAATTCAGATGATTGCGCCTCGGCAACATCAACAGCAATTACCACATCTCCCAATTCGTAAACTGGGTTTTGCGGCAATAGCGTAGCCGATAGATCGTCTTCTACAGAATCGCACTCAAATGAAAGAACATCAGTAGGTCCGCTTTTGCCTCTGTATTGCGAATTTAGCTTTGCCATAGTTTCGTTATCGACAAATGTTATTGAAACCTCAGTAGTAAAGGGCTTTTGCTCTTCGGCGATAATATATTGCGCTAATTGTTGTATAGGCATGTCTTCTAGGTCTTCTTTGCGATAGTCGAAAGCGACCAGTATATCCATCGTTACTCCTCTGAGGCTTTATCGTATGCAGCCACTATTGCTGCAACTAAAGAATTACGTACAACATCTTTACCTGAAAAAGTGCAAAATTCTATATCGTCAACATCGGCTAATACACGTTTAGCTTGAAGAAGCCCAGATGAGCCCGTAGGCAAATCTGTCTGGGTTTCGTCACCTGTTATTACCATCTTAGAACCAAACCCAAGTCGCGTTAGAAACATTTTCATTTGTTCGGGTGTGGTATTTTGCGCCTCATCCAAAATTATGAAACTATCGTTAAGAGTGCGCCCGCGCATAAATGCAAGTGGTGCTATTTCGATAACACCTTGCTCTAGCAAAGAATTTGTATGTTCGGGATCTGTCATATCGAAAAGAGCGTCGTATAAGGGACGAATGTAAGGGTCTACTTTTTCCGTAAGTGTGCCCGGTAAGAAACCTAAATTTTCGCCCGCTTCAACTATTGGTCGCGAAAGGATTATGCGACCAACTTCCTTGTGCTTTAGTGCGCTTATTGCCATAGCCATTGCAAGATAAGTCTTACCTGTGCCAGCCGGACCAATGCCAAAAGTTATCGTATTATTTCTTATTGCGTCTACATAGCGCTTTTGACCAGCAGTTTTAGGTCGTATAGCATGTCCTCTGTGCGCAAGCAGAACATCTTTGCGCAGCGCAGACGGACTTAACGCATCAGAGCGCACCAATTCAATTAGATGGCGAACATGCTGTTCGTCTAACAATATGGAGCTCTGCGCATTCTTTATCATGTCATCAAAAATTGCAGTAGCGGAATCTACCTCAGATGACACACCTTCAATTGATATAACATTGCCACGTAAAGTAATGCGCGCATCTATAGAGTCTTGTATTAGCCGCAGCAAAGCATCTGCATGCCCAGAAATAGATGCCACATCGACATCTGCTGGTATTTGTAATTCTGTATGGATAATTTCTGCCATGTTTGTAATTGTATCATCTACAAAAAGCGATACACTTGTATGCTCTTAATCAACTGTGCGCAATTCTGGTTTTAATAAAACTTCAACAAAATTGCCGGGTGAATAAGTTTTTGAAACCTCCACTTCGTAATAGCTTTCAGTACATGCGCGCCCACAAATTTCAACAACTGCACGCTCAGACGTATTGCACCTACTAAGATAGTCCTCTTCTCGCAATTTTGCAGAAAGCTCTCTTAATTCAGTTGCTCTAGCAGCTTTAACAGCCGATTCAATTTGATCCTTTCTAAGCGCGGCAGGTGTGCCAGCTCTCATGGAATATGGAAACACATGCATTTTTGAAAACTTCGATGCCTTTGAAAGGGCAATGGTTTGCTGAAAATCTTCGTCAGTTTCTCCGGGAAAACCTGCAATTACATCGGTTGAAATGCTAATAGTGGGAACAGCACTTCTTATTTGACATATAAGTTCACTGAAAAATTTTGCATCATAGGGACGTGCCATTTCGTGTAAAACTTTGTTGCTGCCCGATTGTAGCGGAAGATGCAAATGCCTACAGACGCGACCTTTAGATGTTGCCAGTAGCTCTATGAGAGATTCATCCACATCGCGAGGCTCTATACTAGACACGCGAAAACGAGGACTTCTGCCCGCGCTATCTGTTATGTTTGAAGTTTCCTCTAGCAGTATACGAAGCAACTCGGATAAGTTAAGACCATCTAAATCGTATGTTCCCAGATTAATACCGGAAAGTACAATTTCTTTGACGCCCGACTGCGCAAGCGATACACAGTCTGAAATAATTTGTTCGCTAGGACGGCTTTTAGCTACACCACGAGCAACATGGACTATGCAGTAAGTACAAGCATTATTGCAACCGTCTTGAACTTTTACTCCAACGCGAGCATGCGTAGAACCTGCTAAACATATATGTGAGGTTGCGCTATCTATTAAGCCGTGCAAATGATGTAAGACTTTTTCCTTTGGAACAACCTCAACTCTAGTATCCATTTCTAAAAATTCATTTGCCGAAATAGCCGATGCGCATCCAGTGACCAGTAATTCAGCAGAGGGATTGCCGCGCAAAGCGCTGCGAACCACCTTACGTGTCTTCTTCTCTGCCTCGGCTGTTACTGTACATGTGTTAATTATTATTAAATCGGCATATTCAGGCGAAACTTTTTGTGCGCCGGATGAAGTAAGGAAATTCTCATAAGAATCAGATTCAACTCTGTTTACTTTGCAACCAAGGTTTATAACGGAAAACCTCATCGCCTACTCCGAATACTTGAATTGCCCAAACCGCCAAGTTCGTATATTGCAATAGCGCTGGCAACAATTCCAGCAGTTTCGGTACGCAGTATTGTTGAGCCTAAACTTACGAGATGCGCTTCGCTATTACATGCAAGAATTGCATCTACTTCGCTTTTTTCAAGTCCGCCTTCTGGACCAATAACTAAAGCTATATTAGCAGCGTTTGGTTTATTGCTTAAAGCCTGCCCAATGCCTATTGCTTGCGCGGCTTCCTCCCAGCATACAAGCACAATATCCATTTCAGATAGCGTATCTATAACAGCACTTAAAGCCATAGGGTCAGATATATGAGGAATGCTAGACCGACCCGATTGCATAGCAGCACTTTTAGCAATTGTAAGCCATCGTTGGGTTTTCTTCTTCGCTTTGTCGCCTGCAAGTTTTACGACCGTGCGCGAACACTGCATTGGAATAATACGCGCTACTCCAAGTTCAGTTGTATGGCGAACTATATCATCCATTTTGTCAGCTTTTGCGATGCCCTGCACAAGAGAAATATTCCATGCTGGAAGATTGGTCTGTACATGTTGACATATACGCACAATCATTTCAGACCCATTGAAATTTACAACTTCGCATTCGAAATAATCTTGCGTAGCATCTATAACAGCTATATGCTCGTGACATTTTATGCGTAATGCGCGCGCATGTTTTAAGTCGTCAACTGCAAGGCGCAATACGAACTCAGGGGCTGTTTCATCTACCAACGCCTGATCGTCTAAGAAAAAATGATGAAGTGACATACTAAATGAAAGCCTCACGTAGTTTTTGTAGCGGCGACTTTACTTCATTGTATTCTTCGCCCATTTCTTCAGCCAGTTTTTCTAATAATTCGCGCTCTTTTTTAGACAGCTTCTTAGGTATGTTGATAGATACGTGCGCATAAAGATCGCCGCGAGAATCACTTTTAATCTTTGGCATACCGAAACCTTTAATGCGCAAAACATCTCCATTTTGAGTACCGTGCGGAACTTTGATAGATACTTCTTCGTCTTCAAGAATGCCATCTATTAAAACTGTCGATCCTAGCGCTGCTTGCACCATAGAAATATCAATTTGGGCATGCAAATTATCGCCATCACGCTCGTAGTATTCATGCGGCTGCATGCGAATAGTTACAATCAAATCGCCAGAGGGCGCACCCTGCAATCCCGCTTCGCCGTAATTAGGAACACGGAGTTGCTGACCATCGTGGATTCCTGCAGGTATTTCTACAGAAACGCGTTGTCTATCTGGAATACGACCTTGTCCGCCACATTCTTCACATGCGCCTTCTATGCTCTCGCCTGTGCCATTACACTTCGAACAAGTCTGAGACGATTGCATATCTCCCAAAAATGTTCGTTGTACTGTAACTACGCGTCCGGTGCCTTTGCATTCAGGGCATTGTACGCTTTTGCCATCTGGACCAAGACCTGTGCTATTGCAATCGGCGCATGGTGCTAATCTATCGTATACGATCTCTTTTTTTACACCTTTGGCTGCTTCTTCCAGAGTAATCTTTAATCCGATACCCATATCTCGACCATCTTTGCGCACCTGACGCGCAGCGTTTGCGCCAAAGCCGCTAAAGAAAGACGAGAATATGTCGCCCATTCCACCGAATCCGCCACCGAAAATATCTTCAAAATCAACGTATCCACTACCTCCCCCGGCAGCCCCGGGAATGGTACCAAAACGATCATATTGCGCTCTTTTAGATGCATCAGAGAGCACATCGTATGCCTCGTTTAATTCTTTGAATTCATCTTCTGCATTTGGAGATTTATTAACATCGGGATGCAATTCGCGAGCGCGTCGCCTGTAAGCCTTCTTTATTTCGGTTTCATTTGCATCACGAGAAACGCCTAAGATTTCATATAGATCTTTCGTAGCAGTTGGCATATTGTGTTTTATCCATTCTCTCCCATTGCGTCTCGTGCTGCTCTTACTGCACGAATAACGCCTGTGTAATCCATACGTGTAGGTCCTATAACGGCTACAATTCCCTGAGCAGATCCTCTACCATATACTCCGGTAATAACCGAAACGCCAGAGAGCCCAGCAGATGCGTTTTCGCTTCCGATGCGCACCATTATATTGCCGCTGCGCTGCCCTTCGTCATTGAATACGCTAAGCAATACCGATTCATCTTCTAATATTTCCATCAGGGGTAATAAGGTAGACGAATCTTGAAACTCCGGTTTTCGCATCAATGCGGAAAGACCCATTCGTGAAATCTGGCGAAGATGAGTTTCTCCTTCATCGGGCGGTAAAACCAAAGATAGACAATCAGTTAAACGAGCAAGTTCGGCAGAAGTACGCTCCATAAGTTCATCCAAAACGTCGGCACTTTTGCGCAATTGCTCTACAAGTGAGCGATGTGGATGATCGTCTTTAAGCGCACCCGATGCTATTAGCTCTTCAACGTAAGCGCGATATCCCGCATCAGTGGGAATGCGTCCTGCAGATGTGTGTGGCTGCTGGATGTAGCCTTCGTCTTCTAGGGCAGATAGATCGTTTCTGACCGTAGCAGAACTGACACCTAAACCATAATGTTCAACTATGGTTCGCGACCCTACGGGCATAGCATGAGCTATATATTCTTCTATGAGCGCCCGTAAAACCTGCTGTCGCCTATCGGAGAGCATCTTCCTCGCTTCCAAAATTCAAACTATTGTATACAGTGTGTCTTATTTTAGCAGCCGAAGGTCTAGAGTGCTAATTATTGATTAGATAAATCTAAAAGTGCTCCATAAAGATGATTGCCGCACAGCCAACCGCGCTTTGTTGGTTGCCATCTATTGTCGGCATGCTCCAAAAATCCATCTGCAGCTAAGTCTTGAAAAGCTTGCATAGCTTGCGGAAGAATCAATGCAGCTTCATTCAATTTATCATCTGATACACCTTTAGCCATTCTCATTGCAAGCATAAGATCTTCTGCCACCATTTGAGAGGCATTCAGATCGTCTACTACATGATTATCTTGTACTCGCATACGCCGACTAGCATTTTGGGTCATAGTGGTGGCGGAAAATCCAATACCTAAATAAGGAATTCCTTGCCAATATGAACAATTATGTCTGCTTTCGTATCCGGGTATTGCGTAATTGGCAACTTCGTAATGCAAAAATCCACTTTGACGTAAAATGCGACTGGCTTCTTCCATCATATCGGCTTGTAAGTCTTCATCAGGCTCGGGAAACATGTTGGCACAAATCATATTATTTAGTGGAGTATGCTCTTCTACGCTAAGTGGATAGATGCTTATGTGCTTTACTCCAAGTTCTATCGCTTGGCGCACATCTGATATAAAACTATCAAGGGTTTGCCCGGGAAGTCCGCACATCAAGTCTACGCTTATGTTCTCGAATTTGCGCTGCGCTGTACGTATTGCGCGTACTGCTTCCTCAGAATTATGCGCGCGTCCAATTAACGACAATAAATTATCATCGAAACTCTGTACACCCAACGAAAGCCTATTTACGCCAAGCGCCCACAGATCATCCACCATTCGTTCATCCAATGATTCTGGATTTGCCTCTACGGTGCACTCTACGCTAGGCGTTAGATGCATGCTAATTCCAAGCGCATACAACAAACTTGTTAAGTTTGCATTTCCTGCATGCGTGGGTGTGCCACCTCCTATGTAAACAGTTTCAATTGAAGACAGTTCACCTGCTTTGGAAAATTCGCGAATCTTTGATATAAGATCTTCAAAGTACTCTGTTATTTCAGGGGAAGAACTATCTTGGGCTTTTGTTGCGAAATCGCAATAGATGCACCTACTTTTACAAAAGGGAATATGGATATAGAGAGCTTTGTAAGGATCGTGTGGCATGCTTATTCCTCTTCCGCAACGATATGTGTCCTATGCAATAAAGAATCAAACAACTCTTCGAAATCTTCTAACGATTCACATTGATTAATACGCCCTCTTGCGGCGCTAGCGAAAGGCATTCCGGTTATATACCACATGGCATGTTTGCGCATGCGTACAATATTGCGCCCTTCGCGCTGACTTAAAAGCTGTGCATGTTGGCGCGCCATTGATATACGCTGCTCCATCGTAGGAATACTCGGTTGCGCAGCACCATCTAAAGCTGCTTTAATCTGAGTGAATATCCACGGATTACCCTGCGCGCCACGCGCCACCATAATCGCGTCGCAGCCTGTCTTATCGATCATGCGTATAGCATCTGAGGCGCATTTGATATCGCCGTTACCTATAACCGGAATAGATACAGAAGACTTAACTCTAGCAATGGTTGACATATCAGAAACACCGCGATACATCTGGGTTGAAAACCTGCCATGAACACATACTGCAGCTGCGCCAGCCTCTTCCATATGCTTGGCGAAAGCGGGTGCTGTCTCGCCTGTCTCTTCGCTGTATCCGCGGCGAAATTTCACAGTGACCGGATGTTTCACCACACTTGCAACTGACTTTACTATTTCAGCAGCAAGTTTTGGTGTCTTCATAAGCGCAGAGCCGTCACCTTTTGACACGATTTTGCGAGCAGGGCAGCCCATATTAATATCTATGCAAGCCAGTGCATCACCCATTACATCTTCTATCCAAGCTGCTTGCGCAGACATTATGCTGGGTTCGTGCCCAAATATTTGCACGCCAACTTGCATCTCGCCTTCCGCCCTATCTAGCAAATGACGAGTCTTTTCATTAGCATATGAAAGTCCTTTTGCTGAAACCATTTCAGTAAACGCAAGATCGGCTCCGGCATGCAAGCATAAACTGCGAAACGCAATATCAGAAACACCAGCCATTGGCGCTAAAAGAACACGTTTGCCGAATACACCTTCCACAGAACTACTCAAATGAATTAAGTTCAGCAAATACGCTGCATCCAAATAGAGCTAAAACAATTATCAAAACAAGCAATACCAATATAACCAAAATGCAACTGCGACTTTGAGATGAGTGTGCTTTCTGGAGCTCAGCTTTTTGAGCCTCTTCATCAAAAGGATCATTTAGCCAATCGTATTCTTGTCTCTTTTTCATGTTTCAATAATATATAACTTCATGTTCTAATAAAAGGCGATGTTTTCTATTCGTCAACTTTCAATATAGCCATAAACGCTTCTTGCGGAACCTCTACACTACCGATGGCTTTCATGCGCTTTTTACCGGCTTTTTGCTTTTCGAGCAACTTGCGCTTGCGGGTAATATCGCCGCCGTAACATTTTGCAAGTACATCTTTGCGCTTCGCCTTAACGGTTTGACGCGCCAATACTCTGCCACCAATAGCGGCTTGAATTGGCACTTCAAACATTTGACGCGGAATAATCTCTTTTAGTTTTTCGCACAACACACGTCCGCGATCGTAAGCCTTATCGCGATGGACAATAAACGACAGGGCATCAACTGGTTTACCTGCCAATAGAATATCTAGCTTCACTAAATTTGACGGTTTGTAGCCCATAAACTCGTAATCTAAGCTGGCGTAACCTTTTGTGCTAGATTTTAACTTGTCAAAGAAATCCATTATTAATTCCGACAATGGTATTTCCCAAAGCATTTCAACAGTTGTTTGAGACAAATAGTTCATAGTGACAAAAGTGCCGCGCCGCGCAACGGTTAAATCCATTACTGCGCCTACATAATCTGGCGGAATTAGCACTTTAGCCTTTAGATAGGGTTCCTCTATGCGCTCTATAGCGCCGGGGTCTGGCATTTCTTGTGGCGAATTAAGCGATATCATATCGCCACCTTTTAGGAAAACGTGATATTCCACGCTTGGCGCAGTAGCCAAAAGGTCTAAGTTAAATTCACGTTCTAGACGCTCTTTTATGACCTCCATATGAAGCAAACCTAAAAAGCCAACACGGAAGCCAAATCCAAGCGCATGTGATGTTTCGGGTTCCCAGACAAGCGCCGGATCGTTCAAGCTTAACTTTTCAAGCGCTTCTTTAAGCGGCTCGTATTGATCGCCTTCTATAGGATAAAGCCCTGTGAAAACCATAGGTTTCGCTTCGCGATATCCCGGTAAAGGTTCGTCTACCCCACTTTCAACCGATGTTATCGTGTCGCCAACTTTTACTTGACTAACATCCTTCAAGCCTGTAACTAGATAGCCAACTTCACCCGCACTAAGTGAATCAGTGGGCTGTTCTGCGGGTCGTCTTGCACCCACTTCCTCTACAAGAGCTTCTTTACCAGTAGCCATCATATATATTTGATCGCCTTTTGAAACGTGCCCGTCTATAACGCGAATAAGAGCAACAACACCTCGGTATGCATCAAAAAAGCTATCGAATATAAGTGCGCGCAATGAAGCATTAGGGTTGCCTGTAGGAGAAGGAATGTTGTAGACAATAGACTCCAGCAAGTCGTGTATGCCTTGCCCGGTTTTGCCAGAAGCAAGTACTGCATCATCTGCGGGTATTGCCAAACTATCTTCAATATCAGCACGAACACGTTCAGGCTCTGCTGCCGGTAGATCTATCTTATTAATAAGCGGAATTATTTCTAAGTTGGCATTCATGGCAAGCATGGCATTAGCAACAGTTTGAGCCTCTACTCCTTGTGTGGCATCTACCACAAGAATTGCTCCTTCACATGCTGCTAAACTCCGTGATACCTCGTAAGTAAAATCAACATGACCCGGAGTGTCAATCAAATTAAGTTGATATTCTTCGCCATCGTCTGCGGTATACATAACGCGTACAGCTTGGCTTTTTATTGTTATTCCGCGCTCGCGTTCTATATCCATCGTGTCAAGTAACTGCTCTTGCATATCGCGCGCAGCAACAGTACCGGTTTGTTCAAGAATGCGATCGGATATGGTCGATTTGCCATGATCTATATGGGCAATTATTGAAAAGTTTCTTATATGTTGAAGATCTTGCGACATTTCATCTTCCGTGTACGTAGTTTAATAATTAATTACAGCGGAAATTCCCGATTAAGTCGTGACTTACGCGCTGCAATGGGTTATTCTATCGCATTGTGTCCAGTAAGGTGCTCGCTTCGTTTTATACGGAAGCGAATCCGCAGACGTGGCTGCTAAAGGATTGCCGGCTGGCGACGTAGATGTGACCTAGAAATCCCGAGGGTCATGCGCATATCCGTGAATGCGGTTTATTGCGTTGCGTTGTCTGCTTTAATCCTTTTGTCATATCTTCGAATTTACACCCACCACACTGGCGTAATATCAATATGTAAGGAAGAGGAAAATGGCTAATATTAAGTCTCAGAAAAAGCGCATTATTACTAACGAAAAGCGTCGCATGCGCAATCGCGCTATTAAAAGCGAGCTGAAAACAGCTACCCGTCGCGTTAAAGATGCTGTAGAGGCTGGCAATGGTGCCGAGGCATACGCTGAAGCGCTTGCTTGCTGCCGTTTGATGGACAAGGCTGTTACAAAAGGTGCCATAAAGAAGAATCAGGCAGCCAATCGCAAAAGCGGCGTAATGAAGCTAGCCAACACAATTGTCACTGAAGACGATCGTAAGGCATACAAGAAGGCTGAGCCTAAGAAACAAGAAAAGACTGGCAACAAGAAAAAGGCCGCCAAGGAAGCCCGCAAGAAGGAAATGGAAGCTGCTTCTAAAGAGAAAGCTAAGCGTGCAGAAAAGCATAAGAAGGAAGAAGCTGCTGCTCTTAAGCGCAAGGAAAAAGCTGCTAAAGAAGCGGCTGAGGCAGAAGCCGCTGCAGCCGCTGCAGCTGAAGCTGAGGCAAGTGAAGAAGCGCCAGCAGAAGAGGCTGCTGAATAGTTTACTTCGCCAAGGTATTTACTACCCAATCTCTAAGAGCGGCATCTGCAGGGGTGCCGCTCTTCATTTTTTGTTCAGTATGCATCGACGAGATAAGAGCGCGGCGAAGATCGGATTCGGAAAAACGCCTAGCCCATTGAGCGTGGTTTTTCACTTTCCATTCTGGTACACCTAATTCTGATGCAATTTGTGCAGTAGAGCCACCAGATACAAGCAAAGACTGTGCGCACATAAGTTCACGTATTTTGGAAGTACACATAGACAGAAGTGCTATAGGGCTACTATCCCCTACTTTAGGGAGGTAGTTGAGACACTTAACCATGTTGCGCGCTGCAAAAGCGTCAACAAATTCCCAAGGCTTCACCACAGATGTGTCGGCTACGAGGGCAATAACTTCATTTACGTTGACCGCATCCGATCCTCGATGAGCACTGGCTAGTTTTTTGATTTCGTTATCTAGTCGTACAGTATCGGTACCAACAAGTTCTATCAGTTTGGCGGCAGCATCATCTGTCATAGTAATGCCATGTGTAGGTGCCATAGCGCGAACGTGTGCCTGCATTTTGTAACTTTTAGGCTGAGCGCAATCTATAACAGCGTCTGCACCAAGAGACGAAACAGTTTTGTATAACTTAGTATTTTTCGCAAGTTTTTCCGCTAAAAGCATTAGCACAGTTGTAGTGTTAGCGTTTTTAAGATAATCGCATACAGCATCCACTCCAGCCTTTCTAAGCTTATCAGCTGCATTAACCTGTACAAGTCGCTTTTGGCTGGCGAAAGGAACAGTGTTACAAGCGCTTACTATGTCGATTCCGCTACATTGAGCACCGTCGAACGTATCCGAGTTAAACGACAAATCGCCTAGTTTTTCAAGACGCATACGCATGCGTTTCATAACGGCTTCGCGCTTAAGCGCATCGTCGCCCACTACTAGATATGCTGGGAGCAATTCTTTTTCTTGTTTGTTAGCCATAGCATCATTCTAAACCAGCGAGGCGCATCCCGTATATAAGATGTCAGCAACTTATTAAGAGCTAGATTTAATTTCTATGCCTTCCTCCTTGAAAGTTAAGGAAGTTTGTCCATTTATATCCGTGCGCATAATGCATTTCGATGTATCTAGGCATTCCAATGCTTCATCGGATGGGTGCCCATATCTATTATTGGCACCACAACTTATTAACGCTATTTCCGGCTGCAATTTATTTGATATAGCTTTAGTCAAAGAAATTTTTGAACCGTGGTGTCCAACTTTTAAAACATCAATATCGCCTACGCTGCCCGAATTAAGTAATTCATCTAACTGTTCGGCTTCGGCGTCTCCTGTGAACAAAGTTTTGTAGTCGCATATACCATCGCTATTGCAATCTGCTTCGCATAACAGACAAATACTATCGGAGTTTCCTCCTTCGTCTTTGTACTCGTTGGGCCATATAACGCGAAGCGAAAAAATGCCAACTTTAAGAGTGTCGCCAACGCTAAGTCCTTGCAGTTCACTATCACTAGCGCGTTCAGCTGAATTACGTAATTCGGAGCAATTTTCACATTCGCAATTGAGCAAAAATTTAGATGAATATACTCTATCAATTTGCATATACGTAGATAGCGATTCTAAAGAAGAACAATGATCGTCATCTGGATGGGTTATAACTACCGCATCAAGTTTATATACTCCTAAATTTGCCAAACCCTCTTTTAGCAAACTGTCTTGATTTCCTGTATCTATAAGAATAGATGAACCTTTGCTACGCACAAGGAATGAATCGCCCTGCGCAACGTCAAGCATTACTATTTCGTCGGCTTTTGTTAATGGAGACAGAAATATAAAGATTGCTACAGCAGCATACGAACAAATAAAAAATGCCATAGCAACATTTAGGTGCAAGCTAGGCCAGAGAAACCAAAGAGTAAGACACATTGCAACACTCAGCAAAAGCATTACCCACGGCGAAACGCTAATGGCAATACATCCAAAAGGAATGTCTGCTAAAAATTCTACTGCCACGCTTAATGGCATTACAGAAATTGCTGCCAGCTGAACTATAGCTACAGCCGCCGCTGGAAACATACATGAAATTACTGCGCCCAGTAAGGCACCAACGCAGGATATAGTAAACAGCGGAGTTGCTACAATGTTTGCCAAAGGCGCAACTAGTGGAAGTTGCGAAAATAAAGCCATGGAATACGGCAAAGTTGCTACATTTGAAGCTAGTGTCATTCCGATAGGAGCGCCTATCGTTTTGCGAATAGAGTTAGGACAAGAGGAAAACCAAGATGACACAAGCCCTGCAAATAGCAAAATTCCCAAAGTTGAACCAACTGATAATACAAACGAAGCAGATATTGAAACTGCAGGATCGGTGCAAATAAATACAATTATGCATAATGCTAGAGCGCTTATTGCGGAATCTCGGCGTTTAGCAAAGGGAGATAAGAGCGACAGTACAACCATAAAAGCCGCGCGTAGCGCAGATATTGGTACACCAGCAAGCACTAAGTAAGCTAAAACAAACGCTATAAGAATAATAGTTACAGCAATACGTGGCATTTTAAGAAAGCTAAGCAGCCAACGAAAAAGAATGGTGACAATGCCAAGATGTGCACCTGATACAGCTACAAGATGTGCTAAGCCACACCTTTTGTAATATTCATAAATTCCACTGTCTTCAATGCCTTGTCTATAACCGCAAGCTAAAGCCTGCAACAATCCCGCTTGGTCCCCACCAAATTCCTCAAACAGACTAATAGCTTGTTTTCTTATATTTTGTAAAGCCGAAATAATACCATCGCGCACAACAAGTTCGTATGTATCCGCTGTTATCGAACAACCTACTCCTTGACTCCAATAAAACTCAGAACTTGATTCTTTAATAGTTTTAGGAGAGGCACTTAGTATTAATTCGTCCCCACGAAACAGTTCTACATTTTCGCGGAATTGAACGAATATTTTAGCTGTCTGATTGTGCGGACCACGCGATAGTACGTATGCAGAAGACCCAAAAGCACCATCTTTGGCATCTGAAATAAGCGATAGGTGCCACTGACCACTATCCCTTATTGCTGCGTCTGCTTTACTATGTATTGCGCCTGCACCGAAAAAGCCAAAAGCGCAACCTAGTGCTAGCGAAATACACATCAGTGCAAGTGGACGAATTTTTTTCGATATGCAAAGCAAAGACGCAACAAGAAATGCGACTGTAGCTATAAGTGAATAGCGGATACAGCTATCAATACTCAATAGAAACGATGCGTTGTATGTAAGCGCACATGCTAGCCAAAGCAATAAAGCAAATGGGAGTAAAATCGAAAGACCCGGTTTAGTGGGTCTTTCATCGGATATAAGTGTGTTGCTTGTATTTTTCATCATACACAAATTTGGTCGCGTATTGATTCGAGCGTTTTCTCGCCTATACCCGATACATTTGTTAAGTCTTCTACACTTTTGAATTTTCCGTTTGATTCGCGATAGGCGATTATCTTCTTTGCTTTAGACTCGCCAATTCCGCTTATTGTCTGTAGTTGCGCAGCATCAGCTGTATTGATGTTTACCCTTGAAGACTGCGCACCGCTCGGTGTCTGATTAGATGCAGACAAAGTGTCTTCAGGGGCTGCTGTAGCAGCGGAAATTTGCGCCATGTCTTCTTTACTGGGTACTGAGATTTGTTCTCCATCAGTGATAACTTGTGCAAGATTCAACGCATCTGTACAGGCATTATCAGAAAAACCACCAGCAGCACTTATAGCATCAGCTATTCGTGCACCATCAGTTAATTCATAAAGACCAGCGTTAAGAACACAACCTGTTACATGAACAAAGATGCTTGCTTCTTTAGCATCTTCTACTTGTACCCCCGCATCTTCTGTAGTCTCTGCTGCTTGAGCTTCAACAATTTGAAAGTTATTTGTATCGGCAACGCTCTTCAAACCGAAAAGCAGAGCACCTAATGCTACGACACATATTGCAGCAATTCCTATTACTATTTGCGGACGTATTTGTCCTAGGTGTAGTTTTGATTTTGCACTTTCCGAATAATCTTGGAAACCCATTTTCGCCTCCAAAACTTAGGTTTCCTCGGAAGTGTAGATATTAGATCTAACGTAGGCGTTATAGAAATGCAAGATTAATTACTATAAATTTATGCGCACATGGCAGTATGCATTCAATATCAAAACTATCTTTTACTAAATAAAATGCGAATTTATTTCAATATAAATCTTGCAGAAACCTTGCAAATATCGTGCATAATTCTGGCACTTATCTAACACTATATAAATACGTGCAGTAAGGGAGCTAATTCTTGCGTTTTAGTAATGGTGAATTGTATTCATGCACACATGCATTGCTTGCAAGTTCTTCTACCCAATTCTCTAGTGGATATTCGCTTTCCGCTTGCAAAACAGCATCTATCTTTGCGTGCGTTTCAGGAGAGCGCGGCATAAACAAGGTACAACAATCGGGAGCATCCTGAGAAGAAATCTCAAATGTGCCAAGCTGCTGTGCCTGAGCAATTATTTCCTGCTTATCTGTACCAATAAGTGGTCGCAGAATTGGTAGATTAACAGATTGATCTGTTGCGGCTATATTATCTAGTGTCTGTGATGCAACTTGTCCCAAACTCTCGCCTGTAACAAGAGCACGTGCACCTTCTATGTGCGCTATGCGTTCTGCCGTCTTAAACATAAGACGCCTATACAGAATTACACGTAGCGGTGGCGGAGCTAATACCGATATTTCGCGCTGATAATCGCCCATAGCGCAAGTGTATATACGAGATATACATCCTGTTTTCTCTAGAACATGCGCGATGTCGTCTACGAGATACTCTGATGTGTCGCTCGTAACAGGCGCACCCGAAAAATGAACGCCTATGCAATTGGCTCCGCGACGCGCTAGGCGCCACAAAGCAACAGGTGAATCGATGCCAGATGAGAGCAGGCACACAACGCGCCCCGAACTTCCCACCGGTAAGCCGCCTATGCCAACGATACTTTTTGCATACACAAACGCGCTATTTTGTATAACCTCTACATCAACTTGCACATCGGGGGATTTCATCTTTACATGCTTGGTAGGATAAGCCTCACACAAAACCGCACCAATATCGCGGTTAATTTGCATTGAATCTATCTCGAAATCGGTATGATTGCGTCGCGCTTGTACCTTAAAGGTTTCAAATGTTTGTACCTCAGCTAAAGCATTTATAGCAGCTTGCCCAATATCATCCATATTTCGCGGGCATTTAAAACCGCAAGACGCACGCGCCACCCCGGGTATCTGCGCAATTATTTCTTCGCACGCACAGGCAATATGAAGACTTGTGCCTTCTTTAAGAAAAACGACAAGCCGTCCAGAAATTCTATGAATATCAACTACGGGAAAACCTTCAAGAAGAAACTTCAAGTTTTTAAGAAGCCTCTGCTCGAAAGACCCTCTATTCTTGCCCTTAAGCCCGATTTCGTGGTAATGAACCAGTATTACTCGCTGATACATAATCAAAGCGCAAACTGTTCTCAATAAAATTAGTGATTATGAACATCTATGCTTTCGGGATTATACGACACATCATGGCGTGCTATTTCATTAAACGCCATTGTAAGCGGCTTTGTGTCGGCAGCACGAGCAATTTCAACTGCTGTTTGCAATGCAATAGCGCGATCTCGCTGACCACGCATCATGTCGTTAATATCATGTGCACGTTTAGAAGCTAGTGTGCACAGCAAAAAACGATCATTATCAGCCTCTTCAAGCAGAATGTCGATAGGTGGTTCGATTATGCTCATATGTCTTCTTGCCTCAAATCTAATCTGTCAAACCGGTCACATAATCCGCAAGCTCTTTCGCTGCGGTATCAAGGTCATCATTCACAAGCAATTTATCATACTCTAATTTGCGCGAAAGCTCCAGTTTTGCGGTTTCCATTCTAGCTCGAATGGATGCTTCGCTATTAGTTCCCCTACCCCTTAGGCGCTCTTCGAGTATGGAAAGAGATGGTGGCTCTACAAATACCATTTTACATTCAGGCATACGCTTTTTTACAGCTGCAGCACCTTGTACTTCTATTTCTAAAATTACCTCATCGCCTGCATCAATATGTTCAAGAACAGAACCCATAGGTGTGCCGTACAAATTTGAGTCGTATTCAGCCCATTCCAAAAAGCGATCTTGCTCTATTGCTTTCTCAAAAGCTTCGCGCGACATAAAAAAGTATTCGCGACCATTACGTTCTCCTTGGCGCGGCGGGCGCGTTGTTGCAGACACAGAAATCCATGTATTTGCTACATCTTGAATTAAACGCTTTACCAGCGTGCCTTTCCCTGCCCCAGAAGGTCCGGATATAACTATTAGATGACCTCTGCTCATAGTTGCAGCCTTTTAGTTTCGCTAGTTTAATTCTTCTGCTATGCGGCAGAAGGCTGCTATCGGATCGTCAGCATCTGTAATTGGACGACCTATCACAATGTGCGAAGCACCATTATCGAATGCTTGTGAAGGTGTTGCTACACGGCTTTGATCGCCAAGTGCAGAACCAGCGGGACGCACGCCCGGACACACAATATAGGCATTCTCTCCCATTTTCGCACGAAGGGCAGCGGCTTCTATAGGTGAAGCAACAACACCCGATATCCCAGCATCTACTGCAAGATCGGCCAGAGCGAGAACCTGATCTTGCATAGGACGTGCAACTCCACATTGGTTAAGCGTAGTCTCATCCATTGACGTTAATACCGTAATGCCAAGCGTTACAGGTACGCTTCTTCCAATATTGCTAGCACCAGCTATTGCCCCACGCTGCGCGGCTTCCATCATAGGGACACCGCCGGATGTATGCATAGTTAGCATATCCGCACCCGATTCCGCCGCCGATCTGGCAGCGCCTTCAACTTGATGCGGAATATCATGGAATTTTAGATCTAAGAATACTTTATAACCGCGTTGTTTCAGCATTTTGATTAGGTCGGTACCATACGCATAATATAGCGTCATACCAATCTTTACCCAAGAAGCAACACCAGCTAATTCATAAGCAATTGCAATCGCTTTATCAGCTTCACAGTCGAGCGCGACAATAACTCTATCTTTGCGAGATTCTTCATTGAAATGATTTAGCATTCCAGTGCTCCTATCAATTCGTTTACGTCTTTTACGCCATACATCTCACAATAATGCCTGATACCATCTACAACATCGGCGCTAGCGTGCGGATTTGTAAAGTTCGCAGTACCTACTGCTACAGCTGTAGCGCCTGCAAGCATAAATTCAACAGCATCTTCACCGGTACATATGCCACCCATTCCAAGTATGGGAACAGATACGGCATGCGAACATTCCCAAACCATACGAAGCGCTACAGGTTTTACTGCAGGTCCTGATAAACCACCCACTACGCGTGCAAGTTTAGGCTTTCGTGTGCGGGCATCTATTGCCATGCCTAAAAGAGTATTGATAAGCGAAATGGCATTAGCTCCAGATGCTTCTGCTGCTTTAGCGATTTCTGTTATGTCGCCAACGTTAGGTGTTAGCTTCACAATTAACGGACGCGACGTAGCGCACCTACACTTTTGAACTACTTGTCCGACAGAGACTGGGCTGCACCCCATTGTCATGCCGCCTGCATCTACATTAGGGCAAGATACATTCACTTCGTAAGCATCTACAGGATGCGGCTCTAAAGCCTCTATAACTTGGACATATTCATCGATGCTGTGCCCGGATACGTTAACAATTACACTTGCACCTTTAGCTTTTAACCAAGGTATTTCATTTTGTATTAAATGGTTTACTCCGGGATTTTGCAATCCTATAGAATTCAGCATGCCAGAAGGTGTTTCGGCGATACGCGGACTAGCGTTGCCTTCCCACCCGTTCAGAGAAACTCCTTTAGTAGTTACAGCACCAAGAGCCGCCACATCTATAAAGTCGGAATATTCAAGCCCGGCAGCAAAAGTACCAGAAGCTGTGGTTACAGGGTTTTTCATGTGTAACCCGCCTAAATTGACGCTCATGTTTACCATAGTAGCTCCTGCGCATCGAATACTGGACCATCCACACAAGCACGCTTTTTGCCATCTTTAGTATCAACTACACACGAAAGACAAGCCCCAACACCGCAAGCCATACGGCGCTCAAGCGAAACTTCGCAACGCACGTTAGCAGTGTGCGCCAAATTAGCAACTATTTTCATCATAGGCTCTGGACCACATGTAGCTACATAATCGTAAGGAGCATCAGAATCTGCAGCGCATTGCAGGGCATCTTGAGCAATGGATGTACAGAACCCAGAAATTCCGTAACTACCATCATCGGTTGCGCACAGCACGCGAAGTTTAGGCATAGCAAGTTCATTGTATCTATCTAGGCATACTAAACTATTTGAAGAACCCGCACCCAAAGCGACATCAACTTGAACTCCGCTTTTACATAGCGCAACACAGAGCATGTAGAGAGGAGCAGCTCCTACTCCACCACCAACAAGCAAAGCTTTATGAATATCGTCTGACAGCGTCCACCCATGCCCTATAGGCGAAATCATAGGTGCTTTATCGCCCGCTTGCCAAAACGTCATCTCGCGCGTACCGCTGCCAACAACCTGATACAAAATGTCAATCATTCCATTTTCAGGATTTGCCGCATAAATAGAGAATGGTCGCCTGAGCACATGTGCTGGGTTTGTAGATATCTGCATATGTACAAATTGACCGGGAAGTATCTTACTAGCTGTTTTAGGTGCAAGCATACTTAAAAGATAAAGATTGGGACCAACTTGTAAGTTCTGCTTGACCTCGCCCATTTCATCAAATAATCCGCTCAAGGTGCATCATCTCCATCTAGGTAGATCTTGCAAACACACCGCTTCAAAGTTGCTTTCTGAAGCCACTTCCATACCTGCTACAAAAGCCTGCGCCGCTGCTAAAGTAGTAACACATGTTATGCCATGACGCACAGCTGCTGCTCGCAGTTCGTATCCATCACCTCGCGTAGCAGAACCCATTGGAGTATTTATAATAATAGAAATCTCTCCTGCAGCAATGGATGCCGTTATATCGCTTGAGCCTTCGTAAATCTTGCCAACTTCTTCGCATTCTACACCAGCAGCCCGCAATGCACGCGCTGTTCCCTGTGTTGCTAAAATTTCAAAGCCAAGACGCTTAATATTTCTAGCTATGGGTAGCACGTTTCTCTTATCGCGGTCATTTACAGAAATAAACGCTTTACCACCTTTGGGCATTTCGTAATCTATAGCAAGTTGAGTTTTCATATAAGCAAGTGGGAAATTGCGTGCAACTCCCATAACTTCGCCGGTAGAGCGCATTTCCGGTCCAAGTACCACATCTGATCCGGGGAATCTGCCCCAAGGCATAACAGCCTCTTTCACACAGAAATGATCTAAAAGCCGCGTATCGGGTGGAAGATTCATATCGACTAACTTTTCACCAGACATAACGCACGCTGCCACCTTAGCAAGCGGTACTCCGGTTGCTTTCGAAACAAACGGCACTGTACGGCTGGCACGCGGGTTTGCTTCTATCACATATACTATGCCATCTTTTATGGCGAATTGAATATTCAGAAGTCCAATTACGCCCAATTCGAGCGCAAGCATACGCGCTATATCGCGCAAGCGCTGCTGAATAGCTTCCGGCAATGCAAATGGCGGAATGCAGCACGCAGAATCGCCCGAATGAATACCCGCCATTTCGATATGTTCTAAAATGCCACCGATGTACACCGTTTCGCCATCGCAAACTGCATCTAAGTCTAATTCTACTGCTCCCTCTAAGAAGCGGTCTAAATACACAGGATGATCTGGAGATATTCGCGCGGCTTCACCCATGTATTTCTCAAGCTGCACACCATCATAGACAATAGCCATGCCTCTGCCACCAAGCACATAACTTGGGCGCACAAGCAGCGGAAAGCCAATTTTATCTGCCACCTGCACAGCCTGCTGGTAAGTATGAGCCATGCCGGCGGGCGGATAAGATATCGCCAATCTATCCAAAAGCGCTGCAAATCTATCGCGATCCTCTGCAAGATCGATCGAATCGGGAGATGTTCCCATTATGGGAATGCCTGCATCCTGAAGACGGCGTGCCAATTTCAGTGGCGTTTGTCCACCTAAAGTAACTATTACGCCGCTTGCGTGTTCAACATCTGCTATATCCATTACATCTTCAAATGTTAGTGGCTCGAAATACAGCTTGTCAGAAGTGTCGTAATCGGTGGAAACGGTTTCGGGGTTACAGTTAACCATTATTGTTTCAAATCCACGTTCCGCAAGCGCATAGCTAGCATGAACGCAACAATAATCAAATTCGATACCTTGACCTATTCTGTTTGGTCCTGCCCCTAAAATGATAACTAGCGGCTTATTGGAAGTGCTTATTTCGCTTTCACTTGCACCGTAAGTTTTATAGAAATAATCGGTGCTGGATTCAAATTCGGCAGCGCATGTATCTATCGCCTTAAAGGCAGGTATTACCCCTAGCGCTTTACGTGTTGCGCGAACCTCTGCTTCACTTGCATGTGTGGCGCGCGCTATTTCAACATCAGAAATACCGTATTGTTTAAGCAAGCGCATTGCATCCGCATCTAGTTCATCTAGGCGCATATTTTCCAAATTACGCCCAATGGTCGCCATATCAGCCATGCGCTGTACAAAGAATGAATCTATACGAGTTATCTCGCAAATATCGGAAGATGACATGCCTGCCCAAAGCGCATCCATAATATGGAAAATGCGCTCTGGAGTAGGACGACTTATCAATTCACGCAATTCATCAAGATCTGAAATATTGCCAGAAGATAGCGCCCCCGCGCGTCCATTTTCGAGCGAGCGCATTGCTTTTCCAAACGCTTCCTCAAATGTACGCCCAACGGCCATAACCTCTCCAACAGCCTTCATCCTTGTAGATAAAGTATCGTCAGAACCTTGGAATTTTTCAAAAGCAAAACGCGGAACTTTCACCACACAATAGTCTATAGCGGGCTCAAAGCATGCCGGTGTTACTTTTGTTATATCGTTTGATATTTCATCTAAGGTGTAACCCACAGCAAGCTTTGCCGCCACCTTCGCTATAGGAAAACCAGTAGCTTTTGAAGCTAGCGCCGAAGAACGAGATACGCGCGGGTTCATCTCTATTACAATCATGCGACCGTTTTGCGGGTTTACGGCAAACTGCACATTACTGCCGCCAGTTTCCACCCCTATGCGTTCTAGAATTGCCAGAGAAGCTACACGCATGCGTTGGTATTCAATATCGGTTAAAGTTTGCGCCGGCGCAACGGTTATTGAATCGCCCGTATGGACACCCATTGGGTCTAGGTTTTCTATGGAGCACACAATAATGCCGTTTCCGGCGCTATCGCGAATAACCTCCATCTCGTATTCTTTCCAACCCTCAATAGATTCTTCAACCAAAACCTCAGATGTTACCGATAACTCTAAACCCTGAGAAACTATGCGCGTTAATTCTTCTTCGTTATGAGCTATGCCACCACCAGCGCCGCCCAGTGTAAATGAAGGTCGCAGTACAACAGGAAAGCCAATTTGCGCCACAATCTTTTTTGCATCCTCAACAGAGTATGCATAACCACTACGCGCTGTTTCAATTCCGAGTTCAGCCATGCATTCGTTGAAGACCTTGCGATCTTCACCGCGCTGAATAGCAGCCAAATCGCACCCGATCATTTTTACGCCGAACTCATCCAAAATACCCTTTTCAGCAAGTTCAACTGCGGCATTTAGCGCAGTTTGACCACCTAAGGTTGGAAGCAGCGCATCGGGGCGTTCTTTCTTAATAATGTCGCGAATTGCATCAGCAGTAATAGGTTCAATATATGTTCTGTCAGCCAATTCGGGGTCGGTCATAATGGTGGCTGGGTTCGAATTAACAAGCACAACCTTGTAGCCATCTTGCGAAAGAACTTTGCACGCCTGCGCACCTGAATAGTCAAATTCGCATGCTTGACCTATAACAATCGGACCGCTTCCTATTACTAAAATGGTTTCTATATCATTACGCCTTGGCATTAGCGGCCTCCTTGCAAGCAAACTTCCATCCCTGCAAACGATCGTGGGCTATATCAATATTCAGATAGTCTGAATCTCCTGCCATAAGACGCATAAATGCCGTAAATAGATAATGCGAATCGGTAGGACCCGGAGAGGCTTCCGGGTGATATTGCACACTGAAAGCCGGAATATCTAAAAACTCCATTCCCTCAGGCGTGCCATCGTTTAAGTTCACATGGGTTAAGCGAATGCGTCCATAGCGTTCATTTTTTACAACGGGTGCTACACCCAATGCAGCCCACTTGCGCAAATCGTCGAAGTGCTGCGCATGCCCTGCTGATTGTTCTGGAATAATTTCACCTAAACTTTGAAAGACTTGCCCGAACCCATGATTTTGAGCAGTTATTTCCACGCGAGAGCTAAGTAGATTGACCACAGGATGATTGCCACCTCTATGACCATATTTCAGCTTTTCTATTTTAGCTCCAGCTGCTTTCGACAACATTTGGTGCCCCAAACATATTCCAAAAATTGGTACTTTACCCATAAGTTTTGCCACTTGATCATATGTTTGTTGAACCGCCTCCGGATCTCCCGGACCATTCGATAGAAATACACCATCAGGTTGCATATTTAAAACATCTTGCGCCGGTGTATTCCATGGAACTGCACCAACTTCACATCCTGCCAATGTTAATGAATGCAATATTGAATCTTTAGCTCCGCAATCGTATGCAATTACTTTGAATTGACGCGGCTGCGCTTCGCTCAAAGCGAATGTGTGATTTGTCGGCACATGTGGAGCCGCGCGCATAGCATCGCAAGAGACACTGGCAACCAAGTTTTCGCCCACAATGCTTTTTTGAGAGCGCACTTTATTAAGCAGACTTTCAACATTCAAGTCTTCTGTAGAAATACCACCACGCATAGCTCCAGATTCGCGAATGCGTCTTACAAGCGCTCTTGTATCTATGCCTTCAATTGCTACCACACCATGTTCTGCCAAATAATCGGGCAAACTAACTACACTTCGCCAACTAGAGGGCGTGCTGCACATATCATATACAACCAGTCCGCGCAATGCGGGCGTATCGCGCTGTACATCCTGCACGTCAACGCCATAGTTTCCTATTTGCGGATAAGTCATGGTTATTATTTGACCCGCATAAGAAGGGTCGGTTATAACTTCTAAATAACCTTCAACAGAGGTGTTAAAACACACCTCCCCAAAAACCTCTCCTTTAGTACCACACGAAAATCCAGAAAATGCGCTGCCATCTTCTAGCACCAACAGTGCCGGGCACCTTGTAGCTTTAGAGGTGCCCGACAATAATGCTTCACTAGCTTTACTCAACTATCTTCCCATCACGCAATGTTGCATAGCCGCCAACATATACATCGGTGGCACACCCTACTAAATCAAACCCTAAGAAACCTGAATTACCGGCTTTTGAATAGAAATTATCGCGAGATACATTCCACTTTTTATCGGGATCAATCACTGTGAAGTCGGCAATGCTTCCTGCTTCTATACGCACAGGGTCTTCGCGCAATATAGCACGCGGCGCTATTGCCATAAGTTCAATCATGCGCGCGTAATCTATTACGCCGCTATTCACCAAATTTGTAAGCACCAAGCCAAGTGATGTTTCAAGTCCAATCATTCCGAAAGGCGAAAGCTCAAATTCTCTATCTTTTTCCCAATCGGTATGTGGAGCATGGTCGGTAACTATGGCATCAATGGTTCCGTCTGCAACACCTTCAATTAGCGCTTTAGCATCAGCTTTAGTGCGCAGCGGCGGATTTACTTTAAGGGAAGTGGGGTATGTATCGTCAATATCATCTTCTGTTAAGAACATGTGATGTGGCGTAACTTCGCAAGTAACAGGTAGCCCCTCCGCTTTAGCTGCTCTTACCATTTCGACACCGCGAGCAGTAGTTATATGCTGAATATGAAGCGGGCAACCAGTTAATCTACAAAGAGCTATGTCGCGTGCAATTTCTAGCTCTTCGCCCTCTGCTGGCCAGCCAAACATGCCAAGGCGAGTAGATGCCACGCCTTCATTTACCTGGCCTTCGCCCACAAGGGAGTTATCTTGACAGTGCACCATAACCACGCGGTCAAACTGAGAAGCGTAATCTAGTACGCGGCGCATCATACCGCTGTCTTGCACACCGTGCCCGTCATCGGTAAATGCTTTTGCACCGTGCGCTATCATATCGCCCATCTCGGACAATACTTCGCCTTCAAGATTTTTAGTGCATGCCCCAGAAACAATAACGCGGCATTTACCTACTTGCGTTGCACGCGCTTTCACATACTCTACGCCGACAGCATTATCTATTACTGGATTAGTGTTGGGCATAGCGCATACTGCCGTGAAACCACCGTGCGCCGCCGCCCTAGTGCCGCTTGCTATATCTTCTTTTTGTTCGAAACCCGGCTCGCGTAAATGCACATGCATGTCTACAAGCCCCGGCACCAAAATCTTTCCGCTAAGGTCTACCTCTTCACCTTTTTCCATAGAAAGATTTTTGCCTACTTCAACAATGCGTCCGTCGCGCACAAGTAAATCGATTACCTCGTCAAGTTCTACCTGCGGGTCGATTACGCGCGCATTTTTAAGCATCAATGCCATCGTTTGTACCTCCCAAAAGCTGATATAGCGCAGCCATGCGCACGAGAATGCCTGCATAAACTTGATCTAGAATTACTGAACGCTTGGGGTGATCTGCCATAAAGCTATCTAGTTCCACGCCACGATTAATGGGACCCGGGTGGCATACAATAGCATCTGGCTTCATTAAATGATCTCGCTCTTTTGTAAGCCCAAACAACATATTGTATTCACGCAAACTAGGAAATGGCGCACCTTCCAAACGTTCGCGCTGAACGCGCAGCATATAAACAACGTCTAGGTCGGGAAGAACGCTGTTTAGATCGCTAGTAGCGCTGTCAGCACCAAGTGTGGCTACGTCAGCCGGAAGCAAAGTAGGCGGTGCTATAACACAAACATTAGCGCCCATTATTTTTAGCGCAGGAATAAGAGAGCCGCATACGCGCGAGTGGCTTATATCGCCCACAACGCCAACATTTAGCCCTTCAAACTTGCCTTTGTGTTCCCAGATGGAATAAAGGTCAAGCAAAGCTTGTGTCGGATGCTGATGCTTGCCGTCTCCTGCATCTATTACATGCACGCCAGATAAATCGGCAATTTTGCGCGGTACACCTGCGTGCTTATCGCGCACAATTATCATATCCACTTTGTAGGCGCAAAGTGTCTCCACCGTATCGGATAAGCTTTCGCCTTTAACTGTAGATGTGGAGCTTCCACCGAAATTTAAACTGTTGGCAGAAAGGCGCTTCTCAGCAATTTCAAACGACGAGCGTGTACGTGTAGAAGGCTCGTTAAACATGTTCACAATAGTTGCGCCTTTTAGTGTCGGCACCTGCTTGATGCGGCGCTCGTTCACTTCTTTGAATCTCTCGGCTGTCTTCAATAGCAGCATTATTTCATCTGCTGAATATTCCGAGATGTCAATTAAATGCTTGTGCGGGAAAGCCATTATTCCGTATCCTCCTTTGTGCCCAGAGGCGCCGCTCCCGCGCGCCCACCCGGATCAACATCCAGAATTTCCACCGCCGATTTACCATCTACATCTTGTAAGAAAAGTCTTACGCTTTCATCTGCTGCTGACGGTACGTTTTTGCCTACATAATCTGCGCGTATGGGAAGTTCGCGATGCCCGCGATCTACTAACACCGCAAGTTGTACCGCCGCAGGGCGACCGATATCCATCAATGCATCAAGCGCCGCACGAATTGTGCGACCGGTGTAAAGTACATCATCAACTAGCACTATGGTTTTACCATCTATGTTAAATTGAATGTCTGTACCTAGCACTTCGGGGGCAAAGTGCGTCATAAAATCGTCGCGGTAGAAGCTGATGTCTAATTTGCCTAGCGGTACGCAAACGCCTTCAATTTCTTCAATGCGTTCGCGCAGGCGCTTCGCCAAAATGTCTCCGCGTGTAACAATGCCCACAAGCGCTAAACTTTTTGCGCCGTGATTTGCTTCGAGGATCTGATGTGCCATGCGCGTAAGTGCGCGATCAATATCCTCTTCATTCATGCAAATGGATTTTACGAGAGGTTCGCTCATACACACTCCTTACTGGTCGAGTGCGTACAGATGAACCGAGAAAAGCTGCCGTGTTTAAGCTGCGTGCCTTGTCGGTCTCTCTGTACCGCTTTTAAAGGTCACGGAACAGTATGCCACGAACCCGTGCACCAAGTAACCCCTATTCTTCAATTAATTTTTAAGCATGCTAATGTGCAGCGCCAATGATAAATACCCAACCAACTAGAAAGTGGCTTTATGAAGCATTTCGCGCATGCGCCTAGATGCTTGCTCGTTCATTTTGGGTATTAGATTGTCAAGCAATTCCAGCATTTTTTCTTGGTTTTCGGGAACTCTACCCTGAAAACGCAGAATGTCAGTATCGTGCGAACAGTTCACCGTACAGTCGCAATTCAAATTTGCGATAAGAGTACGTATCTCGTGTGCCATTTCAATTTCCGTGGGTACTTTCCATCTACCCGCTTGTATGTCGGCTGCTAAGGGCCATGTTTTAGTTGGAGTCATTGTAACTACCAGAATGCGCTTTGGCGCAGCTTCGCTGAAAACTTTTCCCGATGCGATAGCATTTTCCTCTGTATGCCCCGCACCAGCCATTCCTGTAAGGTAGAAGAAAGTAAAACTTATACCAGCTTTATGAAGACGTTTTGCTTGCTCGATGATATCTGCAGCGGTATGACCTTTGCACATAAAAGCTAACGCTTCGTCAAATCCACTTTCTGCACCTATAGCTATGTCGTCCACGCCTCTACTTGCAAGCAGCGCAAGATCTTCATCGCTTTTATTGGCAATATCGGCTATGCGACAAAATCCACCATAGCTATTTACTGTGGGAATGCGCTTTTCCACCTCGTCAAACACTTCAATTAGACGCTTAGTAGGCAATGTAAAAGGATTACCACCGGTAAGATAAATGCGTCTAGTTATGGCGGTTGAATATTTTGCAATTTCCTCAATATCAGATATTACGGTTTCCATAGGTAGCGCTGTAAAGGGAATATCTGTAAATATGTCGCAGAATCGGCATTTTCCATGAGCGCAACCATCCACAATGGGAAGCATTGGGCAGTTCATATCTTGAGGCGGTCGATGTTGAGGAGATTTAACCGGCATAACTTATCCTTTCAGATTAAATTCCATTCCCGCTAATTATATGACACACGCATATTACACGTCCCTGTACGCCAGCTTCAATTGCGTCTTACGAATGGAATCATCTATACCACGCGCTTTAATGTATGCGGAGGTCAATACAAGCGCCGCACCTCCACCGATGAAATCTTGCGCTCTTATAGTGAATAGACGGATATAAATGGCTTCTGCCTGACGTTTATCGCCAGTTGTTTCGATGGAGAGCTCCTGAATGATATCTATAATCTTATTCCAAGGTCTTCCGTTCTTGGTTTGCGTATCCAGATAAGAAGAGAGTGGAAAAGGGAGCCCTTGTTTCGAGAAAGTGTCAGCCATTAGATGTCTTGTAGCCTGAAGAGCTCCGCCAGAAACGCTGCCTGCCTGTTCGATCATCATGGCGAATGGATTATGCGGCGTGAGCGAACTTCTCGACGTAAGTCGCAACATCGCTCCCTCCAAACAACGGGGCGACCAAGGGTTCACTCGACGTTTTTGGTGCCGGTGCTCGCTGTGACCCCGGCATGGTGATCGTCCAGACGCTGATCTCCGAGCTGGGCGCGAAGAGTCTGTCCATCTGCCCATCTGCAAATACGGTGTCCGCGACGGATATTGTTTGGAGCGCGTGATTCATATATAATGCCCTCATGGCGAAGAGGTATCACAAAAAGCAGCACGGACACATCATACTTTTCGCCCTCGCATTGCTCCTGTTCTTGCTGGCTCTTCTTTTCTACACGTTCCTGACGTCCGACCCGCGCGACACGAAGCTGGGTATTGTCTCGCTAGACGAGGGCGTGCAGACCTCCCAAGGCCAAAGCAACCTCGGGTCCCAAATGGTCGAGAAGCTGACGAGTGGCGAGCTCTTCACGGCGACGCCCGGCAGCAGCGAGACTCATCTCAACTCCTATTCCATAGAGTTCAAGACGTACAAGACGCAAGACGAACTGAACACGGCGCTCGAAAACGAGGAGGTGACAGGAGCCATCGTCATCCCTGAGGACTACACGAAGCGCAAAATCAACGAAACAACCCAAAACATAACCAACAGCACGGAAGACGTGAAGAACGCCGTCGTCGATGTGGTGGTCGAAAAAACGACCGACCCCGTCCTGCAACAGCAAGTCGGCTCGAGCATCACACGTCTTCTTAACACGGCCGGTCTCAGTGCGAGCTCGGAATATCCCGGCAGCAGCATCTCGGGGGAAATAGGCGAGCGCGACGTAGACCCGCTGTGTCACGTCTGGCTCCTGCTGCCGCCTATAGTGGCGTCGTTGCTGCTATCGGTTGCATACCCCATACGGCGCGGTGCCACGTTCGCAGTCCGCGTGAGGCGCCTCGTTGTCGTTGCGTTGGCATCTGCCCTCTTATCGATCCTAGTGGCCATTGGCGACTATCTGATACTCGTCAACGCCTATCACTATACAAACGTGCTTCTGCCGTCCATCGGCGAACTGTGGATCATGTCGTTTCTGGTCATGCTGTTCTTCGGAGGCTTGGCGCAAATCCGTCTCTGGCTTGCCGCACTCGCCGCCGGGCTCTTGCTTCTGATCGGCGCGATTGCAGGATGGGTTTCTCTTGAGGCGTTTCCTGAACCCATCCTACCATGGATCGTTGAGACGTTTACCGATGCGAGCCTGAATGACATAGTATCGAACGTCCCTGGAATCACAATATGGAACTCTGGCGTCCATGCGCTTTGGAGCTATGCGCTCGTCGGCGTCATACTGGCGATAGCAACGGCCGCCTTTTCACGCCCCGATCGTTCTTACGATTACGAGTAGGCTCGAAGATTCTCGTCCTCGCACGCCAATCCCGCCGACTTTAACTCCTATGAGGATTATGAGAATTGCCGACAATGCGGGGAATGTCGGCATATCCCCGCATTGTCGGCAACAAGGTTAGCGTTTCTCGATAAATCTGCTTAAATCATCATGCATTAAGAAATCTAATTCTGAGCTATCTGGAGTTGTTTCGATAAATAGGAAACCGTAATTTCCAACTTTCGATACGTCGAATTTACGCATCTCGTGAACCATCTGAAAGTTTTCAATAAAAGCATCATAGTCGAAGTTTTCGGTACCATCTGTATCTGCTGGTGGATTCAAAAGCGACATTGTGAATACTTTTTCAGTATGCAACTTATAAGCAGACATATCCGGTATAGCATTATCTAAATAAGCCTGATATGTCTTAAATCCAAACGCATACTGCGACACATCTGTGCCGCCAAGCCCCGCAAAACGCATAGGATTAAACTCGATGGGACTTACATGCTGTCCATTAACGCGCACTTCCACATGTATAGGAAAGTCGCGCACTCGCACAACTTCATTTACCTTCTGAAGCCAGTCTGTAAACACTGGTGCCATTTGCGCGTAAATATCTGCACCTGTGGTATACATTCGATCGCTTGTATCTTCCGCAGACGCAAAATCGTGCTTCAAAACATTTAACACATGCACTTTACCCTGCGAATCGAAGAACGCATCGATTGCATATTCTTGCCCACAGATATAATCCTCAATAATAAAGCGCCCGGCATTAACAACGCTATCGGGATACATTTGCTGCCAGCGCGCCGAATCGCGCTTTATATCTTCAAGTGCGTTTTGCCACTCTTGTGCATTATTAATTACATATACACCCATGCTACAAAAGCCCACTGTGGGCTTTAACACTATTGTTTCTGGCAATTCAGAATAATTAATTACAGCTAGTTCATCTGCTGCGCACTCTTTGAAGAACAGATTTTTATCCAAATCTTTAAGAACCCGGCGCATTTCAAGTTTATCTTTAAATACAGATATACCGTGTTTAAGCGAATCGGCGTGGGTATTTTCCATAATCCACGCCAGCGCATTTTCTGAATTTGTATATACTCGCTGCCCTGAATCTATTAGCGAAATAGCTGTAGCATCATCTACTAAATTTAGCTTAAATCCATCAATAGAGCGTGTAAAACGATTCGTCAAAACAGGATGTTGTGATTCCTCTAGCCAACTAAGCAACATATCCGAAGCATAAGGAGCATCCAGTATGACCATAGTTTCCCTCCACGCAAAAAGTCTAGCCTAAAGCGCTCAAACGCTGTTGTGCTTGGCTTACCAATGCCAACTTATTACCATGCTTTATTACAAAATCTAGCGCTGTTCGCTCTCCTGCTGCGTCAGCCAATCTGAAATAAGCCCGCGCCTGCGCCCACGCCGCTTCTACACGAATTCGCATGGGATATTCGGTGCTTCCTATAATAGATTCATCCATCTTTACAGCTTCTAACGCATCGCCAGAAGCGCGCACTTTCATTATTTTATCTTGACTAGTTAGGTATGCTCGCCTAGTTGCCGCTATAGGACTAGGATCGCCTTCTGAAATTTGCAGTCCCTCCTGAATAAGCTGCATAGCCTGCTCAGTACCGCCTGTTTTATCAACAAGCGGTATTAAATTCACTAAAATGCCAACTTTAGCCTGTGGCTTTTTTGCCGCTTGCATACTGCTGCGAAGCCCGCGCTCTACATTCAAAGCATCGTCTTTATTGCCTACATCTAGCATGGCTTGCGCATAATATGACATAAACCACGCACCCGTATCCTTGCATGGAAATGTAATATTTGCAGCAACCGTTTTGCCCTTATCGATTAATGCCTGCGGATCGCACTTATCGTTATATAGAGAAAGCATATCCGTCGTGTCTTTTTCAGCCTTGCGTTCCATCATATTCACGCCCAGCGTAAGCGATGCAAAAAATATTACAAACAGAAGCAGCAAACCACCAACAGACGCTGCCATTATTGTGCCTGTAAATAGCGGATACACAGTAGTTACAAGAATTGATGGAGCAATACCTATAACGCAAGCAATTATCGAGTACTTCTTAAAATACGGCAGCACGGTCTTCTCCTTCTACGAGGATACAAATCTGCTAATCAAGCCCATCATTAGTACGGATAAGTTTACGCTTAATTTTTCCACCAATAGTCTTTGGAAGTTCATCTGTAAACTCCACGATACGCGGATATTTATAAGGTGCCGTTGTATGCTTTACGTGTTCTTGCAACTCTCGCACCAACTCGTCAGATGGCTCATATCCTTTCGCCAGCACTATTGTTGCCTTTACCACCTTTCCCCTTATCGGGTCAGGCGCAGCGGTAACAGCGCATTCAACAACCGCCGGATGCTCTACAAGCGCACTTTCAACCTCAAATGGTCCTATTCGATAACCCGAACATTTAATTACATCATCGTTTCGACCAACAAAAAAGCAATAACCATCGGAATCGCGCCATGCCATATCGTGAAGGTTGTAATAATCACCACCAACAGATTCCCGTGTAGCTTCATCATTGCCATAATAGCCAACAAATAAACCCGGTGGATATGCCTCACGCAAGCCTGTCACACAAATGGCACCTTCTTCGCCTTCCGGTACTTCCGCACCAGACTCGTCTAAAAGCTTCACGTTTAATAATGGCGAAGGCTTACCCATAGAGCCCGGACGCGGCTCTATCCATGGGAAAGTAGCCAGCAACACTGGTCCTTCAGTTTGTCCAAACCCTTCGCGAATTTTCTTACCAGTAAGTTTTTCCCACTGTATTGTTACTTCAGCATTCAGTGGCTCGCCTGCTGTAGCGAAGTTCTGAATGCTAGATAAATCGTATGAAGCCACATCCTCTTGAAGCATAAAGCGGTACATTGTAGGGGGCGCGCAGAATGTAGTTAGCTCGTAATCTTGCATAACCTGCAATAATTTTGCTGGTATAAATTTATTCATGTCGTAGGTAAAAATGCTAGCACCCGAAAGCCATTGACCGTATATCTTACCCCAGCCAAATTTCGCCCAACCGGAATCAGTCACACTCATATGCAGCTTGTCCTCTTGAACCTGCTGCCAGTATTTTGCCGTAATAATATGCCCAAGCGGATGAGCAAAATTATGCATAACAGCTTTCGGATTGCCAGTAGTTCCGCTAGTAAAATAAATAAGCATAGTATCTTTGCTTGTGACCCCAGCATTGCCAACAGGTCGCTCAAATACATCAGATTCACTGGCAATCAGCTCGTCAAATGAAAGCCAACCTTCACGCTGACCTGCTGCAATAATAACGTTTTGAATGGTGGGCGATTCAGGCAGCGCTTCTTCAACCTGAGTAAGTACGTAATTGTCAGACACACATACCATAGTCTTCACATTGGCACTATTGGCGCGAAAAACTATATCTTTCTTCGTAAGCTGAAGCGATGCCGGAATAATGGTTGCACCAAGTTTTGCAAGAGCAACGGCCACAACCCAATATTCCCATCGACGGCGTAAAATACACATCACTACATCGCCTTTGCCTATGCCTAATCGCGCAAGTGCATTAGCTGTTTTATTAGACAGGCGCGAAATGTCGGTGAAGGTAAATGTGCGCTGCTCGCCCGCATCATTAATCCATAGCATAGCGCGTTTTTCAGGTTGTACACGCGCCCATTCGTCAACAACATCAAACCCGAAATTGAAGGCTTCCGGTACATCTATGCGAAAATTTTCGACAAAATCCTCGTAGGAATCAAATTCTATACGGGGAAGATATTTCTTTAGTATGTAATCCATCTTATCCTACTCAGCAATTATCGTTACGAATTTTGCTACTGAATTGCCAGCGCAGCGCTGACCGTGCGGTATTTCTGGGTTGAAATAAATACTATCCCACTCGTTTAAGGTAAATTCCTTGTCACCCACAGTTACAATAACAGAACCCTCAATCACAAAATTGAATTCCTGACCTTTATGCGTTATTAGTTCTACCGCATCGCTGCTAGGTTCTAGTATTACTACAAGCGGTTGCATCATTTTATTGCGATAGCGCCATGCCATATCCTCGAAGTGATAACCCGGATGACGATCGACTACACGACCTTCGCCGCGCCGTACCACATGATATGTGTCTAGCTTGGCAGCCGTGCCTGTCAATATCTCTGTCATATCCACGCCAAAACGATGAGCCATATGATAAATAGCCGAAATAGGCACATTGTCGGCATAGTTTTCCCACTGCTTATACGTTTCAAGAGATACGCCTATATCATCCGCCATTTCCTGTGCAGAAACATCACATGCTTCGCGTAATCCTTGAATACGCTGCGCAAGTTCTTTCATATCACAGTCCATTATTACCCCTTTCTCTAGGAGCATTAAGCATCTATCCCCATCTCAAGTGCGCGTTTGTTCATATCGACCAAATGCGCTTTAGATGGAGGAACGCACTTTTTAATAGCTTCATCTAGCGTAGCCCTTTCGCAAAAATGCGTTATAGACCACAGTTTTCCTAAAAGCACAATATTGGCAAGTTTGCCCATTTCAGCGTCTTGCGCAATTCTGGCGGCAGGAATTCCAATCTTTTGGATGTCGCTACGACTATCGCCGGGCTCTACAAGATCGCTGTCAAAAACGACAGCAGCTCCGGAAGATGCCTCTTCAACAAACTTATCATAAGAAGGTTGATTCATTGCTATAACTGCATCTGGTTCAGTAACTAGGGGGCTGCCAATCGGCTCTACCGACAAAGTAACAGAACAATTCGCAGTACCTCCGCGCATTTCTGGTCCATACGACGGAAACCACGAAACGTATCTATCTTCAATAAGCCCTGCATAAGCAATAACTTTACCAGCAAAAAGAGTACCCTGACCACCGAATCCGGCAAGCACGGCTTGTATATCTTTAGACATCAGCGCTACTGCTCCTTTCGTATTCGGAAACCATCGGACATGCCGCTGCACGAGCTGTAGCAGCCTCTGCAGCATCTGCATAACCTTCAGCTTGAATATCTTTGTATACACCCAACGGATAATATGGCAACATATTTTCGCGCATCCATTCAAACGCCTTTTCAGGCGACATACCCCAATTTGTTGGACATGTGCTAACAACCTCTATAAGTGAATAGCCCACTTTATCTAACTGGTTCTGAAAACCGCGTTTTATTGCCTTTTTTGCCTTGCGGACATTTTTTGGAGAATCTACTGTTACGCGCTCTAGATAAGCAACTCCATCAAGCGACGAAAGCAACTCGCACACACGAATGGGATAACCAGCATATGCAGGATTTCTACCATATGGAGATGTTTGCGTAACCTGATGCGGCAAACTTGTTGGAGCCATTTGCCCGCCAGTCATACCATATATTGCATTGTTGATGAAAATTATGGTTATATTTTCGCCGCGAGTTGCTGCGTGAATCGTCTCAGCCATGCCAATAGATGCTAGGTCGCCATCGCCTTGATAGGCAAATACGAGATAGTCGGGAAATACACGCTTTACAGCAGTAGCCACCGCCGGAGCTCTACCGTGCGCCGCCTCTATCATGTCGCAGCCAAAAAAGTCATATGCCATAACAGAGCAGCCAACAGGTACAACGCCAACCGTTTCTCCTTCCATATTGAATTCATCAATACATTCGGCAACTAAACGCTCGACAATACCATGCGTGCATCCCGGACAATAGTTAGTAACAACGGGAAGCAGCGACTTTGGACGCTCGAATACGCATTCCATTTCATTTGCCATGCTACTCACCCACTTTCTCGCTTATAGCAACTATTTGCTCCAAAACCTCATCTGGTCTTGGGATAACACCACCAGTCCGCCCGAAAAATTCCACAGGTGCAGCACCGTTTACAGCAAGACGCACATCTTCAACCATTTGACCCATATTCATTTCCACCACAAGGAACGCTCGGGCATTGCAATTCTCTATCGCCTGTACCGGATATGGCCAAAGCGTTATAGGGCGAATTAATCCAGCCTTAATTCCTTTAGAGCGAGCGTCGTTTACAGCACTACGCGCTATACGCGCAGCGGCTCCAAACGCTACAACTACAACATCTGCATCTTGTGTCAAATATTCTTCTACACGAACTTCATCGCGCTTTATTTGATCGTAGCGAGCAAATCTCTCTACATTCTTGTCGCACAACTCCTGCGCATCTAAGAACAGCGAGTTAACAATATTATGAGTGCGCTTTCCATGATGCCCATCGGTTGCCCATGGCTTTTCCGGCAAGTCTTCCAAGTTACGCTCGTCAGGCAACACAACCGGCTCCATCATTTGCCCAAGCATGCCATCTGCCAGAATAACTACTGGTGTGCGATATTTATCAGCAACATCAAAAGCCTCATAAACTAAATCAGCCGCCTCTTGTACAGTCGATGGCGCAAATACTGGCAAATAGAAATCGCCATGACCCATAGCGCGCGTAGCTTGCCAATAATCGCTTTGTGAAGGCTGAATACTGCCAAGCCCCGGACCTCCACGCTGCACATTAATTATTACAGCTGGAAGATCGGCACCTGCCATATATGAAATACCTTCAGTCTTCAAAGAAATTCCGGGGCTTGAAGATGAAGTCATAGCTCGCTTCCCGCAAGAAGCAGCTCCATACACCATGTTTATGGCAGCTATTTCGCTTTCCGCTTGAAGATAAACTCCATTGCGTTTTGGCATATGCTTTGACATATAAGCCGCTAACTCAGTTTGCGGTGTTATTGGATATCCAAAAAAGTATCGGCAACCAGCGCGCATGGCAGCTTCAGCTAGCGCTTCATTGCCCTTCATTAAAACTCTCTCGCTCATGCCCTCACCTCCCGGTAAACGCTTATAGCCACATCGGGACACATCAGTGCACACGAAGCACACCCAGTACATGCTTGTTCATTTATACACATAGCCGGGTTATATCCCTTTGGCGTTATAGTTTCCGTATCAAGTTTCAGAATAGACTGCGGGCATACACTTACGCATATACCGCACCCTTTACAAAAACTTTCATCGATAACAACTTTGCCCATAAGTCCAACCTCTCGTCCTAATGAAAGTGGGCCACGCTTTGAGATCGCGACCCACTTCAGCTGGCTTACTCTATCTGGATTATACCAAGCCCTCAGGAACCGTCTGTCTCTGATCGGCTTCACGTATGGCAACACGCCGTATCTTACCGTTGACGGTACGAGGTAAATCGTCGGCGTATTCAATAATGCGCGGATACTTATAAGGTGCCGTATTCTCTTTTACCCACGTCTGAAGTTCGCTTGTAAGTTCATCAGAACCTTCAAAGCCCTCCGCCAATACAACCGTAGCTTTCACTAGCATACCCCGAAGATCGTCAGGCACGCCAGTAACAGCACATTCGCGTACTGCAGGATGTTCAAGCATAACGCTTTCTATCTCGAAAGGTCCTATGCGGTATCCGCTGGATTTTATAACGTCATCATTGCGCCCCACGTACCAATAATAACCATCTTCATCTTCCCAAGCAGTATCACCGGTGTGATACCAGCCGTCGTGCATGGTGGCAGCAGTTTTTTCCGCATCCCGGTAATACTCCATCATTATGCCTGCAGGATGCGGATCGACATTTATGCAGATCTCGCCAGTTTCGCCAACATCGCAAAAAGTACCGTCTTCACGCATTATGGCAACATTGTATAAAGGCACGGGTTTACCCATCGAACCCGGACGCGGCGTAGAGTTTGTAAGATTGCCTATTGTTAGTGGGGTTTCAGTCTGACCAAATCCCTCATAAATAGTAAGCCCAGTATTCTCTTTCCAGAAATCAAATAAATCTGGGTTTAGTGCTTCACCAGCAGTAGTGGAATACTCAAGTGAAGATAGGTCGAAGTCAGCCAAATTTTCCTGCATCATAAGACGATACATTGTAGGAGGTGCGCAGAAAGTGGTAACACCATAGCGACCTATTAGGCTTAGAATTTCTCCGGCATGAAACCTATCAAAATCGTATGTTAATACACATGCTTCCATAAGCCATTGCCCATAGAATTTACCCCAAACAGCTTTGCCCCATCCCGTGTCAGCTATCGTAAAATGAATTCCATCTGGACGAACATTGTGCCAATGCTTTGCAGTTATCAAATGCCCTAATGAATACAGGCTATTATGCATAACCATCTTCGGGTTTCCCGCTGTACCAGACGAGAAATATAACAACATAGGCTCTTCAGCCAATGTTTCTCGCTTTGCAAAAGAATCAGATGTTTTGCGAACTTCCGTATTGAAATCTATCCATCCGCTGCGATTAACAGGCAATACACATATGCCATCCTCGCCAGATAAGGCAGCGCCAAAGCCTTCGCCACCATCCAAAAGATTGCCGTTATCGTCGCGTTTTGTCATGCCGGCTCCAGCCGGGTTTACCAAAATTAGCTTTTCTACTGTAGGGCACTCGCCTACAACGGCATCTACCACATCGGCAACATCACCCGCACTCGTAGCTATAACAGCTTTTATTCCTGCTCCATTAAGACGATAAATCATATCGTGTTCTTTAAGCATGAATGTAGCCGGCACCATAACGGCACCTAGTTTTGCCAAGGCAAGTGCAACGAACCAAAACTGATAATGCCGCCTTAGCACTACCATAACTTTATCGCCTCTGCCTATACCGATCTCAGACAAAAAGTTAGCGGTTTTATCCGACCACTTCTTCATATCGGCGAAGGTGAAAATGTGTTCCTCTCCTTCAGGATTGCACCACACCATAGCACGCCTTGTGGGGTCGTTTAGCGCTATATCGTCTACAACATCGTAAGCAAAGTTGTAGTCGGGTTCATTATGTAATTCAAATTTAGTTAGAAGACCATTTTCATCGTATTCTTCATCGACATATCTAAGGTTTATATCTCTCATATCTAATTCCTGAGAACTGGCAGCAGTAGCTGCAACGGGTATGGACAACAGATGTTTTAGGTGCACAACCGAATACTCAGTGCGCACCTAAATAATTTCCTTACCCGGAGCTTTCATAACTACTGCTAGGAATTTACAAGGTTTGCCGCCTGTAGCTATCATTCCGTGCCCGCGCCCAGAGTTATACATAAGCATATCTCCGGGTCCAACTTCCTCAATATGATCTTCATAGGCGAAGCGTAAATGACCAGAAATAATGAAGTCTAATTCTTGACCTTCGTGATAGGAAAGATGTATAGGCTTATCCTGTTCTTCGGCAATATAAGGAGCAGTAACCAAGAAAGGCTCGGCTAGTTTATTGCGAAAATGCGGCGCTTTGTGTAAGTATTCAAAACCAGCGCGACGCTTAATAACAAGTCCGTCATTATTTTTTGTCACGCAATATCCACTAAGATGCGGAGTTTCACCAGTTAGAAGCTCTATAACGTCAACTTTTAGTTTATTAGCGCACTTATACAAGAAAGTGAAAGTAAGGTCTTGAGTGCCCGATTCTTGAGCCTCATATTCCTCAACAGACCTTCCTGTAGCCTGCGCCATATCTTCCAATGTGTATCCAAGATCTTCGCGAAGAACTCTTATGCGATTCGCAACCTCTTTGATATTTGGTTCCATGATTGCCTTTCATATCTAAGTTTAGATTTGAATGATATATATTAGTCCAAGATGCGCACATGGTCAGTTATTTTTCACCATTACGGCACAGAAATGACTGTCGCAGCCGTTGCTTGAAAGCTGCGTTGTAAAAGTGCCGCAATTTTCCAACAAATGGAAAGACGCACCTTGCGGACTTTCTAAAAAGGCGCGTATTGTATCCATGTTCTCATTTGGCGTAACTGTGCATGTCGCATACACAAGATTACCCATTGGTTTAACATGCAAAGAAGCTTCCGTAAGCAAACGCAAATCTAGTTCAGCAGCCTTATGTATTGAGTCTTGCGTCAAGCGCCATCTTATTTCCGGATGCCGACGAAGCGTGCCAAGCCCTGTACATGGCGTATCGATAAACACAGTATCGAAACATTCATTTTCAATAGCGCTTTTAAGATCGGTTGCATCTGCGGTAATTACATCAGATACATGCGCACCGCAAGCCGCAACGCGCTCGTATAAAAGCGCCTCTTTGCTCTCTACATTATCAACACACACAAACCGTTCTATTTGTTTGTTGCATTCTTCGCCACACGACGATAAAGCAAAATTGGAAGGATGGAGTGAAGGCTGCGAAGCTTCTGAACTCAGTCCTTCCAATTTTGTAGCCGCGTCGCCGCATTTCCTGTTATAGAAATTTTGCAAAAGCACTGTTTTCGTGCCACGACCAGCACCAATTTCCAAAAGCGAATGCTTAGTATATTCGACAACTTTTTGCGCAACCATCTGCGCAGCAGCATCGGAAACAATAAGTTCGCCGGCGTTTATCATGTCTATAACTGTTTTCATGCCGATATCAGCCGAATTAGACAGTTTCAAACATCCTGAAATGCAATCAATCGTTTCAAATTCAACAGATGCATCAATAAGTTTATTTTTCGCCTTCGCATCAGATATGCGCAATGAATTTATAGACACAAACACAGGGGGTTGCTCATTTGAGACTTCCATGAATTTACACGCCGCAGACAGATCCATCCACTCTGACAAATTGCTAGCCAACCACTCAGGAAACCCAAAATGCAACGCAGCAGCACCTACACTTTTTGTAGCATCTTCAGACAAAATATCAGCAATAATTACTGAAGCTTTTCGCAAAACCGCATTCGCCAAACCCCTAGCCCGCGGTGCTACATAAGCTGCAAGTTCGACACCCTGATCTATCGCAGCATATAAATCGCGCCTAAGACAGAACATTTCATATACCGATATGCGCAGCGCATCGCGAAGATTTGGCTTTACATCGCTTGGAGAATTCATCGCCCGATCTAATATCGCATCTAGCGTTCCTTGCATTTGAACTACGCCAATAGACAAAAGTGAAGCAAAAGCCCTATCGCTGCTACGAAGAGTATATTTATTCAAAACAGAAGGCAGAATATCGCGCACAAAAGCATCCCGCTTCCTAACTTGAGAAGTAGCCTCAAGTGCAGCTATGCGCGCGGGGCTTAAGCGCCCCATTAGCTCCAGACCGCCTCGCCCGCACGCAATATTGCATTGCCAGCCACAAATTCAGAAGCCAGCATTTGACGCTTGCCGCTGGGCTTTAGCTCTAACACTTCTATAGAAGCATTAGAACAACCTAGATAGAGATGCTTTTCATGCCACGCAACACACCCGGAAGCAGCACCATTGAAATTATCGGCAAGTTTAGCTTTTACAATGCGAACCGGTTTGTCGGCTACGGTGCATCTAGCGGGATGCGCATCGTCAGAAGCAAGCACTCGGCACAAATTTTGCTCGGCAGAAATGTCGGCACTTAGATCGAGCTGACCTTTCTCTATTTTATGAGCATAGGTTGCATTCGCTTCATCTTGCTTAACCCACATGACAGAGCCGCTATCGAGTTGCGCCAATGCGCTAACAAGTGCTCTGGCACCAAGATTTGCTAACTCATCGGTTAAATACGCAGCATCTTTTCCCTGTGTGTCAACACGTCGAACAATGCAATAATCGCCCGTATCTAAACCCTCTTCCATACGCATTATGCACACGCCAATTTCTTTGTCTCCAGCGAGAATTGCATGCTGTATAGGGGCAGCGCCTCTCCATCTAGGAAGAATAGAGGCGTGTACGTTCAAACAACCATGCGCTGGTATGTTTAACACTTCTTTCGGCAAAATGGCACCGTATGCAGCAACACATATAACATCTGGTTTTAATTCCTTAATTACACGCAAAGAATCGGCATCTTTTAACGTAGTAGGTGTAAAAACAGGAATATCTAAACTAAGTGCAAGTTCTTTTACGGGCGAAGGCTCTAGTTTCTTACCCCGATTTCTGACAGCATCCGGACGGGTAAATACACCTACAACATCGAAAGCATTCGCTATTTCTTCCAATATAGTTGCAGAAAATGCAGGTGTCCCCATAAAGACAATCCGCATATTATGCCTCCACCTCTACCATCGATTCTCCGGGCTTAGCACCCATAGCAAGAGCCTTATCATAAGCTTGAATGGCTTTTATGCGAACAGAGGGCTCGCAGGCTTCAAACAAAGTGCGCCCATCTAAATGGTCTATTTCATGCTGAAGACAGCGACCTAAAAGACCATCGCCTTCTATTTCCCACTCTTCACCGTCTAAATCAAAATAGCGCACGCGTGCCCAAGGCTGTCTAGCTACAGGAACACTAATTCCGGGACAAGACAAACATGCCTCTTTATCGACTACTTTATCACCGCGAAGTTCTTCCACTGTTGGATTAACAAGAAAAATTGGATTGCGCGTAGAAGCGTTTTCGCCATCCCAATCTACATCTATTACAACAAAGCGTATTTTCTTTCCAACTTGCGGTGCAGCGATGCCACATCCGTTATTTGCGTACATAATTTTCGCCATCTGCTTTCCTAGTTTTAGCAAATCGCGATCGCCTACAACGCACTCTTCACATACTTCCAGCAGACTAGGATCGGGCGATTGAACAATTTTCAGACTCATCAAACTCTCCTTGAATATCATGCGCCAATGTTTTAAGTAATATTGTGAATCGAACAGATAAAAGTGTCCATTGCATACGCCAAAAATCCGCTAAGATAAATTTCTTGTTTGACGCAGTTCAGTTAAACGGCGCTGCATGGCTACCAACTCATTAAACGCCGCATCTGCATCTTCTATATTCCCAGCAATTAATTTAGCCTTTAGGGCAGCCATAGCCTCTTCGCCGTCCCCTATAGATATTTCATTAGCTAAGTATGCCAGCTTATCAGCAGCGCTAGATCCATCCGACACTTCCGCTGCAGTTAAAATAGCCGGAGCATATTTACTGACTAGCGATGCCTTCGCTATTAAATCGGCAGCAGATATGCCGGGGTTTTCCATTAATGCTGCAACTATAGCATCCGCAATACAGCAATGCTGTTTATCGTGCCAACGAGTTTTTGACATAGTGTCAGCAAAACCTAAAGCTAAAAGTGGATTTTGCGCCGCCAATCCTAAAAATTCGCGTTCAAAGCGAAGGCGATTCATCTCTGCCTCTGGAAGCGTTGTTGTGCGCACTGTGTTTGGTTTCTCTGATTCCGGTACATAACTTTTGCGACTAGGTTGTTTAAGTGATGCCAATTTCTCAAGAGCATCGGCTTCCCTAACATGCACCATACCAGCAATTTGAGCTGCATAATCTTTAGCTAGCACCGATTCTTTTATCGGAATTAAAATCTGCAAGGCATCAACAAGAGCAGCACTACGTCCCTCTGCTGTTCCTATATCATGCTTTGCTATACGGCGCTCTATCCCATATACGATTAACGGTTTTGCATTTTGTAGCAAATCGTCTAACCCAGATTTACCATGCGCTGCTACAAATTCCGCAGGATCAAGCCCGTTCGGCAAAGTTACAGCACAAATTTCCATTTTTGTTTTACCGGCTTCAGGAGTCATAGCGTAGTCAATGAACTGCAACGCCCTTTCAGCTGCACGCTGTCCAGCTTCGTCGCCATCGAATAAGTAAACAATACGTCTACCTGCATGACGAGACAGCAGTCTTATATGTTGCATGGTTAACGCCGTTCCAAGCGTTGCTACAACATTGCGTATTCCAGCTTCATGTAATGCTATTACATCTGTGTAACCCTCAACCACTATCGCAGAGCCACTAGAAGCCATCTGCGTTTTTGCTTTGTCTAGTCCATACAAAACTTGCGATTTATGAAATATTGCCGTTTCCTGAGAGTTTAAATACTTCGGATTACCATCCCCAATAATTCTGCCGCCAAAAGCTATGCACTCGCCTGACGCATCGTTTATCGGAAACATAACTCTGTCAAAAAATCTATCGCGTATACGTCCGCTGGAATCGCGCGAAGCCACGTTGGCATCTAGCATTTCTTCAGCTTTAAAATTAAGCGATGTCAAATAATCTACAAGAGAAGCTGACCCGGGCGCATAGCCTAAGTTCCAATTCTTAGGCACATCGCCACCAAAATTACGACCAGCCAAATATTGTCTAGCACGCGCCGCGCCGCTAGACACACCGCGCATAAGTTGATTATGAAAGAAATCCGCCGCAGCTTTACACACATCGCGCAGACGCTGTTTATGACCTCGCGAAATTCCCTTTCCTTCAGTCTCTTCAATATCTACGTGCGCTTTGTCAGCTAAAAAATGTACCGCTTCAACAAATGTCATATCTTCAGCTTTCATTACATAGCTGAAAACATCGCCGCCTTCCCCACACCCAAAACAATGCCACAATTGCGTGTTTGGATCCACTTTGCATGAAGGCGTGCGCTCGCTATGAAAAGGGCAGCAACACCAAAAATCGCGACCGCGCTGGCGCATCTGCTGCCTTTCGGCAAACAGCGCCACAATGTCTGTAGCTTCACGAACTTTCTGTATGTCGCTATCGCTAATCATTTACAAATATTTACTCCTTAATCTCTAAACGAGAATCATAAAACACTACAACCAAGAAATTGAATATGAATGCTATCATTTCGAAAAAAGATATGAGCGGAGATAATTCATATGAGCAATTCACAAAAAGAAGAAATACCCTACCTTTCACTCGATCCAGAAATCGAAAAGTCAATAATAGCCGACAGAGCGGCGGGTAGGCTTCATCCGTTCCGCTTTCGCGATGAAAATGTAGTGCGTCGCTCAAGCAAAGAGCACGACCAAGCAACGCTAACTCGCCCTGCCTTCATGCGCGATGTAGAAAAAATTGTTAATCTTCCAGCCTATAATCGCTACTCCGGCAAAACGCAGGTTTTCAGCTTAGTAGAAAATGATGACATTTCACGACGCATGCTTCATGTTCAGCTAGTAAATCGAGTAGCGCAAGGAATAGGTACGCTACTAGGTTTGAATACGAATCTGATTGAGGCTATAGCGTTAGGTCACGACATAGGACATACGCCATTTGGGCATGCAGGAGAGCGCTATCTATCTGAAAGCTACCATAAACGCACAGGGCGCTACTTCCATCACAACGTGCACTCAGTTCGTGTACTAGACCAGCTCTACCCCAGAAATTTATCGCTACAGACACTAGATGGAGTTATTACTCATAATGGAGAATTTGCATGCCAAACACTTGAATGCGGCAATGTAGAAACATTTGAGCAGCTAGATGAAATGGTTGAGGCGTGCAATAAAGACGAACAGGTTATAGGCACATTGCGACCATCTACTTTAGAAGGATGCGTTGTACGCGTAAGCGATATGATTGCGTATTTAGGCAAAGACAGACAAGATGCGATAGAGATGGGTGTTATTGATTCGCTTGATATGTTCGACAGCTCTGTAATTGGACGCGACAATGCCCGCATTATTAACAATGTAACAGCAGATATAGTAAATAATAGCTACGGTTCTAATAAAATTGCCATGAGTCGAGAGGTTTTCGATGACTTAAAGCTGGCGAAACGTCAAAATTATCAGGTTATATATTCGCAGGAGGGCATACTTGATAAACCGGACAATGTCGTGGAAACCATGTTTGAGGAAATGTATGCGCGCCTATTAGATGATTTAGTAAAAGAGCGCCATGAATCGCCAATTTTTAGACAACACGTAAAATCGCTTGTAAAAATGTCACATTCGCTAACAGCGGACGCTTATCTATCGCAAGAGCCGAACCGCATCGTTGCCGACTATATAGCTTCCATGACTGATAATTACTTCATGAACATGTATGCCCGCTTATTCCCAAATAGCAAAAGACGCATCCAGAAAGATTACTACGATGCGGACTGATCCAAATTGAAAGAAGTCTGATTTAGGCCTTCATATTCTATGTCAATTTCTAAATTTCTAGAGTCTGCCGCCTCGGTAGCAAGCCTGTCGCACTCTTCGTTGTAATTGTTGCCTGCATGACCGCGCACCCAATTAAATGTAACATTATGCGGTGTCATAGCTAAGAGCAATCGCTTCCATAAATCTACATTTTTAATGGGCGTAGATTTAGTTTTTTTCCAGCCACAATCCTGCCATTTAGCAATCCATCCTTTATTGAATGCATTGCATACATACTGCGAATCGGTGTATACATCTACTTTGCATGGCTGATTTAAGACTTCAAGCGCAGCTATAACGCCAAGAATCTCCATACGATTATTGGTAGTTAAACGAAAACCTTTAGAAAGGCGCATTTCGTAATTCTTCCCATCAGCGCCTTTATACAGCAGAAGCGCGCCGTAACCGCCATTTCCCGGATTACCGCGCGCGCTGCCATCTGAATATAGTGTAACTTGCTTCAATTCAAACTAGAACATCATCTGTATAGTAATAAACAGAGGACTAAAAGTAAGTGCCACGATAGTCATTAAATTAATAAGAATGTTCATTGAGGGACCAGACGTATCCTTGAAAGGATCGCCCACAGTATCGCCCACAACGGCAGCCTTATGAGCTTCACTACCCTTACCGCCAAAGTTGCCCTGTTCTATGTATTTCTTAGCGTTATCCCAAGCGCCACCCGAATTCGACATGAATATAGCCATCAACATACCAGTAGCAACAGCTCCTGCAAGGAAGCCGCCTAGCATAGCCGGATCAATGCATCCGATTACAATTGGCACCACAATTGCAATTATGCCCGGGGTCATCATTTCGCGAAGTGCAGATGTAGTTGAAATAGCCACACACTTATCGTATTCAGGCTCGGCTTTGTATTCCATAATTCCGGGTATTTCGCGGAATTGACGACGAACTTCCTCAACCATTGCATGCGCTGCGCGCGAAACTGCGCCCATAGTAAGTGCTGCAAACATGAAAGGCATCATTGCGCCTATAAAAATACCAGCCACGATAAGTGGATCTGTAAGCGCAAGTTCAAATTCTGGCAAATAATTGTGCATTGTTGCTTGATAGGATACGAAAAGCGATATTGCAGATAGACCAGCACTAGAAATAGCGAAGCCCTTAGCAATAGCGGCAGTTGTATTGCCTACAGCATCAAGCGCGTCGGTACGATCGCGTACTTCTTCGGGAAGACCAGCCATTTCAGCTATGCCACCAGCATTGTCAGCCACAGGACCGTATGCGTCAACACCGATTGTTATAGCAGTATTTGAAAGCATGCCAGTAGCAGCAAGACCAACACCATAAAGACCAACAGCAATAGTTTTTTCGACACCTAATCCAGCTAGCGGGAAAGCCATATTGCCGCATACAAATGCGCCTATTATGGCAAGCGCTACTAAGATTATCGGAGCAATAGTTGACAGCATACCGGTAGACAGACCTTCAATAATTACAGTTGCCGCACCGGTTTCTGCGCTTTCGGCAATTTTGTGAACCGGTTTGTAATGATCGGAGCAGAAATACTCTGTAATCTTGCCTATAGCAAGACCGGCGACCAAACCACATATAACCGAACCAAACAGCCACACGGGTTGAGAAACAACAGATTGATTACTCCAGATTAGGAATATGCAGAGTATTATTACAATTTCTATACCGGCAGCAACATAAGTACCACGATTTAGCGCCTTATGCAGATCGGCGCCTTCCTTGGTGCGTACTGCAAACAAACCTATTATTGAAGTAATAATGCCGCATGCCGCTATAACAACCGGAGTAACAATAGCCCAAATTAAATCTCCGCCAACAAAGTAGCCACCAAGTGCACCAAACGTTACCGCAAGAATTGTAGGAGCTAAAATAGAGCCAGTATAGCTCTCAAACAAGTCAGCACCCATTCCGGCAACATCGCCTACATTATCGCCCACATTATCAGCTATGGTTGCAGGATTTCTCGGATCATCTTCGGGAATGCCTGCCTCTACCTTACCAACAAGGTCGGCACCAACGTCGGCTGCTTTTGTATAAATGCCGCCACCAACACGAGCAAATAGAGCCACAGCAGACGCTCCAGTTGCAAAGCCTTCCACCATGCCGATATGCTCGTGCGCAATATCCATAGTGAACTTATAAGCGAGTTCTAGGTCGAACAGGTTAATGCCGGAGAATACCATAACTATCAACCAAAGCGACAAACCCATCAGCGCAAACGAGGCAACGCAAAGCCCCATGGTAAGACCACTACGGAAACTAACCGTAAGAGCTTTGGCAACAGAAGTTTCTGCAGCATACGCTGTTCTGGTATTAGCGCGAGTAGCAACATGCATACCAACATATCCGGCAGCCGCCGACAGCAAACCACCAGTAATGAATGCTAGAGCTGTAACCCACGACAAAGCAATCGCCATAACTATGGCAACTACCACCATAAAAATGATGAGCAGCTTATATTCGCTCATCAAAAACGCTTTCGCACCTTGTTGTATCTTCTTGGAGATACCGTTCATTTTGTCAGAACCCGGGTTTTGTTTTAAAACCCAATTTCCGAGGTAGGTTGCCACTAATATGCCAACTAAGGCACATACAGGAGCAAGCCAAGCTATAGCTGTTGTCACATCTCCTCCTAAGGTTAAGCCTTGAGTGACGTTGTGGTCTTGTGGCTGAAACGCAATTACAGCCGCAAGACAGCAACAACATGATTTTATCGGTTGTTAGCTACTATACATGTTAAAGGATTGTATATGCAGCTAAATATGTTGCTAAAGGCTCTTTTTTACATAGGATATATCGTGCTTAATAGTTGCCACCAACCTATCAACACTATCAAAGCGCTGCATAGGGCGAATATAATCAATAAATTCAAGCACTAGTTCTTTGCCGTAAATATCACCATCAAAATCTAAAATATGAGCCTCTATATTCGACTCTGCAATGTCTTCAAATGTTGGCGATATTCCAACAGAAACCGCAGCCTTGTATCGCTTTTTATCCAAAACTGCATACGCGGCATACACGCCACTACCCAATACGCGCATGTTGGTAGGTATTTTAAGATTAGCCGTTCGTATACCCATTTCGCGTCCAGCTTCACGCCCGCGAACAACATTTCCTTCAAGTGTATACGGATGTCCTAAAAGTTCTCGGGCGCATACCACATTGCCGTCTTCAAGTAATCCACGTATTCTCGTAGATGAAATGCGAACACCACCAAAAGTTAGAAGATCGTGTGCACAAACAGAAACATCATATTCAGCTGCCCATTTCCGCAAATCTGCCACAGTGCCCGCTGCAGCTTTACCAAATCTAAAATCGCAGCCAACATGTATAGCAACAACAGCGGCATTTGAAAACACGGCATCTAAGAATTCCTCTGGAGACTTACATGCCATATCTCTTTCAAACATAAGAACAGCAACTTTATCTGCACCCGTTTCAGATAAAGCCGAAATACGCTGGGTATTGCTCATTATTTTTCGGAAATTTTCACCCTTAAATATTTCGTCAGGATCTACGCTAAACGTAATAATAACGCACGGAACTTTTCTTGCTTTGGCATCTTCCAAAGCTTTATTTATTATGGCTTTATGTCCTAAATGAATGCCGTCGAAGACACCTATGGCACACACACATCCTGAAAGACGTATATCTGCCGAAGATATACCAAGCTCAAATACCTCTGCCACGACTAACCCCATTCTGAAAAACACATTCGGCTCTTAAAAGACAATTCGAAACATCAACTCTGTATATTGCCAACAGCATATTTGCGCGCACCACACTAATAGCGCACCCATCGATAGGCGCATCACAACATTCAACTAAACCAGACGTGCACGAACAAGCATGTTCCTTCCAAGACACAGCAGGATATTCATAAAATATTTGGTCATTCAAAGGGAAAGACATGCCATTTCTTATTCTCTTTTCATTTGCTTCATCTACAAAAACTATAGGGAAACCGAGCGCCTGCACCGGGTCTATCGAAGCGCCTAGCCCAATTCTTTCCAGCGTCTCTAGCGTTACGCAATCGTCAATTTGAAGCAAACCTGCCGATGTGCGTCTTAGTGCTTGAAGATGTGCGGCGCTACCGCACGCATTGCCTATATCACGTGCTAATGAACGTATATAAGTACCTTTGGATACATGAAACATTAAACGCCAAGCTACAACGCCATCCGTTTCCAATATATCAAGCAAACGCGCCTCGTATACTTCAATATCGCGTGGATCTAGTTGAACCACGTTTCCTCTGCGCGCTTCATCACATGCTTTCTTACCGTTGCGCTTCAGCGCTGAATATATCGGAGGAATCTGTTTTATGCAGCCAGTAAATCGCTCAAGAACCGACATAGCAAATCCGCTATCAAGCACTTCTCTTGGCACAGCAGATTGACGAATAACCTTACCTTTCGCATCGTCTGTGTCTGTTGCGCTACCAAATGCAACAACTGCTTCATAGCGCTTGTCGTGACCAGACATATATCGATTCAGGCGCGTTGCAGAACCTACCAAAATTGGCAGTACACCCGTAGCCATAGGGTCAAGTGTGCCAGCGTGCCCTACCCGCCTTTCATTAAAAATACGTCTGCAGCGACCAACTACATCATGTGATGTAAGATCTTTCGGCTTATCAACACCTATAACAAGGCTAAGCCCCGCCTCTCCGCGCTTCAATTATTACCCTCGCAAAAAACTTGGCATAGCGCTTTTTCAACCATACGTACAGCTTTATCTAGCGGCTCATATAGTGTGAACCCTGCTGCTGCTTTGTGTCCACCGCCACCGAAGCGCTTTGCTATAGCAGATACGTCGGTTGTATCTTTTGATCGAAAACTGCCACGAACTTGCTTGCCTTCATCGCGCAACATAGCAGCCACTTTAACGCCATCAATAGAGCGCAGCGTATTGATAAGCTGCTCACAATCAGACTTAACAGCACCTGCGCGCTTCATTTCGTCTTGAGTAATAAAACTAAGAGCAACACATCCATCACATATGAAGCGCATATTGCTTATGGCTGCTGCTTCAAGTTGTATGGAAGCCAATGTAGCACGCTGAAAAAACTCTGCCGATATAAACGCCGGATCTGCACCAGCTTCTACCATTTCGCAAGCTGCTCTAAAAGCGCGCAAATCGGCATTTTGATACTGAAACCTGCCAGTATCGGTCATTAATCCGGTATATGCACAAGTTGCTATATCTTTAGTTAAATCTACCCCTAAATGTTTTATAGTCTCCCACACAAGCATACTAGTTGACGCAGCATCTGGATCGGTATAACTAAGATGAGTCTCGCGCTCATCTACAGCATGGTGATCAATAGTTATTGTAAGAGAAGCGCTCTGTCTAATCTTCGACGCATCCTCACCCAATCTTCGCGCATTAGGAACATCAACTTGCACAAACACATCGCAAGTACCTTCAAATGAAGCTGCTGGTATCAATTCTTCAAAACCCGGAAGAAATTCGAAACTTACACCTAGCTTGTCAGCGCTAGCTAAAAGCACCACAACTTCTTTTCCTAGTTGCGCTAGTGCGCAACGCAACGCTAATTGCGACCCAATACAGTCGCCATCAGGACTAACATGACCGCATATACAAATACGGTCATGTTTCAAAAGGGCTTCCGCTATCTCGTTAAGCGTTGTATTAGTTTGTGGAGTTACCGCCATAGCTTATCGAATTCCTTGCCTACTCCACTGTATTGCCGTATGCAGCTTGTCGTTCTTTTTCAGCATTGATGAACTGTTCAAGCTTTTCTGCCGCATCTACTGTTTCGTCCAAGTGAAAGCGCAACTCTGGCGCTTGCTTCCAATCAAGCCTTTTTGCCATCAGGGAGCGAATATGACCCTTTGCAGCGCTAAAAGCAGCTTCTACGTCTGTATACCTATTGGGCTCAGATGTGTAGTAAACATCGCAGTATGCACGATCAAAGCTAACATTACATCCGGTAATAGTAACCATCTGTAATCTTGGGTCAGATATATCAAATAGCATAATGTTTGAAATTACTTCGCGTGCCCGTTCATCAACTTTACGATTGCCTTCTTTCACTGAAATCACCTCACAATTCAATCAGCAACATTAAGAATTCGCAGCGCGTCAGAATTCCTTAAAGGCTAAAACCTAGATGAACCAAGCGACCTTGCGTTATGCCAAAAATACTTCTTCTTATGCAAAAACAAGGTCGCTATAAAAGTTCTTATTCGGTACGCTCTACTTCTTTAACAGTATACCCTTCGATAGTATCGCCAACTTTTACATCTTGGTAACCTGCGATGCCAATGCCGCATTCAAAACCACGCGAAACGCTCTTAACATCATCTTTGAAGCGACGAAGACTTTCTATAGTACCCTCGTAAATAACAGTGCCATCGCGCACAACACGCACATTATTATCGCGACTGATTTCGCCTTCTATAACATAGCAGCCAGCAATTGTACCAACCTTGGGAACCTTGAAGGTTTCACGTATCTCGGCGATGCCAGTGTCTTCTTCTACGATATCGGGAGAAAGCAATCCCACCCTAGCTTGATTAATATCTTCTATTGCCTGATAAATAACACGATACAGGCGAATGTCTACCTTTTCTTTTTCGGCTTGCTGGCGGCTTTTACCAGTTGGACGCACATTAAAACCAATAATAATAGCATCGGATGCCGCCGCCAAAGTTACATCTGTTTCAGTTATGCCACCAACAGCAGAGTGAACAATATTGATGCGAACTTCAGATTGATCCATCTTATCGAAAGCATCACGCAATGCCTCAATTGAACCTTGCACGTCCGCTTTCACAATAAGATTGAGGTCGGTTTGCTTGCCTTCCTCAATTCGGCTAAACAAATCGTCTAAGCTCATATGAGATGCATGGCGCTGTTCAGCCACACGCTCACGCAATTGCCTTTCCTCTGCCAGCTTACGCGCGTCGCGTTCATCTGCAAACACACGGAACTCATCACCTGCAACAGGAACGGAATTCAAGCCTAATATCTCAACCGGATCGGCAGGCATAGCAGCTTCAACATGTTCGCCATGCGGGTTAACCAATGCGCGAACGTGCCCATAAGATGTTCCAGCCACCACAGCATCTCCCGGATGTAAAGTACCACGCTGGATAAGCACCGTAGCTACAGGTCCGCGACCTTTATCCAAATTAGCTTCAATAACAAAGCCGGACGCAAGCGCATCGGGATTAGCCTTCAGCTCTAACACGTCGGCTTGCAAAATAATAGTTTCCAGCAGATCGTCAATGTATAGACGTTTCTTTGCAGAAACCTCTACAAACATATTTTGCCCGCCCCATTCCTCTGGAATAACCTCATATTCGGTTAATTCCTGACGAACACGATCGGGGTTGGCTCCATCTTTATCTATTTTATTTACAGCAACAACAATAGGAACATCAGCAGCTTTTGCGTGATTGATAGCTTCTATTGTTTGAGGCATAACGCCGTCATCTGCTGCTACGACCAAAACGATAATATCGGTTACTTGTGCACCACGCGCACGCATGGCAGTAAATGCCTCATGACCGGGAGTATCGATAAAAGTTATCTGTCGCCCGTTTATATCAACAACAGATGCACCTATATGTTGTGTTATGCCACCAGCTTCACTTGCAACTACGCCAGTATCTCTAATAGCGTCAAGTAGCGAAGTCTTACCATGATCAACATGACCCATAACAGTAACTACAGGCGGTCTTGGCTTCAAATCGTCTTCTGTATCGTTGTACACAACAGCGTATTCTTCTTCTGGAGAAACAATACGCACTTTGCGATCCATATCGTCTGCCACAATATCGATCAAATCGTCACTCATAGACTGAGTTAATGTAAGCGCTTGTCCCAGCAAGAATAGACGCTTAATAATGTCATTTGGTTGAACATTTAACAATTCGGCTAGCTTGCCAACCGTTGCACCTTGCGGAACCTCAACCACCGAATCATCCAGCACAAGCGTGGGGTCTATACCGCGCTCTATAGCCTCAGCCTCTGCACGCTCTCTAGCCTCTGCTTCACGCTTTTCCTTGCGCTTCTTGCGTCTACCTTCGCCCTCGTGGGTAGTTGCCGCCTCTACAGCTGCTCGCGCTTCTGCAAGAACCTTGTCACGCTGTAATTTTTCAGCTTGAACCGCCATTTGCGCATAGCGATCTTCACTTTGATTTTCTTGTTCAGTTTCTAATTCGGGAACATACTGAGCTTTATTCTTATTTCGCTTGTGCTTTCCGCGTTTTTGATTCTGATGTTCTGTCTTCTGCGCCGGCGCTGGCTTTTTCTGCGACTGCATACGCTGTGTTTCAGATTCTATCTGCGATAGCAAAGAGCTAAACCGTGTGTTTTCAGCAGGCGTAGATACCGGTGCAGCCACATGCTCGTGTTGTGGCTGCGCTTCTGCGGCTTTTGCCTGCGACTTTTTACCTCTGCTGCGCAGAGCTTCTTCTACCGCTTGTTTTTTAGCCACCTCAGCGCGTGCCTTTTCAGCGCGCGCACGTGCACGTGCTTCCTTACGTTCGCGCTCTACGCGCTCTTTTTCAGACTCTATCTGGCTAGCTAAGCTATCAAAACTAGAGCTCTTAGTCTCAATCTTGCGCACTTTACGCGGGGCGGGTGCTTCCTTTTCCTCCTCTTTTTGTTGAGGAGCATCTTCACCACGCGCAGCTCTTGCAGCCTCACGCGCAGCACGCTCCGCCTCAACAGCCGCACGCCTAGCAGCCTCTTCTTCAGCTTTCTGCTTTGCGCTTTCTGCCTGCTCTTTCTCTAAAGCCTTCTTCGCTTTAGCGTCAAGCTCACCAGCACGCTGAAGTATCGCAGGCTCTATATTCTTGCGGATTGCCTCTACATCCGCATCGGTTAGCACACTAGCATGCGACTTTGCTGCTATCTTCATTTCGCGAAGCTTCGCAAGCATGTCTTTGCTGGACATGTTAAATTCTTTCGCTAACTCATGTACGCGCATAGCGACCATATATCACTCCATTCAAGCTTCGCTTCAAGCTGCATCAATCTTAAACCAGCGCCTCTTCCTCAGCGCCCGCATGTACCCCACAATACTTCGAACCCGGACGCGCATGATTGCGACAACGCGTACCATCTTCGCTAACATAGATGCAGAATTCGTCTTCTGTTTCCTCTTCATCTATCAGGATATTTTCATCTACAAGCGATTCACCTGACATACTAGAAGAGCGAATATCTATATGCCACCCTGTTAGTCGCGCTGCAAGACGCGCATTTTGCCCTTCTTTACCAATAGCAAGCGATAACTGATCGTCGGGCACCACAACAGTAGCATAATGGTTTTCTGGGTCTATAGTAACGCTTTGTACCTTAGCAGGTGACAGAGCATTTGCAACATATACACTAGGATCTTCACTCCACTGTATAACGTCAACACGCTCGTTGCGCAATTCTTCTACAACCATACGCACACGGCTGCCTTTTGGACCAACGCACGCACCTACTGGGTCTAGGTTGCTCTCTCGCGAATCGACAGCAACCTTAGAACGAGCGCCGGGTTCGCGGGCAATAGATTTGATCTCAACCACACCTTCATATATTTCAGGAACTTCAATTTCGAATAGACGCCTAATTAAGTCGGGGTGGGTACGCGATACCACAATTGAAGGTTTCGCCTGCTCTCCCCTTACACGCGGTGCATCAGAAGATGGGTCGCGCACTTCAATTATAAGCACCTTTAAGCGCTGATTATGGCGATAATGCTCATTAGACGGACGCTCGTTGCGCTCGTTGGGATTACGCTTCAAATCGTAGTGCGGGAGTTCTGCTTCAACGCCATCACGTATTTTTACGATAGTGAAGTCGGGTGTGCCCTGTAAAACCGTTCCCGTAATAAGATCGCCCACACGACCAGAAAACTCTTCATATATGGTCTGCCGAGTTGCGTCACGAACGATAGCAGCTATTACGCTTTTGGCATTCTGAGCTGCGATACGACTTACATTCTCGGGCGTTACATCGCGCTCTTCGAAGTCGTGATAAACAAGCTCTACATCTCCGGTTTCTTCATCTTCCACTTCTTCTGGTTCACCAATAGGTACAAGTTCGTATACATAGATTTTGCCAGTTTGGCGATCAATTGTGACGCGCGCATCGTATTCCAAATCTAGAATGCGCTCGTAACTCTTTGCAAGTGACTCCTCTAACCGCTCTATGATATAAAATTCGTCAATCTTGCGCTCATGCGCTAACAATTGCAACGCTTCAATCAATGAGCTTTCTGATTCGGACACGTTTTCTCCTTCGCTTAAAAAACTATTTCTCCAATTAAATTGGCTCTTTTTATAGCCTCAAAAGGTATACAAACTTCTCCGTTATCAGTCGTAAGTACAAGACTTTCGCCTCGGAAAGGTTCTATCGTACCTTTGAAATTTGACCTACCATCTATTGGCGCAGCCGTCCGAACATTTGCACGGCTTCCAACAAAACGCTCAAAATGTGCACGTGTACGTAGCGGTCTATCTATGCCGGGCGACGATACTTCCATCGTATATGCTCCCGGAAACGGGTCTATAACATCTAGCATTTCGCCCATCCAAGCCTGAGCAGACGAGAGTTCATCGAAACTAACTCCACCATCGGCATCGATATAGATACGTATGATAGGAGCGCGCTTAGCGCCAATTATCTCGATAGTAACTATTTCGATTCCCTCTTGTGCTGCACGCGGCTCAAGCGCGCACAATAGCTTCTGTTCTTTCGATGTGAGCATTTCTCCCTTTCTGGCTTCCGCCTTCTGACAATAAAAAAAGCGGGACAAGCCCACTTTTCAAAGAAAACGAAAAGTCTTTATACATACCTGCGCACTGAATAGATAATATCACAGCCCGCCACATTATCCAAGTGAATATATGCGACGAACTGTGATTTCGATAAACGCTTAGTGGCGCTCTCCTATTAGACGATTTAGGGCATTTAAATACGCTTTTGCAGACGACACGATTATGTCGCCATCAGCACCACGACCGGTATACATTTCGCCATTTTTGGCTTTCACGCGCACCGTAACTTCACCCAATGCATCAATTCCGCGCGTAACCGACTGCACTGAAAATTCGGTAAGGTCTGCGTTTATGCCTATTATGCTATCGATTGCTTTATAGGCTGCATCCACCGGACCCGTGCCCCACTCACATTTTGTAATAACATCACCCTCGGGGTCTTGGATAGTAACGGTAGCTGTGGGTTTCAGCGGGAAACCGCAACTTATCTGCACGCTCTCAAGGGAATATAGCGCTGTTTCTTCGCGATCGCGCTCGTTTACAAGGCTTTCCAGATCTTCGTCGTAAATTTCCTTCTTCTTGTCTGCCAAATTCAAGAATGCCTCGTATAACTCATCAAGTTTTTCGCCATCAAATTCATATCCGAGCTCTTCAAGACGATGCTTCAGTGCCGCATGCCCACTTCGAGCTGTAAGAACAATCTGACTTTCGCCAGCACCAACATCGGCAGGATCAATTATTTCGTAAGTATCGCGCTTCTTTAGTACACCATCTTGGTGTATTCCAGAAGAATGCGCGAACGCATTTGCGCCTACAATCGCCTTATTAGCCTGAACATTCATACCCGTGATAGTAGAAACAAGCCTACTTGCCTTCATAAACTCACGAGTATTTATATCAGTATGCGCATCAAGTTCTTCTCCGTGCATACGCATAGCCATAACAACTTCTTCCATGGCAGTATTGCCCGCGCGTTCACCAAGACCATTTATAGTACACTCAATCTGTCGCGCACCATTTGCAACACCAGCCATAGCAAGAGCTGTTGCCATACCCAAATCGTTGTGGCAATGCACAGCTATAGTAACGTTTTCAATTCCAACCACATTATCTACAAGATATTTAATGCGCTGCCCAAATTCCTCCGGCAATGAATAGCCAGTAGTATCAGGAATATTAACAACGGTAGCACCAGCATCAACAACAGATTGAATCATGCGAACAAGAAAATCGTAATCAGATCGTCCGGCATCTTCTGCATAAAACTGAACATCGTCTACATATTGCTTTGCACACTTCACAGCAGCCACAGCGCGCTCTACAGCTTCATCGGGAGTAAGCCGAAGTTTGTCGCGCATATGGCTTTCAGATACGCCAATGCCTGTATGAATGCGTGGACGTTTGGCATATTTCAGTGCATCAGCCGCCACAACAATGTCTTTTTCAACCGCACGCGTTAGAGCTGCTACTGTAGCATTATCACCCGCAAGCTCTGAAATCTTACGCACACTCTCAAAATCACCGGGGCTAGAAATTGGAAATCCAGCTTCTATTACGTCCACATTCAAACGCAGCAATTGTCGCGCTATAACTAATTTTTCCTCGGTGTTCATAGAAGCGCCGGGCGATTGTTCGCCGTCGCGCAGCGTAGTGTCGAAGATGTCAATCTTGCGAGTCATACGCATCCTCCGTTCTCCCAAAATAAATGCAGGCCGTCAATAAAACGACTGCCTGCATAATATCAAAGTAAGTAATATATTATAGACGTATGTGCCAGAGGTTCTTCAAGTCTATTGATTCACGAAGCTCATTAAGTACTGCGTCGGTAACTTCGCCCTCTACATTCATGTAAACAAGCGCACACTTTTCCTCAGATTTAGTTCCAATCTGCATAGTGGTTATATTCACATCAGCGGCACCTAAAATCGTGCCTATTATGCCTACTCTACCGGGGGCATCAATATACTCAAATGCAAGCGATTGCGCCGCAGGAGCAATATCAATTTTGTATCCCATAAGCGAAATAATGCGCGGAAGCATATCTATTCCGTATAAAGTAGCCGCTATTTCTACGCCATCAGCTTTTATGCGTACAGCAGATGCAAATTCCTGAGCATCATCACAAGAATGTGTCTCCACTTTCATGCCGTGACGCTCAGCCATCAAGCGTGCATTATCAGGCATAGCAGAGCCTACCTGCTTATATGAAAGTATGCCATCTACAACTCCCGCAACTAACATATCCGGGTCTGCATCAGCGATTCTGCCCTCTAACTGCACCAACAACCGTTTGGGAATGCGTTTCAATATGCTTGAAGCCATGCGTCCAACCATTCGACAAGCTGGCATATAAGGACGCAATCTATCCATTACCTCAGGTGGCAAACCAGTAGCGTTTATTGCTGTAGGAACTATTGAACCTTCAAGCCCAGCCCACACGTATTCGGCAATTTGCTCGCCGGCGCGCACCTGAGCTTCTTTTGTAACAGCATTCACATGTGGCGTTAGTATCGCATTCGGTAGTTCATGTAGCGGACTAGAATAGCAAGGCTCTTCGGGGAATATGTCTATAGCCGCTGCACTTATTTTGCCAGCAGCTACAAAATCAGCCAGTGAATCCATGTTCAAAATGCTAGCTCGTGCGCAGTTGATCAGAACTACGCCATTCTTCATGGCTGCAAATTCCTTCGGTCCAAACATGCCAACTGTTTCTTCAGTTTTCGGCAAATGCAGGGTTATGAAATCGGCGCGAGGAAGCACGTCTTCTACACTGTTGAACAAAGTAACATCAAGTTGCATTGCGCGATCGGGACTGCAATACGGATCGTAGGCGATAAGATTCATGCCAAACGCCTTCGCCCTTTCAGCCACAAGACTGCCAACGCGACCTAGACCGAATATCGCAAGTGTCTTGCCGTAAAGCTCACTTCCCATGAAATCGCGCCTATCCCACTTGCCGCTGTGCATAGACGCATTTGCTTGAGGAATTTTTCTGACAGACGATAAAAGCATTGCCATAGCAAATTCAGCTGCAGAAATTATGTTCGATGTAGGTGCATTGCATACAACAATTCCGTGAGAATTGGCGGCATCTATATCTATATTGTCAACAGTAACACCAGCGCGACCAATAATTTTAAGATTCTTCGCTGCATCTATAACCTGCGAAGTAACATGAGTAGCAGAGCGCACAATAAGGGCATCGTATTCCCCTATTTGCTCTACAAGCTGCTCGGAGGAAAGCTCTAACTTTTCGTCCACCTGAAAACCGCGCCTACGCAGTATATCTATTCCCTCGTCGGCTATTTTTTCAGTAATTAGAATCTTCTTGGTCATTGTATGTCCTTAATTTTGGGAAACAAATACTTGGCTACAAGTTTTCCTTTTCAAATTGACCCATGAAATCGACAAGTGCTTGCACTCCAGCTTTAGGCATAGCATTATAAATACTAGCGCGCATTCCACCAACAGAGCGATGACCTTTAATCGATTCGATATTGTGATTCTTGCATTCTGCAACAAATTTTGCATCTAAATCAGCGTCGCCAGTTATGAACGGCACATTCATCAAAGAGCGACAGTCTTTGCGTGCGGTGCCTTTAAATAGCTTAGACTGATCTAGGAATTCATATAGCAGCGCCGCCTTTTCTTCATTCTTTTGCTTCATTGCCGAAAGACCGCCCATGTTTTTCAGCCATTTGAAAACTAAGCCGCAAACATATATACCCCAGCAAGGCGGTGTGTTTGACAAGCTTTTAGCATTAGCTTGAGTAAGATAACGCATAATAGTAGGAGTAGCCGGATTAACGTCTTCACGAACAAGATCTTCACGAACTATAACTATAACAACACCCGCCGGACCTACATTTTTCTGTACGCCACCATAAATCAGACCATAATCAGAAACGTTCATAGGCTCTGAAAGGAACATAGAAGACACATCTGAAACCAGCGGGATATTACCCGTGTTGGGCAATTTCGGATAACGCGTACCGTAGATTGTTTCGTTTTGACATATATATACATAATCGGCATCATTGGAAAATTTCAAAGAGTCCACGTCGGGCACATAGCTAAAATTCTCATCTTCACTAGATGCAACACAACGGGCATCACCATATATTTTTGCTTCCTTAAATGCCTTTTTTGACCAAGAGCCAGACACAATATAGTCAGCCACGCCATTTTTCATCAAATTCATAGGGATAGCAGCAAATTGCTGTGTTGCGCCACCCTGCAAAAACAACACATGGTAATTGTCGGGAATTGCCATCAATTCGCGAATATCAGCTTCCGCAGTTTCAATTATTTCAGCAAATGCTTTTGAACGATGGCTCATCTCCATTACCGACATGCCTGTACCGTTGTAATCCAACATGCCTGCCTGTGCTTCACGCAACACTTCTTCTGGCAAAACTGCAGGACCTGCCGAGAAATTGTAAACTCTACCCATTGCGAGATGCTCCTTCGCTCGTCTTGATAAGAATGCGCCTATTGTAGCGCTAATTAATTCTTATACGCTGCGAGCAGCGCAGAAAGAGCGGCATATGGTAAGCGCATGCATAGAATTAGACATAAGAACACTGCAAATAGCTATTTGGATGGCTGTCTCCTATGCAATACCGCAGGAACTTCTAATCTGCTGCTTAAAAGCGTCAGCATCGCCCGAGGCTAATGTCATGCATTTGTCAGCTTTCTGCAAGATTTACATTCATTAAAAGTTGCAACTATGAGGATTTGAGATGTCAATAGGTGTTGCAATCAGTTGGTTTTGTGCCAAGGTTTGTATGTCACTTGATATCGCATTTTTGATACACAGATATAAGGTTTGCTATCTAGTCTTGATTAGAAGATTTATAAATTTTCTAGAGAAAGAATAGATTGCTATG
>NZ_JAAKEG010000005.1 GCF_011039075.1 Adlercreutzia sp. ZJ304
CCATGTGGATCTATCAAAGATTTTGCTGTCTTTTTGATCACACATTTTTGTTTGTGTGATCCCATCCACAGTATCCGGTTGTCAAGGTGCCAAAGGTGTTTAACCTTTGCGCCGTTTTGCGGCGCGAGAAGATATAATAGCAATCACGCAACAGCAATTCAACAACTTTTTTGCAATTTTTCAAATTATTTTTTGATTGGAGTGAATTTAGCGCGAAAAGACCGGTGTATAACCACTGTATATAAGCAATATGGCTAAACACAAACTGGCAAACTTCGCCATAAAAAAGCCAAAATGACTAGTAAGGCAAAAAATTGACTTCATTTAACGAATGCATTGAAGTTCATATCGACATTCCAAAGCACGCCGAACAAACACTGCAATTATTAGAGGATGCAGGATTCGAGGCTTGGGTTGTTGGAGGCTTTGTTCGCGATGCGCTACTGAACCGCCCAGCAACCGATATAGATATTGCGACTAATGCACACTGGCGCGATGTTCAATCTGTATGCGAAAACTTCGGAATGCGCACATACGAAATAGGGGTGAAGCACGGAACACTTACTGTAGTGCCGCCAGATGCAAGCGCAATTGAAATTACCACATATCGCGCCGATGGCAATTACGCCGACAGGCGCCATCCTGACAGTGTGGAATTTCTTAATAATATAGAAGAGGATTTGAAGCGACGAGACTTTACTATAAATGCTATGGCTTACCATCCGCAGCGCGGATTGCTAGACCCGCAAGGCGGAATGCAAGATATGCAAGAAAAGCAGATCCGCATAGTAGGTAATCCGGAAAAGCGCTTTCAGGAAGATGCGCTGCGCATATTGCGGGCGTGCAGGTTTTCGTCGCAGCTAGGTTTTCGCATAGAAGAATCGACCTATAAAGCAATGGTGATGAACAAGCATTTACTTGCTGGAGTTTCTACGGAACGCATAACACACGAACTAGATCATTTGTTAATGGGCGACTATGTGCATGATGCAATAATGCAATGTGTTGACACGTTGGTCTTTGTGGTGCCAGAACTTGCAGCAATGGATGGATGCGAACAAGTAACTAAATGGCATATGTTCGATGTTTTGGAACACACGGCTTATGCGGTGCAATATTGTCCCAAAAACAGGCTGATACGCTGGGCTGCATTTGCACACGACATGGGTAAACCCGCAGCTGCCTTTTTCTCGGATGACGGAGTGGAGCATTTCTACGGACACGCAAAGGTAAGCGCGAAGATTGCCCGCGGCATGGCCGAGCGATTACTTATGTCGCAAAAATTCCGCGCCGATTTGGAAGTTTTGGTGCTTCGCCATGACGACACAATAGAGCCCACACCGCGTTCAGTAAGAAGAGCTATTGCGCATTTAGGCGGTCGTGTGGATTTATTCCGAGCGTTGCTTGCATTGAAGAGAGCTGACACGATGGCGCATTCCACAGAAAGCGCTGCATATCTTGAAGTTATAGACCAGTTAGAACGCGTGCTTGAAAATGTTTTAGAAAGCGATACTGCGTTTTCCGTTAAAGATTTAGAGGTTAACGGCAGCGACGTGTTGGCTATTGGCGTACCCGAAGGACCACAAGTTGGGCAACTTTTGAATGCAGCTTTAGATGCGGTCATGGACGAGCGCGTGCCCAACCGCCGCAAAGAGCTGATCGAATTTCTTAAATCGGTTGAAATTGCTTGACGATGGTGCCGGCAATCCGTAATATATCGGGTTGCGCTAAAGTCCAATCGGACGCGCGAGATGTCGTTGGGGTGTCGTCTAATGGCAGGACAGCGGTTTCTGGTGCCGTATGTGAGGGTTCGACTCCTTCCACCCCAGCCACAATTTCGTGTATACTAGCGTGGCACATTGAAATGGCTCCGTCGTCTAGCGGTTTAGGACGCCGCCCTCTCAAGGCGGAGGTCGCCGGTTCGAATCCGGTCGGAGCTACCAGTAATTACGAGCCGCCCGCGGGCGGCTCTTTTCTTAACCAAGCACCATGATATTAGTGATCTTCTCTCTTCTGCTTCTTCTTTTCCTGCTTTTGGGAGAAGCGTGCTTCCTGTGCTTCGCGCCTTGATTGAGCGCGGTGCGCTTTCATAAGGTCTGGCGGCTTAATCATAAGATTAGGCATATAGGCAGAAAAGTGTGTCTGTTTTAGTCGATTGCATATTGATAGGACGCGCTGTTGTGGAACTCTGACCAAACCAGACCGTGTGTTGCCTTCGTCACTTTTTAGGCGAAAAATGGTCAAAACTTCCGACTTTCCACAGTCTATAATGCCAAATTACGCCAATTACGAATCAAAATAGAATTGGAGAACCTTGTTTGCCCAGTGTTCTCCACAATTCAAGTTAGCTATGTGGCGCTATGACCATGGAAAGCCGGAAGTTTTGACCATTTTTCTAACTTTTTTGAACTAGTATGCGGATGAGTTGAATCGTAATCTAGCGTCCGGGGTGTTGAGAGTTTACCCAAAAGCCATTCAACAAACACTTTAAGCCATCTTGCGGAGGTATCGTTTTCCTAACGCTAGAGCCTCCGCATAAGCTACATCTTCACCTCTGCCTTCAGGCTTTTGTAAATCCTTTTTCTTCATCTTGCCGCCACAGATTGCATATTTTCTAGTAAACACAGCTCACACCTGTTCATAACTGACTTTTTCTTGGAAAAAGCTTGTCTGAACAGGCATGTCAAGTCAGAATCCTACACACTTTTTTGCCTATATGAAAGTCGAGCGGCATCGACTTCAAAGGCATCTATTTGGTATCTGAACAGGGAAAACAGCATGAACTTTTACACACTTTTCTGCCTATATGTCTAAGATTACTATTGACAGAATATACTTTATAGAGAATAATCATAACTAAGTATTATTCTTATTTATGGTGAAAGGAATAATTATGCAACTTTCCGCGCGTAACGTACTTAAAGGAACAATACAAAACATAGATGAGGGTGCTGTTAATGGCGTTGTAGCGATTGACATGAACGGACAAACCGTAAAAGCTGACATAACCATGGACGCCATTAAATCAATGGGTCTGAAAACCGGAGAGCAAGCATATGCTGTCATAAAAGCAAGTTCTGTAATGTTTGCAGCGGGCAACGAGCGAATCAATAATCTTTCAGCACGAAATCAGATTCATGGAACTATTGCAGACATCCAACAAGGCGCGGTTAATGGAATAATAACGTTAGAAATTGCCGATGGGATATGCATTAAAGGATCTATCACCAATGAAGCCATCAATCAATTAGATTTTAAGGCGGGCGAAAAAGCCCTAGCTGTTATTAAATCGACCGACGTTATGGTTGCGATTGATTAGCGAATTTTTACGCCAAGTTATTTCAGCTTTCTTCTCTTCTTCTTTGAGCCATGTTTGCTTAATTGCAAACATGGCTTTTTATTTTCAAACGCTTTGACGTATGCAGCATCCACTATAACGCGGCGATTATTGCCTCTACTGAGTCTTTTGCATCACCTAGCAGCATTTCAGTGTTTTCATTAAAGAACAGTGGATTTTGCACTCCCGCATAACCAGCATTGCCCATACTTCGCTTCGACACAACAACTGTGCCAGCCTCCCAAACATGCATAACGGGCATGCCTGCTATGGGAGAGTCGGGTTCTGTTTCAGCCGCAGGGTTCACGGTATCGTTCGCGCCAACCACAAGAGCTACATCCACATCGGCGAAATCGTCGTTTACTTCATCCATTTCAAAAACATTATCGTATGGAACTTTCGCCTCGGCTAAAAGCACATTCATGTGCCCCGGCATGCGTCCGGCAACCGGATGAATAGCAAACTTCACATCTATTCCACGGTCTATTAGCTTGCGCGTAAGGTCTGCCACAGGATATTGCGCCTGTGCCACCGCCATACCATAACCGGGAGCCACAACAACTTTTTTCGCATTCTTTAGCTGCTCAGCCACCTCTTCAGGCGTAATCTCGGTATAGTCGCCCATCTGCTGGTTCGAACCACCCGACGCAGGTGCCGAAGAATCGCCACCAAAACCGCCAAGAATAACAGATGCAAAAGAACGATTCATTCCCTGACACATTATGTAGGACAGATACGCACCAGATGAACCAACCAATGCGCCAGTAATTATTAGCAAGTCATTCCCAAGAGTAAAGCCAGCCATTGCCGCTGCCCAACCAGAATACGAGTTCAGCATAGAAACAACCACTGGCATATCGCCGCCACCTATGGCGAGCACAAGATGTGCACCAAGCACAAGCGACACAACCGTTAGCAAGCAAAGCGGCAACATTCCATCTTCAACACCGCGCGTATTGATAAACCACACAATAAGCGCGATAGAAGCCACAACCATAGCCAAATTAATGAAATTACGCCCCGGAAGTGTAAGCGGTCTGCCTGACATTTTTGCCGATAGTTTCAAATAAGCAACTATAGAGCCAGTAAGAGTAACGGCACCTATAAATACCGCCAAGCCAACTTCGCCCATATGGAAAGCGTTTTCGTATCCAGCAGCACCGGGTTCCATAAAAAATGAATTAAAACCTACAAGTACAGCCGCCGCACCTACAAAAGAATGCAGCATAGCCACAAGCTCGGGCATGCCTGTCATCTTCACATGCAGCGCTTTCCAAACACCAATGCAAGCACCTATAGCTATAGCTACAAGAATAATAACTATTGTGCTGATAGCAACTTCTTCGCTTTGCGCTACCGCAACCACTATGGTTGCCACCAGCGCCAAAACCATACCTATTATTCCAAGTGTGTTGCCTCGCTGCGCAGTTTTTTGTTTCGATAAACCCGCCAGCGCCAGTATGAACAATAACGCCGCAAGAATGTAAGCTAACGACTGAAAGCGCACAAGCGCATCCCACATAGCAATGTTGAAGAATGTTATGCCCGATTCGCTTATAAGCATTATATTTTCCATTATTTGTCAGAGCTCCTTTGAAACATCTTCAACATGCGATGTGATACCAAAAAACCGCCAAAGATGTTGATGGACGCTATGACCATGGCAATAAATGCAAGCACCGTAACAACTATATTGCCTGTACCGGCAAGCAATATAGCGCCAACTATAATAATGCCGCTTATGGCATTTGTAACCGACATAAGTGGAGTATGCAGCGAATGCGTAACAGCGGTTATAACGTAGAACCCAACCACTACTGCCAGCATAAACACTATGAAATGATTTGCCATATTAGCCGGAGCAACCGCTATAAGTAACACCGCCAAAACTCCGAGTAATATTTTCCACCATAGTTTCTTCCAACGCGGAGTGGGCGTTACCTCTTCCTTAGCTGCAGCATTGGTCTGCATCTGCGCTTTCTGCGTACCAGATGCAGCCGATACACTTACCGGAGGCGGTGGCCACATAGTTTTACCCTCACGCGTTAGCATCATGCCGCGTACAACTTCATCTTCTTCATTTAATTGAACGCATCCGTCTTTGTTGGGAGTTATCAGCTTGAATAAGTTGACAACATTCTGCCCAAACATTTGCGATGCCTGCATAGGAAGGCGATTTGCCAAATTTGTATAGCCAATTATGGTGACACGATTCGGCGTGGTTACTACTTGGTCTACCTTGGTAAGCGCCGTGTTGCTGCCCTGCTCTGATGCCCCCATATCTACAATTACGGAACCGGGCTTCATAGCTAGCACAGCCTCTTCCGTAAGAAGCAAAGGTGATGGGCGCCCCGGAATTTGTGCCGTGGTAATTATAATGTCGCTTTTGGCAGCCTGCTCAGCGTATAAGCGCTGAGCTATGCTTTGCTCATCCTCTGACATTTCCTTGGCATAGCCATCGGTAGATTCTTGCTTTACCGGTATCTCGATAAATTCGCCACCGAGCGATTCTACTTGATCGAACACTTCCGGACGCACATCGGTAGCAGCCACCACAGCGCCCATAGAACTGGCTGTTCCTATAGCGGAAAGCCCCGCCACGCCTGCACCTATAACATACACGCGCGCTGGTGGCATTTTTCCAGCAGCAGTAACCTGACCCGGGAACAAACGACCAAACGCATCCGCCGCTTCTATAACAGCTTTGTAGCCCGCTATATTCATCATAGACGAAAGCACGTCTAGCGACTGAGCACGCGAAATGCGCGGCACACAATCTAGCGCAAGTACGGTTATTCCCATATTAGAGAACTTATCCAACAACTGCGGATTTGCACGCGGGTTAACACGAGTTATCAGCAATCCCCCGCGCTTTATTTGCGCCAGCTGTTCATCGGGCGGCGTATTCATGCATACGACCACATCGGCACCCCATGCGCAAGCCTCATTTACAATTTGCGCACCCTGTTCTTCATATTGCTCGTCATAAAAATCTGCTTTTATGCCGGCATTGTGCTGAACCAGAACTTTATAGCCTAGCTTCAACAAACGCTCTATGTTATTCGGCGCAACACTTACACGTAATTGATATCCGTAAGGTTCTTTGGGAATACCAATAGTCATTTGCTTTTCAGACATTACATTATCTCCTGATTATCTAAATTCCCACATATGGTCTAGTGGTCCCGAGCCGCGCCCTAAATTCAGTTGCGCCCCAAGAGCACCCGCAACATACGCCTTTGCACTACGTACAGCCTGCTCAACACTAAGCTCGTCTGCCAAACCACATGCTATAGCAGACGAAAGCGAACAACCCGTACCGTGCGTATTCGGATTATCGATACGTGCGCCACGCAACCATACGGCACTACCATCCGGCAAATACAACAAATCGTTAGCTTGGTCAGGCAAACTGGTTCCGTGCCCACCTTTTACTAACACCGCAGGTGCACAATTGCACGCATCCTGCACACGCCTAGTTATTTCAGCCGCTGCTAGATGCATATCAGCTTCGCTATGTATGGACAGCTCAGCCAGCGCCGCAGCTTCAGGAATGTTTGGCGTTATCACGGCAGCCATAGGAAACACGTTGCTAACAAGCGCTTCTATGGCATCGCTTGCGATAAGAGCAGACCCGCTAGTAGCCACCATAACAGGATCTACCACAATGTTTTCAGCTTTGTTACGAACAAGCGAATCGGCAATAGCATATACAATTTCTACACTCGAAACCATACCTATCTTGACCGCATCGGGACGTATGTCGCTAAACACAGCATCTATCTGCTTCGACACAAAAGCTGGGTCTATATTTTCCACACCAAAAACGCCCGTAGTGTTTTGCGCGGTAAGTGCCGTTATTGCGCATTCGGCAAACATCATATGAGCGGTTATTGTCTTGATGTCAGCTTGAATGCCTGCGCCACCACTAGAATCGCTGCCCGCTATAGTAAGCACAACTTTCACAGATTTGTACTCTTTTTCTCTATAAGATTAATAATGTCGTCGGTATTAAGAAGTTTAGCGGCGTAGCACTTCTGCATATATTCCAAACCTTCAGCCTGTTCACCAACTAAAAAAGTTGCGGTAGCATCGGGCACCACAACAATATTAAAGTTGTTGAAATATGCATCAGCCGCTGTGTGTCGCACGCATATATTAGTGTCGAAGCCCACTAGTATAAGCGTACCCACCTCTAATTCGTCCAAAAGCAAACGAAGGCTTGTCTGGAAGAAAGCCGAATAGCGCCGTTTTTCAATTATGTAATCGGATTCGCACACATTAATTTGCGGCGACACTTGAGCCTCGGCGCTGCCCGCTATGCCATGTTCGCCCCACAATAAAAGTTCGCGATCTATTCCCGGAATGTGCGCATCATTTGTGTATATGACTGGCATTTTTATGCCATGCGCAGCATCAACCAGACGAGCGGTTTGTAAAGTTGGAGCCAGAAGCACATCGCTTAGCTGACCACTTTCCACATCACCTAATTCATCAATAACCACAAGCGCGCTAGATTTCAAATCTATCTCAAAGTCTGCACCTTTAGTATTGCTAGATTTGTCCAGCATAACAAGTCTCCCTCCTTTGAGCGCAAGATACGATTCTATCCCATTACAGCCCTAGGTCTACCACATTGTTTTCCATAAGTTGATTAACTGTTCTCATAGCGCACATTTTTCCGCACATGGTGCAAGTTCCTTCGTTCGTTGGAGGTGCACTTGCGAAGTATTCCTTAGCACGCACAGGATCAAGCGAAAGTTCAAACATTTCATCCCACGCCACGCGCCTTCTAGCGTCGCTCATTTTGTTATCGCGCACGCGCGCATCCTTAACACCCTTAGCTATATCAGCTGCATGTGCCGCAATTTTTGTAGCTACAAGCCCTTCGCGAACGTCGTTTTCGTCAGGCAAACGCAAATGCTCGGCGGGTGTTACGTAACACAAAAAGTCTGCACCACTAGCAGCTGCCACCGCCCCTCCTATAGCTGCGGTTATATGATCGTAGCCCGGTGCTATATCGCACACAAGCGGACCTAGCACATAAAACGGTGCATTGTGACAAAGGCGCTTTTCCATCTTCATATTAGCTTCTATCTCGTCTAGCGCCATATGGCCCGGTCCTTCTACCATAACCTGCACGCCTGCATCCCACGCACGCTTGGTTAGTTTGCCTATTTCTATAAGCTCGGCAATTTGGGCGGCATCGCTAGCATCATATGTGCTGCCGGGACGCATTGCATCTCCAATAGATATGGTTACGTCACAAGAATGCAAAATGCTTAACACTTCATCGTAGTGTTCGTAAAACGGATTTTCGCTGCCTGTAGCTTCCATCCAAGCAAATATAAGTGAGCCACCCCGGCTAACAATGTTTGCAAGACGCCCTGTTTCCTTAAATGAATCTATAACGCGCCGGTTCATACCGGCATGAACCGTAACAAAATCTACCCCGTCTTCAGCATGCTTTCTTATAACATCTAGAAAATCTTGCGCGGTTATGTTTATAAGAGCCTTTTCAAGATAGCCTATGGCGTCATACATTGGCACAGTACCTATCATGGCGCTAGAGCGCTCTACTAAACGCTTGCGAAAATTTTCCGTTTTGCCGCTATTGGAAAGATCCATTATTGCATCGGCACCAAGAGAAAGGGCGATGTCTACCTTCTTCCATTCTTGCGCTTCATCTGCCATATCTCCCGATATACCCAAATTCACATTTACTTTTGTGGAAAGAGGAATGCCACTACACAAACTACCCACGCCGCCAGCTTTTAGCGATGCGTGATGAATGTTTGCCGGAATGGCAATGCGTCCGCATGCCACCGCTTCGCGAATGTCGTCGGCACAAAGGTTTTCAGCAATGGCTACAGCCTGCATCTGCGGAGTAATAATTCCGGCGCGCGCAAAATCTATTTGCGTAATGCACTCTTGCGCCGCTCTTTGATGTGACAAATTAGCAGTTGAAATAGCAGAATTGTTCATGGTTCTCCCTTCGCTGGCATTATCCAAACAGGTTCTGCGGGTCGGGCGATACGCACCCCTCTCAGCCTGACTAAATCAAGCTCCCCAACTATTTGATTTCAACAAAATTATAGCCCACTGTACCAGCAAGCCTGCTAAGAAGCGGGAAGGCCTATAAGCCGGGTTCTGTCTAGGACGACCATTTATCTTGGATGCACGTCACCGTGCACCTCTAGCACGCTACCCGAACGCACGGCAGGCGAACCGTATAGCGTTCCTACTCGCGCTTGCTCCGGATGGGGTTTGCCAAGCCATATCGTTGCCGACATGCTGGTGCGCTCTTACCACACCGTTTCAGCTTTTCCCCTAATGCCTAGGCATCGGTTGGAGTCTTCTTTTCTGCGGCACTTTCCGTCGGGTTGCCCCGCCCAGCCGTTAGCTGGCATCCTCGCCTGAGGAGCCCGGACTTTCCTCACGCACAAGGCGCGCAGTCGTCTAGCCTTCCCGCGTCGTGGTATTCTAGCAAAATAATGAACAAACTGCTGAAGTAGAGAGGAATTAGCCAAGTGAAAACTTGCGCTTTAGTAGGAGCATCCGATTTCAACGCAGATCAATTCAAAATCATGGATGACGCGGGCGTATTCGACTATGTTATGGCAGTTGACGGCGGATTTGCACATTTGGAATCTATAGGACGCAAGCCCAATATGGCTATAGGAGATTTTGACTCGCTGGGTTATGTGCCACGCGGTTTGCATGTAGTGCGCCATTCTGCCCACAAAGACGAATCCGACATGGAACTAGCTTTAATGCGTGCTAAATCCCAGCGGTTTGACACGATATACATATTCGGAGGACTGGGACGCAGGCTAGACCACACTCTAGCCAATTTGCAACTGTTCGCTAAATTCGCCGAACGCGATATATCGATTAGCGCCATCGGCGACGATTCGCTTGTAACATTTCTAGCAGGTCCCGATGTTTTAGAAGCTCCTGCACGCGAAAGCGGAACGGTATCTGTTTTCGCCATGAATGACAAGTGTTGCGGCGTATTTGAACGCGGACTAGAGTGGGAACTTGACGACTACACACTAGATAACCGTACATCGCTGGGCTTGTCTAACGAATTCAAAGGCGAAGCGATAATGATAGGTGTTGAACAAGGTACACTAGCTGTTTTTCTGCCGCTTTAGGCGCTGTTTTAGCTTCTGAGCCGTCGGGCAAAAAGTGCGCTGCAGCATACAAATGCAGCTACAGCGCACATACTAAGTTTATGTTGCGATGCTTTCTGTAAGCAAGCGCTGCGCATGCTTGTTGTGCCTATATAGCCACCACCTCAGCCGCGGCGTTGCCACCAGCTTCACTCGTCTGGGTGCGCATACGCCCAACTACAAGCGCAATTCCAAACACCGCCGCTGCAAACAACAGCATAATTCCTATATCGCAGCCTATAGCCGCAAGCGTTGCATAGTCGGACGACCCTAGTTGGCACGCGCGACTAAGCGCATCGGTATACCAATACCCGGGTAGAAAATGCGCAATCATATTTACCTCGGGTGTCATAATATCCATAGGCACCCACGAGCCACCGAGGAAAGATAAAACCAAGCCCAATATATTTCCGACAGCATTCATAAGTGTCTCGCCCACATGCAGCTGACCCATCAAAAACGCTACACTAAGTGGTATTAGCGCAAATACGAACGGCACTATTGCCATCATAACCTTGCCAAGCAAAGGAACAGCAGCAAACGATTGCGGGAAACAAACAGCACCCAAAATATATGTTAATGCCCAGAAAATCATCATAACGACAAGACATGCCAACATTGTTTGCGCACTATATCTGATATAGCTTATAGGTGAAGCTAAGTTGCGCCGCCTAACTTCCGCGCGGTTTAAAGTAACCAGCATCATGCCTACGCACACGATAATCCCCGCAAAGTAAACATACATGTCAAATTGCAGATAGAACATGAATTTGTCAGTCTCGGTCGCATCCGTTTCGCTTGGTATTATTTGCACATCGGCGTATACCCTAGATGCCTGCATAGCAAGTTCTATCAATTCATTAACTGGTTTATCTGGCATAGCTGCGGCGTAAGCACTAAGCGAGGACAGGTATTCCGCTAAAGCAGCATCCACCAAAGCACCTTCCGCAGAATAATAGCTGTATATGCATTCCATTTCCGGCAGAGGTTCCGCATTTTTAGCAGCTTCCATAAATGCCTCGCCGTAACCATCGGGAATAATAAGGAGATAGCTGCATGTATCCTTCGCCACCGCATCTTGTATTGCGAAGTCGCTATCCTCTATAGCAATTCTGTCGCCCTGTGTCGTCAGAAATTCGCATACCCCTTCTGATACCTGACTGCTATCGCGGTCTATAACAGCGTAATCTACCTGATACTTTTCGTATTCATCCGTAGAAGCAGGACTCATAAGACTGCTTGCCATAAAAACAGCCATTAAACTTAGCCAAACGCCGTAAACAAGGAAATAAACCGGACGGCGCGCAACCAATTTCATCGCACACTTAAAGACTTGCATAGCGTTGCCTCCCTAAGAAACGAGCGGCCACCAGAAAGAAAACCACTGCCATAATTGCAAGAATTGCCAAATGCTGCATACATGGAATTAACGTGTCGTAATACATAAGCGAAAACATTGCCTGTGACACCTGAACAGCTGGATTGATATACTGCGATGCCGGGAAAGCTACAGCAATGTCGTCGGCAAGCTGCATAGTAGGCTGTCCATATAACCCAGCAAAAAACGAAGCGAAGCAAACAATACCTGTCAATATGCCTGACTTAGCACCTATCGAAACTTTAGGAATGCTTCCTATGAGAGAGCCCAGAGCTGTTGCCATAAGCGACGAAGCCGCCAATACCGCAATGCAAGAAAGGTTGCGTGTGCCAAAATCGACACCTACTGCATAGCGCATAAACAAAAATGCCACAAGCAAGCAACAAAACGACATTAACCAGCTGGCAAGTATGCATCCAAAAAGCGACCGCACACGCGATGTGCCGCCCAAAGCACGCCTAGCCCCTAGTGCACTTGTGTTCGGCAAAAGCGCCCCAACAGCCACAAGACCTGCTTGCGCTCCAAACATAGATGCCATACCAAGAAGTGCAAAATAGTAACGCACCGATTCGCGTGGCGCGTTCTCGGTGACATCTATTTTCTCGGTAACATTAGCGCTAGCTATAAGACTTTCAATAAATGCCGGATCTGACATTAAGGCAGGATTGTCTTTCATTAAGCTAGTAATAATTTCGTTCTTATTGCAAAAAGAATCCATCAAAGTTACCAAAATAGATTGGTATACCTCTATCATGCTGGCTGAATTCGACCGATTTCCTCCCTGTAAATGAACCACAGGTAATCCTGCAGAATCTGCCGTAATGTAGCCTACATAGGGGTCTTCAGCGTTCTCGGAATCGTTCAGCACATCTTTAGCCTGCTGCTCGTTTTCAACGCTGTAAACATCAAGTATTGCATCTTCTGAAGATATAGCGTCAATAAATTGTGGCAGCGCAACCGACTCTTCATATGCTGCATCCTCTACCACTACAGTGCGTATAGTGCTTCCCTCTGCAACATCATCTAAGCCCTGAAACATCATCATAAAACAGCATGAAAGCACTATCGGAAACGCTAACCCCCAAACCAGTATCCCTTTATTTCTAAGAAGGGACAATAAAACATATTTGAATGTATTAGCCATTGCTTACCCACCTTAATCGCGAAGATCGCGACCAGTAATCTCTAAGAAAACGTCGTTTAATGTAGGGGGCTCAGCCCAAATGCGTCCGGGATGCGCGCCAAATACAGTTAAACACTCTAAGATGTCAGCCACATTGTGCTGCCCGCTATTGCAAACAATCCTTAGCGTTTTGCCTTCATATTCAGCGCGCTGCACGCATTCCAAACCCTGCACCTTAGCGCGCGCAGCCTCTGGAAGATCGACAATGTCCATCTCTATGCGCTCGCCTATGCCAGTCATAACTTTCAGCTGCGTGTTAGTACCTATGGCAAGCGTGCGACCCTTGTCCATAATCATTATGCGACTGCATATTTCTTCGACTTCTTCCATATAGTGGCTCGTATAAACCACAGTTGTGCCGGCTTTGTTCATATCCAAAATTCCCTGCAGAATTGACGCGCGGCTTTGCGGATCTACCGCAACAGTGGGTTCATCGAAAAATGCCAATTCAGGCTTGTGAGCTATTCCGCATGCTATGTTTAGACGCCGAAGCAAGCCGCCAGACAGTTTTCGCGGACGAAATTTTGTGTAATCCTGCAAGCCCGTGAATTCTATGGCATCGTCCACACATTCTTTACGCCGCTTCGCATCGGAAACATATAGACCGCAAAAATAGTTTATATTTTCACGAACATTCAACTCTTCAAACACAGCCACATTTTGAGGCACAATTCCTATACGCTTTTTTAAGTCGTAGCGTGTAGGGCTCATAGGCTCGCCAAACAGTTTTATTTCACCTTTGTCATATGTAAGCAATTGCAAGATGCAATTTATTGCTGTGGTTTTCCCGCTACCATTCGGTCCCAACAATCCGAATACCTCACCCTGCTTTATTTCCATATTAAAATGGTCTAGCGCCAAGGTAGATCCGTATCGTTTCACTAGGTTCTTAACCTCTACAACATCCACATTCGCTCCTTCTTCCAAACTACAACACCGCATATTTTGAATATTGGACAAAAATAGCGGTAGTGATATTTGTCACTAACTAAGTTTGCGCAGGTCAAAGCGCTAAACATTACAATCGTCACAAGCAATTCAGGCGCTATAATTTTGTTATGGAAAGATTAGTTGACAGTTCGGTTATGTGGATAATTTGCTTTGCGTTCATGGGAGTAAGCGGAACAGGTGAATTTTCAATTGTTGGAGCACTAATATCTCTAGTTACTCTGTGTGCAGCCATAGTAATTAAAAATACTTATATCCGAGGCGCGGTGCTAATTTTATCGTGTGCCATTTGTGCAGCATGGGCGCCAGCACTTCCCTTTCTGCCTGTCGTAGTAGGTCTTAGCATGTTTGAACACACGCCTGTTATACAGGCTGCTGGAATAATTGCTTGCGCTTTCGCCGCAATTAAGTTTGGTGCCACTCAAACTTTGCCATTGCTTGCCTTATGCGTGGCAAGCATTGTTTTAGCCATACGCACATCCCACGATTTTGCAGCTAAACGCGGTATGCGAATTTCGCGCGACGTTATGCGCGAACAGATGATTGACTTATCTGCGCGTAATTACACGATGGAAAAAGAGCTGGAGAAAATTCCCGCCGACTATACATGCGAAGAAAACAAAGTAGACCCGCTAGAAAACCTAACTGACAGAGAACGCCAAATTGCAACACTGGTAGCTGAAGGGATGGACAACCGCGAAATAGCGGAGCAGCTGTTCCTAAGCGAAGGTACAGTACGCAACAACATAAGTTCCATTTTGGCAAAAAAGCAGCTAAAGAATCGAACCCAACTAGCGGTGTTATGTCTTTCGAAATGAGTTGTATGTAAGGAGAGGTCTAATGCCAGATTAGCATTAGACCCCAAATGTTTTAATCAACGTCTTCAAAGTCGTCTTCTACATCTCCAAAGCCAGAGAGGTCTTTCTCGTATGTGCTGGCAACAGGAGCCGCAGGAGTTGCGATATTTTCTGATTCGGGAGTAGTGTAGTTAACTGCAACATTTTCATCATAGACAACATCGATTTCACCCGCAGAAGGAATAGCCTCAATATCGTCATCATATCCTAAGTTGTTTAGCTTAGTAGTTGCATCGTCTATCATATCGCGCAGCATTTCAGCGTATTCAGTACGCGCATCTTCGCGATCATCTTCTAGCCTATGGATTGCATCTATAACTTCTTGCTTGTCAGCGTTTGCACGCGCCAAAATGCGCTCCGCTTCGTCGCGCGCATCCTGCATAGTCTCAGAAGCCTGCGTGTTCGCCTTCACAATTATTTCGTCCGCAGAACGCTGCGCAATAATAAGCGCCTGCGAAATGGCGGCATCGTTTGCCTGCTTGTCAGCCAACTGGCGCTCTAGTTCGGCAATTATGTCGTCTTTCTCAGCTATTAAGCTAGCGTATTCAGAAGCATCAGCGCTGCTAGCATCTCTGTCTTCCGCAGCTTCTACATCCTGATTAATAGAAGCCGAATGTTGAGCATCCTGAGCTTCAGCAAGCTGATCTTCTAATTCGATTATACGATCATTCAGAATGTCAATTTCATCTGCTACGTGCTCTAGGAATACATCGACCTCATCAACATCGTAGCCTTTTCGATCGATTGAAAAACTTTGGTTTTGAATGTCTTCCGAGGTGATTGCCATTTTTGTTTCCCTTCGCTGGATGAACTTAATATTCACCCTCTAAATTTATCCATGCGCTAGAACAGCCAATATAAAAGTACCTCGACTAATTGTAATGCAATAATCGCAACTATAGGCGAAATATCTATCATTCCCCCAATAGGAGGTATAAAACGCCGGAATAAGTCGAGATATGGGTCGCATAATTTCCCAAGCGCGTTTTCAATGTCTGCCAAAACGCCACGCTTCGTAGGAATCCACGACATAAGCACGTATACAAAAATGATAAACGTATAAACATTAATAAGTTGTGCAATTATAAATGTGAGCATTATGCAAGCTCCTTTGCCCGCGCCATGGCGGCACGCACGCCGTCTTTCAGAGCACTTGAGAAGCCACCTTCCTGCATAGCAGCCAACGCCGCAAGCGTTGTACCGCCGGGAGAGCAAACCGAAACGCGAACTTGCTCAGGTGTCTGATTTGTTTTGCACATCATATCAAAAGTACCCAATCCGCTTTGAACAAGCAATGCGCAAGCTGTTTCGTAGGAAAGACCAGCATCTGCGCCAGCAGCAGACAGAGCTTCTATCATTAAAGCAAAATATGCCGGTGCTGCCCCGCTAAGTGCGCAAACAGCATTTATTTGGTCTTCTTCAACCTGCACGGCAAGACCAAGACAGTTGAATAAGTCGCACACCAAGCGCACATCTTCCGCAAACGCTGTTTGCCCAGCGGCTACTGCAGTAGCTCCTTTACCAACCTGCAAAGGCGTGTTCGGCATTGCACGCACAACACGCACACCAGAGTTAAGTTTGCCCTCTATCGTAGAGGTGGTCACGCCTGCAGCTATACTTAAAACAAGCGGAACTTCCCCTTGCGATGACGCAAGTACTGCAGACAAGTTATCCAGCACTTCGCCTAAAACCTGCGGCTTCACGCCCAACACAATAATTGAGCAATCGGAAATATCATTCATATGACGCTGTACCCGCACGCCATAACGCTTCGCCAAATAGTCGCAACGTTCTTGCGTGTGCCCAACCACGACAAAATTTTGAGCAGAAAGAGCAGCAGCCGCACCAGATTCAGCCGCCAACCAGCCAGCCAATATGGCTTCGCCCATTTTGCCGCATCCGATTATGCAGATATTCATGCGCTCACAAATTCCTAGAGTATTCCCTGCGTATGTAAGCTAGTCTGTTCGCTTTCGGAAAGCCCGGGACCTACCGTTATAGAAAACACTTTGCTGCCGATGCATTCCACATTAGCGCCAAGCGCGCTTGCAACTCCAAATGAAAAATCAAGCAGCCGCTTCTCAAGGCTTTCAGGAGTAGATTTGAACACTAAAACTACAGCATCGCCCGCACGAAGCATGGAAGCCACTTCGGACACTTGCGAATATTCTGTTGGCTTCAAAATGCGCAAGCCACGATTAGCTGCATTCGATGCCGTAGAAGACGACAAAGCTGCATTGGCGCTGGCAGCTCCTATAACTCCCAAACGCGAAGAAGCGCCGGAATCTGACTTCTGCGAAGTAGACGAAAAAAGCGAATCTAAACCATTCGCATGCCGCCTAGATGCTGCAGCTGAAACCTCGGCAGCCCCTTCAGGAGTCATAGAACGCGGAAGCGAAGAGTCCATCATTGTGCGCCCAACAACCGACCCGGTTGTACGGCTGCGTGAATAGTTTCTGGCTCTGCTGCTGTCGCGCACGTCAGAGTACGAAACCAAACGAGGTACAGAAGCGCCTACTTCACGTGTGGTTACAGTATTGCGGTTGCCATACCCACCATGTGGCGGAGTGTAGGCACCATCGTCATAGTCATCGTAATCGTCTTCGTAGTCATCTTCATATTCGTCGTATTCATCATATTCGTCGTAATCGGCATCAGTTTGTCTGCTACCAAACCCGAGCTTTTCTTTTATTCCGCCGAACATATCTCCCATATTCGCCATTTTTAAGCGTCCCCTTCACCGCTAGCAGCCGTTATGCGACCGCTTTATACGGATACAGATTCATCTAACAACATTACCTTATATTGCACTTTTTTATAAACATCACGCGAAATCATCACTAAATATGGCACGTCCTATACGGACAATGGTAGAACCTTCCTCTATAGCCACTTGCCAATCTTCGCTCATGCCCATTGAAAGTTCGCAGAAATCTTGCATGCGCTGTGTGTCCATTTTAGCCTTCGTGTTTTCAAATAACTCTCGTAGACCCGAAAAACAATGTCGCGCAACATCTAAATTGCCCTGCGGTGCCATAGTCATAAGACCTTTTATGCGCAAATTTGGAAGACCGGCACAAAATCGAACTAAGTCTGCCAATTCTTCAGGACTAACACCGCTTTTGCTTTGCTCTCCCGAAACGTTCACTTCCAATAAAACGCTTTGCACCTTGCCAATATTGGCAGCTGCATCGTTTATTTTTGCAGCATGTTTCTTCTCGTAAAGCGAGTGTATTAAATAAGCATTTTGAACTATTTTACCAATTTGGCGCGACTGAATATTTCCGATGAAATGCCATTTTTCATTAGGAAATGCCTGCGCTTTTTGGACAAGCTGATCTGGACGATTCTCTCCAAATTGGTCGGCATTAGCTTCTATTGCTTGCTCTACCCCACTAAGTCCGACAGTTTTCGAAACAGCTAAAAGCGTAACGCTATCAGGCGCACGTCCAACACGCTCGCATTCGTGGCGCACCTGCGCAGCCACTTGCTTATATTGTTGCGCAATTCCCATTGTTGCTCCTAACAAACGCGCACGGCTATTGCCGAATGTCTTCCGCATTTTCCGCCAGATGCGCGATATGAAAAGTAATTTTGTGAATTACAAACTGTGCATATACCGCAATTGACAATGCGTCGCGCGTCAATACCAATTGATTTTAAATCGAATTCGATGGCGTAAGATAAATTGACACAATCGGCACCCGATAGAACACTTTTGCCATACTGTTGAATGAATTGCTCCCGTACATCTTGACCTGTTTGGAAGCAACATGCGCCAATATGTGGACCTATATATACATTAATACTGCTAGCAATTTGAGTTATGTCGGGTTTAATTGTGGTATGCGCTTCTAAATCTATAAGCATTCGTACTGCTTTTACGGCAGTTTTAGCTATAACGCCGCGCCATCCTGCATGAGCTACTGCAAAATTTCCCGACGGAGCCACGGCTATAACCGAAACGCAATCGGCAAAACATAGAATCGGTGCAATATTGCAAGCGCTTACCACTATGGCATCGGCACCTTTAGCTGCCTTCGCCCGCACACTATCAAGTTCACTTTCTGAATTAATGCGAACAACATTGCAACCATGAATCTGATTTAGGGTTACAGCGTGCGCATGCCCAGCGCCTAAAGCCTCTAGCGCTAATTCCCTATTCCTAGTTACAGCGGCTGCATCATCACCAACATGTGAGCCTAAATTAAGAGTATCAAACGGAGGCGCGCTTGTTCCACCTGCGCGCCCAGTAAACGCTATGCGCACACCGCACGCACGGAAAAGCGCATCGTCAGTCAGAAACGAAATGCCCGACGATGCGCTTTCGCGCAGTTCGGGCATTTGGAGATAATTAGGTTGCATGCAAAAACCGACAACGCTAGCTTTGACGCCTTAGAAAATCGGGAATGTAGTCGTTATCGGTAAAGCGGCTACCGGAAGAATTGCTACCAAATGATGTCTGAGTTGCTGGTTGTACGACAGGAGCCGGCTCGGGAGATGCAAACATATCCTGCATGGCTGGGCGCGCCGAGAAATCCATTGAAGACTGTGCTGGAACATTTGAGAAACCGGTAGCAATAACGGTAATGCGAACTGCATCTTTCATCTCTGGATCAATTATCTGACCGTAGATAATGTTTGCGTTTTCATCAGCGCACATTTCTATAGTGCGTGCAGCATCCGACACTTCAGTAAGCGTTAGATCGGGACCACCAGCAATAGAGAACAGCACGCGGCTTGCTCCCTGAATAGATGCCTCAAGCAAGCTGGAATTTGTGGCTTGCTGCGCTGCATCGAGTGCGCGATTTTCGCCAGAGGAAAGACCGATGCCCATCATGGCGGTGCCGGCATCTTTCATAACGGTACGAATATCTGCAAAGTCAAGGTTGATAAGACCCGGAATTGTAATTAGGTCGGTTACGCCCTGAATACCTTGACGCAGCGTATCATCAGCGATGCGGAACGCATCAACCATGGAAGTTTTCTTATCTACAATTTCAAGCAAACGATCGTTTGGAATTATGATTAGCGTATCTACCTTACCAGCCAAAAGTTCGATGCCCTGCTCAGCTTGGTTGCGACGCAAGCGCCCTTCAAAGCCAAACGGCTTAGTTACTATACCAACGGTAAGCGCACCAATTTCCTCGCGAGCAATTTCAGCCACAATAGGAGCAGCGCCTGTACCAGTTCCGCCACCTTCGCCGGCTGTAACAAAAACCATATCGGCTTCAGCTAGCGCCTCGCGTATTTCAGAGCGACTTTCCTCTGCTGCCTGACACCCCACCTCAGGGTTCGCCCCGGCACCAAGACCGCGAGTAAGCTCTTCACCAATGTGTATAGTTTTATCGGCATCTGACATAAGCAGTGCCTGCCTATCGGTGTTTACGGCGATAAATTCAACCCCGCGCACACCAGACTCGACCATTCGGTTAACTGCGTTAGTGCCGGCGCCACCGACGCCTACTACTTTGATGACCGCCAGATGATCGCTTGTGTAGTTCGGCATTTAGAATCCTCCAAGCTGCTGCGTTATAGTGCTGCGTTTTTTATTCGCGCACGCGCGCCCTGTGCGCACGGCATAAGTAATAAGAAATTGTACACCAAAGCGCACCTGATGCAATCATAAATACAAGTTATGAACGTAGTATGTTGTCGGTAAGAAGCATTCAGAGCAACCAAATGGGCTTTTATAGGTCTTCCTCATCACTAACAACTTCTAAATGCTCGTGTTCGCTTATGTCGCTAACTGGCTTCTCTAAACCTTCAATGGTTATTCCGTTTTTCTCGGCGTAATCCCAAAGTGCCGCATGAATAGCCTCTTCTGCCAAAAGCGAACAGTGAATTTTTACCGGCGGCAATCCGTCCAGCGCGTCCATAACAGCTTTATTTGTAACTTCAAGCGCCTGTTGCACAGTTTTACCTTTTATTAATTCGGTAGCCATACTAGAAGTAGCAATAGCAGCACCGCATCCAAAAGTCTTAAATTTCGCATCTCGTATAATGTTTTGATCGTCTATATCTAAATAGATGCGCATGATGTCGCCACAGACAGCGTTTCCAACAGTACCGCATCCGCTGCATCCTTCTATTTCACCCACATTGCGTGGATTAGTGAAATGATCCATTACCTTTTCGGAATAGTTCATCGCCATTGTTGTTTTCTCTCTTTCATATGATGGCAAAACAGGCTTTACAAAAGTGCTATTTGCGCGTTTAACCTTTTCAAGACCTGCTGCTCTATTGCTGGTAATTAATTAACGTTCGCCATACCGCTATTCTTATAACCGTCCATTATGCCTGCATAATGACCATTTTTGTAATCTTCGTACAGCGGGCTCATGCTGCGAAGATTCTGCAATGTGTTTTTCAGTGAATCAATAGCGAAATCAATATCTTCCTTGGTCGTATCGCGCCCAAGACTTATACGAAGCGACCCGTGCGCTATCTCGTGCGGAAGCCCTATCGCTAAAAGCACGTGGCTAGGATCAAGCGACCCAGATGTGCATGCGCTACCAGAAGATGTGCATATGCCGCGCGCGGCTAATTGCAATAGCATGCCCTCGCCCTCAATAAATTCAAAGCTGAAATTAATATTGTTTGCCAAACGGCTTTCCCAGCTACCATTTAGCTTGGCGTGGGGAATTTCATCTAAGATGCGCCGTATTGCATAATCGCGAATTTCCAGCTGGCGATTATATTCAGCTTCAAGATTGCCGATGGCAAGTTCTACCGCTTTCGCAAAGCCAATAATGCCGGGTACATTTTCAGTAGTAGCACGACGACCCCGCTCTTGTTGACCGCCATCTAGCAAATTGTCTACCTTGGTGCCGCGGCGAATATACAAAAGCCCAACACCTTTTGGACCGTTTAGCTTATGCGCGCTTGCTGAAAGCATATCTATTCCCAGCTCGCCAATATTCATTGGCAAATGAGCAAACGCCTGAACAGCGTCTGTATGGAATGCAACGCCACGCTCTTTAGCTGCAGCGGCAAGTTCAGCTATGGGCTCTATCGTGCCGATTTCGTTATTGGCAAACATAATGGTGGCTAAAATTGTGTCTTCGCGAATAGCTGCCTTGAAATCTGCCACAGAAATAAGCCCGTCTGGGTTAACCGGAAGATAAGTAACCTCAAAGCCATCCTTTTCGAGCGCCTGACACGTATGTAGTACAGCATGGTGTTCTATTGCACTAGTTATTATGTGACGACCGCGCTGTTTGTTTGCATGCGCATAACCTTTGATAGCCCAATTGTCCGCCTCTGTTCCACCGGATGTAAAAAATATTTCCGTAGGCTTGACACCTATAAGGTCGGCTATCGTTTGGCGTGCTTGCGCAACCGCATCTGAAGCGCTTTGCCCAAGTGGATAAATTGAAGAAGGATTCCCAAATTCATCCATAAAGTACGGCAGCATAGCATCAAGAACCTCTTGGCGAACAGGCGTTGTTGACGCATTGTCTAAATATACCTGCTTCATTGCATAACCTCTTTGTCTTATGTATTCGAATTTAAGTCTAGTTTTTTACTAGACTTAAATATAGCGTCGTGATATACATTGTCAAGATGTAAAATTCATCAGTATAGTTACAAACCCGAATTGAAAAGATATAAGGCTAGATGAAGATATCCACCAAAACACGTTACGGAATGCGCTTTATGATAGATGTCGCCGAGCATTGGGGTAGCGGCTGCATATCGATGAAAGACGTGGCAGATCGCCAAGGAATTTCGAAAAAATACCTAGAACAGGTTGTGGCTCCGCTGGCGCAAGCTGGGCTATTAAATGTAACGCGCGGCAATCGTGGAGGATTTCAACTTTCGCGCCCGCCCGAAGAAATAACCCTAGCCGATATAGTAAATGCCAGTGAAGACGGAATAGAGTTGCTAGATTGCTTGGGTTGCCTAAGCGCATGCGAGCGCGAAGATAACTGCATATCTCACAATGTGTGGGGCGGCATGCAGCACGCAATAATCAATTATCTGGAAAGCCGCACTCTGGCAGATGTGATTAAAGAAAGCGCTGGCACCGCTAACACTTAGGAAAGTTGCTGATAAAAGCAAGTACGATTACCTGTATGACATGCTGGTCCTGCTGGATGCACCAATGCAAGCAGCGTGTCGGCATCGCAATCGTAGCGCACTTCTACAACTTCTTGCGTATTCCCGCTTGTAGCGCCCTTGTGCCACAATGCATTGCGGCTGCGCGACCAAAACCATGTTTGCCCTGTGTCTAATGTGCGTCGCAGCGATTCTTCATTCATCCATGCCATCATAAGCACTTCTAGCGTATCGGCATCTTGAACAATACAAGGAATAAGCCCTTGTTCGTTGTATTTCAATTCGCAAACTTGCACCAATATCACCTCAACTTCGCGAAAAACTGTAGGCAGCTATAGGCGCACAGGAATTCCGTGACGCGCCATGTCTTCTTTAACTTGCCGAATAGAAAGTTCGCCAAAATGAAAAACGCTAGCAGCTAAGACCGCATCTGCCTCGCCCTCTAAAATGCCCTGCGCAAAATGTTCCAACTTGCCCACGCCTCCACTAGCAATAACGGGAATATTTACTGCCCGCGCCACTGAGCGCGTTAGCGCGCAATCGAAGCCTTCACGGCTGCCGTCCCTATCCATACTGGTAAGCAATATTTCGCCCGCGCCACGTCGCGCAGCTTCTTGCGCCCACTGAACAGCATCTATTCCGGTAGCTTTGCGCCCGCCTGCAACATACACTTCCCACTTATCAGCACTACCAGCACAATGTTTTGCATCTATTGCCACTATGATGGCTTGCGTTCCAAATGCCTTAGCCGCAGAAGTTATTAGCTGCGGATTAGCAACAGCTGCCGAGTTAACCGATACTTTATCGGCTCCGGCAGATATCATGCGTCGTATGTCTTGAACGCTGCGAAAGCCACCACCAACCGTATAAGGTAGGCGCAGTTGTTCGGAAGCGCGACTGGCTAAATCAACCGTAGTTGCCCTATCGTCGCTTGTGGCGGTTATATCTAAAAAAATAACTTCATCGGCGCGCTCATCGTCATAGCGCTGCGCAAGCTCTATTGGGTCGCCCGCATCGCGCAAATTCACAAAATTCACGCCTTTGACAACACGCCCATCGCGCACGTCCATACAAGGAATTACACGTTTGGTAAGCACTTAGCTCTCCAAATCTTTTATCGTAAGCGGCTTTTCAAGTTGCTCTGCGAAATCCGGTTCAAACTCTAGAGTTCCCGCACAAGCAGCTATTCCATCAGCCACGCTAAACGCACCTTCATATATTGCGCGACCGACTATAACGCCCTCTATAGCGCTTGAAACGCGCGCTAATTCCACAATATCAGCCAACATGGCTATTCCGCCGCTTGCCACCACCGGATTGCCAAACGCTTGCGACATTTCTACATATGCCGCCGCCGAAATGCCAGTGCGCATACCATCGCGCGCAATGTCGGTATAAACCATGTGCTCAAACCCGAGCGCTCCCATCTTCTGCGCCAGTTCTAGGGCGTTCACGCCAGCGCCCTGCACCCAACCTTCTACTTTTACATCGTGCTTGTCGGCATCTATGCCACACGTAAGCATATCTGGACCAAATTTCTCACGTGCCGCCTGAGCCATATCTGGATTCTTAACCAACGCCGTTCCAAGCACCATGCGCGAAGCACCCACATCAGCCAAGCGCCTACATGTATCAAGGCTGCGCACGCCGCCGCCAACTTCCACCTTCAAGTTAGTACGTTGCAGAATGCGCTTAATTACATCCAAATTTTTAGGCTTGCCTTCTTTTGCCCCATCAAGATCGACCACGTGCACCCACTGTGCGCCGTCTTCCTCAAACAGTTGCGCTTGAAGCGCTGGGTCGTCTTGATAGACGGTAACTTTTGAATAATCACCGCGCGCCAGCCGCACAGCCCGTCCGTCTAATATGTCTATAGCGGGAAGCAGATACATAGCTTAACCCTTCCTAACGAAGTTAACGAAATTGGCTAGCACTTTAGCACCAGCGTCTGAGCTTTTTTCGGGATGAAATTGTACGCCGAAAGCATTCCCTGTTTGTACTACACTCGGAAATGTTATGGAATGCGTAGTATGCGCAATTGTAGCTGCGCTTTCTGGGGCAACATAGCTGTGAGTGAAATAAAAGTGCGTGCCACTAGCAATGCCCTCAAGCAATGCCGCGCTATTATCGCTGCGCGTAATATCTATTGTGTTCCAACCAACATGCGGAACTTTGTACACCTTATTAGCCGCATCGGTGCGTGGCATACTGCTGACTATTCCGCGAATAAGACCTAGCCCCGGCGTAGGAGCATTGTTTTCTGCATGCTCTTCGCCGCCTTCAAACATAAGATGCTCTCCCAAACATATACCCAAAAACGCCACGCCACGCCTATGTGCTTCAAGTATTGCCTGATCCTGACCTAAATCGCGCATTGTGTTCATAGCATCGGTAAATGCTCCAACCCCGGGCAACACTATAGCATCTGCACGAACAATAACATCGGCATCCTGCGAAATAGCCACCTTCGCGCCAGCCGCTTCAAGCCCTCGTGCAACCGAGCGCAAGTTTCCTTTCAGATAATCAACTACAACTATCAAAGCGAACCTTTCGTGCTGGGCAAGTTGGTGGCTATACGCGGATTTATTGCCACCGCCTGACACAAAGCGCGCCCACACGCCTTAAACGCCGCTTCAATTATGTGGTGTGCATTTTCGCCATCGAATTGCTCCATATGTAGAGTAAGGCGAGCATTAGTTGCCAGCGCCACAAAAAATTCCTTTGCCAGCTGCGTATCAAAAGTAGATATTGCCTCTATTGGCACATCCATGCGCCAATACAGCGCGCCACGCCCCGATATGTCTATCGCAGCCATAACCAGCGCTTCATCCATAGGAACGGCAGGGCTAGCAAACCGATTAATGCCGCGCATATCGCCCAGCGCCTCACATATCGCTTGTCCTATAACAATGCCGGTATCTTCAACCGTATGATGCGCATCTACCTCTAAGTCGCCTTTTGCGCGTACAGTTAAATCGAATAAACCATGACGCGCAAACGCATCCAACATATGGTCAAAAAATGCAACCCCGGTCTGTATATTAGATACACCCGTGCCATCCAAACATATCTCAACAGATATATCTGTTTCGCGCGTTTTGCGTTTTACTTTCGCACTACGCTTGTTCGTGCCCATAATGCCACCTCAATCTTTCCGCAGCGCAAAATCGCGCAGGGTTCGCAAAAATGCGCTATTTTGCTCTGGCGTTCCAACCGTAACGCGCAACGTGTTTTCCAATAGCTTTGTGCTGCTAAAATCGCGTACTAAAATGCCATTATCGTATAGGTATTGCCACGCTTGCTCTGCATGAGAGATGCGGAACAACACCCAGTTAGAATCGCTAGGAAAAAACTGAACCCCCGGTATAACTTTTAACTCCGATATAATTCGTTCGCGCTCGGATATTATGTCGTGAATAGCAGGCTCAAACGCATTGCGATTGCGGAAAACCACACGTGCTATAGCCTGACTTACAGCATCTACCGAATAGGGCTGGCGAACTTTCATGTATTCGCGAATTACAGCGGGATGCGCCAAAATGTATCCAATGCGCACGCCCGCTAAACTGAATGCCTTACTGAAGGTGCGCAAAATTACCAAATTCTCATGCCGCTCAAGATAGGGGCGCATAGTTTCGCGCGAAAATTCGAAATAAGCCTCGTCTACCATAACCAACGCATCTGTAGAATTTAGCAACTTCTCCAGAAACACCTGCGGCGCGCGCAGACCGGTCGGGTTGTTCGGGCTGGCTATTATAGTAAATGCTATATTATTTGTCGGATCAGCCAGCGCTGCCAAAACACGGTCTTCATCTATAGAAAAATCTTCCGAAAAACGCTCTATGTTCATAATGGGCGTGTTTGTTAAACGGGCGTTTGCCTCGTAAACAGAAAATGTTGGAGGCAGGTTTAGGAACGTGCGTCCAGCCCCTCCCCAAGCCAAGGCTGTGTCAAATAGAAGCTCATCACCGCCATTTCCCACTAATACCCATTCGCGATCTAATCCATTAGCCTGAGCTATTTCATCGCGCAAATCGTTAGCTAGCGGGTCGGGATAGCGGTTCAAAGACACTTTGCGCACAGCTTCGTCTATTTGAGATCGTATATCAGGGTCTACATCACGCGGGTTTTCATTAGCCGACATGTACATTTGCGCCGACAGATACTTCGGATCGTAAGGTATGATTCCGGCTAGCTGAGGCGCCGATTCACGCACCCGATTCATCGCGCACTTCCCTCTGTTGAGTCTTCACAAGTGCAGCGCGAACCCGCCTTCGTATCAGATGATGCACTTGTAATATTTGCCTTGCCCATGCGCAGCGCCACCGACTGGGCATGCGCCCAAAGCCCTTCGTGCATGGCAATTTGTATTATGTGCTTCGCATCATTTTGAAGCGCATCTTGCGAATACTGAATTATTGAGCTCTTTTTCACAAATTCATCTACAGAAAGCGGACTAGCATAACGCGCCGTGCCCCCGGTGGGCAGTGTATGATTTGGACCAGCCACATAATCGCCCACAGCTTCAGGTGTCCAGTCTCCTAAGAAAATAGCGCCAGCATTTTCTATTTGTCCGAGATAATCCATAGCATTGCGCACGTGCATTTCCAAATGCTCGGGCGCTATAACGTTCACAGTTTGTATCGCCTGATCCATATCGTTCACTATTACTATAAGCCCCTGACTGGCAAGCGACTGGCGAGTTATATCTGCGCGCGTGGAATGCTGCAAATGCTCTTCTATTGCAGCTTCTACCGCGTCAGCATATTCCGCATCTTCGCATATTAAATAGCACGCAGCTAAAGGATCGTGTTCTGCTTGCGCCATTAAATCTATAGCTACCAAAGCAGGTTCTGCTGTGCCATCGGCTACAACGCATACCTCAGATGGACCAGCTATCATGTCTATTCCGACATCGCCCGATACAATCTTTTTAGCAGCGGCAACATACGCATTGCCCGGTCCAGTTATCTTACACACAGGACTAATAGTTTGCGTGCCGTAAGCAAGCGCCGCTACAGCCTGTGCGCCACCCACTGTGTATACCTCGGTAACACCAGCCAATTTCGCTGCAGCCAATATTGCTGCATCAACATGTCCATCTTTTGTGGGAGGCGTTACGCATGCTATTCGTTTTACGCCAGCCACACTTGCTGGAAGGGCATTCATTAAAACAGTGGAAGGATAAAGCGCTCTGCCACCCGGCACATATATACCAACAGAATTAAGCGCACTTACCTTTGCGCCTACAATTGCGCCATCCTCCCGTGCGAATAGCCAACTCTGCTGTATTTGGCGCTCGTGGAATTCGCGTATCTGGCGGGCTGCATGACGAAGGGCTTCCATCGTTTGACTGTCAACATGTTCATGCGCTGAATCCAACTCTTCTTTTGAAACGCGCAATCTGGTCAGCTTAACGCCGTCAAAACGCTCTGTTAGCTCAAACAGCGCCTCATCGCCGCGCTGGCGCACATCTTCCACAATCTCGGTTGCCGCCTGCAATGCTTTCACATTAAAAGCGCCCGTTCTGTTTATAAGTGAATCCTGAAAAGGCTCACATGGTTTAAGCTGGATGCGTCGCATCATGTTTTGCTCCCTCAACTTACTTTGTTCCGCCGGCGATAGGATCATATTCGGCAGTCTTTGCGCTATCCGCTAGCTTTCTGGCTAATTCTACTATTCTGGAATCGGTGCGCAATGCACATGGATTCGCGAAAAAACGCGCGGTAGAATCTAGCACATCTTCTACAATTTCTAGTTTATTTTGGCGAAGAGTGGTGCCCGTCGCAGTTATATCAACTATACATTCTGCTATGCCAGTAAGCGGCGCAAGCTCTATATTTCCATTCAACTTTACAATCTCTACTTGCATGCCTGTTTTTGCATAATGACCTAGTGTTATGCGGGGATACTTCGTAGCCACCCTGATAGAGCCTAAACGACGATAGCGCTCAGCTATAGCTTTAGCTGATCCTTCCGGACGTGCCACAACAAACCGGCAGCCTCCAAAGCGCAAATCGCTAAGTTCTACTATGGAAAGCGCTGCTTCATCTATAGAATCGCGTCCGCAAATTCCGCAATCAGCTGCACCAGATGCTACGAAGGCTGGCGCATCGGACGGACGCACTATTATGTATTCTGCACCCGAAGCTTTTATTACCAACTGGCGACCCGGATTGCGCAATTCATCCACATTAAGACCGCACGCCTCTAGGCAGTTAATTGCCTGCTCGTTAAGTGCCCCTTTAGGAACAGCTATGCGAAGTGGGCGGCAAGCCGGCAAACTGCTTGCAGTTTTGGCAGTTGACGCTGCCGCTTTAGCAGTCTGCGCAATTTCGGCTTCCGCAGCAGCAGCCTCCATGGCGCGCTCTAAAAAGAATGCAAAACCGGCAGCTGGGCGCGCATTGCCATACACGCCTATCATGTTGTCGTAGCGCCCGCCAGACCCTAAAGGCGACCCTAAATACGGAGAATACGCCTCGAACACTATGCCCGTGTAATAATCAAATGAACTAATAACCGAAAAATCTACGAGAATTTCTGCTTGCAAATTGGCGCTTTGCAAGTTTTCGCAAAGAGATTGTAACTGATCGAGCCCATCGGTACATCCCAGCGGCGCAACAAGGCTGCGCGCCTCGTCTATCGCATTTATGCCGCCTCGAATGCGCGGCAGATTGCGTATAGCCTGAGCATAAGCCGGCGCTGTAGATGCATCTAAATTCGCAAGATCGGTAAGCCTGTCAACTTCCACAAAATCTGATGCATGATAAGCATTAAGAACGGCGCTCTTCCAAGCATCTGGCGCACCCGAGCGCTCTAACAGCGAACGAAGCGGTGCAACCGTAGCAATAGCAAGCACCACATTGGATACACCAGCAACGCTAAGCGCTTGCACACATAAGCCGACTACTTCAGTATCGGCTTCGACGCAATTTGTAAGGCTATCGCAACCAATGTTTTCTATGCCAATTTGTGTTAGTTCACGCGCTAGCGCTTGAGCTTGCCCGTCCATTTCGCGAAACACGCGCTGCGTATAGCGGAATTTCAAAACTCCGTTAGCATCAGGCATGCGCGTTGCGCACATACGGGCAATTTGCAAAGTTACATCGGGGCGCATAGCCAAAAGATCGCCTTGCGAATCGAAGAATTTGAACGACGAAGACGGAAGCCGCCCAGCACGCGCCATAACATCCATAACCTCTAATGTGGGCGTTTCAATAGGCAAATAGCCGCGCGTCGCAAAAAGATCTTGGACGCTGCGCGTTATATGTTCTCGTTCGGCAGCTTCGCTAGTTAACACGTCTCGAAATCCAAGCGGAGTTACTAAATTCATCTTGCTTGAACCTTTCATCTTCTTTTGGCAGTTTTACACCGTCGGATATGCCCATTTAAGGCATGCGCCTTCAGTTCATACCCTCGGGGGTCAAGCAGAGTAACACTTTAGCACAGTAGAGTAATAAAGTGTAGTTCAATTTTTCAGATAACTAGCGCTTCTGGAAAAACTCATCATGCCACGCAAGGAAAGAATATATCGACCATATCTTTTTCATATTCGAACCCTTGCCTTCCAAATGCGCATCTAGCAAACCATTGAGCGCCTTTGTGTTGAACAGCTCTGATGCAACTCGGCTGTTAAATGCATCACGTACACGATCTGCAAATTCAGGACGGCGCAACCATACAGCCAAAGGCGTAATAAATCCAATCTTTGGCATATCGGCAGTCTTTTTTGGAAGTGTTGCCTCCGCAGCTTTACGTAGCGCCGGCTTTGTTTGTTCATGCGTAACGCGATAACGTGAAGGTATTTGTAACGCCAAATCTAGCACATGCTTATCCAAAAACGGCACGCGCAATTCAAGCGATGATGCCATAGACATGCGGTCGGCTTTCTGCAAGATGTCGTATTGTAGCCAAAAAGCCAAATCGGCAAATTGCATCTGCGTTACCTCATCTTCGTGCGCAACCTGCGCAAATACGGGCGCAGTTATGCTGTCGGGCGTTGGACAGTCAGGCATGTCACGCAAATACTGTCCACAGTCGCTAAAGTTGAAGACATAATTGCTGCGAATATAGCGCTGCGGCAATGAATATCTTCCCCGCATCAAAAATCGGCGACCGTGAAATTGCGGCATCTTTGCCGCCACATTACCCGCCAACATACGTAACGCCCTAGGCACGCGCATATAAGGCTCGTAAGATAAACATTCCTGATAATAGGGATACCCTCCAAATAGCTCGTCAGCACCTTCACCGGACATAACACCTTTAACTTCACGCGCCGCTAAACGAGCTAAATGGTAAAGCGGCACAGCCGACGGATTTGGCAGAGGTTCATCCATATGGTACTGAACAGCACCCGCGGAATCGAAAAAACCAGCTGCCGATATAGTGCCCGCAATATTGCGCACGCCTATACGCTCAGCCAATTCACGCGCAGCACCTAACTCGGAAAATTCTTCTTCAGCGTAGCCAATAGAAAACGTGCGCACATCCATTAAGTCTTTTGCATGCGCCGCCACAAGACTAGAATCGACACCAGCCGACAAAAAGCAACCTACCTCCACATCGGCTGCTGCATGCGCCTCGCTAGATTCAGCCATGCAAGCCGCTATGCGGCTAGCCCAATCGTCCATACTAAGTGCATCGTCAATGTTGTAGCGAAATTCGCAATAGCGCCGCACTTCTAGCTTGCCGTGCGCCCAAGTGGCACAATGCCCCGCTTGTAGCTTTTCCACACCAACAAAAAGTGTTTGCTCAGTGGGAATGTACTCGAAGCACATATATAAAGGCAGCAAGTTTTCGTTTAGGCGCTTTTCAAATTCTGGATGATGCAAAAACGCTTTAGCCTCAGAAGCAAAAAGAATACCATCACGAACTTTATAGAAATACAGCGGCTTAATGCCAAACGGGTCGCGCGCAAAAAACAGTGTATGCTGCTTGCGGTCGTAAACAACAAACGCAAACATACCGCGCAGACGGTCCAGCACAGAACTGCCCCATTCTTGATACCCTTTTAGCAAAACTTCGGTATCGCATTTTGTGCGAAATGTATAACCTAAACCTCGCAGCTGTTCGCGCAGTTGTGCATGGTTGTAAATTTCGCCATTAAAGCATATGACATAGTTTCCATCTTCAGTCTGCATGGGTTGATCGCCGCCCTCAATGCCAACCAAGGCAAGCCGACGAAAGCCAAGCGCTACCACTTCGTCATCGAAATAGCCATCGGAATCTGGACCGCGATGTATGATGCTATCAGCCATATTGCGCAAAACAGATCTGCGGTCGTAGCTACGATCGGTTGACACAAACCCAACAAATCCACACATGCTTGCCGCCTATTCCGCTAGCTGCGCACCCGCAGCAGCAATTGTGCTATCAACTAAAACTCGCAACGAGTCTACTACAGCAATGGGCATACACGCCGAATCTGCCTCATACGCAACAGAAAGTTCGGTGCAGCCCAATACCACACCATCACATCCCATAGCTGCCATTGCACCGCATGCATCTGCAAGCGCACCCTGCGGCACACTTACTCCGCTTTTCACCCAATCGTTAATAATTTCATTTGTCTTATGCTGTATTTCCGCATTTGGATATATACATTCCAGCCCAAAATTGCGAAGCGCCTTGCCGTATACATCTACCTTGACCGTGCCTTCGGTAGCCAGCACGCCTACACGCTTAATCCCTCGGCGCCCACATTCGCGCGCAGTATCAGCCACCATGTTAAGCACCGGTATATCGACAGAACTTGTCAACTCGTCAAACAGTGAATGTGCCGTATTGCACGGCATGGCAATAAACGAACATCCTGCACTCTGCAAAAGACGAGCACCGCTAATCAATTTAGGCAACGGCGAATCTTCGCTGTTTCCCAACAAAAACTGAGTACGATCGGGGATGCTGGCATCATTTAGCACCAGCGTACATATATGGTCCTGATCGCATGCAGCCCTCGTGCGCTCAACCAATTGCTCCGAAAAGCAAACAGTAGCCGCAGGTCCCATTCCGCCAAGAACCCCTACAAGCACATCGCTCTTGTTCACTTCGCAACACTCTCTGTACTGTATGATATAGAAACCGGTGCACCCTCGGCAGCCTTGCGCCTATCCGATGCAATAACTTCATCCATTACTTTCCCATAATTGCGCATGTGTACACGCGGATACACAACGCGACGCATAAAGCTTGCTTCGCCGCTGTAAGCCATAGGGTCAAACACATTTCCTTGTGAATAAATGCTTTCCACCTCGGCTTTTAGGTTGGGGTCGCTAAGACACGACATTATTGTTTTCTTCGGAACAGCCGAATACAGCCTGCCATCCACCTGTTTTTGAATATCATCGCTGAATTGCTTGTTTTCTATTAGGTCTTCCACAACCCACTTCGCCACGTTCTGACCACCCATGGTTACGTAGTAATTGCTGCGCCCCAGCCTAGAATTCAGCTCGAAAAATCTATATTGCCCGTCGCGTTCGTCAACTTTAATATCGAAGTTGGCAAAACCGGTGTAACCAACGTGCTCTAGCAAACGAACAGCATCTGCCACTACACTGTCGTTTGAGCGGCTGATTATAGCCACCGGGTTTCCAAGCGCCAGCGGTCTTTTATCCTCTAGCAGCACCTGCCCAAACGATGCCATGCGCACTTTACCATTCCTGTCACTGTAGGTAGTAAGTATGCGCATATGAGAATCGTCGCCCAATACAGGCTTTTGCAACACCAGCTTACCCACATACCCCGCATCGCGCATATTAGATATAAGCTCTTCCAATTCTTCACGACTATGCACGAAACATACTTTGCGTTTCCCCGGGAAATCTACATAGTGATAATCGGCAGAAGACGCAGGTTTAACATATATTGGAAATTCAAATGGAAGCGATGCTATTTCTTCTAAACTGCCCTGCGCCACATCGTACACAACAGTTTCGGGAACCGGCACGCCAAGTTCGTCGCATATATGAAAGAAGCGGTCTTTAAGCACAAGGCTATCGCGCAGCTGCTCAGACACATACGGAATTATGAAGTGCTTTTCTAATTCCGCACGATTCCTAGTTATTAAATCGACATACCAGTCGCCACAGCCGAACAAAATAAGCTGCTTATCTGGACGTTCATCAGCAATATCACTTAACTTGCTAAGAAATACCTCTTCGTAGTCCATTCCGGGAATCATACGCATTTCCATTGTGCTGGAACTGTCGCACATGCGGCTATGCTGCTGACTAATTCCTATAGACTTGATTCCATACGCTTCATGAAACGCTCTAGCCAAACTGTAAGCCCCTCTATCGGCACCTAGAATAACTGGCTGAAAAATAACTTCATCCGAATGCATCCGTGCTCCTTTGACACTGCGCTGTAAGTCTTACGCATCAAGCTTTTGTGTCAGAAGCTCGTTTATCATTTGCGGATTTCCCTTACCCTGCATACGCTTCATGCACTGACCTACAAAAAAACCTATCAAACCTGTTTTGCCACCTTTGTATTGCTCTACTTTGTCGGGGTTTTCACCCAAAACCGCATCTATTACGGCTTCTATAGCGCCAGCATCGCTTACTTGCTGCATACCGCGCGCCTCGACTATATCTTTCGGGTCGGCATCTTCATCGATAACCGCCGCAAATACCTCCTTTCCCTGCTTAGACGATATAGTGCCATCCGCAATAAGATGCACCAGCTGCACAGCACGCTTAGGTGTTAGCGCAGAGGCATCCAACGAGGCACCCGTATTGGCATTTAGCCATGCCGCCACATCGTTAATCGCCAAATTCGCTAGTGGCTTCGCAAGCTTTTCAGCATTCTTGCCACCTGTCTGCTCTACCTCAGCCATACATTTCTCGAAGAATTGCGATATAGAACGGTGCTCTACCAAATGCCTAGCATCGTATGCGGAAAGACCGAACGATTCCTCAAAGCGCTTCGCCTTATCGTCGGGTAGTTCGGGAAGTTTTGCGCGAACGCATTCTATAAATTCATCCGATAAATCGTATGGCGCTAAATCGGGTTCGGGGAACAGACGATAATCGTCAGCCGATTCTTTCACACGCATAACAATGGTGCGCTTGGCAGTAGGATCCCAGTGGCGCGTTTCTTGATATATTACGCCGCCTTCCTCTAACACCTCAGCCTGACGGCATATTTCATACATAAGTCCATCGTGCAGATTCTTAAAGGAATTCATATTTTTAAGCTCGGTTTTTGTGCCTAGCTCTTTAGTTCCGCGGCGACGCAGGCTTACATTGCCATCGCAGCGCAAACTGCCCTCTTCCATACTGCAGTCAGATATACCAATAGCCAGATAAATTTGGCGCAGCTTTTGCATAAAAAGGCGCGCTTCTTCAGGCGTTCGAAGATCGGGCTCGGTAACTAGCTCGATTAGCGGAGTGCCGGCGCGATTGTAGTCAACCAGTGAATGAGTGGCACCCGCTATACGACCTTCACCACCACCTATGTGAACCATCTTGCCCGCATCTTCTTCCATATGTATGCGCGTTATGCCCACATGCGCCACATATCCATCTTCTGTGCGAGTTATGTTGCCCTGCGCATCGCCCGGCTTCATATCTGAAATACCATAGCGCTCGTTTGCATTTACGCCATCTACATCTAAATCTAAATGCCCGCGCATACAAAACGCCACCGGACCCTGCGTGGTCTGAAAGTTTTTCGCCATGTCGGGGTACATGTAATTTTTGCGATAGAACATAGAATGCTTTTCTATATCGCAATTAGTTGCAAGACCCGCCAGCACAATGCTTTCTATAGCCGCCTTGTTTGGCACAGGCAACGCACCCGGCAAACCCAAGCATACCGGACATGTATGCGTATTAGGCGGCGCACCAAATTCAAGTTTGCACCCGCAGAACATCTTAGTATTCAGCGTGGTAAGCTCGGCGTGAATTTCAAGACCTATAACGGGTTCCCATGTTTTTAGAATGTCTTCCAATTTCCGCATCTTATTCACCCGCCTTTTCAGCGAACGCAGGAGCAATGGGCGCTTTGCCGTAAATCGACTCTAGCGCTGCAGCCACACGGAACATGTTCACGTCTTTGAACGCAGGGGATATAAGTTGCGCACCTATGGGTAGGTTCGTTTGCGACCCCAGCCCCACAGGCACCGACATTCCACCGTTGCCCGCTATGTTTATAGAAATGGTGAACATATCTGATAAATACATTTGCGCCGGATCGCCTATTTCGCCAAATTTGAACGCCGTGCGCGGACTAACCGGGCTAAGAATGCAATCAACTTTTTGGAAAGCGTGCTCGTAGTCTTGCGTGATAAGGGTGCGCACTTGCTGCGCCGGATAATAATAAGTGTCATACACGCCGGAAGATAACAGGTAACTGCCAAGCATTATGCGACGGCGCGCCTCGGGACCAAAGCCTTTAGAGCGACTAGTTTCGTATTGCGTATCTAAGTCAGTATGACCCGGATCGCAGTAACCGTAGCGCACCGAATCGAAACGCGCCAAATTGCTAAACGCTTCGCACGGACCCAGCACATAGTAAGCGCTCATTGCCGCTTTTGCGTGTTCAAGCTCTATTTCTACCAGCTCGGCACCTAAGTCAGCTAGTTTTTGTGCAGCCTCTGTTATGCGGCTGCGCACTTCATCTGTAAGCCCTTCGGCTTCCATAAATTCTGGCACTATACCTATGCGCATACCCTTTATACCTTCGGCAAGATTTGCCGTGAAATCTACATCGACGCATTGACTGGTGCAATCGTGTTCATCGAAACCAGATATGGCATTCAGCGCCAAAGCGGCATCTTCCACGCTGCGAGCAAATGGACCAACCTGATCTAGGCTGCTACCAAAAGCCACCACGCCATAGCGCGAAACAACGCCATATGTTGGTTTTACGCCCACAATTCCGCAAAAACTTGCAGGCTGACGGATTGAACCACCCGTGTCTGACCCAAGCGCCACAGGCACAAGCCCCGCCGCTACAGCAGCAGCACTTCCGCCCGAGCTGCCGCCCGGAACGCGCTGGAAATCCCAAGGATTTAGCGTGGGACCAAATGCGCTTGTCTCGGTCGAACTGCCGAAAGCAAACTCGTCCATATTCAGTTTACCGACAGGTAGGGCGCCAGCGTTTAGAGTATATTCAACACAAGTAGCTGTATATGGCGATACATAGTTTGCCAGCATGTTTGAAGAGCATGTTGTATGCGTCCCCAGTAAATTCATATTGTCTTTAAAGCCCACCGGAATGCCTGCAAGCGCACCAACTTCATCAAACTTTCCGCTGGCTATGGCGCTGTCAACTTTTTTAGCGGCGCTTGCTGCCATATCGGCTGTAAGTTCTAGGAAAGCGTGCATTTGCTTGTCTGATTGCTGTATGCGGTCTATGGTTGCGCTGGCAATTTCAGCAGCTGTAAATTCCTTAGCAGCAAGCCCAGCCTGCAAATCGCGAACACCCATAGCTCCAAAAGCGGTTTTTGCAGCCATTAGCGATCGCCTCCGTCCCCTAGAACCGACGGAATAAGAAAGCATCCGTCTTGTTGCTTAGGCGCATTCTGCAATGATTCTTCCTGCGTAAAGCTTGATCGCTCGGTGTCTTCACGCATCACATTTGCAAGTGCCCCTATGGGGTGAAATGTTGGCGGCACACCGGTTAAGTCGTATTCAGTTATTGGAGCCAAGCCGTCGATGATGGAGTTCAAATCTACCGTCATCTGCACCACTTCGTCCTCCGTCATGCCTATGCGCGCGTACTCAGCAATGCCGCGTACATCGGCTTCAGTAAGATGTTGCGTCATAGAATCTCGCCTTCCAGCACGTGAACTGGTCGAAAAACAACTCGAACCATAATAACGCAAAGCACTCTAAAAGCATGCCATTGGCACCCCGATTAATGAACTTGAAATAATCCTCAGCCTAGTAAAATCGATAAAATAACCAAAATGCAACTAAACATTAAACTTGAAATGCATCACATCGCCATCTTGGACTATGTAGTCTTTGCCCTCTTGCCGCAACTTGCCGGCTTCGCGGCATCCTTTTTCGCCACCATTGGCAACATAATCTTCAAAGCTAGCTGTTTCGGCTTTGATGAATCCGCGTTCAAAATCGCTATGAATAACGCCTGCAGCTTGCGGAGCCTTTGCCCCTACCGGCACAGTCCAAGCCCTACTCTCGGTTTCGCCGCTAGTAAAGAACGATTGCAACCCAAGCAGCGCATACGCTTCACGAACAAGCCGCGCCAAACCGCTTTCGGAAAGCCCCATAGCTTCCAAATATTCAGCAGCTTCAGCCGGATCAAGCTCTGCCAAATCAGCCTCGACCTTCGCGCTGATAGGCACAGGATCTAGTCCATCTATCTCGGGCAGATCGGCATCTAACTGATCTTCATCAACATTTGCAATGTATAACATTGGTTTCATGGTTAGTAAATGAAGCCCATAAAGTGCTGCCTGTTCGTCTTCAGTTAGGTCAAGCGTGCGGGCTCTGTGTCCATCGTTTAACCCAGCAAGCACTTTCTTTGCTACCTCAAACTGCGCAACGGCAGCCTTATCCCTCTTAGCTTCTTTCTCTAAACGCGGAAGCGCCTTTTCCACAGTAGCTATGTCAGCCAAAATCAGCTCGGTTTTAATCGTCTCCACATCGGAAAGCGCATCCACACGCCCAGCCACATGCACTACATCCGGATCGGTGAAGAAGCGCACAACCTCACAAATTGCATCGGTTTCGCGAATATTTGCCAAAAACTGATTGCCAAGCCCTTCCCCTTGGCTAGCACCAGCCACAAGACCCGCAATGTCTACAAACTCCACCGTAGCGGGCACAATTTTTGCAGGGTTGTCAATTTTAGCCAGCGCATCAAGACGCGCATCGGGCACCGGCACCACACCAACATTAGGCTCTATTGTTGCAAACGGATAATTCGCAGCCAGCCCACCTTTATTTGTAAGCGCCGTAAACAACGTAGATTTCCCTACATTTGGCAGACCAACTATACCAATTGAGAGAGACATGAAACTCCTAACTAAAGCGTAATAACATGCATAGTATTCAATATGTAAGCAACCAAAATTACTACAACGAAAATTGGCGCAATATATTTAATCATAACCACAAACAACTTCTCGCCGTTAAATTTACTCGACTGCTTCACTTCGTCAACTATGACTTTCGGCTTTATTATCCAGCCGATAAAAATGCAAGTAAGCAGCGCCACAATAGGCATCATAATAGTGTTCGACAGGAAATCGAAGAAATCGAGCAATTGCGAATCTTGGTATTCACCTATGCCGAATAATGTATACATCAAATCGACCGACAGCATATTGTCGTAGCCCATATTCACAATTACGCCTACCACGGTAACAAACGCTGCGCAAACAGCAATTGAAAATGCGCGACCACGACCTGTCGCATCGTCCACAATAGAAACAAGCGTTTCGAAAAGCGAGATGCAGCTGGTCAGCGCCGCAAAAAACACAAGTGCAAAAAAGGCGAAACCTACAATGTTTCCCATTATGTCGCCTGCAAAATTAAACCCGTTAAACACCTGCGGAAGCACGCCAAACATTAGCCCCGGACCCGCTTTTGCCGCAACCGCATCAGCGCCGCCTTGAACCGCTACAGCTGCCGGAATTATCATCATGCCAGCAAGAATAGCTATGCCGGTATCAAAAATCTCAATACGGCGCACCGAATGCTCCAAGTCTTCTTTTTTTGAAAAGTAGGAACCGTAGGTAATCATAATTCCCATAGCTAGCGACAAACTAAAAAACATCTGCCCCATAGCCGCCACCACAAGTTCCACGCTAAATTTTGAAAAGTCGGGAATTAGATAATACGCAAGACCATCAAGCGCGCCCGGCAATGTAAGCGAGAAAGCAGAAATTGCTATCGCCATGATGATAAGCGCCACCATAAGCACTTTACTCACACGCTCGATGCCGCGCTTCACGCCCAATGCCGCAACCGCAACCACCATTAGGATAAATGCAATCATCCAAGCGTAAGTTTCAGGGTTTTGAAGAATGAAGCCCGTAAAGTATCCATCATCGGCTATAACAGAGGAAGGCGTGAACAGGTAAGAAAACATGTATTTCGTAACCCAGCCGCCGATAAGCGCATAGTACGGGGTAATTATGAACGGCACCGCACTAGCCAGTATCCCAATTATCATGTATTTCTTGCCGAATGCGCGGAAAGCACCTATGGCTGATTGACCGGTTTTTCTGCCGAGCGCAGACTCCGCCATCATTAGGGCGAAACCAAACGTAATAACTAGCAGTATGTATACAAGCAGAAACGCACCGCCGCCATACTTAGCAGCAAGATACGGAAAGCGCCACAAGTTTCCCAAGCCAACTGCAGATGCTGCAGCCGCCAAAATAAAGCCCCATTTTCCAGACCACGATGACCTGCCACTAGACGCTGCTCCATCATGACCGTTGGATTTCACGGGCGCATTTGTTGTCTGACCCATCGTTCTATCCTCCGATTCTGTTTCGCACGATTATATCCGCTCGAACAACTGAAACCGAATCCAAAGCATTAAATGTGTCGTACAGTATGAGTAGAGGTAATTACTACGTTAAATTAAACAAGACGTGAAGCATCCACGGAAACAAGATGCCCATCATGGGTTTCAAACAAGCACAGCCGCCCATCGCCTTCATATATACAAGAAAAACGCGATGGTACATGCGCGGGCGGTACTCTTTCGGGCTTTTCCGAATCGCCATTAACAGCGCTAGCCACATCGGCATATTTAATGTATTTGCGCTTCGTTTTGCTCATGGTTTCAATATTCGACATGCCATAGAAAAAGGCCCTGACCGGGGGCATTTTCACCAGCAGCTTGGCGATTTCGCGCAGCAAGCACATCTGTCATCCAATTAGGTTCACGCTTGCCGCGCCCCACAAGCACAAGCGACCCAACAATAGCCCGCACCATAGAATGCAGAAAAGCATTGCCTACAACCTTCACCACAAGCATGTTTTCGCCCAATATGCAATCTTGCGAAAACGAAATTTCATGCACGTTGCGATGCGTAGGCTTTCCTTCAGCGGATGCAGCCATACAGAAACTTTTGAAATCGTGCTCTCCAATTAAATATTGTGCAGCCTGTTGCATTGCTTGCACGTTCAACGCCTGCGAAACATGCCAGCTGAAATTGGCTGCAAAAACAGGCGGCGTATCCTGCTGGCATATGTAATAGCGATATTCGCGATATTTCGCATCGAAGCGCGCTGAAAATTCACACGGGCGCAGCTGCACATCTCGCACCGATATATCGTCGTGCACAAGCGCGTTCATCGAGCGCAAAAACGCGCTGCTGCCGCGCTGCTGCATTTCGTCTTCCGCAACCTGAAAACTGACCACCTGCCCAAGCGCATGAACACCCGCATCGGTACGACCAGCACACACGGTTTCAACTTGCCGGCGAAAAATTAGCTGGAGCGCATGTTCTAGTTCGCCCTGCACAGTAAGCTGCCCGGGCTGGCGCGCAAACCCGCTAAACGCTGCCCCGTTATAGGCCACCAGCACCGAATATGTAGTCATATCATCCATGACTACATTTTATGCGATTAAGAAATGCATTCGGCGCATAAAGTCGGAAAGGTGAAGTGAAGGCTGCGCAGCTTCTTAGCGCAGCCTTTCCGGTTTTACCCTAAACAGCCCTGCCGAATAGTTGATTTAGCTCGTTGCGCATTATTGGAGAACGAGCATCTACCGTTATAGGCAATTCCGCGCGGAAATTATGCCCATCGGATTGCGTTATAAGAATGCACACGCCATCGCGCCCGGGGAATTGCCGCAGAATACGGTTCAACCTTTGTGAGCGATTAGCGTCAAATTCACCAGCGCGCAAACGCAGCTCTAAATGCTCGGGGGCACGACTGCCTTCCTTGCCTTCTAGTTGTATAGCCTCTATTTCGTTCGCCAAAATTTGGTTGCCGCGATCGTTTGCTTCAAACTTGCCGCGCACGCGCACTATTGAATCTTCCATTACGGCATCTTGGAATTTCTCAAAATCGAAGGTGATGCACTCTACCCAACCAGTTGTATCCTCTAGCGTAAATGTTGCCATCTTCGTACCGCGTTTCGTTAGACGTACATTAACACCGGAGATAAGCCCCACATAGTTCGATATTTTTACATCATGCTTCGTCTCGGCTAAATCGCCCAAGCTGCAGCGCGACATGAGAGCTATAGCATCTTCATACGGATCAAGCGGATGCCCCGACACGTAAATGCCCATGGTGTCTTTCTCGTTCTTTAGCTTTAAGCGCAGCGGCCACTCCACGCCATCGGGTGCGGGTACTTCTTCTTTGAAGCCCGAATCTTCTATGTCGCCAAACATGTCGAACATGGAAACTTGTCCGCGATCGTTATCGCGCTGACGACGCGCAACATCATCAAGCAGCGAAGTTTCGTCTACGAAATGTATCAACTGTTTGCGCGTATAACCCGTAGAGTCGAACGCACCACCCATTATTAAAGCTTCAAGCGTTTTGCGATTCCAGCACTTATAGTCAACGCGATTCACAAAATCGTGCAAACTACTAAATGCTCCATTGCGCTCGCGCTCGGCAATAATTTCTTCCGCTACATTGCGTCCAACACCGCGCACGCCGACCAAACCAAAACGAATACCACCCTCAACCGGCGTAAATTCAGCATTCGATGAATTTACATCAGGCGGCAAAACCGCTATGCCACTATGCTTGCAGCTGGCAATGTAGCGTATCAGCCTATCGGTTTTGCCCATGTAGCTAGAAAGAACAGCCGCCATGTAATCGTTAGGGTAATGCGCTTTCAAAAACGCTGTGCGCATAACAAGAATCGCATATGCCGCTGAGTGCGATTTATTAAAAGCGTACTTAGCGAATTTCTCGGCATCGTTCCAAATTTGCTTGGCAATTTCAAGCGGAAAACCGTTTTCTACCGCGCCATTATTCCAGTCTTCCTGAAGCTCTTTCATAACGTCGAGCTTTTTCTTGCCCATAGCCTTGCGCAACTTGTCAGCCTTTCCAGCCGAGAAGCCACTCATCGCCATAGAAATCTGCATGATCTGCTCTTGATAGACCATGGTGCCATATGTTTCTTCCAAAATAGGACGCAGGCGCTCGTCGTAATAGTGAATTTGCGTTTTACCCGATGCGACTTTTACATAGTCGTCCACCATGCCCGACTCTAGCGGACCCGGACGGTTCAACGCAATTGAAGCCACAATATCGGAGAAGCGTCGCGGTGGCAGACGCTTGAACAGGCTTACATAAAGCGCACTTTCAACTTGGAACAAACCGTCCATATTGCCCGAGCGCATAAGTTCAAATGCAGCCTCATCGTCGGTCGGTATTTCTTCAGGAATTATTTTTTCGCCGGTGCGAGCCTCTATGTTGCGGCACGCGCGCGACAACACACCCAGCGTGCGCAGCCCCAAAAAGTCCATCTTCAAAAGACCAAGTTCGGGGGTGTAGTGCCCATCGTATTGGGTAATTATGCCGCCACCCTTAGTGTCGCGCTTCATGGGTACATGGTCGCTCATAGGATCGCGGCAAATAATTGTGGCGCAAGCATGCACGCCTTCACCGCGCACATGCCCTTCAATTGACAAAGCTCCATCCAGAATTTTCTTCGCCACTTCATCGGTTTCATAAGCAGTTTTTAGGTCGGGGTTTTTGGCAATAGCATCTTTAATACTTATACCCAACTCATCTGGAATCATCTTCGATATGCGATCGCCCGAACCATAATCGAAGCCCAGTACACGCGCGGCATCGCGCACAGCATTTCGCGCCTGCAACGTACCAAATGTAATAACGCCCGCTACGTGATCTTCGCCATAAACTTGCTTTATGTGCTCAATAACTTCACCGCGCCGTTCATCGTCGAAATCGACATCAATATCGGGCATTTCCACGCGCTCGGGCGACAAAAAGCGTTCGAACAGCAAGCCGTTAGTCAGCGGGTCAAGATCGGTAATTCCCATGGCGTAAGACACAATAGCGCCTGCAGCAGACCCACGTCCGGGACCAACTCCAATACCCTGACTGCGTGCCCACTCTATATATTCCTGAACAATAAGGAAGTATGCCGGAAAACCCTGCTGGATAATAATGCTCATCTCGTAGTCGGCGCGCTCTTGCGCCTCGGGAGGCACCGGCACTCCATAGCGGCGCTCAAGACCCGCTTGTACCTGCTTGCGAAAATAGCTTTCCTCCGTTTCGCCTTCGGGTAGAGGAAATTTAGGCAAGATACTGTCGCGCTCAAGTTCAACGTTGCACTTCGCCGCCAGTTCTACCGTGTTATCACACGCTTCCGGGAAATCAGCCATAACGGCTCGCATTTCTTCCTCAGTTTTCATGTAGAACTGATCGTTTTCAAACTTCATCCGCTTAACATCGTTCACAGAAGCGCCCGTACCTATGCATAGCATAAGATCTTGCGCGGTAGCGTCTTCCTGAAGCAAATAATGAAAGTCGTTCGTGGCGATAGTTTTCAAACCAACTTCTTGCGCCACTTTCACCAGCTGATGATTTAGTTGCGTCTGCGTAAGACCACCGTCGGTGGTAAGCCCTTGGTTTTGCAGCTCTATATAAAAGTCGCCCTCGTCAAAACATGCAGCCAGCGTTCGTGCCCACTGTACAGCTTCATTAAATTGCCCTGCGTCTATCATGCGTGGAACAATGCCCGCGATGCATGCCGATGCACCTATTATTCCGCTACCGTATTTCTGCAATTGCTCTAGCGTTGTACGCGGCTTGTAGTAGAAATTATCAACGTGGCTTTCGCTAACAAGCTTTAGCAAGTTGTGATAACCCTGCGTAGTCTTCGCCAACAACAATAGGTGATAAAGCCTAGGTTTAACATCGGTTCTAAGTTCGCTGTCGGTCGTAAAATAAACCTCGCAACCATAGATTGGTTTTACAGTTTTACCAGTTTCCGCCTTTACAGCTGCACAGGCATCGCACAGTTCCACCACACCGCTCATAACACCATGGTCGGTTATTGCTACTGCGGGCATACCTAAGTCAGCTGCGCGACGAACCATGTCTTTAACATGGGTTATTCCGTCCAAAAGAGAGTATTCAGTATGATTGTGCAAATGCACGAATGCCATATCTTGCGCCTCGGTTCTATGATTAATGCGCCATGTTGTGTTTTGAATGCGAATGCGGCGCTTCGTTTGTCTATGCCATCATAGCAGCATTCAGACTTCGCGAACATCGAACATTCTATGCATTTTCGATTGATTTTACATTTGACGGCATATTAGGAGACGCAAACTGTAAATAGCGCATTACAAGACAGGATACAGCATCTGCGGTTTATTGTATAAATATTGCTTGTTTTTAGAAGGAGGCGCAAGGAATATACGTTCCCTGCGCCTCCATATTGTGAGTTTACGCCCTGCGTGATGCTGTATCTGTCTTGTTTGCTTTTCGGCGACGCATGCAAACAATTGATGCCGCAAGAGTTACCGCAGACACAAGCGCCATAACAATACCCGTTATAAGCAAGGCTGCGTTCATAGGATTATCTCCCGTTTTAGCCAGAGAAGTGCCCGCAGCTAATACGTTTTGTGCGGGAAGCTTAGTAGGCACACGTACATATTTCGTAACGGTATTAGTGTTAGGCTTAGTAGGACTTGTGGGCTCAACACCTCCGGGTTCATTATCACTTGGATTCGTTGGACCGGCGGGCGCATTAGATGCAAGCTTATAAACTATATCTGCGCGCTTTAGAGCGCCAGTGTCTGTATCGCGCGTGTCTACTCTACTTGCCAGTATGTAATCTCCAACATGTTCAGGTGTATCTGCTATGGCATATGAATAGATACTTTTAGCGCCAGCATTGTATTTAGGAAGCTCTATGAAAGCATCTTGTGTGTTTTCCCCTGCATTTACTTCCACAAAATCCATCTCATCTTCGCCTGCTTGTTTAGAAAGAGACACACGAAGAGGCGAAGTGTCTTTATCCGAGCTACCTTCCCACTTCACACTGTATTCCACTTGCGTGAGATGCAGCGTGTGATTAAACGCAGGATACATGGCTTTTGATTTCTCTGTTTCTATATCAGGAGATACTGTACATGAAATAGATGAAGCCCTATCCGCTTTCACGCTCTCATGCATTGGATCTATTACAGATGCAAGCCATGTACTTTGTGCATCTATACCCTCTATGGTGGCACTTTGATCGGGCGCTAGGTAAAGCACTCCGTCTTCTGTAAGATGTACGCCGTCCACATCTCCTGCAGTTGTACCGTTTGCGGCACGCAAAGTGCCATCATCTGCAATGCGCACTTCGCATTCAAGCACAGTACCTGATAAGTCTTTAACCTTTAAGGCGTAGGTTCGCGCATCATCTGACGCATCAATATGTATTACATACGGAAAAAGCGCATCTTTTGCAAACTCGGGAAGTGAAGTGTCATCAGAGTAGTCGCGCTGGGCGCAAAGCATGTTTGTTATAGAAATCTTGCCCGTAGTATGCGTCTCTGCTTCCTCGCTTGTAAGTATCAAATTTTGGAAAGGCAGATACAGGGCAACAGATTCACCTTCAGGTATTACGCCTTCAAAGATGCCGCTATATCCACTTACTTGGTTTTCTGTTATGTGCAAGGCTCTGTCAGATGTATCACTACCATCTGTAAGGTGCTGTATGACCGAATATGTAATGCCACTTGGAAGACTCGGAAAGTGCGCATAGTCGCCACAGCGCAGATAAACCATAAGCTCTACCGTGTTTGCACTAGAGTTATACGCGGGCTCTGTGCTGTAAGAAGAGCCTAGCGGGATATCTTCTTCTGCAGCCCTAGATACGGGAAGTGGCTTGTTTGTTTTTGGCTCTTGTTCACTAGCTGCAGCAGAAGATGTGCTAGAAGACGAGCTAGCAGCAGAGGATGAAGCGGAAGACGAATCAGCGGACAAACTAGCAGAAGATGAGCTGCCAGAGGCGCTAGCAGAAGATCTCTCAGAAGAGCTGTCAGATGTAGAAGCTGCATCCACAGAAGAAGATTCTGCCTTATCAGCCGTGTCACTTTCGGGTGTTTCATTCTGCTTTGTCTGTTGTTCATCCTCTAGTGGTTCACTAACACAAGGAAGCGAACGAACCTCAGATGCAACCGCTTCAACACTTCTGGCGGCATTCTGCTCAACTACATCTTTGTCGCTATCATCTCGCGCATATATATCTGGAATGAAACTAGCTTTATCATATATGTAACCTTCAGGCGCACTATCAAGTTCAAATTTGATGGAGTATGTATACGTGCGCTCAATATCTCCCTCATTTTTTATGTGCACCTGCGCGCCTTCTGTATTGATAAGTTCAGTATGCATTAGAAGTCCGCCTGTTACGTCAGACGGAATTACAGGCGCAACCGGCGCATCAGGGGCTTGCACAACATCGCGGTTATTAACCACATCTAGGCGCGTTGCAGATAAGGTTGAAGGCACCATTAAGCAAAGCGACACAACAAGACACACCGCACTTACAACCAGTGTTTTTACTCTGAAAAGCTTGTGTGTCTGTTTGTTTTTAATGCGGTTGGTACGCATGTCTCTCATCCTTTTCTGCATCGTCTTTAACTATGTTGGACTGAAGGTACTTAATGCCCTAGATAATGCCCTAGACATCCTCTGTAAGGGATTTCAGCATGTCATATATATCTTTTGAGCACGGCATAGTGGCTTGCTCGTCAAAGTAGTAATTGCCATCCGCGCCTATACAGGGTTCATCTACCTCTGCCCATGCGCCCTCTACATTCAGGTTGTAATCCCAACCACCTGAATAGCTCACATGTGCACTGTCGATAAGAAGTCCAGTTACTTCTTCTGGTTGAAGCAGCGCTGCCCAGTAGTAATAGCCATCCTTGTCATATACCCATACATTGGTCGGAGCACTACCACTCTCACATGCCTTTTTATAATCAGAAATAGTCATTACAGAAGACTCAGGAATGGCGCGGGCACTATGTTCAACCCACATACCTTCCGTACCGTCATAGAGTGTCTCTTTTGCACGCAACTTATCTCCCGCTTTCCAAGATGCATAGTCAACGAACGCTTGCTCATATGTTCCGCGTACATCGTTTGCGCTACTTTGCAGGTTCTTGTTAAAAGTTGGCATATAGTAGGCACCACTGCCGCCAAATGCTATGTCTACCTTACCTTTTGCGTATGTACCATCTGCTCTATATTCAAGCGGTGTGTCTGGCTCTATATCTTGTACTGTCTGACTTGTGGAATACCTCTTAGTAGATAGCTCGTGACTAAGTTTTACACGCACAAGAACAGGCTGCGCTTCTTTGTCTCCATCATCCGATGCATAGTTTTCGAAGTATACGTTTTTATCTCCGTCAGATTTAAAGCCTGAGAAATCGTCATGTAGACGAGCGCCTGTGATGGTGTTCATATTTCCATCGGTGTTAGAAGTGGTGGCACACTCTACAACAACACTAACTTCAATCTCGCCTGTTGCGCCATTAAATGTAGCTTCATCGCCGTTATATTTCTTGCCATCAATTACAAAAGTGGGACCAAAAACGGTAATTCCAGAAGATGTAATCTTGCCACCGCTTGTAAGGTTAAGTGTATGGCTTCCACTTGCGTTATACATCTTCAGTGTTACCCCTACAGGAATATCTATATCACTTGAACTTGCGCATTGCCCTAGAATCTCAACTGTATCTCCCGGATGTGCAGCACTTATAGCCTCACTAAGAGAATCGTAAGGGATACTATTAATAAGCGCATATGTAAGACGATTGGGATAGCTTACAGATACTTCTGCAATACGATTAGCACACGCTGCATCTGCGGCAGAAAACGCACCAGTATAGGAAGTGTCAGACACACTAAATGAATCCCTACCATCTGCCAATATAAGCATGTCTTGATATTCAGTAAGAATTGATTGCGCTATACAGGCAGATACTAAGTAATTACCTTTGGAATTAACATGCGTAGAGTCGCTTAAAAATGCAAAATCGTTACCATTGCCTAGATAGGTTTGCCCTGCATCACGTATTACAGTACATCCGGGTATAACAAAATCTACCACTCCAGCCTGTTCAACCGCTTCAACGCAAGCTTTAGAGTTCTCATAGCACTCATCCACTGTACCTGAATAACCATCTCTTGCACCGATACCCATATTGGGCTTTTTGCTTGCACTCTCTTTATCAACCCAATCAGCAAACCATGCAATCTTAGCTCCCGGTTGGCGAGAACTATCATGTAAAAGGTCTACAACTCTCTGCAGTCCATTCTTAAACTCATCCGGCGTACACTGAGAAGCCGACTCCATCCAATCTTGCACAACAATTACATCCCATGCATCTTTTGCTTGAAGTTTTGCAACGTAATTAGCTCCGCAAGCATTAATACCCGTTATGTGATTTATCTGCGTACAACGAGAATGATATGCGTTTGTCTTAAAAAGCCCATGTCCACCAGCTGAGTTTCCAGCAAGCTCAATTTTTATATTTGTATCTAACCCAACCGACCTGAGGCTACTACATAGCGCTTGATCAGATGAGGTATTCAAAAATGTATGGCTATTACCAATCCTTAATACACGTAATTCCTCAAGCTTTAACTGTATGTTGGGATGCGATTCAGCATATCTACCTGCACAAGAATTCATATGGGCATACATTTCGAATTGTCTATTCTGCGGAAATGCATCATCTGCAATGTTTGTTACAGAATCAGGTACTTTGATGGTATTTAGATTCGTACAGTCCTTAAAAATGTTTGATGATATAGATGTAACACCATCGCTTACAACAATGTCAGTAATACTTAAGTTCGCAATATCGCTATACCATTGAGCTTCAAAACTTGAGCCCTGAATGCTAGGCATACCGCCTGTACCAGATATACTCAAAGTACATTTATTGCTGTTGCTATTAACAACACTATAAGTAAGCGACGAATTAGGAATATATCCTGATTTTGCAGTATCTGCAAATGCCACAAAAGGCACTAGCAGCATTACTGCAAGCAAAAGCATTATGAACTTAATTGCAATACTTTTTATATCCTTTATAGCTGTCATCGCTTACCTTTATCTTTCCATATTTACTAACTAATCAATCTTTAAATAATGAACAGGCTGTTAAATTATTCTTTTAAGAAAAGTTATTGTGGTGGGGCAGCGATATAAAAATTGGACTATTCGCTACCCCAACATTTATTTCTAATACGAAGTTCAATTTGCGATAAATCATTAGAGATTTATGCCGTTATTGACAAATTACTCTAATACCGAATGACAAACATGGGTAAAGCGCATATCGGCCATGTATGACTCGGAGAAGAGTTAGTCATCCACTCTACATCTGAATCCGTAGGATCCAAGTATACAATGCTTATACCGTTGAGAGGTTGACCCTCCTCTAGACTCATCCAGCTAGCCGAACTAACAAGTAACGAAGTATTTGCATTAAAATTAGAAAAAAGATTTTTCACAATTGCTTCGCCGGTTAACATCTCAGATGGCATATTAAGCCCAGTAGAGTTTGCAAATGTAGGACCTACTATAGAGCTTATAAAAGTATCGTCCGTATCCCCAAGCGTCGGTAGTGTAATCTTCTGCTTTACGATTGTGTTGTCACCACTGTTTCCAGAATTGTTATATGCATAATCTTTCGCAACAGCACAGCTAGCAATAGTTGGTTTATTGGCAAGCCATCCATCTGTTTCGGCACTGTTAATATAGGCGTTTACCCATGTCTTATCGAAAGATACACCATCCTCTATTGGTTTCGCTGTTGTATCTATGTCAACCTTATTCTCTTGCGAAGTTAAAAGCACAGCCTCACGGGTTTTTTCATTGCGACCGATAATCGTGAATTTGGTATCATCAATAGTAACCTCGCCTGACCCAATTTCAGCAGTAGCAATTGCAGCACTCTGGGTTGCGTTTATACGACCGAGCGATTTAGCAAGCATGTTGTAGATACCCTCAGACATCGGCATTATGGCATCTTTGTCAAAGTAATATTGACCCTCTTTCACACAGGGCTCATTTATGTCTGCATAGGTACCCTGAACATCAATGGTATACGTCCAGCCACCAGTAGAATTTACAACAGCATCGTTGATGAGAAGACCAGTAACTTTCCCCGGATTAAGGGGTTCAGACCAGTAGTAGTAGCCATTCGCACTGTCTGCGTCATATACCCAAGCTGCAGGAAGGGAAGGATTAGCTGCTTTGGCAGTTTCCCAATCAGCAACTGAAGCATAAACTTGGCAATCAGGAATAGCTTTAGCCTTGTGCTCAGTAGCTGCAATAGTATTGCCGTTATAGTCTTTTCCGGCTTCACTTATTGCCTCTTCATTTGCCCAGTCTTTGTAGTTGGCGGGGTTGTTGTTTATACTTCTGACATCATTTGCAGGGTCATTAATTTGCTTGTTAAAGGTTGGCATATAGTACTCGCCACTACCACCCATTGTGACTGTAATATTATTTGCTGCATAATTTGGAGTAAGTGCAGAGCCAGCCGCTACAACCTCAGTAGATGTTGTTTTATCTCTGGTTGTATATTCATGAGTCAGCTTCACGCGGACCAATACAGGATTTGCAGCGATTGTGTCGCTTTCTTCTGCAAAGTTTTCAAAGTAGACATTCTTGTCGTGTTTGCCTTCTTCATTTTTAAAACCCGCAAAGTCATCATGCAGACGAGCTCCTGTATAGGATGCAAGTTCGTTTTCATCAACATTAGATGTAGTAGCGCCCACTACAGCAGCAAAGGTAGCAGGTACACCAATAGCAAGTGCAAGTGTTACAGCCAAACCTGCTGTTAGCGCCTTCTTTCCCTTCCCCTTTTGCTTAGGCTCTGTTACTGTCGTATAAGACATTTTTAGAGCTCCTTTCTCTCATATAGTCTCTAGAAACTTGTCTAACTTTGCACGCAGGGGTGTCTTCACCGCCCTTGCGTGCGCCCCTAAATTTCTTCGCTATCTAATTGCACCACCTCCCTTCAGAGGCATATACGCCTGATATGCATCTTTGCGTGTTCTAGCTTTTCTATCTGTTATGCAAGAAATAGCAAAAACTAATAGAGCGACGGATATAACCCACCCAACACCAACCATCCACCACTCCCTTACAAGCTGTATTACTGCTCCGGCTATTGCACTTGATGCCACAACTTTGCCCACTATGTTTTCAGGGGATACTAGTATTTCATCAGGTGTTTGATTCATAACACCCTGCGTTCTAAACACTCGTTTGATGGGATCAGTTTCGTCTGCGTAAACATCTACTATGCGATGGGTAATAGATGTGCCTGTTGCAGTTAGATATGTAATGTCGTCGCCTTCACGAAGACTTGTTGGATCTGTTGTGTGTGTTATGACAAGCGTGCCTTTAGGATAAACGCTCTCCATTGAAGAAGATGCCACTATTGCAGCTGAGTACCCCGCAAAACTTATAGGTGTGCCACCAGATGCAAATATTTTCGCCCCCACAATAGCCGCGCACACCAATACAAGGCACACTACAAATACGATATTTGAGGCGACATGGCGCTTTTTTGCTGGGGGCTTATTTGCGGTAGTATATGATTGAACCACCCCGTGTTTAGGATAGCGGCGCGCGCCCTCAGGGAAATAAGCATCGGGATAAGCAGGATTGCTAAGACTTTTTGTCACATAAAAGCTAGCAGGGACAGAACCTGCGATTTGGTGCCGGGCGCCGCCGCTTTGCCCTACCCCACGGGACGGTTGGGGTGGGTAAGCGGAATTTGCCGCATGCGGAACCATACCGTACATATGTCCGCATACAGCATCCTTAGATGAAACATATTCTGTTTTCGTAAGGGTTTCCTTAGAGTTTATGTTCCCTTTCGGGAAAAACCCTAAATCAGTGAACCCCCCCCCTCAATCTTTTTTCCGTTTGGGGAGGAAGCCTCGGCAGGACTGGCGACAAAAATGAATTCATCCATAAATGCAGAAGGAACAGTTATGCACTCTGGAACACTTGCAGAAGGCATCTGCTGTATTTTTGCATTACGTAGAACCATCTTTGACAAAACACTCTCTTGTTTCTTAAAAGTGCCAATCGAACAGATTGCATTAAACCACGCATTAACCTATTCGCAAACCCGCGACTCGCCAATACTTGCTTTTCTCCACAAATCGAACATCGAAGCAACTTCTCAGCAACTTCTAGACTTAACTGCAACCTAACTGCAATTCTTCCTAGAGTAACTGCAAAAGGTTGCGCCTAACTTGAAGGACGATTAAGCACTTACAGCCCAAAGAACCAATTGCATAACGTGCAAATACAAGCTTGCAGAAAGTTTTTTACGGAAAAGTGGTCAAAACTTCCAGCTTTCCACTGTGAAAAGCACAGAATAGCGCCTATAGATGCACCATCAAATACTGTTTGCCCAGTGTTCTCCACAATTCAAGCTACCTTCATGGCAATCCGACCGTGGAAAGTCGGAAGTTTTGACCACTTTTGCCAATTTATTTCTCTCGCTACGTATTTCTGTTAAGCCGCTTTCCGTTTGCTTGCCCGAGATGCGCCTGTTTCAACAATGCATAGCAAACGCTGCTTGCACGCCACCGGCGGAAAGCGCATCTTTTACGATGCGCACCGAATCATATTGCTCCAATCTATGGTTTCGAACATGGTCGAAACTGTGAAACAATTTGGTGATTGTTTCTATTGCAGTCGAAACCCTGCGGTGAAAACAAACATTTCAGTGCGCGGTAACTTCGCAACTTGGCTGCAATTCTTAGGAAGATATAACAAGAATGCGCTCTATGCGTTTATTGATTAATTGCTTTATATATGGGATGCGCTGTTCCAATGCGGGGTTTAGTGCAAAAATTTGCTCTACTTCCTCGGCACTTATAAAAACTTCACAAAGAGACACAGTTAGTAACATTGAAAGTAAGCGCAGACAGGTACAACTATCGCATTACGCGGCGGATAACACCTATTCTTTCTTCCACTTCATCAACAACAGTTTTTATGCGACGCTCGGGGATATTAGGATTCTTAGACAGTATTTCATGCAAGCTATCAGTGTATCCGTCTAGCGCATCAGAGGTAAACCAATCAAAATAGCCATCGAATAGACGAACCTGATCTATTGGTTTCATGCCCCCATACTTAAAGGGCTTTGCCTTGTACAGAAAATCTGCCGGGACTTCCAATAGTTCAACATTAGACCACAAGCAAGAACCGGTATCGAACACCGGAGCCAAGCGCGTAACCTCCAGCGTTTCAACATTGCGAATTATTCCAAAATTACGGTAATGCCGATCGCGATTCGCCAATATATAATCGCACACAAACATCTTAGCTAGTTGCGTCATAACCTCGTGCGCATCTAACCCTAAATCGACACAACGCTTAACGTAAAATTGCAGTTCAGACAGGTTATTCGGCTGTTTCACATTGCGAATTACATCCCACGCAGCTATAAGTTCTTCATCGGGTTCTAGCATGTTTTCGCAAGCTGAATACACGCGCCGTCCATCTTCAAAAAGCGTATACGGCAAATATTCACCTGCATTCATTAGACGCGAATGCAATTCCGTTGCAGCAACTTCGTTGTAGGGCTCTTGGTTAACGAAACCAACACCGGCTTTCAGCAAAATGCGCTTACCGCCAACTATCTTCCATTTCTTCAGAAGATCGCCGCCTAGCGTGCTGTTCGGCGAAGATAAGTTAATGTTTGCATAGTCCGGAGCATCAGGAGACGACCCAGACGAGTCTTGCCCCAAGGTTAGAAAACCCAAATCGTCAGTAAAATCGTTATCGAAAAAGTTAATCTCTTCCCAAGTTTTAGGATCGTCTTCATTGTTCAGCCAATAGCGATCCGACAGCGACAAGCCGAAACTTTTCTCCGCAAGCACCAGTGTGCTTGCAAGATTTAAATTTTCCAATAACCTATCTATCTGAGCGCGAGAAGCCGGTATAGCACGCGCAGCCCACCAATAATTTATTTCGCTTTTGGTTATTTCGCCACGCCTATCATGTATACCTATCGGAGCCGCTTCTAAACATTCGGTTCTGGTTATGCGCGTAGCCTTATGCTGTTCCATATCGTACTCAAACGCCAGCACAGGCGTGTTTTTATTCATAAGAATATAATTTGCTAGACCCATAACCAATTCACCCCGCTCTGCATACCGGAAGCATTTCAATCTCGATTATAGAGGATACAGACAGAAAATATGAAGAGGGTCTAGGCACATTACCCAGACCCTCTAAAAACAGGCTCAATTCAAGCGGTTAGACCCACTTAACTCAGAGGCTATTTCCCCTCGTCTACATATCGAATCTGGCGTTCGTACCACTCTAAGCGATCGCGGCTAGACTCTAGTTCCGCCTTATCCTGCGCAGATTCATGCACAGCCTCTAATTCCTTGATGTGCTCACGCATTTCATCGGCACGAGCCGCCATAGACTCGCGGTCGATATCTTTCACGTTCTTACCGAAACGTCCGAGCACCGTCAAGATGCCGTTATACATCTGCGTAGCACCTTCGCTTATCAGGAATTCTTCCTTCTGCGAACCAGCTTCGTCAAGATTCAGCGTACAGATGCCGGATTTGCTGTTCAGCGCTACCAACAGTTCGTGACCAGCTAAAACGCCATACGAACCTTCGCAACCCGGAACGGATGCGTAATATACGCTGTCATCGAACAGCTTGCGCGTAGGCGTGGCTACGACACAATGGAACGTGGAAGCCATTTATGCCTCTTCCTTCATCTTCTCGTAAGCTTCGTAAACATCCTCAATGGGACCCTTGTTCTGGAAGCACTGCTCGGGAATGTGGTCGCACTTGCCATCAAGAATTTCAGCGAATGAACGTACTGTATCTTCAACTGGCACATAAACGCCCGGTACACCAGTAAATACCTCGGCTACATGGAACGGCTGACCCAAGAACTTCTGGATCTTACGTGCACGGTTAACCGTTAGCTTCTGGTCTTCAGACAACTCGTCCATACCAAGAATGGCAATAATGTCTTGCAGGTCTTTGTATTCCTGCAAAATCTGCTGCACGCCCACAGCTACGCGATAGTGCTCATCGCCGACAATTTCAGGATCTAGTGCACGGCTGGTAGATTCCAGCGGGTCAACCGCAGGATAAATGCCCAGCTCGGCGATAGAACGCGAAAGAACCGTCTTAGCATCCAAGTGAGTAAACGTGGTAGCAGGTGCGGGGTCGGTAAGGTCGTCAGCAGGAACGTAAACAGCCTGAACCGAAGTAATGGAACCGGTTGTTGTAGAGCAAATGCGCTCCTGTAGGTCGCCCATTTCGGTTGCCAATGTAGGCTGATAACCTACAGCTGAAGGCATACGACCAAGCAGAGCCGACACCTCAGAACCAGCTTGGGTAAAGCGGAAGATGTTGTCAATAAACAACAACACATCCTGACCCTGATCGCGGAAGTATTCCGCCTCGGTCAAACCTGCCAGACCGACGCGCAGACGTGCTCCGGGAGGCTCGTTCATCTGACCGTACACAAGGCAAGTCTTGTTAATAACGCCAGACTCTTCCATCTCTAAGTAAAGGTCGGTACCCTCACGAGTACGCTCACCTACGCCGGTGAACACCGAAGTGCCGCCGTGCTCCTGAGCCAAGTTGTTAATTAGCTCTTGGATAGTAACTGTTTTACCTACACCAGCACCACCGAACAGACCGGTCTTACCACCCTTTACATAGGGCTCGATAAGGTCAACAACCTTAATACCGGTTTCGAACGTTTCCGTCGAAGTAATAAGGGTGTCGAACGGGGGCGCCGGATGGTGGATAGGCATCCATTCCACATCGGTTGGCATAGGCTTGCCATCTACCGGCTCACCCATAACATTCCAAATGCGTCCCAATGTCGATTGCCCAACGGGCATCGTAAGCGGCGAACCTGTGTCAACGGCTTCAACGCCGCGAACAAGGCCGTCTGTAGAAGTCATAGCAACAGTACGCACAATGTCGCCCGGAAGCTGGGTTTGCACTTCAAGTACAGTGCTGAACTCGCCGGCGGGCGTGGTCGCATTCACGGTAAGAGCATTGTAGATAGACGGCATAGCGTCTGGCGGAAACTCAACATCTACAACAGCGCCAACTACGCGAACAATACGTCCGGTTGCACCCGTTGTCTGACTCCTTTCTTGATAAGTAGTATCAGCCATTTATTCCTCCAAAGCTGCAGCGCCACCAACGATCTCGGTGATCTCGGTTGTAATAGCGCCTTGACGTACACGGTTGTATACACGAGTCAAAGTAGCGACCATTTCATTGGCATTATCCGTCGCCGACTTCATAGCATTTCTACGAGCGCCTTGCTCACCAGCCGCCGAGTCCAACAGCGCAAAGTTCACTGAGTTGCGAATATAGCGCATCATCAGCCAATGCATAACGGTTGAAGCGTCAGGTTCATAATCAACATCACCCGGCGGAAACTCGTCTGAAGGCTCGCGGAACTGCATGAAGATATCTTCTTCTGCCTTCACAAGACCTAATATTTCAGCATAGCTCTCGCGGCTAATCGGAAGAACCTGCTGCATAACAAGCGTTTGCTCGGCTGCGTTCTTTGCGTGGTTGAAGACAACGTAGACTTCATCTAACGGATCTTCATCCTGAGCGTATTGCGGAGCGATGTATTTCGAAATCTCCACCGACTCCTCATACGATGGGTCGGCTGACAAGCCAGCAAATTCAAACACAGGCTTCACACCGCGATAGCCGAAATACCCGATGGCTTTTTTGCCGCAAGCGGCAACTTCCACCTTCATGCCAGCGGCTTCTTTCTCGTGGATTAGCCCATCGGCGGCGCGCAACACTGTGCTGTTAAAACCACCTGCAAGACCGCGGTCTGATGTTACAACCACCACAAGAGCACGCTTAGCATTGTCATGAACGCGCAATAACGGCTCAGAATCGATAGGTGCATGCGGCGCTGTGGATACAAGCATATCCGATACCGCACGAGCCCAAGGAAGTGCACCTTCCATTCGCTCGGTTGACTTGCGGATTTTCGCGGCAGCCACCATTTCCATGGTGCGCGTTATCTGCTTCGTCGATGAGACGGAGTTGATTCGTCTTTCTATGTCGTGAAGGTTTGGCATTTACCTTACCTCCTTTTTACTCCGTCGTCGCGAAGGACTTCTTGAACGCACTTATTGCTGCGTTCAGGTCAGCCTCTATCTGGTCGGTCAGCTTCTTCTCCGTGTTAATAGCATCTATAATGCCCGCATTGTTCAGGCGAATGCTATCTAGCATTTCAGTACGGAAACGCACTACATCAGCAAGCGGCATATCGTCTAGGTAGCCTTTGTTGCCTGCATAGATTGCAATTACTTGCTCAGCTACAGGCATAGGGTTATACCTGCCCTGCTTCAGTATTTCAGTCATATGTGAACCACGAGTCAGCTGGTCTTGCGTAGCCTTATCCAAGTCGCTACCAAACTGGGTAAACGCTTGTAGTTCACGATAGCTTGCCAGATCGAGACGCAATGAACCAGCTACCTGCTTCATAGCCTTAATCTGCGCAGAACCACCAACACGAGAAACCGAAATGCCTACATCAACCGCAGGACGCTGACCTTGGAAGAACAGGTCGGTCTGCAAGAAGATCTGACCGTCGGTAATGGAGATAACGTTCGTCGGAATGTAAGCGGACACGTCACCTGCTTGCGTTTCGATGATAGGAAGTGCAGTCATCGAACCGCCGCCGTTCGCGTCGCTCATCTTCACCGCGCGCTCTAGTAAGCGGCTATGCAGATAGAACACGTCTCCAGGATATGCTTCACGTCCGGGCGGGCGGCGCAGCGTCAGCGACATCTGACGATAAGCAACAGCCTGCTTGGACAGGTCGTCATAAACGATTAGTACGGCGCGACCCGGATTGTCCGGACCAGCCGGTTGACCATTTTCGCCGTTATAGATAAAGAATTCGCCCATTGCAGCACCAGCCATAGGAGCAATGTATTGCAACGGAGCAGAGTCAGACGCATTCGCTGCCACAATAATTGTCTTATCCATAACGCCATGGCGCTCAAGCGTTTCAACAACACCAGCCACAGTAGAAGCCTTCTGACCAATGGCAACATAGATACAGATCATGTCTGTTTCTTTTTGGTTGATGATAGCGTCGATTGCGATAGCGGTCTTACCAGTTTGGCGGTCGCCAATGATAAGTTCGCGCTGACCACGACCAATAGGGATCATCGAGTCGATAGCCAAAATACCTGTCTGCATAGGTTCGTCAACCGGACGACGAGCAGTAACGCCCGGAGCCTTAAACTCTACAGGACGCGTGCCTTCTGCCTGAATTGGACCTTTGCCGTCTATCGGCATACCCAGCGGATTCACAACGCGACCCAGCAGACCTTTGCCCGCAGGAACCTCAACGATGCGGCCGGTAGTACGAACCTGATCGTTTTCCTTGATAGCAGTGACATCGCCAAGAAGAACGGCGCCTACTTCATCTTCTTCGAGGTTTTGAGCCAAACCGTAAACGGTCTTGCCACCTTCCCCGATGAATTCGAGCAATTCGCCAGCCATCGCATCACGCAGGCCGTCTACACGGGCAATTCCGTCACCGACCTGAATGACCGTGCCGACTTCGCGCGACTCCACGCTGACATTCAGCGCGTCGAGCTGCTTGCGCAGAGCTTCGTCGATTGTCTGAGCGGTGATTTCAGTCACTAGCTTTCACCTCCATCTGTTTCCTTTAGTGTGTGACGAGCGCGATTCAGCTGGCTTATCATGCTAGCGTCAATACGCATTCCATTCACACTCATAACTATGCCGCCCAAAATAGACTTGTCGACGCTTTCGTTTAGCATCGCTTCAAGACCAAGGTCGGCCTGAACTTTATCCTTGATAAGTTTGCGCAGATCGTCGTCAAGCGAAACCGCTGTAACCACATCTACCACGCAAAGATTGAGCTCCTGCTTCATAAGCTCAGCGTACATGCGAAATACACGCGGGAGCTCTTCGGCGTCGCCATTTTCCGCCATTATTGATGCAACCTTGCTAAAAGCTATGTTGCAGTCGGCGAATGCAGCCTCGGCCAGTTGGCGGCGCTGCTCTGGAGTGTAATCAGGGTTAGCTAGCGCTAAGGAAAGATCCATATCAGAATACATCAGGGTCTTCACCTGATCCATTTGGTTGCGCACTTCTAACACCGCATCTTTACCGCCAGATGCGTTAGCCGCATTGAACATCGCCTCCGCATAGACGGCGATCTTCTCACGCTGTACGAGACGATTAGTTGCCATTGAAGCTACCTGCCTCTTTGACATAACGCTCTATGATGGCGCGATGCTCGGCATCAGACAAATCTTCACCAATAAGCTTTTGAGCCACATTGATTGATGTGTCAGCTATAGATGCCTGCAGCTCAGCTATTGCAGCCTTCTTCTCGGCTTCAATAGTAATCTTCGCCTTGGCTATCATTTCGGCTGCCTCGGCGCGCGCCTTCTCTTGTATGTCGGCCTTCACAGCTTCGCCTGTAGCACGTGCATCGGCAACTACTTGAGTAGCCTGCACCTTAGCTTCTGCTAGCTGTTCTCTGTACTCTGCCAGCACACGTTCGCTTTCAATCTTCGCTTCTTCGGATTTTTTCAAAGCCTCGCGAATGGTATTCTCGCGCTTTTCTAGCATCCCATTAAACATAGGCCAGCCGAACTTCGCGAGGATTATCCAAAGAAGGATGAACGCCACGAGCATAGGAACGAATTCCATCATGTCGGGGAGAATGGCAGAGATTCCGGCACTTTCAGCCTCTTCGGCACCTTCAGCAGCAAAAGCCAGTATAGGCGTAGCGGCTAGAGCCGCAGAAGCCCCAACTATTGCACTGACTGCCTGTTTCGCTCTTGTTCTCACGTGTCTACCTCCTTCCAGCCTTTAACGGCAAATTGTTTTTTGCCTGAAGGACTAGAGGATGAACGCCAGAACGAAGCCGATAAGCGCCAGCGCCTCAGCAAGAGCAGCGCCGATGATGAAGTTGGTGAACAGACGACCCTGAACCTCGGGCTGACGAGCAGTGCCAACGCAGCAGCCATAGCAAGCGATACCGATGCCAAGACCAGGTCCAATGGCGCCAAGGCCGTAGCCGATGACCTTGAGAGCAGAGAGTACGAGTTCGATTTCCACAGTTTCCTCCTTTTACCGTTTTTGAGCCTGTTTTCCCAAAAACATTTCTTTTTATGATTACCAGCCGGAGAGCCGGATAATCCCTAAACGTAACGCACGTTTTGCGCTAGCCGAATCGTCAAATACACCTAGTTATTAGTGTGCCGAAGTGGCTAGGCTAATATAAACCGAAGTTAGCACGGTAAATACGTATGCTTGCAAGAAAGCCACCAGAGTTTCCAGCGCATACATAACTGTTAGCAGCAAAAACCACGGCACCGATATAACGCCAGTAGCTATATCTATTGACTGGATGCCCGTAGTTAAAAAGATGCCACATGCCAAAGCAAAGATGCCGAGAACCATGTGCCCTGCAAACATGTTGCCATAAAGTCGAACTGCCAACGTGAGCCAGCGAAGCACAAGCGAGATTAGCTCGAAGAACCATATGATGGGCACCATAACCACCGGCAGCCCTGAAGGAGCAATTGATTTTATGTAGCCCCAACCACCATGAGCCCTAATTCCCTGCACATTAAAGTAAATGAAAGAGATGGTTGCAAGAGCCCAAGTGACCGATATGGTTCCTGTAGGTGTTTTGCATCCGGGAATAAGTCCAACAAAGTTAGATATCAGAATAAAAAAGAAAAGTGTCGCTAAAAACGGCACATGCTTTTTGAAGCCATGACCGATAACGCCTTCGCCCATGTCGTTACGCACGAACTGATAGCCATACTCGACAGTATTAATGAACTTATTAGTTGGAATCAGAGTTAGCTTGCGTGCGGCTACTAAAATAACCACAAGCGTGAGAATCCAGCAGATTATCATCCATAAGGTGTACTGAGTAAGACCAAACGTGCCATTTCCGATAACGATAGCGGAATCGAAAGACTCCTTAAGTTCAGGTACGTGTTCCGACAATACTTCGAGAGCGTTCACGCGGACTTCCCTTCTAATCTATCTTCTAAGCATCTGCCACAGAGCAAAGCCAATTGCAGCAGCACTAAGAGCCAATACTTCAGCTAACAAAAATGCAATGCCTCTGTCGTGGTCGTATCCGAAGAACAAAGCTGCAAAAGCGAAAAGAAGCGCAAACGAAACCACTAATCCCAGCATGAGCACAATCATAGAAGCTGCGGTGCCTCCATGCGTCGTGCGCTTGGTTAATTTGAGCCCAATAACTAATGGGACAAATCCCACAAGTCCGGCTAAAACGCCAAGCAAGATTGCTAGAACCATTCACGCTACCTCGTTTGCGTGCCTTGCGCATAAGCGCAACTTGTCTCCAAACGTTACAGAATGATAAACGGATTCGGATAACTACGTTACCTTTCTGAAATAATTAAAGGTGAACGGTGCCACGAATCCCGGTCAAATCGCATGAAATAGGGTGAAGCAGGAAATTCTATTGCGCAATTATGGCAAACTTCATTCTTTTTTTAATCTTGAGGGCGGAATTCACGCATCAAAATTCCCGACTCTTTAAGAAGCTGCATGGCTAGTTCGTCTGGATAAGGATTCTGATAAACAATTTCTTTTATACCGGCATTTATTATCATCTTTGCGCACACGACACAGGGTTGCGTGTTTACATATATACTTGCGCCGTCTATATCGGTGCCGAAGCGAGCCGCCTGTATTATTGCGTTCTGTTCAGCGTGAAGACCACGACATATTTCGTGACGCTGACCTGATGGCACCCCAAGCTGTTGGCGTAAACAGCCAGTTTCAGCACAATGCGCAAGTCCAGAGGGAACGCCGTTGTAGCCTGTAGCCAAAATGCGACGATCTTTCACTATGACCGCACCCACGCCTCTGCGCAAACACGTAGTGCGCGTAGCAACCTGATTTGCAAGAGTCATAAAATATTCGTCCCAGCTAGGACGTGCATCTTGTACTGCGCTGTTCATTTAGTATTCCAATCCGGGATATAAAGGATGTGCTTCCAAAAGAGATTCAGCCCGCTTGTGCACCTGTGCTTTCACCTGTTCGTCGGTAGAATTAAACAATGTAGTTGCGATTAGCGCACCCACTTCGCGAAATTCTGTAGCATTCAGACCGCGTGTGGTAGCAGCCGCGCTGCCTACGCGAATGCCGCTAGTAACAAACGGACTGCGCGTTTCATTGGGAATGGTGTTCTTATTCACGGTGAAGCCAACTGTTTCCAGCAGCTGCTCTGCCTGTTTGCCGGTAACACCAGATGCCGTAAGATCGACTAGACATAGATGATTGTCGGTACCGCCGGACACAAGGCGCAAGCCGCCTTCTATCATGCCGGCGCCCAGTTCGGTGCAATTGCGGACAACGTTTTCCATATACGTCTTATATTCAGGGCGCTGCGCTTCGCCAAAAGCTACAGCCTTGCCAGCAATAACATGCATAAGCGGTCCGCCCTGAGCACCGGGGAACATCGCCTTATCAATTTTCTTCGCTATTTCTTCGCTATTTGACAAAATGAATCCACCGCGAGGTCCGCGCAATGTTTTATGGCTAGTTGACGTTACAACATCGGCATGCGGAACGGGGCTTGGATGCAAACCGGCAGCCACTAATCCTGCGATATGTGCCATGTCTACCATTAGATATGCGCCTACACTGTGCGCTATATCGGCTAAGCGTTCGAAATCTATTATGCGCGGATAAGCGCTTGCGCCGGCTACTATCATCTTTGGGCGCACGTCGTTGGCTTGGCGCTCTAGCGCATCGTAGTCGATCATCTCGGTTTCGGGGCTAACGCCGTAACTGACCATGTTGTATAACAAGCCAGAAAAATTCACTGGACTTCCATGCGTAAGATGCCCGCCATGTTGCAGGCTCATTCCCATAACGGTGCTGCCCGGCTCTACTAGCGCTAGGTATGCGCCAAAATTTGCCTGCGCTCCGGAATGCGGCTGAACGTTGGCGAATGTAGAACCAAATAGTTCGCAAGCCCGCTGGCAAGCTAAGGTTTCGACCATGTCAACTTTTTCGCAACCACCGTAGTAACGCTTTCCGGGATAACCTTCAGCATATTTATTAGTTAAGACGCTGCCCACAGCTTGCATAACAGCCAGACTGGTGAAATTTTCACTAGCGATTAGCTCTATGGTGCCACGTTCGCGCACAAGTTCTTCGCGCAATATGCTTGCTACCTGCGGGTCGGTTTGCTCTAGAGCCTCGATGGGCATTGTCCACTCCTTTGGCTAGTTACTTGCTAGTCTTTGGGTAATTCGCAATTTCGTGAATCTGCCATTTTTTGTTTCGCGAGTTCGCGAGTTTGCGAGTTCGCGAGTTTGCGGTTTTGCGAGTTCGCCATTTCGCGAGTTCGCCATTTCGCGAGTTCGCCATTTCGCCATTTCGCCATTCTAGCTTTCTATACAGTTAATTTTCTGCACACGCCCGGCATGACGACCCTCGCCAAACTGCGTGTTCAAAAATGCATCTAATATGAGCTTATTGGTTTCTATGTCGATAAAACGCCCCGACAGCGCCACTACATTTGCGTCGTTGTGTTCGCGCGCCAGTTCAGCAAATTGCGGATTTATTGCATTTGCCGCCCGTATGCCGTGCACCTTGTTGGCAGCTATTGCCATTCCGATGCCAGTTCCGCACACCAACACGCCGAAACGAGAGCTATCATCAGCCACGCTGCGCGCTACAGCTTCAGCGAAATCGGGGTAGTCTACTCTGTCGTCGTTTTCTGGTCCCAAGTCTGCCACATCGTGACCTTTATCGCGTAGATACTGCGTTAGTTGCTGTTTTTGCTCAAATCCCGCGTGATCGCTTGCAATGCTTATACGCATGATAGCCTTCCGCTCAATTCGTTATGTCTTTGGCTGCACGGCTAGAGTATAGCAGCGCATCGTTAATATCGGCGGCTGTTATGCAGCCTTCTCGGACAATCTTCGGCGTAGCGCTTGTGCAGTCAATCACAGTTGACGCAATGCCGAAAGATTGCAAGTCGGACATGGCATTGGAAAGTCCGGATTGCGAATATGTAGCTTCAACTTTAGCCTTAGAATTGCTGTCTTTGCCTTCGTTTTCGGCAGCAGGGTCTAAAACGCACCCAGCTTGCACTACAAGCTGCGAGTCAACCTGATATACATTTGCGGGCGCTGGATGCCCGGAAACATTTGCCGACGTAGCAGCCAAAGGACCACAAGCCTTTATTAACGAAAGAACCTGCACGCTGTTTGGCATGCGCAAGCCCAGCGTGTGGGAGCTAGGCATAAAAGCCGCAGGTACATGCGAATTTGCGTTCGCTATTAAAGTGAGGGGTCCGGGCCAGAAATGCTTAGCAAGCAAGTGCGCATATTCAGGCACGTCTTCACCGTACTTGCACAGCGCATCAGGCGAGGCAACAAGCCACGATATAGGCTTATTGTAGCTTCTATTCTTCAATTGATATAAAACTTGCGGCGATTGTGCAGCCTGCACCGCAATACCCAAACCAGCCACGGTTTCAGTATTAAACACTAGTGCGCCACCTGTACGAAGGTGAGCAACAGCTTGCGGGAAATTCGCCTTAGTGGTCTGTAGAGCAATACGGCGCATTACGGCAAGTGCCACACGAATACCATCGGTGGCGGCACTAGTTATTCCGCCGGCATAGCCCGCACCTTCTCCGGCGGGAAATAGACCTTCCAAACTAACAGACTGCAAGGTTATCTTATCTCGCAATATTCTTATTGGACTAGAACTGCGCGCTTCAACTGCGGTCATAACCGCATCGGGGTTCGCGAAGCCATGAAGTTTCTTGTCCATTTTCGGAATAGCTTCAGCAATGCTGTCTGCCACGAACTCTGGCAGACATTCGCGAAGATTAGCCCAAACAACACCACGCGAATACGTAGGACGTACAAATGTTTCACGTGAAACATTTTTTATCGAATTTGCGCCATCCAAATCATTTTCAGGAGAAACAATTGCCTGTTCAGAATTATATTTACAAGAGGATAAATTATCCGATGCAGTCTGGGTGGCGCGAAATACCTGTTCAGGATTATGCTCAAATGAGTTATGTACAAATGTTTCACGTGAAACATTTTTTGACAAGGATGTCGCACGTGAATTTGAAGACTTCGACAAAGCTACATTAGAGTCGGCGAGAAACGACCCTACTGTTTGAGCAGGAGCAGAATAAGGCAGCGCTTGATCGGCAGAAGCAGAATAAGGCAGCGCTTGATGGGCGGACGAAGAACAAAGTAGACCTCGGTCAGCAGGAGCAGAATAGGGTGGCACTTGGTCGGCGGGAGCAGAATAAGGTAGCGCTCGGTCGGCTGATACGGCTTCCGAATTTGCCTTTGTAGTCTTTAGCGCCAAATTGTACGCAGCACATTCCAAATTCCGCTGAAAACGAACTCCTTCCATCACGTCTTCGCCCGGAAAGTCGCTTGGATGCACCTCAACCAAAAGTGCGCTGTTTGCATTTTCACCATCGCGCGCATGAGTGCTCATGCCGTTTACGCACACACCACCATTTTCGCTAGCAGCAGCCACAACTTCTCCCCCGGGACACATACAAAACGTGTAAACACCCCGGTCGTCTTTTGTGCGCACCGCTAACTTGTAGTCGGCTGGCGGAAGCGCCGCATGCCCCGCAGCTTTTCCATACTGCGCCTTATTTACAAGTTTTTGCGGGTGCTCTATTCGCACACCAACCGCAAAGGGCTTGCGCTGCATAGCTGCCCCCGCATCTAGCAGCATCTGGAAAGTGTCGCGCGCAGAATGCCCAATGGCTAAAACTATAGAACTAGCACAGCGCTCTTTTTTATTACCGGTTTCTAAATTTAGAAGTTCGGCAGTCCAGCTTGTATAGCCCTCATCTGGGGAAACATTACTCTTGCTGGTAGGGCGTATGCCGATCAACTGCGTGTTGAACAGAAATTCACCACCACTTTGTTGTATAGCGCTGCGAATTCCCTGCACTGTTTTTGGAAGATAGTCGGTCCCAATATGAGGTTTTGCGTCTACCAAAATGTCGTCAGGTGCGCCCGCTAAAACAAATTCGTGCAAGACAGCGCGAATGTAGGGGTCGTTCTTTCCGCATGTAAGTTTGCCGTCGGAAAAAGTGCCGGCACCGCCTTCCCCAAACTGTATATTACTGTTTGTGTTTAAAGCGCCACCCGCGGCAAATTCCTGCACCGTTTTTTCGCGCTGGTCTACAGCTTGTCCGCGCTCTATTACAACAGGGCGCAAGCCGGCGCGAGCAAGCCACAGCGCACAGAAAAGCCCAGCCGGTCCAGCGCCTACTACTAAAGGACGATCTATTTCGGCTTTAGCAAACACATCTGACATATCGGGAATAGGAGGCGGACAAAACGGCTTGAATGCGCGTACAGTTACGCCTTTTGCAGTTTTGTATGGCCATTCAGAAATGCTAGATTCACTGTTGTCAGCCAACGGCGCGGCGAATGCATTCTGCCCCGCATTTTGCACGAATTTAAACGTGCACGAAATAACGTAGTGAACGTTGTTTTTCTTTCTGGCATCTACACTTTTTCGCGCAATACGCAAATCGTGAAGATTAGCTGCATCAACCCCTATGGCGCTAGCAACTTCGCGCCTAAGCAACTTACGCTTGCGCGGCAGCATAGCGTTTAGCGAAACTGGTATATTCGACGCAACATATTTCACTAGCTGCGCACCGCCGAAACGCCAGCTAGTATGCCACTAGCAAATGCCCAATGAAGGTTATAACCGCCGCACGGACCGTCTACATCTATAGCCTCGCCCGTTATGTGTAATTTGCGCACATCTCGCACCTGCATTGTGCACGCATCTATTGCCTCGGGCAAAAACCCACCGCGATGCACTTGGCAGTTTTTTACATCCCCTATGCCTCTATATTCAAGAGTGAATGATTTTAGCTGTTCTGCCAACTTATCAAGCAACGCTAAACTGCATTTGTCTTCCGCGCGAAAGCCAGCACGCCCTAGCACTACATCAGCCACCGATGGCAGCAACATGCCCGACAAAAAATTGCTCCACGAAACGCTGCCAAATGTGTTCGCCAATTCCCGCGCCCGATCGCACAAAAATTGATGTATTTCAGCCTTAGGAATTTCCGGTAGAAAATCAATAGAAATGTTGTCACCCATCTGCGCCAAACGAGACAAGTTAAACATCATTATTCCTGACACACCATATTTACGGAAAAGTAATTCGCCCCGCTCTGTGTGCATAATTTGCCCGCTGCGAATAAGACTGGCGCTGCATCTTACGCGAATATTGTCTAGCGGCTTTGTATATTGCGTATCGGTGGCTATAGGTCCAAGCATGGGTGTAGGCCGCTCGTATGGAATGTTGTGTGCCACTATATTAGACGCGCCGCCTCCGCAAGCCAGCACCACCGCATCGGCGCGTTCAAGCGCCCCACCACGCAGACGCATCGTGAAACGCGCGCCACGCTTGCGCGGTGGCTCCACCGATTCCACAACGCAACCCAAGCGAATTTGGACATCGAATGTTTCCAAAGCGCGCCGCAAAACATCTAGGACTGAAGATGCTTTATTCGCTTTCGGGTACAGCCTGCCATCGTCTTCGCAGCGCCACATAAGACCGTGCGCTTCAAAAAACTTGACCACACCATTATGTGTCAGCGTAGATGAACTAGAAGCAGATGCGGACGAACATCTATCGCCATATAGACTAGCAACACATTGTTCAAAAGCTTCTAGCGCTGCCGAGGCAAAATTGGCACTGTGATATTTGCGCACATCTATGCTGGCATTCGAAAAATTACACCGCCCATTTCCGCTTGCCAAAATTGGACGCCCTATCTTGTCGGTAGCTTCATAAACAACCACCCGCACATGCCGCCCAGTTGCACGCGCACTTTCAACAGCAGCCACCGCAGCCGCTAACCCAGATGCACCCGCCCCTATTATCGATATAACGTATTCCATGTAAAATCATATTATGGCTGAATTGAGCGCTATATGTTTCGAGAATGTAGTGTTCTCGTATGGCAACCGCCGAATAATCGACGGGCTAACGCTGCGCGTGCACGCCGGAGAATTTGTAGCGCTAGTAGGCGAAAACGGATGCGGGAAAAGCACTTTGCTGCATCTGACTTGTGGGCTTTTGCAGCCATCGTCAGGTACGGTTCGCATATTTGGCTGCAGCACATCAAAAAATAAAGGGTTTGATACTAGGCAGTTATGCGCAATAGTTTTTCAAAACCCAGACGATCAACTAGTAGCTTCCATAGTGGAAAATGAAGTTGCATTCGGTCCGGAAAACATAGGATTGGCGCGCGAAGAAATACGCCGCCGCGTAACTTATGCATTGAAAGCCACTGGTTTGGAAGGATTTGAACATCGGCAAACCAATTCGCTTTCAGGGGGTCAAAAGCAACGATTAGCTTTAGCGGGAGCGCTTGCAATGAAGCCCCGTGTGTTGCTGCTAGACGAAGCATCAAGCATGCTAGACCCCGAAGGCAGAGCCGACTTCATGCGCAATATTCACAAACTTGTTGCAAACGGCATGACCGTTTTAATGGCAACGCATTCAATGGAGGAAGCTGCGCAAACCGACCGCATAGTGCAAATACATAACGGAAAAGTATCAGAGTGCCAAAAAGATATCTTAAAAAAAGATGCGCCGAATAGCCCCGTGTTTTTTCGAAAAAAAGAGGCAGACAATACAATCATGGATTTTTCCAAATTACCGCTTCTGCTTGATTTCGACAATGTGTCGTACACCTACGACCAAGACGGCGATTCGCGCCAAGCTTTGAAAGATATAGTTGCAAACCTGTACGAAGGTGAATTTGTAGCCGTTATAGGTCGCACTGGAAGCGGCAAAAGCACGCTTATTCAGCACGCTAACGGATTGTTGCACCCGACTAAAGGGCGTGTTTTATTCCGCGAAGAAGATATTGCCGATAAACTTGCCTCAAACAAGGCTCGTCGCAGCGTAGGGCTAGTTATGCAGTATCCCGAAAAGCAACTTTTTGCCCCAACAGTATATGAGGATGTGGCGTTCGGTCCCCGCAATTTAGGGCTTAGCTTGGAAGACATAGATTCGCGCGTATGCGCTGCGCTGGCACAAGTCGGGCTAGATATGCGCGATTTCGCCAATAGAAACCCATTTCAACTGTCGGGTGGGCAAAAACGCCGAGTAGCCATTGCGGGTGTTTTGGCAATGAAGCCCGATGTGTTGGTTTTAGACGAGCCGTGCGCTGGCTTAGACCCACATATGCACGCCGAAATAACCCAGCTTCTAAAACAGTTGCACAATGAAGGGCAAACAATATTAATGGTTACTCACAATATGGAAGATGTTGAAGCGCTTGCTACCAGAGTTATACAGATGCGCGACGGTCGAATAGTCGAATAGCCTATTCGAATTGATACAAATCGCGTGTAGCTACTTTGAATTCTTCGTACACATCGCGCACAACAGCTTCATCTTCTATAAATTCAAAGGAATAGGGCTGTCCGTCTTCATCTAGTTCGGTTACTTCCAACACGATAACCTCGCCAGATGATAAAGCAGGAGAGTAGTCATCAATTTGGAAAAAGAAACCATAACGGGCATCCCCGTGCAGCAAGAGCCCTAAAAACTCTAGCTGCACGAGATCGCCATTTGAATCTTCAAACGTAAAAGTTATACCCTCTTCTGCAGGTGGACAGAAATTTGGTGCGCTACCTGTACGTATTGCGTCTGCCATATTATTCGTCAGCACCTTCAGAATCGTCTTTCACGAAGCGGATGCCTTCTATGCCGGTATCGCTTTGCATTTCTGCGTCTTTTTGAGGCGCGCTCTTTTGCTGATGATTCTTTTGACCTTTAGGTTTATCGGGACGCTTTCCCCTCTTTTGCGATGCTGTATTTTTTGCATCATTGGTGGCAGGCTTACTTTCAGCCTTATGTTCCTGCGCAGCATTATTGGCAGCTTGGCTGGCAGCCCCACTACCAACCCCACCAACCGGCGCAACACCCGCACCTGCATCAGTGGCAATTTTATCCATCTTTTTCTTGGCTTTCTTTTCCGCCTCTAGGCGAGCCACCGGCACCTGCTCTATCTCGGGAGAATTTGCGCTATCAAACTGGAACAGACCGATTTGATTGCCGTACTTCTTCTGCAGTTTCTGGAATTTCGGCTCGCGCGATTTCCACATGCTATACAGAGGCATAGCTACAGCAAACGACGAATACGAACCAGCCAACAAGCCGATAGACATAGCAAACGCAAAGTCTTTCAGTGTTTCACCACCGAACAAAAGCATTGCAAAAACCGGCACGAACGAAGTTAACGTGGTGTTTATGGTACGCACAAACACTTGGTTAATAGAGTGGTTTGCCATTGTCATAAAGGTGCAGCGTATAGCCTCGCCTTTCATATTGTCGTTCACGCGGTGGAATACAACCACCGTGTCGTACAAAGAGTAACCAAGAATAGTAAGTAGCGCAGCAATGGTGTTGGGGTTAACTTCGCGACCAACCAGCGCATAAATTCCCAGCACTAATATAAGGTCGTGCAGAAGCGCTACAACTGCAATAACGCCCATTTTGTATTCGAAGCGAATAGCAATATAGACAATAATTAGCAGCATGGAAACCACAAATGCAATAAGCGACGACTGAATAACGCTAGCACCCCAGTCGGGACCTATGGTGTCTACGCTTATTTCACTTGCCGGAATGCCCAGCGATTCTGCCACCGTATGTCCAGTAGCAGCGGCAGCTTCAGCATCGGTTGTGGCAATGCGCACAAGGAAGCCATCTACACCATTTGCGGTAGTGGTTTGGATAACCGCATCAGGTTCCCCAGCTTCCGTGAAAGCACTGCGCAATTCTTCAGTTTGTAAATCGCCCGTGTTGGTGTAAGTAATAGACGAACCACCAACAAATTCAATACCGAAATTGAACCCGCGTATTCCCATAATTGCAAAACATGCAACCATGGCAACAGCGGCTACTGTAAGGAATATCTTTCTGTAACCCAAGAAATTAATATCGTGCTTGATGAAGCGCCCGCGCACCTTACGCGCCGTATTCACCACAACAGATTCTGCCTGTTCGCCGCCGCGTGCACGTGCCATTTCGTCAGATTCGTCGGCATTCATCTGCATAGCCGTTTCAGCATCGGACACAGACACACCTTCAGCCTGCGCGATAGCTTCGTAACTCTTTGCGGCATCTTGGCTGTCTTTAATGCCCCAGAAACCCGGATGATGCGCAATAGACTTTGGCGCAAGCAAGCGAATAAGCGGTGCCTTAAACACAAGCATCATAACGATGTCGCACACAATGCCAAGCGCCAGTGTAAGACCGAAGCCCTTGACTGATGCACTAGCCAAGAAGAACAGAGAAAGCGCCGACACCATAGAAACAAGGTCGGCATCGATAGATGTAAGAATGGCATGACGAACACCTGTAATAGAGGCTGCACGCACACTTCTGCCCATGCGAATCTCTTCACGGAAACGCTCTAGCGTCAGAATTGACGAGTCGGCAGCCATACCAATTGTAAGCACGATACCGGCAAGACCAGCAAGCGATAAGCTGAACAGTCCAAATGCGGAAAGACCTGCCAAAATTCCAAGGTATAGGCATGCAAACACCAGCATAGCACCAGCGGTAATAAGACCAAGACCCTTGTAGAAAACAAGCAGATACAGCATAACAAGCGCAAGACCAATAAGCACAACAATAAGACCAGCATATAGCGCATCTTGACCGAGTGTAGGTCCTACAACTTGGCTTTGTGAGTACTCAAAACTAACAGGAAGCGAGCCAGACTCTAGAACCGTCTGCAGCGCCTTAGCTTCTTCAAGCGTGTAATTGCCGGTAATAGAAACGTTTCCATCGGGAATCTCGGACTGTACTGCAGGGGCACTTTCCACCTGATTATCAAGAATGATTACTATCTTGCCCTTACTTGAAGCAAGCTCAGATGTAGCTTCAGCAAATGCCTGTTTCCCTTCAGCATTAAGGGTTAAGTTAACGGCATAATAGGCGCTGGTTTCGCTAGCGCGATCGACAGTAACATTCGTTATCTGGTCGCCTGTGATAAGAGGAGTATATGTACCCTCTGGCACTTCTAGCGGCACTTCTTCTTCAGTGCGGAAACTGTTGCCATAATCGTCTTCAATGGTGGCATATTGCCCGAAGTCGCCATTTTCAATCTTTTGCTTTACCTCGGCATCGGTAAAGCTGTCCAATCTAGAAAACACCAGCTGACCAGTACGACCAATAGTAGACAAAGCCGTTTGCGTATCTTCCAAACCGGGAATCTGTACAAGAATTTGGTCGGTACCCTGTACCTGTACGGTAGCTTCGGATGCGCCAAGCGCATTAACGCGGTTTTCAATAATAGCACGACTGGTTTCCATATCTTCTGTAGTTATGGCGCTGCCGTCGTCAGTCTTCGCCGTAAGTACAACCGATAATCCGCCGCGTATATCAAGACCCTGATTAATTTTCTCAGAAGGCGGCATGAACAACACTACCGAAACAACTACTAACAGTATTGTTAAAACCATTAACCAAACATTACGCCTATTTTTGTTGTGCGTATTCTTCTTAACATTTCGCTGCAATGCCATTTGCTAGTCTCCCGTAAATACGTAAAACACTTCCTGCGCCCGTTCAAGCGCTAACTTTCATATTTTGCCACAACAAGCAAGCAATCAGACAAAATATGGAGAAATGACAAGAATATAATCAAATGTGCTCATTTAATGCGTGATAGATTGCTTGTGTGATAGCTCCTTGGCTAACATTATGAAGTCATCTCGTGAAACAACCACTTGCGCCCAAACTTATGCCAAACTTGCGCCACCAACATATATTGGCGCAAGTTTGGCGTAGCATTGGCGCAAGCTGGAAACAGAAAGGATCGATATGTCACCTTCCGAGTTCGAAAGTCAGCTCGCACAGGGCGAAGGGCAGACCATCGAGTTCAAGCGATGTAGCACGTTCCCACATGCAGACACATTCGAAACCGTATGCTCATTTGCAAACAGAATCGGTGGCAACATATACCTAGGAGTCGAAAACGACGGCAGTATAAGAGGAGTCGACCCACTCTCGATCCTCGACATAGAGCGCAACATAGTAAACGTGACGGGGAATCCCGCCGTATTCACACCCTCACCCGCACTGGAGTTCGAGAAGATAGAATACAATAACAAGCTCGTTATCAGGATCTGGGTTCCCATGGGTCCCTCAGTCTACCGATACAAGAATGTAATCTACGATCGTATCGCAGACGTGGATGCCAAAGTTACAAACGACGATCAGATATCTCTCATGTACATACGAAAGAAGTCCTATTACTCGGAGCAGAAAGTCTTTCCCTACATAGAGTTCTCGGATCTCAGACCCGACCTTATAGACCGCGCAAGGAGCATGGCAGCGACCAATCGACGCGACCATCCATGGACTAACCTCGACGACAAGCAACTCCTACACGCCGCGGGGCTATACACCCACGACAGAGAAAGGGGTCTAAGCGGATACACGCTCGCGGCAGCCCTCCTTCTAGGCACCGACGAGCTTATTAGGTCCGTATGCCCCGCATATCTTACCGATGCCATAGTACGAATAGAGAACAAAGACCGCTACGACGACCGTCTGATGGTTAGGACCAACCTCATGGAAGCATATGCCCAATTGAGCAGCTTCTGCCGCAGACACCTACCGGACCGATTCCTGCTTGAAAACGATCAGCGCGTAAGTGCACGAGACGTGATTGTGCGAGAACTCATCTCCAACGTGCTTATCCACCGCGAGTTCCTTAGCGCCGTGCCAGCTCAGGTGACAATTGACGAGCAGGGAATACACACGAGAAACGCAAGCAAGTCCGTGTTCAACGGACAGATAACACTCGCCGATTTCTCCCCGCGCCCGAAAAATCCCCTAATAGCCGACTTCTTCACACAAGTTGGTCTAGCGGAGGAAATGGGTAGCGGTACGCGAAACCTTTACAAGTACTCGTTAGCATACACCGGCACAGAGCCAATCCTGATCGACGGCGACATGTTCAAGGCCGACATTGCAACAAGCACTGCACCCAGAGCTGTGATCGAGAAGACCCAAGATATCGTACTGCGCACCCTTGATGAACTGCTGAAAGAAACCGATTCCGCAACAGCCGTGCAGATAGCCGAAAGAGCGAACATAAGCCTGAGAAGCACTCAGAGACACCTTAGCAACCTGATCAAATCAGAGGAAGTGGAAGCGCTGGGCTCTACGAACTCGCGTGCATATAGAAGAGCTCGACGTTGTGAATGAGCGATGGTGATAAGCACACAATCGCAAACGCTTAACATACAGAAAGCTCATATCGCTTTCGATATGGACCCCTGTCGTATCGCTGGAGTGCGTTACAAAATTAAAGTTAGACTTATTCAATCCATCGAGCGGATGGATAGCAAAATGCGCTTTTACAGGCATTTCTGAAAAATGAAAAAGGAGAAAAGGTCGTTTTTTTAGAAGTTGAAAACGTCTACCTTTTTAGAGCGTAAGAAACAAATAAAAAGTTTTATAAATGTTCCATTTCCCTTGGTAAGCGGTTTAACAAACGACTCTTAGTATTATCTAATTCCATCTTGTCTAAGCCATAAATCAAATGTAGATGGACTTACCTTCAGACGCGCTGCTGCTTCTTTTCGAGTAATATTTCCCGCAATATAAACTTGCTTTATCTTGCCGTATATCTCGGGGCGTTCAATTTTCGGACGACCAAAACGCACTCCGCGCGCCTTGGCAGCAGCTATGCCTTCTGCCTGACGCTTATGCGTGTTCTCTCGCTCAAGCTGCGCTACATAAGAAAGCAACTGTAAAACAATATCGGTTATTAATACACCCGTTAAGCCGCCCATGCTTCTTCGAGTATCGAGTAAAGGCATATCCAGCACCACTATATCTGCGCCTTTTTCCTTGGTGATATGCCGCCATTCACTCAGTATTTCCTCATAATTGCGGCCCAAGCGATCGATGCTCTTTACATAAAGCACATCTTTTTCTTTTAGCTTTCTAAGCAAACGCTTATATTCCGGTCGCTCAAAGTCTTTCCCACTAGCTTTATCTGCATAGATTTTATTCTTATCTAACCCAACCTTCGCAAATGCATCGAATTGCCTTGCAAGATTTTGATCTTTCGCAGATACCCGCGCATAACCATAGTTTCTCTTATTCATAATTAACCTCCCATTATCTAAACTCCTTCCCTATTAAAATGCTGTGTCACAAAAAGACAGTTTTAGAAGCAGCACCATTTTGTGACTTTCTTAGACGTGCCTAATTGTAGAAAGCGGAAAGCCAGCCGGCAAATTTCGAATGGCGCAGTATCGCCTAGACGAGTATAGGCTGCGCCTTGTTGCGGCAACATGCCCTACGCCGTAAAACATGCGCCTTGCTGCACACGCTACCCCACGCCTCAAAAGCGTGTATGCCTGCACTTGATGAATTATTTCTTAGATTGAGCAGCTATGGTGTAGGTAGTAGTAACGCCGCGACGCAATATGCGCATACATAAAAGTGCAGTTACCGGCACCGCCAGCGCCAGCACAGCACCAAAATCGAAACTAGCAGCGGCACCAAAATTGTCAACAATAATGCCGCTTACAGATGGTCCAAATGCCATACCGCACGTAGCGCCCGCATTCATCCAAGTTATAGCTTCTGTAATGCGGCTGCCCGGTACCGCACGTTCGCATGTAGCATTCGCCGTTATTAACATAGGCGCATAAAATAGCGCCGCTATTGTAGACATTATGAAAAGCGAAAGCGCCGAATTGACCAAAAACATGCTGCCATACGCCAAGCCAATAGCCACAGACGCGCCCACCAATTGTGCGTATTGCGGAATTCGTATATGTATCATGCCGAACAAAATTCCCGTTAACATAGAAACGCAAGATGCCACAATAAGCACTATGCTGGCTATATTGGGATTGCCAAGCTCTTCTGCCAAGGCAACAGTAGTAGCGTCGAACACACCAAAAAATGCACCCGTAAAAAACATTAGCGCAAACAGTACGCGCACAACTGAAGAAGTGCGCAGCACGCTTTTTTGCCGTACTGGCTGATCGGTCTGCGCCCGCTGCAATTTCTCAGATGTATCACTTGTGCCCCAACCGGGCGTTGGCTCGGTTGCGCGCGACATCGTAAGAAGCAAGACCCCAATCACAAACGAGACACCGCCTGCAAATAGACCCGCAATAGGTGTAATAGCTGAAGCTAACGCAATCGAAATAGACGGGCTGAACATAAATCCTACATCGTCTAGTACGCCTTCATATGAAAACATGGTACGCAAATCGGGTGCAGCGCTACCCAGCCGCCCCGACCTTATCAAAAATGTCCAGCGCGCACGCGCCAATGCTTGCGGATTTGGCATAAAACCCATAGGAATTGCTGCCACAAACAGCACCCATTCCGGACCATGCATCACCACGTTCGCAAGCATAATTGCAAGACCAGCTATTGTTATAGCTGCGGCAGCGGGCACTACTTTATGCTGCCCAAACTGATCGACCAATTTTGATACGCGCGGCGATATAAAAAACGTAGACAACGCAATAACTGAAGATGTAAGCCCCGCAATAAAAAACGAATATCCAGCAAGCGTAACCATAGTTACAGTGCCGATATTCATCATGTAGGCATAAAAGCGCATAAGAAAACAGCCTATCTCGAAAGCGTAGGCTTGACGCACGCGCAGAAGTCCTGCATAAATTTTCGGATCAAACTTACCCATTCGCCTACCTAATAATCTTTTGCAGCAGGACTTGCCATCCATGCCGCCAAAAAAGCATCATATTCACCCGCCAACACCGCTTCTCGCGCACGCCGCATAAGATCTAACAGGTAATGAAGATTATGCAGACTTAATAATATACCGCCTAGCATTTCATCCTGCTTTACCAAATGGCGAATATAAGCGCGCGTAAAATGCGTGCAAGTATAACAGTTGCATTCGTGGTCTAGCGGCGTAAAGTCGTGCGCAAATTTAGCGTTGCGCATATTCATGCGCCCCGTGCTGGAAAATGCGGTACCCATACGAGCCGTGCGAGTAGGCAGCACGCAATCGAACATATCCACCCCTTCAGCTACAGCTCGCACAAGCGTTGTAGGATTGCCGACACCCATAAGATAGCGCGGGCGCGTCTGCGGCAGAGCGCGCGCTACCTCACCCAGCGTCTCAAACATTACCTCGTGGCTTTCGCCTACCGAGTAGCCGCCTATCCCAAAACCGCCAAAACGCCTACCGCCGAAAGCCAGCGAATCCTGCTCTATTTCCAGCAAACGACGCACGCTTTCAAGACGTAAATCTAAGTGCATCCCACCTTGCACAATGCCAAAAAGCGTCTGATCGGGTCGCGTATGCGCAGCCAAGCACCGGCGTGCCCATGCGCTAGAATAGTCCACCGCGCGTTGCACAAAATCCCTACTTGCAGGATAAGGCGCACACTGGTCAAGCTGCATTACTATGTCTGCGCCTATTAATTGCTGGATACGCATGTTCTCTTCCGGAGTCCAAAACACATGACTACCATCGTAAATGCTTTGGAACTCTACGCCGTCGTCGTGCAGCTTTACAGTATCAGCCAAGCTAAAAACCTGAAAACCCCCAGAGTCAGTTAGCATAGGTCCGTCATATTGCATGAACTCATGAATTCCGCCGGCTTCTGCCACTAAATCGGCACCCGGGCGCATAGCCAAATGGTACGTGTTCGCAAGCACCACCTGAGAATTTAGCGCATGCAGCTGATCTGGCGTTATACCCTTTACAGTTGCATGCGTACCCACCGGCATAAACATAGGAGTGCAGAAATTTCCGTGCGCTGTTGTATATGTTAGTGCCCGCGCATTGCCACATGTGGCATCTATTGTGCATTCGAAAAGCTGCATATTAACTACCTATTTTTAACTTGCCTGCAGAGCCTGCTTCATGATTTCCCGCCACAGCATCGGCTACTATAGCTGCCTTCGCCTGTGCATCTGCTAAATCCAATCCGGGCAAAGCGTTTTTAGAAAGCGCTCGTTGCATCTCAGAAGAATCCACCACGCCGCATGAAATTTCACGCGCTGGATTTAAGCATTGCGGCAACGTATCCACCCACGCTTCGAAGTCTGCCATAGAACCATGCTTTATGGTGCTCAGATCAAAATTGATCGGGTCTAGCAAATAATCAGTTACAAGATAACCATCGGCACCCAGATCGAGAAACGACATGTCCTCCATGGTGTTATTTCCCACCATAAGCACGTCTTCTCCGCGCAAGTTCATGGCGGCTAAATTCTCGGCGTAATAAGTCTGCTTGGGCTTCACAGAACATGAATTCTCATATGACGTAATACGCGCAAACAAACCCGGCTCTACCCCAGCCCATGCCAATCTATGTTCAATCGCGCGTCTAGGAAACATTGGCATTGTGGTCAGCACCAAAGGATAGCCCTTCTGCGCCAGTTTGCGCACAACGCGCCCAGCCGCCGGATTACCCTGAAAACCATCGCCAATGTGCGGAAAGTCGTTCGCATAAAAATCTGTTGACATTTGCCTTACGCGCTTGCGCTCGGCATCGCTGTCAATTCCGTATACTTGGCAAAATTCATCCCAAAATGCCTGCTCGTTTGTATGGTCTTCCGCATGGGTAGCCATCCGCTTAGTTCCCGCCTTCAAAGCCAACATAAACAATTCCGGATCCATACCATGCATACCCATATAAGTAGCTATCCGCTTAAAATAAGCGACCATAAATTCATCTATGTCCATCGGCAAAAGCGTGCCGTCTAAATCGAAACAAATGACGCGATATGTTTTAGCGTTTTGCATATATGCCTTCCCGAGTACTCCCGCGAAATGTATGCGGATTATTTGCAGTGATTTACATGGTAGTATAGCGTCGTGATTTCTTTCAAAGAAAAACCCGCGAAATTACTACTGCATGCGTGCTGTGGTCCGTGCTCGATGGAGCCGGTTCGCCTGTTGCGCGAGCGTGGCGTAGAGCCGCATATTTATTACGCAAATTCCAACATAGCGCCCGCCGAAGAATACGAACACAGGCGCGACACTATAGTCAAATGGGCAAATGAGAAAAAGTTGGAATTTACCGAGGGCGAATACGCACCCGAAATATGGAAGCAAGCAGTTGCCAATAGTAAAAGTCGAGAAGCGCGGTGTCGCGCATGTTACAGAATGCGATTTGAAGAGTCGGCAGCGTATGCAAAAAAGCACGGGTTTGACGCGCTAGGCACAACGCTTTCCGTGAGCCCCTATCAGTACACGCAAATAATTCGTGAAGAACTTGAACGCGCCTGTAAAAATGAAGGCATTGCATGCTTGTTCGAGGATTACTCGCCTTACTACAGCGAGGCTACTCGTCGCAGCAAAGAAGCTGGAATGTATAGGCAGAATTATTGCGGATGCCTTCCGTCGAAAGCTGAGGCTGACAAGCAGCGAGCGCAGCACAAAGCAGAGCGCGAAGCCAAGAAGGCGGCGCGGGCAAAAATAAGACAAGCCCAAGAACAAGAATTGCAGGCTAAACGACAGCAACGCGCCGAATACGACGCGAAGCAAGTTCGTAAGCGGGCAATATTAAAAGAGCTGCGCAGGAACAGCAATGGATAATTTAGAAAACTTCAATGCTAGACATATATAAAGGTACAAACTGCTATGAAAACCGCCGATTTTGATTACGAGCTTCCTCCTGAACTTATTGCGCAAGCGCCGGCACCGGTGCGCGATAAATGCCGCATGCTTGTCCTTCATCGCGAAAACGGCAATTTGGAAGACAAAATTTTTCGCAACATAATTGATTACCTGCAACCGGGCGATTTACTTGTAGCCAACGAAACGCGAGTATTGCCCGCACGCTTATTGGGCACAAAACGTGGAACTGGAGGAGCAGCAGAGGTGTTTTTGCTGCGCGAAGCAGCCGGACCCGAACCGCGCACTAACAAATTGGCTTTTTGGGAAGTGTTGGTAAAGCCCGGGAAGCGCCTAAAGCCCAACAGTGGTGCTGTGGTAGATTTCCACGACGCAAATGGCAAAGTTGCGCTTTCTGCAGAAATAATCAACTGGGCACCAAATGCGCAAAAAGGCGAGCGCATTGCGCGGCTTTCTACAGAATTGCCATCGCTAGACGAGGCACTACATGCAGTAGGCAACACCCCCCTGCCGCCCTATATCAAAGATTACACGGGCGATAAAGAGATGTACCAGACTGTTTATTCCAAACGAGAAAGTTCAGCCGCCGCACCCACCGCCGGTCTGCATTTCACGCCTGAATTAATTGAAAGCTGCAAGCAAAAAGGTATTGGTTGGGAAACTGTGGAATTAGAAGTAGGTTTAGACACGTTTCGCGTGGTAGATGAAGAAAACGCCGAAGACCACGCTATGCACACCGAATTCTACACAGTACCAAAACGCACTGCATGCGCTATTGAAGACACAAAGGCGCGCGGTGGGCGAGTAGTTGCAGTAGGAACTACAAGCGTAAGATCGCTTGAGAGTGCTTGGAATGCCAGTGCGGAAAAACTTGAAGTGCGCAATCGTGAAGCCACGTCACTTTTTTTGCTTCCGGGCAGTAAATTCAATGTGGTAGACGCGCTAATAACAAATTTTCATGTACCGCGCTCTACATTAATGATGCTAGTTTCCGCTTTTGCCACTCGCGACCAAATAATGACTGCCTATGCCCATGCCATAGCTAAGCGTTATCGCATGTTAAGTTTCGGCGATGCTATGCTAATAATTTGACTGCGACTTACTAACGCGCAAATGCCCGTCTGTTTAGGCTTGAATTGATAAAAAATGGTCCGCTCAGAGGCGGACCATTCGGATTTCACATTCAGCTTACTTATTTCTTTACAACATTGCTGGCTTGCAGTTTGCCGTTCTGACCAGTAGTAATGTCGAAAACGACAGCAGCTCCCTCATCAAGAGTCTTAAATCCGTCCATCTGAATTTCAGAGAAGTGGACAAATAAGTCTTCGCCATCTTCCTGAGAGATGAAGCCATATCCCTTGTCAGGGTTGAACCATTTCACAGTACCTTCAGCCATGCTCTTTCCTCTTTCTTCCCCCCACCGTGGGAGATTCAATACCGACGCGCACCTCGCACGCCTCTGCTCTGTATTCAGCGCAATACAACTATACGCTACTTAAGACTGTTTTATGCAATGGATTTTTACAGTAGTCGAAAAATTTACGAACTGTTACTTTTCTATTCTTCATCGGCAAGAAAATCTTTTACAGCAGCATCTGCAAAATCGGCTTCAGGTATGTCTTCAGCTGAAGTCATATCGCTGATATCATGCCCGTAAGCTGCCGCAATAGCCCGTGCCTGATCTGCGCGAAGTTTTGCCATATCGGTTTCTCCAGCATCTTCTCTATACGAAGCTGCAAGCATAAGCGAGCGCGCAACATATTCTGTTATTGCAGGATCGGTTCCCGATATCTGCATAATAGATGCAATAGATTCAGGTGCAAGCGAAAGTAGCATATCGCCATCCATGTCGACCGACTCACCTATAGCCGTCTCAAGCATCTCTGCCGCACCTTTAGGGTCGCGATCTTCGGTACGTCTTTGCATAGCGCGCATTATTCCCGCTGCAAAATCGACCAGCATACGTACCAAATAATCTTGTGTAAGCAATTTATTCCTTCCTTCAACTTATGTAACAGTACATTGTTACATAGAAAACTAGTCTATACATCTTTTGGCGGCGCAATGCCAATGTGTTCCCAAGCGCGCGCTGTAGCCACGCGCCCTTTCGGAGTGCGCACAAGAAGACCTTGTTGCATCAAATATGGCTCGTAAACATCTTCAAGCGTGTCGGTTTCCTCAGAGAGCGCCGAAGCTAACGTGGTAAGCCCTACAGGTGCTCCGGAAAACTGTACGCACAATGTGTGAAGAATGCGATTATCCATAGCGTCTAATCCCAAATCATCCACTTCAAAAAAGCTAAGTGCTTGCGCTGCAACATCTTCAGTAATGTGCCCGTCGCTTCGCACCTGCGCCCAATCGCGCACGCGCTTTAACATACGATTAGCTAAACGTGGAGTACCGCGTGATCTGCGCGCTATTTCCAAAGCGCCCTCTTCATCTATATGCACATCTAAAATATGAGCCGAGCGCGTGATGATAGCAGCTAACTCTTGTGGTGTGTAATATTCAAGCCTGTAAGCTATACCGAATCTGTCGCGCAACGGACCTGTTAAAAGACCTGTGCGAGTTGTTGCCCCTATCATAGTAAATCGCGGAATGTCTAACCTGATAGAGCGTGCAGCAGGCCCCTTTCCCACCATTATGTCCAAAGAATAGTCTTCCATGGCAGGATACAAAACTTCTTCAACCATGCGATTCAGGCGATGAATTTCGTCAATAAATAGCACATCGCCTTCTTCAAGGTTTGTGAGTATAGCCGCTAAATCGCCCGTTCGCTCTATGGCTGGTCCGCTTGTGGTACGAATATGCGCGCCTAATTCACTTGCCACAACAGATGCTAATGTAGTTTTCCCTAAGCCCGGAGGTCCACTAAAAAGAATATGATCCAATACATCATCTCGCGACTTAGCCGCCTCTATCATAATTTGCAGCGACTCTTTAACTTTCGATTGCCCCAAATAGTCGTCAAAATATTTCGGACGAAGCGATCTATCGAAGGCGATATCTTCTTCTAGCAATTCAGGCGCAACGCTGCGCCCGCGCCCTGTTGTAGAAGCATTCGCTCCAGCCTCGAAAACAATTCCTTCTATTTCAATTTCGTTAGCCAAATCAACTTCCTAGTCGTTTCAGCGCATATTTTACCAGTGAACTTTCCGTAGCTCCTTCAGGTGCCCCGTTCATTGCAAGTTCTATTTCGGAAGACGTGAATCCCATAGAAAGCAATGCCTCTACAGCGCCAGACATACGCTGGTCTACAACAGACCCAGAATCGTCTTGGTTGAATAAACTGCCAGAAAAATCGTCAAGCGAACCTTTTAATTCAAGAATTATACGCTGAGCGGTTTTCTTACCAACTCCGGGAATTTTTGAGACAAGCGCGCTATCTTGTGCTGCCACCGCATCGGCTAATTTTCGCGAGCTAAATGTAGAAAGTGCTGCCAAAGCTACTTTTGGACCCACACCAGATACCCCTATAAGCTTTTCGAACATAGCCTTTTCATCATCTGCCAGAAAACCGTATAGTGTAATCCCATTATCGCTGACATGCATATATGTACGCACATAAACAGATGAGCCTATCTCAGGTAGTTTAGATAGCGCAGTCTGCGACATAAAGACCTCATATCCAATACCTCCAACATCAATGAAAGCGCTGTTCAATAGTTTGCCAGCCAATTGTCCGTTCAGAAAAGCTATCATGCGCTACACCTATCTTCACTTTAAGCACAGCTACAGGCAGTAAAAGCCTGCGACACCAATGGCGATTCATGCGTTGTATAGCAAATAGCTGCAGCTAACGCATCAGATGCATGATCAGGTTTTGGAGCATTGCTAAGAGCTAGCAATTTTTGCACCATATACTGCACCTGCTCTTTTTCAGCACCACCTGTTCCAACCACAGCCAACTTTATCTGCCTCGGAGTGAATTCGCCAACGCTTAGCCCACCTTCAGCACATGCAACAAGCGCCGCACCACGAGCCTGCCCCGTAGCAAATGCAGCAGTTATATTTTGCCCAAACCAAACCGTTTCTATGCCCACACATATTGGATGAAACCGCTGCACCACAGCACTTATCTGATCGTGTATCTTCAAGAGACGCTTCGATAAATCAACCCCAGAAGGAGTAGAAACACACCCGTAAGCCATGCATTCTAAGTGCGCACCTGTCTGCCGAACAACGCCCCATCCGGTATTTGCCAACCCGGGATCTATCCCCAATATGATGCGCTCAACAGCCAAAACGCCTCGTTTCATCTATATTACCGATTCGCAAATTATAGAACATGTGTTTGTATATCGCAATACCTTATACTACAAAAAAGCTCCCCTCAGGAAACATTTTATAAGAGAAACTTTGCAACTTAACCGCAACACTAGGAATACGCTAGGAGCCATGCGCAAAGAGCAAGATGCGCACTAGGGGCAGACGGATTGACTGCAGTCCAAACTTTCATCACTGAAAAATCATTCCCTAGGTCAAAGCGCCTTCAAATCTAGTATTTAGAAAAAAGATTTGAGACATTCACGAACATGTTCAATAAACGACGGATCGTCACTTTGTTTCACCGATTCTACAAAGCGCGGATTGCGCGCTTCCAGATCAAAGGCTCTCACCTGCTCAACAGCAACAACACCATATATCGTAAGTCCACTTGGCATATCAAGATGAAGAGGAAATTTATCCCGTCTTGTTGTAATAGGACAAACTAAAAAAGAGATGTTGGCAACCTCGCAACTCAACTGCAATCAACTCAACTGCAATCTAATGAAATGTCCACGCCCCCTTACCGCCGCAGAAATACAAATACAAAGCAGGTTGAAGCTTCCTAGTTCAAAAAAGTTAGAAAAATGGTCAAAACTTCCGACTTTCCACTGTGAAAAGCACAGAATAGCGCCTATAGATGCATCACCAAATGCTGTTTGCCCAGTGTTCTCCACAATTCAAGCCAGCCATACGGCAATCCGACCATGGAAAGTCGGAAGTTTTGACCACTTTTGTCAATTTATTTCTCTCGCCACGTATTTGAAACTTTGCAACTTAACGAGGTTGATTGCAATCGCAATATGGACATGTACAATCTTAATGTGAACGGGTGCTCAGATTAAGAATTCAATCAACATTCAACTAGCAACCGCAACACTGCAAAGTTTGTATAGCAGATAACTCCCGACACATTTCTGCAAGATTTGCACTCATTAAAAGTTGCAACTATGGGAACTTGCGATGTCAATAGGTGTTGCAAACAGTTGGTTTTGACATGAAATCTATATGTCACTTGATATCGCATTTTTGATACACAGATATAAGGTTTGCAATCTAGTCTTGATTAGAAGATTTATAAGTCTTCTAGAGAAAGAATAGATTGCTATGGATAAAGAAAAACTTGTTTCTATTACTAATCAATTTATGTTTAATCGTGTAATGATTCAAAAAGATATATGTAAAGAATTCTTAGAGTGTGTATTAGGTAAGCAAATTGATGATCTGATTTATAAAAACGCTGAACAAGCAATAGAACCTAGACTAGATTTTAAGAGTGTTAGATTAGATTTGTTTGCTAAGACAAAACATGAAGTTTTTGACATAGAACTACAGGTTCAACAAAGAGCAGATATCGCTAGGAGATATAGATACTATCAAGCATCTATTGATACTACATCGCTTGATAAAGGGGCAGACTACGATAAGCTAGACACAAGCTATATTATCTTTGTTTGTAATCACGATCCTTTCAAAGCAGGACTTCCTGTATATGAGATAGAACCAATATGTAGACAAGACACATCTTTAGATATAGACAGCGGCATACACTGGATTGCTCTTAACTGCAAAGACTATGCAAAGACAAAAGATAAGCATCTACTTTCTTTTATGGAGTATGTCTTCACTGGTAAAATAGATAAACAAGACAAGCTAGTTACATCTATTGCTAGTGCAGTAGATAAAGCCAATAAAGATAGAGAGTGGGTGAATAAGGTGTTTTCTGTAAGTACAATAGGAGAAGATTGGGAGCGAGAAGTACGTATAGCCCGCAGAGCTGCTCTAAAAGAGGGAGAAGAACGAGGACTAGAGCGAGGAATCTTGCAAGGACGCGCTGAAGCCGCACGCTACGACTCTCTTATCGAACACCTATTTGCCGCCGGACGTGAGGGCGATGTTCTTAAAGCCTCTAAAGACCCAGCCTATCGTGAGCGGCTTTTTGCTGAGTTTAATATTTAGAGTCAAGCATCAACCAAGTTATAAGTACTTCATTAATTACGCTTGAATGTAACTCTTTGGTACGATTCTTCTGGGCACAATACCTGCAAAAGAAAAACTCCCGCACCTGTAAGGTTCACGGGAGTTTTTTGCACTATATAAACGGGTTTACTTAAAGAAACCGTCGTAGTTGTGCATCTTAAGTTGGCTTTCTACCTTGCTCATAGTGTCTAGCGCAACGCCAATCATAATCAGAATAGACGTGCCGCCAAACGACTGAATAAGTTGATTACCAGTGAAGTAGAAAATAATTGTAGGCACTACCGCAATAAGCGCAATAAAAATACCACCGGGTAACGTTATTCGCTTCAGCGTATTCCTGATATACGCAACCGTAGCCGAACCCGGACGTACTCCGGGAATAAATCCACCTTGCTTGCGAATGTTATCTGCCGTTTCCTCCGGATTAAACACCATAGAAGTGTAGAAATACGCAAAGAATACAATCAGAACAAGCGTTAGGATCCAGTTAAGCCAACCAGTTGAGCACCAATCAGCAAAAGTGGTTAGCCAGTCTACATTGAAAATGGCAGCCAACTGTGCTGGCAAGTACAAAATACAGCTAGCAAAGATGATAGGTATAACACCAGCAGCATTCACCTTTAACGGAATGTATGTATTCTGCCCGCCCATCATTTTACGACCAGAAACGCGCTTAGCATAATTTACCGGTATGCGGCGCTGCGCACGTTCGATAAAGATAATAAGCGGTATGCAAGCCAAAACGACAATAAGAATAAGTACGGTTATGGCAATGCCCATGCCTAAATCGGCAGTCAGATTAATTGAACTGAAAATAGCGGACGGAACGCGGCTAACAATGCTAATGAAAATGATTAGCGACATGCCGTTGCCAATACCGCGCTGAGTAATAAGCTCGCCCATCCACATTATGAATGCGGTGCCTGCCACCAATGTAAATACAATTATTACGCAGGTAAGCCAATATGGAACTTCATTAGAGAAAGTTACTCCGTATGCCGGCGACTGGAAAAGTAGCAAATAACCAACAGCATTAATTAAGCCAAGTGCCAGTGTAAGATAACGCGTAACCTGCGTAATCTTCTTACGACCAGAATCGCCCTCTTTTGCCCAGCGCCCAACAGCTGGTATAACACCTTGCATTAGCTGCATAATAATTGATGCAGTAATGTAGGGCATAATGCCCAGCGAAAACACGCTGAAGTTAGACAGAGCGCCACCAGTGAACAAGTCAAGCATACTCATGGCAACGCCCGAATCCTGATACGCCGTTGCAAACTCGTTAAACGGAATACCAGGAACAGGTACATATGCGCCAAAGCGATAGAGCGCAAGAATGGCAAGAGTAAACAGAATCTTCTTCCGCAGCTCTGGTACTTTGAACGCGTCGACTATGGAGCTTAGCAAGGCTCTTCGACCTTTCCTCCGGCTGCTTCTATCTTTGCCTTAGCGGAAGCAGAAATCTTATCAACCTTCACAGTAAGAGCCTTTGTAATCTGACCATCTCCTAGAACCTTTACGGGATCGCAGGAATGCTTAATTACGCCCTTGGTCTTCAAAGTGTCGCAGTCAACCGTTTCGCCTGCTTCGTATATACGATCAAGCTTACTGACGTTAACAGCGATGTATTCAACACGATTCGGATTACGGAATCCGGGAAGCTTTGGAAGCCTACGTGCCAGAGGAGTCTGACCACCTTCAAAGCCTGCACCTTTACCGCCACCAGCGCGAGACTTCTGACCGTTCATGCCGCGACCGGCAGTTTTACCTTTACCGGACGCAGGACCGCGACCAACACGCTTACGCTTGTGGGTAGAACCCTCAGCAGGCTTCAAATCTTTAAGTTCCATTCAAATCTCCTTTTTTCGCGTCTTTCGACGCTCGCTTTCACTATAAAAAGTCTTTTGTAAAGTTAGCATACGACTGGATAAACTTTTGACCGCCTTTGTAAGACGGTCAAATTTTTACAGTTCTTCCACTTCTATCAAATGCTTTACCTTAAATATCATACCGCGAACGGACTCGTTATCTACCACATCGTGGCTTTTGCCAATACGACCAAGACCCAACGCGCGCAGCGTGCGATCCTGATCATACTTGCGACCAATCTGGCTTTTTACTTGCGTAAGGCGCAGAGTTTTCTTTGCATCAGCCATTACTTCTGCTCCTTCCTGCCAAACATCTTGTCAACAGTAGTTCCGCGACGCGCAGCCACTGTTTCGGGGCTTTCCATAACCTTCAAACCTTCTGCAGCCGCCTTCACGATGTTCATAGCATTGCTAGTGCCAAGGCTCTTGGTTATAACGTTCTTAACACCAGCCAATTCCATGATGGCGCGAACTGGACCACCAGCCATAACACCAGTACCGGGAACAGCCGGCTTAATAAGCACGCGACCAGCGCCATATTCGCCAATAACTTCGTGCGGAATGGAGCCTTCCTCAGTCAGCGGCACGGTGAACATGTTTTTCTTCGCGTCCTCTACGCCTTTCTTGATGGCGTTGGGAACCTCTTGGGATTTACCCAAACCAAGACCAACCTTGCCATTTCCGTCACCAACGACAACCAATGCAGTAAGCTGCATACGACGACCGCCCTTGACGGTCTTGGAGACGCGGTTAATGCTAACTACGCGCTCTTCCAGTTCTGGAACAGCGTTTTCCTGTTGTTTACGGGCCATATACGTCTCCTCCTAGAACTTCAGGCCGGCTTCGCGAGCTGCGTCAGCCAGAGCCTTCACGCGCCCGTGATACAGATTTCCGCCACGGTCGAACACGACTTCGTTAATACCCTTATCCTGTGCCATTTTGCCTATGATAGTGCCCAGTTCAGCTGCACCAGCAACCGTTGAGGCTTTAGCGCCAGTCTTCTTGAACTCAGGACCCATTGTAGACACGCCACAAATGGTCTTACGGCTAACATCGTCGATAACCTGAACATACATATTATTGTTAGAGCGGGTAACGCACATGCGCGGACGAGTTGCAGTACCCGACACTTTACCGCGAACGCGACGATGGCGACGCGCAAGACCGGATTGACGCTTGAGTATTGATTTCTGCATTTTCCGATCTCCTTCTTATTCCTTACCAGCTTTGCCGGCTTTACGACGCACATATTCGCCTTCATAGCGAATACCCTTGCCCTTATACGGCTCGGGCTTACGCCACTTGCGAATATCGGCTGCAACTTGACCAACCTGCTCTTTTGATGCGCCAGAAACAGTAATTTCGTTTTGCGAGGGAACTTCAAATGTAATTCCTTCAGGCGCTTTCACTAACACAGGATGCGAAAAGCCCAGCTGCATCTCTAGGTCGCGCCCCTTTAGCGCTGCACGATAACCAACGCCGACAAGCTCGAGCTTTTTGGTGTAGCCCTCGGACACGCCAATAATCATGTTGTGAAGCAAGCTGCGGGTAAGACCCCAGTATGCATTCGTCTGACGCTCGTCGTTAACAGGGCTAACTACTACAGAATCGCCCTCTTGCTTGATAACCATGGTAGGCTGGAAAGTACGAGTTAGTTCGCCCTTCTTGCCTTTGACGGTAACAGTGGTGCCGTCAATATTCACTTCCACACCCGATGGTACAGAAATTGGCATCTTTCCGATACGAGACATTGCGCACCCCCTACCAGATATAGGCGATAACCTCGCCGCCAATACCCTTCTTGCGGGCATCGCGGTCGGTCATAACGCCAGCCGAGGTTGATATGATTGCAGTACCAAGACCGCCGAGAACACGCGGCAGTTCGTCTTTACCTGCATAAATACGAAGACCCGGCTTGCTGATGCGCTTAATGCCGCGAATGGTCTTCTGTTTTTTTGGACCATATTTCAGCGTAATGGTGAGGGTGCCACGGGGTTCGCCGTCTTCAACCTCATATCCGCCGATGTAGCCCTCTTCGTCCATTATTCGGGCGATCTCTACCAGCTTTTTACTGGTGGGCATAGACACAGAGTCCTTAGCCGCAGACTGTGCGTTACGCACGCGCGTTAGCATGTCTGCTATGGGATCGGTCATTGTCATTTCAGGTTTCTCCTTTGGTTAGTGATGAGCCTCACATCTGGTTCGCATACCGCCCCTAGCGGCTGCGCCTTCTATGCGGGCACACCCGTACTCCAAGACATCCGGTTTACCAAGATGACTTAGTTACGCCGGGCAGCTTGCCTTCATTAGCCAGTTCGCGCAAGCATATGCGGCATAAGCCAAACTTGCGATAGTAAGAGCGAGGACGCCCACAACGCATGCAGCGATTGTGCTGGCGCGTAGAATATTTCGGCTCTCGCTTGGCCTTGGCAATCATCGATTTCTTAGCCATGCATTCCTTCTTTCTTGCGAGTCAAATGACTCTGGTCGAGGTTACACGAAAGGACCGTATGGTCCTATCGCTTTACTTGCTCTTGAACGGGAAACCGAGGTCGGCTAGCAATGCTAGAGCGCCCTCGTCGTTTGCCGCGCTCGTTACGAATGTTATGTCCATACCGCGCGTATGGTCTATTTTGTCGTAGTCCACTTCGGGGAAGATGAGCTGCTCGGTAACACCCATGGAATAGTTGCCGCGCCCATCAAAGCTGGTGCGAGACATACCACGGAAGTCGCGAATACGCGGAATAGCAGTTGCTACCAAGCGATCGAAGAACTCCCACATACGATCGCCGCGCAGAGTAACCTTGCAGCCAATCGCCTGACCTTCGCGCAGTTTGAAACCTGCGATAGATTTCTTTGCGCGGCAAACCATCGGTTGCTGACCTGTGATAACGCGCAAATCGCTAATGGCGCCTTCTAGCTGCTTGCTGTCTTGAGCAGCTTCACCAACGCCCATGTTTACAACGATCTTTTTCAATGTAGGGATCTCGTTTACATTATCAAGTCCCAGTTCGTCCTTTAATTTAGGACGTATTTCGTCTAAATACTTTTTCTTTAAACGAGGCATATCTGCCATTTTCTTACTCTCCTTCGTTTTTTCTTGACAGGAGATTTCCGACCCCCTGCCCTTAAAGGCATTTACTCCAAGCGATTGCCGATATTGCCTAGCGCTTGGCTTCGCGCGTCGAAAAAAAAGCGATTTTATATCACATTTTTCTAGCGCTGCAGAATCGCGCTACGGCAACATCCGCAATCGCCATTCTGTCCATCTAGAGCTTTTACAGCGGGGTGCTGCGGAAGCCCTAATCGATATCCTTGCCGCACTTCTTGCAAACTCGAATTTTCTTGCCGTTATCATCGCGACGACGAGCTGCACGTGTAGGTTTCTTGCAGCTAGGACAGATAAGCATAACATTGCTTACTGCTAGCGGAGCTTCTATCGTAGAGATTCCACCCTGAGGATTAGCCTGCGTAGGACGCATAGCTTTCTTTATGGTGTTAATTTTCTCAACTACTACACGCTCGGTTTCAGGAATGGTGCGCAGAACCTTACCTTCTTTGCCCTTATCCTTACCAGCAAGAATGGTTACAGTGTCACCCTTCTTTATGGGAAGAATATTGCGCTCGGTTTTCTTAGTTGCCATCTTTAGCACCTCCTAGAGCGTTTCCGGTGCCAAAGACACGATCTTCATGTACTTCTTATCGCGCAGCTCACGAGCAACAGGCCCAAAGATACGCGTACCGCGCGGAGTGCCATCGTTGTTGATTAGCACGCACGCATTCTGGTCAAACTTGATATAGCTGCCGTCGGCGCGACGAACCTCTTTCTTAACGCGCACGATAACGCAACGAACAACCTCGCCCTTTTTGACGGCGCCATTTGGTTGTGCTTCCTTAACAGAGCACACAATAACGTCGCCCAAGCCGGCGTAACGACGCTTGCTTCCGCCCAGTACCTTTATGCACTGAACCCTGCGCGCGCCGGAGTTGTCAGCCACATTGAGCATGGATTGCATCTGGATCATGCTTTTCCTCCTACTTCACATAGCAGTGCAAGCGCGCCGCTATTTGGCTTTCTCGACGATCTTCGACAGGCGCCAGCGCTTCATTTTGGAAAGCGGGCGTGTCTCCATTATTTGAACAGTGTCGCCTTTGCCGGCTTCATTGTTTTCATCGTGGGCATGAAACTTTTTAGTGGTAGTAATCATTTTGCCGTAGATAGGATGCGGTTTGCGCTCTTCCACGGACACCACAATAGTCTTATCGTTCGCATCGCTTATAACGACGCCCTGACGAACTTTGCGTAGATTCCTTGTTTCTGACATCTTCTGCTCCTTTACGCGCTCAACTCGCGGGCACGCTGCTCGGTGAGGATGCGCGCGATGTCTTTCTTGACCTGCTGCACACGAGCCGTGTTATCCAACTGGCTAGTAGCCATTTGGAAGCGCAGGTTAAAAAGTTCTGCGCGGGCGTCTTTGAGCTTCTCGGTCAAGTCTTCTGCAGAAAGCTCGCGAATCTCTGATGCTTTCATTTAGTCCTCCTGCTTCTGGCTCTCGCGAGAGACGATCTTGCACTTAATGGGTAACTTCATTATTGCTAAGCGAAGTGCCTCATGCGCAGTTTCTTCGTCCACGCCATCTATCTCAAACATAATGCGTCCGGGCTTTACAACAGCTACCCAAGCCTCGGGTGCGCCCTTGCCCTTACCCATGCGGGTTTCAGCGGGTTTCTTAGAGATGGGCTTATCGGGGAAGATGGTGATCCAAACTTTACCACCACGCTTCATATGACGAGTCATAGCAACACGGGCAGCCTCTATTTGACGGTTGGTAATCCAGTGGCGCTCGAGCGCTTGAATACCATAGGTGCCATGATTCAGACGTGTACCACCCTTAGCGTTGCCCTTCATGGAGCCGCGCTGCACCTTGCGGTGCTTGACACGTTTAGGCATTAACATTTATCTGCGACCTCCTTCATTGCGGCCGCCACGATCGCCGCGACGTCCACGCTGCGGACGGCTTGAACCCTCAAGCGCAGGCTCTGGAGCTTTCTGTCCGGGCAGTACGTCGCCGTGATATACCCAAACTTGTACGCCAATGGCACCCATCTGAGTGTTCGCAGTAGCGAAGCCGTAGTCTATCTTTGCACGCAGAGTTTGCAGCGGCACACGACCTTCGCGATACCATTCACGACGGCTCATTTCAGCGCCACCTAAACGACCAGAGCATTGAACGCGAATGCCCTTTGCGCCAGATTTACGAGCGCTTTGCACTGCCTTGCGCATTGCGCGACGGAATGCGACACGACCCTCAAGTTGCTCAGCAACCGACTGCGCTATAAGCTCTGCATCTAGTTCAGGACGGCGGATTTCCACTACATTAATGGCAACCGTACCGTTCGCAACTTTCTCTAACTTTTTGCTAAGAGCATCAATTTCGGCACCTTTTTTGCCGATAACGATGCCGGGACGCGCAGTGGTTATGGTGACGGTTATTTTGTCGCCCGCGCGCTCAATTTCTGTCTTCGAAACAGCGGCACGCGCCAGCTGCTTGTCAAGGAACTTGCGAATAGCAAGATCGTTTTCCAGAGTTTCCTTATAGTCTTTGTCGGCATACCAACGGCTGCGCCAATCTTCGGTGATGCCTAGGCGGAACCCTGTAGGGCTGACTTTCTGACCCATGCTTTAAGCCTCCTCTCGCGGTGCGACGATGATCGTGATGTGGCTAGTGCGCTTATTGATGCGACTAGCTGAACCTTTAGCGCGTGGACGAATACGCTTCAGCGTTGGTCCTTCGTTCACAAACGCCGTCTTCACGACCAGATTGTCGGTGCGAAGGTGGTTGTTGTGTTCTGCATTCGCTACAGCCGAATTCAGCGTTTTCAGCACAGTCTCGGCAATTGCGCGCTCGGAAAACGCAAGAATCTCACGGGCACTCTCTATGCCTTTACCACGGATAAGGTCCACAACGACGCGGGCCTTGCGCGGCGACACGCGAACGTACTTGGAAACAGCTTTAACTTCCATTGTGCGCGCCTCCTATCGCTTTCCCTTGTCGGCGGAATGACCGCGGAATGTGCGGGTGGGAGAAAATTCGCCCAGCTTGTGGCCGACCATAGATTCAGTAATGTATACGGGCACATGCTTGCGACCATCGTAAACAGCTATGGTGTGACCTACCATTTCCGGGAAGATGGTGCTAGCACGGCTCCATGTTTTTATAACATTCTTCTCGCCCGCTTCGTTCATCGCCTGTATTCGACCGAGAAGGCGCGGCTCAACGAATGGGCCCTTTTTTAAACTTCTGCTCAACTTTTACTCCTTGCTCGGTTACTTCTTACGACGTCTGATAATCAGGCGGCTTGAAGCCTTCTTCTTGTTGCGAGTGCGATGACCCTTAGTTGGAACACCCCACGGAGTTACAGGATGACGACCAGAAGTCTTGTTCTTGCCTTCACCGCCACCATGAGGATGGTCAACCGGGTTCATAACAGTACCGCGAACGGTTGGGCGAATGCCCTTCCAGCGATTACGACCAGCTTTGCCAACTTTGATGTTGGAATGCTCGGCGTTGCCAACCTCGCCCACGGTTGCGCGGCAGGTAAGCAAAACGCGGCGCATTTCGGAAGACGGCATACGCAGAATTGCATATTTGCCCTCTTTACCCATCAGCTGAATGCTAGTGCCAGCTGAACGTGCCATGCTAGCGCCTTTGCCGGGCTGTAATTCCACGCAATGTACCAAAGTACCTACAGGGATATTTTCAAGCGGTAAAGAATTGCCGGGCTTAATGTCAGCCTCGGTGCCGCTCATTACCACGTCGCCCACTTTCAGACCCTTTGGATGAATGATGTAGCGCTTTTCGCCATCAACATAATGCAGAAGTGCGATGCGCGCTGTGCGATTAGGATCGTATTCAATGGTTGCAACCTTAGCAGGAATACCATCTTTATCGCGCTTGAAATCGATAATACGATAGCGACGCTTCACTCCGCCACCCTTATGGCGACAAGTGATGCGACCGTTGTTATTGCGACCCGCCTTGTTAGGCTTCTTCGCTAACAGAGATTTTTCCGGCGTCGAGGTTGTTATTTCCTCGAAGTCGGAAACAGTCTGAAAGCGACGCCCGGGGCTGGTCGGCTTGTACTGCTTAACGCCCACGTTGTTCCCTTCTTCTATGAAGCTGCTGTTCGCGCGCCTCTACGCACACCAGCGGCTTCTTCCTACTTACGATGTAAAACCATTGCCGCTGCATAGATTAGAGGCTCTATACTGCGACTCGGTCTTACAACGCGCCCGGGTGTGTCCATACACCTATAGACGCAAACGAAGATTTTAGCACAGATTCTACATTTTTCACAGAAAAATCTGCTGAATATAGACGAAAGAATGCCCGGGCTAAAAACTACTATTCAACACTATTCAGCGCTTTGATATTCAATATTGGCAGTTTCAACCAACCACTTATTAGCTTTTAGACGCTCGGCGCTTTCTCGCATAGCGAAACCGCGACCAGATTTTTCCATCTGTTCGCGCATAGCCTTTGGGTCAGCCTGCGGATTCATAGCACGGCAAGCCTCCAGAACATCATCATCGGTAAGCGTCATTTTCTGATGGCGGAAAATGGCATCTAACACAAAACCAGTCACCAACATTTGACGAACCTGAAGCATCATCATCATGCCAATTTGCTGATCCCCGCCGTTTTCTTCCACAAACTCTTCCCATGTTTTACCTTGCTGCTTCAGCCCTTGACGATACTGCGCAAGCAAGTTCTCGCGCATAGCCTCGTAAGCCTCATCGGGAATTTTGCCTTGAAAACGCTTCGCTGCTTCTTCAGCAGCTATCTGACGTACATAATCGTCGTACTGATCGCGCCCTTGCTTGGTTAGATTGCGCTTGATATCGGCGCGCAATTCGGCAAGTCCTCTATAAATAGGCATGTTTTTTTGCACCCAAGCATCATCTATGATGGGCTTTTCTTCCTTTTGAAACTCCAACACAGTAACGGTTGCGTCAACTTTTTTCGTTATTGGATTGAAGTCTTTATCGAAGTCGGGTCCATCAAATGTAAATTCCTTGGTTTCGCCAGCCTCCATGCCTAAAACTTCGTTTTCGAAACCTTCTGGCATATAACCTTCACCAGCAGTATAAGTGCGACCATCGGTGCTTAACTGCGTCATTTCTTCGCCATCTTCAAATGCCTTCATGGCTATGCGCACATGGTCGCCCTTTTGCACCTTGCGACCTTCTGGACTATCAGAATCGGCGATGAATGCCTTGTAATTGTCAGCCATCTTATCTATTTCTGCATCAACCACAGATTCATCAAGTTGGAATTCGGGAATTTTGATGCTTATAGGATCGTATGATGTTAGCTCGTATTCCGGCTTGGGCTCTACCTCTAGTTCGAAGCGGAATTCTTGACCACGCTTAAATGCCGATTTCGGACTAGGAGTCGGCGGATACAGGGGCACCAAATTTTTTGCATCTAATGCCAAGGGAACAAGCGCTTCTTGCGCGCCTGCTTGCACAATAGAATCTAGGTCTTTTACACCCATCTGCTCTTCTACTAGCTGCGGTACACTTTTGCCCTGCTCTGGTCGAATGCCCATACTCTGGGCAAATGCTATCTGTGCGGCATCTAGCGCATTGATTACTTCTGCAGCTGTTGCAGTTGCTTGCAAAAGTATTTTGCCATCTGCAGTGTTTTTCTTGCTAACCTTCATTACTGAACCTCAATTTCTAATTGGTTTTTCTTACTTGAAATTGTAGCAGCAAGATATAACCGTAAAACACTACATTCGCAAGGTATTTACGTTCTATAAACTATGTTCTTGTTTGGCTTTATTTAATTTTTCAGCATAATTGTGCTAACTATGTCAGCTGCATGTTCGGTGGCATCGCAGCATCTCTCCATGCGCTCGTAAATGCGCGACCATACCAGCACATGCATAACAGCTTCGTTATCTTCTACGTGAAGACGACGCATAGCCTGCTTGTACAGCGCATCGGCCTCTTCTTCGTAAGAATTAATGTCTACAACAAGCTGCTTGAACTTCTTATTCTTCTTGAAAGTATGGAATTCTGCCATCATGCGGTCTAGCGCCTTAACCGACTTTTTGATTAGCTCGGCGAATTGCAGAGCATCTTCTGGCATAGTGCGAATGTCGTACACATACATGTGTCCAAGCACATCGTCTATATAATCAAGCACGTTATCAAGCGCTTGCGCCAGATTCACAACATCTTCGCGATCGAAAGGCGGCATGAAATCGATAGCGGCTGCGGTAAAAATGTCGTGATTAATACTGTCTCCGCGATTCTCAAATTCATGCATTTCAACCATTGTGTCGGAGTACCCGCTGGCATCGGTAAAAGAGCGCATAGCTTCTATTAGCAGGTCTGCCTCTTCAACAGCTAAACCAGTAAGCTTCTCGTATGCCTTAAAGTAGTTCAGCTTAACCTTTGCCATGACGAGTCCCTTCTAAAGTAGGAATAAGAATAGTTTTGCAAACACAAATCCCATTATGCCGCAGCCGGGGAAAGTAAGCACCCACGTTTTCACCATGTCTATGGCAATGGACCATTTCACAGCCTTTGGGCTTTTGGCTGCGCCAACTCCCATAATAGCTGTAGTATTTGTATGTGTAGTAGACACAGGCAAGCCACCAAACGTGGCTACTATTAAGCTAACGAATGTTGATGCGCTGGCGGCAAAACCCTGAAATGCCTCAAGTTTTACCATATCGACCCCGACGCTTTTAATGATGCGCTCGCCGCCTACCCCGGTGCCAACACCCATAGAAAGCGCGCATAGAAGCATAAGCCAAACGGGCAAAGTAAGCGAACCTGAACCGGTGCCCATACCGGCAGCCATCAAGATTGCCAGAATAAAAATGCTCATAAATTTTTGACCATCTTGCGCGCCATGCATAAAGGCAACGCCCGCACCAGAAAAAATTTGCGCCCACCTGAAAAAAGTGTTTGCGTTCTGGCGGTTAACGTTGCGGAATAGCCTCTTTATAATGTTATAGAAGACCCAACCAAGACCAAAACCCATAAGTGTAGACAGCAAAATGCCATATATAACTTTTATCCATTCATTCCAGTTTATGGCATCAAAACTGCCCATTAGAGCAATTGCGGCACCAGTTAGCCCCGCAATTAGCGAATGTGATTGCGAGGTAGGTATGCCAAACCACCATGCGACGCTACCCCATACAATAATGGCTACCATAGCAGCCATAAGTGTTACCAGAGCTTTGTAAGAATCGCCACCAAAATCGACCATTCCGAAAATTGTTTGCGCTACAGCAGGTGATATGGCAGAAATTACAAGTAGCCCTACGAAGTTGCATGCTGCAGCCATCATTATGGCGCGGCGCGGCTTCATTGCCCTAGTAGACACTACTGTCGCAATTGCATTAGGTGCATCAGTTGCACCATTCACGATTATGACACCAATGTTCAATATCGTTACAGCCAGCAAGAGCGGATTGCTGATAAGCTCAGTAATAAAAAGCGACCAGTCGATCGTCACAAATAGCCTTTCGCTAAGACCTAAACTGGATATATTATTACATTAAATTTCGTCGGGTTCATCTCCGAATAGAGAGAAGGTGCGACGCTCGTTGCCGATGGTAGTAAAACTGTTATGCCCGGGAAGAACCGCAGTATCGTCGGGCAGGGCGGCAAGCTTCTTCATAGATGCCGCCATATCGACCACAGACCCGCCTTCAAAATCGGTTCTGCCAGTTGTACCAGCAAATAACGTGTCGCCCGATATAAGCACAGCTAGACCATCGGCGTGATTACCGAATTGCGGAATACAGAATAGACATATTGAGCCTTTGCTGTGACCGGGAGTTTCTATAACTTTCCACTCCATATTGCCCACGCAGACCACATCGCCATTTGCAACCACGCGATCCACTTTGCAAGGTGCAGCTTTGCGCGAAGTGCCTATGTCTTGCGGATTTTCAATAAACGGCGCATCGGCAATGCTAGCTATTACGGGCGCACCGGTAGCTTTCCGCAGTTCAGCCGCAGCACCCATATGATCCCAGTGTGCATGTGTTATAACTATTGCATCAAGCTTTGCGCCGCCTAGCGCTTCTAATATTATTTCGGCATCTTGCGAAGGGTCTACAACAAAAGTGCCCAACCCATCAGAGATGATATACACATTATTCTGCAGAGGCCCCATAACTAAGAATTTAACATCTACGCACAAACCATTTACGGTAACAACGTCAGCCATAGCACACTTCTTTCTGCGTCAACACACGACAACGTTTTTATGTTTATCAGTCAACCAAGTAGCAGAGCATTAACGCACAGCGACACAAACGTAATTATCTACTGTTACGTATGCTGTTAACTTTTTATTAAACACCTGCAACTACAAGTTTCATAGGCTTAATCGCATCTATTTCGCTACGATATTGAATCATTGATTCCCACAAATCTAACTTTTGTTGCATTTCCATCCAGACAGCCGCATCCATGCCAAAAAGATTCTGCAATCGAAGAGCCATATTTGGACTTATTGCACGCCGCTCATGCACAAGCTCGTTTACGGTTTGCCTAGAAACTCCAAGCCTGTTAGCCAATTCGGCCACACTTAGACCGTACTCAGACATAAACTCTTCGCGCAACATTTCTCCGGGATGCGTAGGGCGCCGCTTCATATATTTCATATCGTCACGCCTTGCGTAGCTCATAATTACCCCTATCAATGATAATCGCAAATTTCAACGTCTAATGCATTGCCGTCTTCAAATCGAAAGCAAATTCGCCACTGCATGTTTAAGCTTATAGAATATTGACCCTCTCTATTGCCACGCAGTTTGTGTAGGCGATTACTTGGCGGAAGCTCAAGTGCCTCAACCGTGCTAGAAGCATCAATCTGATCTAACTTACGCAACGCTTTCGCTTGAATGTCCAAGCTGATCTTTTTCGATTTCCCAGTTTCATAGAACTTTCTAGTTTCTTTGTCGGCAAATGTTTTAATCAATCGCGCTCCTTTATTGGAACAATTGTAACGCGAAACGTGACTAATTACAAATTGCTATCCATTTTGATTTAGCTCACGCAGACTGGAAGTCCTACGAGTTAATGAACAGCCATATAAAAGAAACGCTTTAAAATTGCCCCTAATTTGTAGGGGCAATTTTTTGACCGGGCATCATGCGGCGAGCATCAAAAACACCTTCAACCGCAGCAAGTTCACGAATCGCTAAATCGATCATAGACAAATCGCCCACTTGAAATAAAAAGCGCATTTCAACCAAGCCGTCCCGATGTGTATTCGTCGTACATGAGATAACGTTCGCGCCTACATCCGACAAAACGCGCGTTACGTCCAAAAGCAAATTCATGCGATCTAGCGCTTCAACGTATATTTCCACCTTAAACGTTGATTCGCGCGGAGCATCGCCTGCCCACGATACATCAATTATTCGCTCGGGATTGCGGCGCAAATCTTGCGCATTCGGGCAATCTGCCCTGTGTACGCTAACCCCACGCCCGCGAGTAACAAAACCGATTATTTCATCACCCGGCACCGGATTACAACAACGCGACAAGCGCACCAATACATCGTCTATCCCCTTCACCACAACACCGTGGCTGGAATGCGCCTCGTGTTTCTTGGGGCGCTTCACGCTGGTTATCATGGGTGCCATAACACCGGTAGAGCCAGCCCCAACACCGGGTGCGGGTGTCTTAGCGGCTTCATTTGCGCTATCGACCAGTATTTTCAACAGACGATTCGCCACATGCTGCGCGCTTTCTTTGCCGCGCGCAAGTTGGACAAACATATCGTCGGCATCGTTGAAGCCCATAGCCTCAGCCACGCTCTTTAGCGCTTTCACGCTGCGCGCGCTGGAAAGCCCTAAACCGTGCTTGCGCATTTCGCGCATAAGCATGTCATGACCTTCCTGCCTATCGCTTGAACGTGTCTGCTTGCTGAAATAGCCGCGTATTTTGTTGCGAGCCGAAGGTGTTGCCACCATGCCCAGCCAATCGCGTGAAGGACTTGCATTTTTCGATGTTAGCACCTCTACGCGGTCGCCTACTTTCAACTTGTACGACAGCGGCACTATTTGCCCATTCACTTTAGCGCCTACACAATGATTGCCCACTTCGGTATGCACCGAATACGCAAAATCAATTGGCGTGGCACCGGCACGTAGCGTCTTTACATCGCCGTTTGGCGTGAACACATACACATCGGCATTATCGAGATCCATCTTCAGGTTCTTGAGAAATTCGCGCGAATCGTCCGCTTCATCCGACCAGTCAATCATTTCGCGCAGCCAAGCCAACTGCGAATCAAGTTCGTCACGACTTACGCGACCGCCGCCTTCCTTATAGCGCCAGTGAGCCGCCACGCCATATTCGCTTGCACGATGCATCTCTTCGGTGCGAATTTGCACTTCCAACGGACGACCCGTAGGTCCCATAACTGTAGTATGCAAACTTTGGTACATATTGTATTTCGGCATTGCAATGTAGTCTTTAAAGCGCCCGGGCATCGGGTGCCATAGCGTGTGCACAGCGCCAAGCGCCGAATAGCAATCTTTCACCGACTGGACAATTATGCGCACCGCAATAAGGTCGTAAATCTCAGAGAAACCTTTGCCCTTTTTCGACATTTTCTGATAAATGGAATACAGGTGTTTCGGGCGCCCCATTATGCGCGCCTCTATGCCCACTTTGTCCATTTCCTCATGCAAAATATCAACAACGTTGTTCAGGTATTCCTCGCGCTCGGTACGCGTGTCAGTTACCATGCGGCTTACCTGTTTATACTTGTTCGGCTCTAGATAGAAAAACGATAAGTCTTCAAGTTCCCACTTCACCGAATTTATGCCCAAACGATGCGCAATTGGCGCATATATCTCAAGTGTTTCGCGGCTTTTGAATATGCGGCGATCTTCGCGAAGACTGCTTAGCGTGCGCATATTGTGAAGCCGGTCAGCCAGCTTAATAACAATAACGCGAATGTCTTTACCCATAGCTACAAGCATCTTGCGAATAGTAGCCGCCTGTTCGTCGGACAAAGAACCTACCTCGATACGCGTTATTTTTGTAACTCCCTCTACCAGCTGACGCACATCTGGACCAAATTCCCGCTCTACGTCTTCAGCAGTTACCGAGGTGTCTTCTACCGTATCGTGCAAAATGGCTGCACACAAAGTTTCGGTGTCCATGCGTAAATCCGCCAGAATTTTTGCCACTTCTAGCGGATGGTTTATGAATGGCTCACCCGATTTGCGCAACTGTCCGTTATGGGCTTCACGCGCAAAGCGGAATGCACGCAAAAGAGTAGCCTGCTCATCGGCGCTCATGTATTCGCTAGTTAAGTTTTCAAGTTCGGCGAATACTTCTTCAGGAGTAAGCATCTTAGTTGTTTGCTCTGTCAATGTTGCCATACTAGCGTCCTTCACGCTTCATATCAGGTGTTATGGGGTGCGTAACCCGCACGGATAGATGATCTAAATCGCTACGCATAGCCCACTTGCGAAATGCGCGGAAAATACTCAGTTCATCCAACCCTTCACGATAGCGCACCGAATCGGTTAATTCACATTTGGGCGCACCAATATTAACGCGTATTTTGTGCTGCGTCACCCCGTTATTGTATGTTTCCTGAGTCTCAATAAGCCCCAGCTCGCGAAATACAGATATGCCACATGCAGCAGCGGTAGGCGAAACTATACATATATTATTGCTGGCTTCCCTAGCCAAATCTTCAAAACTAATGCAAAGAAAACCGTCGGTTGCTTGCTTTTGCAGCGCGCATAAACAGCGATAAACTTGCGCCATAACATCGCGATTAGGAGTAAGGTCTGCCAAAATGCTCTCGTTTATTGACACATCGGCGCTGCCGTACAGAAGATGAATCCACGCATCTTTTCCATCACGCCCCGCACGACCTGCCATCTGATTAAATTCAACCTCGTTAAAAGGCATATGATATAAAACCACATTTCGAATATCGGGAATATCGATACCCTCGCCAAACGCCGACGTAGCAACAAGCACCTGCACCGCGCCCGCGCGGAATAAATCTTCTATGCGCTTGCGTTCAGCACGCGTTAAGCCCGCATTGTAGAAACCTATCATGGGTGCCAGCTGCGGAACACGACGACGCAGCCTGCGCGCCACGCCCACCGACTGTTCGCGTGAATTTACATATATGACAGTTTTGTCGCCAGCAGCAACTAAATATGCCAGATAATCGTCGCGATTACGTATGTTACGCTGGTCGTTCACATGTAGGTTATCGCGCGCACAATCGTCTACCACGCTGCCATCTACAGGAATGCTGTCGCTTATATCTTCTGCCACTTCAGCGGGTGCTGTAGCAGTTACTGCAAGCACGACCGGACCGCCCAAACGACTTACAACGCTACCCAGTTGCGTATACGCCATGCGCTGCCCAGCTTTAGCCATTCCAATATGGTGCGCCTCGTCTACAACCATAAAACCAATGCGCCCACTTGCAGCTAATCTGTCGGCATGAAAACTTAGATATTCAGGCGTTGTAAGAACTATGTCTATACCGCCATCGGTCAATCCTGCGTAGACCGCTTCGCGCTCACTCTGGGAACATTCGCCATTTAGCACAGCACAATTTAGCCCAAAACTACTGAATTGTTGAGCCATATGAAAAGCTTGATCAGCCATAAGCGCGCGAAGCGGATACACAAACAAGCTGGCTTTATGACACACTAATGCCTGCATAGCGGCATACACTTGGAAAATTAGCGATTTGCCGCGCCCTGTAGCCATAACGCCAAGCGTAGACTTGCCCTCTGTTAAGCGATCGAGGATTTGTCGTTGTGCCGGGTGAAGCGTTCTCTTGCCAATAATGGCTTCAATTATTTGCGCCTCTAGTGCTTTCGGATCGCGTTTTCCGAGTTCCTCCCAAGCGGCGCGCTTGCTTACTACCTTCCAAGTGCGCTGTTCTGAATTCGCAGAAGGTGCGGCTGCGCATGTTAAAGCCGCACTTATAAGTTTGCTTTCTTGCCCAAATAGCTTCTCGAACAATTCGGGCACGGAAGGATCTATACACGCGCATAAAGCGCCGCACACATGCGCTGGAGCCAGTGTGTCTAGCATAGCTTTTACGCTGCGCCGCCCACGCCATTCGTCAATTTGTACGCTGAACGCAGCATCAACTACAGAATCGTTATGCAGCAAATCTTGGATATTTTCGCAATGGAACAAAATTGCGCCTATGCTAGTTCGCCCATTCGTAAGGTTGCACGAAAAATGATTTTTGTCGGCACCTACAGCGCGACAATTCTCAAGCGTTACGTTGCGCGCCAAAAAATGTGGTACAGGATTTTCTTGCCCGAATGGCGCGAGTGCATCCATCATCTGCACCGATTGCAACGTAAGTTCATCTAGGCTAACGATTGCATCCACTTCCGTTATGGGTTTGAATTCGCTTTCGGGCAGCATCTGCATATATTCCTGCAAGCGCCGCGTAAATTCCGGAAGGTTTTTTGCGGGAAGAGTAACACCAACCGCTGCTTCATGTCCACCAAAGCGCGTTAGTAAATCTTCCACGTTTTCTATGGCAGCAAACAGATTCACATTGCCCACTGAGCGCCCACTTCCGCGCGCTTCATCACCATCTATGGTGAACAATATAGCCGGCACGCCATACATTCCAACCAGCCGACTAGCCACTATGCCTTTTACGCCCTCGTGCCAGCCTGCGCCAGCAACCACCAATATGCGCTGACCGGCATAAATTTCGCTAGCTTGCGCTTTTGCCACTTCAGAAAGCTGCGCCTCTATTGCACGGCGTTCGTCATTTACCTGTTCTAATCGTTGCGCCAATTCGAAAGCTTCAGGATAAGAGTCGCACATTAGCAAATCTAGTGCCAGTTGCGCATCTCCCATACGACCAGCCGCATTCAGGCGCGGCACCAATGTAAAACTAAGCGATGTAGAAGTTATGGGCTTTCCGCTAGAACCGCTAGCTTCAATTAGCGCGGCAATGCACGGGCGCACTTCATTATTCATATGTGCAAGCCCATCAGCTACAAGCGCGCGATTCTCATCACGCATCGGCATAAGATCGGCTACGGTACCAAGAGCCGCAAAATCGGTATAACTGCGCCAAAGATACGGAAAACCGCGGCGGCTGCCCAGCATTTGCACAAGCTTCAGAGCAACTCCGACACCGGCTAAAATGTTGCTTGGGCAACCATCTACTGTTTTCGGATCGCATACAGGGATTCCCACAGGAACACTAGAGCCCGCTTCGTGGTGATCGGTTACGGCAACAGAAACGCCATCGGCAATTATTGCCGCCACTTCTTTAGCGCAAGCTATGCCGCAATCTACCGTGACTATAAGATCGGGTTGTAGCTGCTTCATGCGTTCATACGCTGCAAGCGATAACCCATAGCCTTCTTCGAAACGCTTTGGAATGAACGGGGTTGCCTTTCCGCCCAACGCCCGTATGCCACGAGTAAGCACTGTAGTAGCCGATATGCCATCTAAGTCGAAGTCGCCAAATACTACTATATGCTTATGCGCATCTATTGCCTGTTCAACCGAATTGGCGACATCTGCCATGCCGGGAAGATCGTAGGGGTTAAGCCAATCGCGCTCTAGCGATGGCGACATAAAGCTGCGCGCCGCAAACGGCGTATCAAAACCGCGCGCCACAAGTGTAGCGGCGAGAAAATGCGGCATATTCAATTCGCGCTGCAAGCACGCCACAGCATCAGGCGCTGCGGCGCTTACTTTGAATTGAGTTGACATTCATTACCTATCGTGCAAGTTTTTCTTGCATAAGATTGTCGCATATTCCGAGCGTAAATTTACACCACGTTAGCGCGGTCATTAAAAAAACTGATACTAAATATTTAACTATCGGGAAATGGCAAGACGAATTGGCTGTGCCACTACTACAGCCGCAATTAACTTAATTGTATCTAGCAAAATAAACGGCGCTACGCACGCCGCAAATGCAGCTTCTGGACCAACACTTGCCACCAACATAAATTGCGCCCAACCCGTAACGTATGAAACAAACGTGAAAATAATTCCCGCCACAAGCTGAAATATACACCCAAGTAAATTTGCGCGTATACGCTGCCACGCACTAGGTCTTACTTGGTCTGCTTGCGCTTGTTCCATGCGTTTGGCGCAGTATTTATCCGCCACAGGCATTGTTATATACAAGAAAAGCGCAGCTAATATTACGCCCGGTAGATAGCCCAAAAGAAAGCCGCCTGTTGGTCCCATAATAACCCCAATGCCGCCCCGCATTCCCGAAAAGAGCGGCAACCCTACAGCGCCTAATACTAAATACCCCGCTATAGCGGCTATCGATTCGCTTGGACGCAATATGCAAACAATAAGCGGAATAGCAAACATTTGAAGTGTAAAAGGAATAGGACCCATTGGAATTGTGACCCAAGCACATACAGCAATAATCGCAATTGACAACCCGACAACAGCCACCGATCTGGCGCGACTTGTCCCGGTAGACTTAGAAGACTCGGCAGACATTTCATCTAGTTTTTTATAGTCGGTCTGAGGCATTCAAACACCCCCAACACTAAATCCTGCTCTACTTGAGCCCCGAGCAAACATTTGAAAAGTAATTAAGCATTTGAAAAAGCAATTATAAGTGAACTGGTAATAATTACAATATCTAAATTAGAAATCGCGGCAATCAAAGTGCAATATGCGCTTCGCCTGATAAAACTTTTCGCTTGGCACCTTCCGCATCTCTGACAACAAGCGCGCCCGTAGAATCTATGCCACACACAATGCCTTCAGCAATTAGCGAACCGTCGGCACGCTGCACGCGAACCTCTCTGCCTGTTAAAGCTGAATTCGCATTATATTCTTCCAAGAACGTAGCGAATCCGGTTTGTATCCACTCGGTATAACAATTGAGAAAATTTTGCAGAATGGTCCTGCATACTAAATCAATTGAAGGCGCATTAGAGCGCACTATATCTGATACATAAGCGGCTACATTTTTGCCACCTACATCGTTTGATGAATGCGGTTTTTGCACATTCACACCAATACCTATACATATAGCGCCGCTATGCTGCTCGTTAGATATACCGCACATTTTCTGAAAAGCACCGCTGTTTTTGTCGGCTGACATGCAAAGCACAATATCGTTTGGCCACTTCACCAAAACGTTGTTGGTGCTGCTAAGTTCCGCCAGTCCAGCAATAGCACGACGCACAGCTATGCCCACCACTAAACTAAGTGTTGGAAGTTGCGCAGGCTCCACCGCAGGACGCAGCAATACCGACATGTAAAGACCACCCTCTGGGCTTTTCCATACTCTGCCCTGCCTGCCATAACCTGCAGCTTGCACACGCGCACAAACCACTTCACCTTCGGGCGCACCTTTATCAATGCTCTGCTTTATAAGGTCGTTAGTAGACGACACTTCATCAAAGTAAGTTATACGGAAGAAGCTCAAGCTATCTTGCACGCCCGACCCAATCTATCCTGTTCGGGAATTTCCTCTAATGCCACGCCATTAGCTAACACATGCCCGGGAAGCATTTCGGACACGGGCTTTACCACAAAATCGCGCTCGGTTGCACGCGGATGAGGAAGCGTAAGATCGTCTGTAGAATAGTTGTACATCTGATAATCAACAATATCTATATCTATGGTTCGGGGACCATTTTCGCGTTCGCGCACGCGACCCAAACTATTTTCTACAGAATGTAAGTAATCAAGGAGCTCTTTAGGTGCTATGCCTGAACGCAGCAAAATTGCTGTATTTACAAACTTATCTTGATTTTCATAATATGCCGGTTCGCTTTCGTAAAACGAAGCCATGTCTATTATCTGCGAATCGGGAAGTTGGCATAGCTGCCCAACTGCATAGTTAATTTGCGCAATTTTAGCTTCCTGCTCTTCACCAGATTCTGCCACAAGAGCCACATTCGACCCAAGCGACAGCACCACATAAGGTCGCAATTGCGAAAGCGCTGCAGCTGTTTCGGCAACATTATGGGTGCGCACCACACTGGCACCCAATTCGCAAGCCATAAGCGCCTCTACCGCCGATGCCGTATCGCGCGCTTTAGGATCGGGGTCATCTATGTGATAAGCATAAGCAATGTAGCTTTTGCGCGATGGAGCAGCCATAACCGGATACCCAAGTCGAACAAACTCGTGAATGTTGCGCATTAGTTCTATTGTCTGCTTTGCGGTCTTTCCAAACCCCGGGCCCGGATCTATGCAAATGCGTTCATGCGCAATTCCCAAATTTTCAAGCTGTGCGGTGCGCTGGCGCAGCCAATCGCGAACTTCTGCAACCACATCGGTGTACTCCGTGTTGCTTTGCATAGTTTCGGGGGTGCCGCGCATGTGCATAACGACTAACCCCGCTTCGCAAGAAAGCGCAACTTCTTGCATAGCAGGATCGGTAAAACCAGATACATCATTTATGATGCTAGCACCCGCCTCTACAGCAAGCCGCGCCACGTCAGCATGACGAGTGTCCACTGAAACACACATGCCTTCCGCACATAACTGCTCCACCACAGAACCTATGCGTTGCCATTCTTCATCTGCGGAAACCTCAGATGCGCCGGGGCGCGTAGATTCGCCACCCACATCTATTATGGAAGCACCCGCTTCTATTAATTCCTTCGCATGCGCTACAGCGTCGTCTGGGCAAATGAAATTACCCCCGTCCGAAAAAGAATCGGGCGTAACGTTGAGCACGCCCATGATTATGGGCGTGCTGATGTTAAATTCAAATTCTCTGCAATGCCAGCGCATTTATTCCTTCTTGTCGTTTAGACCATACGGGTCTGCATATGGATCGTTTTGATTGTTTTGCTCGGCGGGCGGCAAATCAACATGCACTTCGCCGGGAAGCGGCTCTTGTTCGTTGGCAGCGTTAGCATCCACAGTGGTTGCATCCACAAGTTCAGGGTGCTCAGTGGCATCTTTTGCCCGCGCAGCAGCCTCTTCAGCTTCTTTAGCAGCAATTATCTCGTCTTCGCGATCTAGATACTCTTGCCATTTATTATCTAGCAAAGCTTGACACGCTTCGCCTTCTACCGTCTCGCGCTCTAGCAAAACGCTAGCCATTAAATCCATCTGATCGGCATGCGCGCTAAGGATAGCATGCGCCCTATCATGCGCCTCACGCATTATCTTCGACACCTCATCGTCTATGCGGCGCGCCGTCTCGTCTGAATAATCCTGCGTATTGCCATAGTCGCGCCCGAGGAATACCTCATGATTAGGCTGCCCGAAAACTTGCGTACCAAGCGGGCTCATGCCGTATTGTGTAACTATAGCGCGCGCCATCTTCGACGCACGCTCTAAGTCGTTGCTGGCACCTGTGGTTATATCGTCACAGAAAATTTCCTCCGCTACACGTCCACCCATGAATACAGCCAATTCGTCCTTCATCCCGGAAAGAGAATTAAGAACTTTGTCTTCATCGGGAATAGAAAGCGTGTAACCCAGCGCCCTACCTCGGCTAATAATAGAAATCTTATGCACCGGGTCGGCGTGGTCAAGCAGGTGCCCCACTAGCGCATGCCCGCTCTCGTGATAAGCAATTATATGCTTCGTGTCTTCATTCATAACGCGACCCTTGCGCTCCGGTCCCGCTATCACGCGCTCAAGCGACTCATTCACTTCACGCATAGTTATTATCTTCTTGTCTTTGCGCGCGGTAAGAAGTGCTGCTTCGTTCATCAAATTTGCAAGGTCGGCACCGGTAAAGCCCGGAGTTATTTTGGCTATCGCAGCCAAATCAACATCGCTTCCAATGGGCTTATCCTTCGAATGAACTTCAAGAATGCGCTGCCGTCCGCGCACATCAGGCGTATCTACAACTATTTGGCGATCGAAACGACCGGGACGCAGCAGAGCTGGGTCTAAAACATCGGCGCGGTTCGTAGCGGCTATTAGCACCACCGACTCTGTGGCATCGAAGCCATCCATCTCTACTAACAATTGGTTTAGCGTCTGTTCGCGCTCGTCATGCCCACCGCCAAGACCGGTTCCGCGCTGGCGACCTACAGCGTCTATCTCGTCAATAAATATTATGGAAGGAGCAGCTTCCTTTGCATCCTTGAACAAATCGCGCACACGACTTGCGCCCACGCCTACAAACATTTCCACAAAGTCGGAACCAGATATGCTGAAAAACGGCACGCCCGCTTCGCCAGCAACTGCCCGGGCAAGTAAAGTTTTACCAGTACCCGGAGGTCCAACCAACAAGCATCCGCGCGGAATTTTAGCTCCTATAGATTGGTATTTCTCAGGATTTGCCAAGAAATCCTTCACTTCGCGCATTTCCTCAACCGCTTCATCCACACCCGCAACGTCTTCAAATTTCACATCGGGGCGTTCTTCGGTAGTCTTTTTAGCCTTGTTCTTACCAAAACTCATCTGAGAATTGTTTGCTTTCTGCATTTGGCTAAAGAAGAAGAACAGCAAAGCGCCTATAAGCAAAATTGGCAGCAATGTTGTAAGAATAGAAAGCCACCCGCTTGGAAGGGTTATTTGGTATTGAATTTCAGGGTGTTCCGCCAAAATATTGCCAAGCGAATCGGCACCCACATAAACGCTGGAATAATTGCGAGCCGTACCCAGTTTCTGCACTTCCAGCGTGCGTGTACCAACACCGCCTAGCTTTTGCCCGTCCGGATCATGCTGCTGCGCCATAAGCGCATTCATGGAACCAAACGCTTCATTGAAAGCATCCAAAATGCCCGCACCCGCGGTGCTAGCTGGATAATATTTACCGGTTACAGTGTAGTCGCTTGCAGCGTATACAACACTTTCAACGCGATTTTGATCGAGCGCTTGCACAAATTCACTAGTTTCAAGCGAATCTGTAGCGTTTCTGTTGCCCATGTTCATAAACTGGCTGCTAATGAACGCAACCACCAACAACATTACAACAACAAGTATGATGGTAGTGCGCTGCTGATTCGGCTTGCCATCTTTCTGACCGCCGGGCTTGCGTTGATTTTGTCCACTTTGTTTGTTTGGTTTATCTGACATACTGAAATATATTCCTTAACTGTATATCTCTGACTTTAAAATACCTAGATATGGAAGGTTTCTATAGCGCTCGGCGTAATCTAGCCCGTAGCCAACGATGAATTCATCGGGGCATTCGAACCCGATATAGCGACAATCTAGCTGTGCCTGACCTTCGTGCTGTTTGTGTAAAAATGCAGCAATTTGCACGGAAGCCGGCCCGCGCGACATTAGATTTTTGCGCAAATATTTCAGGGTAAGACCCGTATCTACCACGTCTTCCACAATGATGACATGGCGACCTTTTATGTTAGTGCTTAGGTCTTTTTGGATACGCACTGTGCCTGAACTTGTAGCGCTATCGCCGTAAGAAGATACACACATGTAATCCATTTCAACCGGCAATTTCACGGCGCGCGCAAGATCGGCTGCAAACACAGCCGCACCACGCAACACGCACACCATAACTATTTGGTCGTGCGCGGCAATTAAGGGCTGATAGTCAGCCGTTATGGTGGCACCTAATTCGCTAACACGCTGCGCTATTCGCTGTTCATCGAAAAGCTGTCGTGAGATATCATCATGCACTACAGTTCCCTTCACAAATGTTATAAGTGTTCAGTTTATCATTTCAAAGGCACTATTTAATAACAGCTAGATTACGAACACACTTGCAACATTTCGAAAGCACATAAATAGACGCATCGAAACACAATAGCTAAATACTTATGTCGTCATAAACAAGCCCATGCTCGGTTTCCAAGTACTTCACAAAATTATGCGCAGTCATTGCCTTTATGGGGCACTTCGAAGACATATCTGCATCGCGAGTTATCATATAGTCAGCCCCAATATGTTTCGGCGAAAAAGCTATCAAATAATCTTCCACATCGTGCCATTCAGATTCTAACGCCGCCTTAATATCGGCAGCATAAGTGCCACACGGCAACACGAATTCCAAAACCGATAGAAGCGCCTGTTTGACTTGTTTTTCCGTGGCGCTTTTGCGCAAAACATAATAAGCATCAGCAAAAGATTGCGTGCTTACCCATAGTTGCACATCTCCAAATGTAGAAGCGATACAAAGTTTACGAATATCAAAAACATAGGGCTCTCTGCACGCAATAAGATCTATCAAAGCATTTGTATCAAGCAAGAGTTTCATATTTTCCACGTCTTACCTCATGTGCCAAATTTTTATCGTAGGCAACACTGCTAGGAATATCTATATTAAGACTACAAGCCTGAAACGCAGCCTTTAACCGGGCTGTTTCTTTTTTCGAAAGAGTGCGCTTTTTATTAACTTTACCTTTGTGCCCACTAAGTGGAAGCGAATGCTCAGCAACCAAATATTCAAATGCAGCATTAACTAATGCGCTAGGACTAGACCCCAGCTTTTCAAGTTGAATGCTTCCTTGTTCATAAAGCGCATCAGGAATGCGTGCCGAAACCATTTTGCTCATAATGCCACCTCATAAACTGTATGACGTATGACATTTTCTTACTATTATTCCTAATTGTCAACCAAGGCAATATGCGTTTTTAATAAATGCATAGTTTGGTGCTGCATCTTCTCTGCATTGTTAGCTGGCGAAATCGGGAAATTCGCGCAACAGACGTTCTACGGGAAGCCCTATTATGTTGTCTAGCGCACCTTCGTAGCTTTCCACCAGCGCACGACCTTCGCCCTGTATGGCATAGGCACCCGCTTTGTCGAACGATTCACCTTTGCGTAAATAAGCAACTATTTCATCTTCGGTAAGTTGACGAAATGTAACACTACTGGCTTCAGCAAATGTACGATAAGCCATTGAAATATTTTCAGCTTCCGGTGCAGCCATCATCCAAACCGATACAGCGGTTATAACCTGATGGGTGCAACCCGATAATTCGCGCAGCATGCCTTTTGCATCTTCCAAATTTCGCGGCTTGCCAAAAATGCGCGAGCCTTTCACCACCATGGTGTCTGCCCCTATAACCGCAAACATACCCACCGGCGATTCCGCCAAAAGCTCTTGCATTACCGCACCCGCTTTACGCTCTGCCAGTTTCTTGGCAGCCTCTGCCGGCATAATAAGCTGATCGGGCTCTAGCTGCTCATCTACCGCCTTATGCGGCGTGCGCACAGTGAATTTCACACCGGCATCGCGCAGCAAATCGCGCCTGCGCGGGCTACCGCTAGCCAAGATAATATTCAAAGGCGCATTTAAAGGCGCATCTGTAGCATCCATAACAACTCCTATTCGCACACCATTCAAAGCCGCACAATCGCTAGCAAGTTTACTGCACTTGTTACCTGCGCATGCTGCCGCTTCAAGGTAGTATTATTCAAATCTGCATCGCTAATTATCTATCAAGAAGCTACGACCGGAAAGGCGCAAATGGCAAGCAAATATTTCGAATACAGCAACGAAGCCGTGGAATTTCTAAAAGCCAAAGATGCCAAACTGGGTGCCGCGATTGATGCTGTCGGGCACGTGTATCGCGAACTTGATAACGATTTATTTTCTGCCGTTGTTCACACGATAATAGGGCAGCAAATTTCCACCGCCGCCCAACAGACCGTATGGCGACGCATGCAAGAAAAGCTAGGCGAAATTACGCCGGAAAGCATCAATGATGCCAGTGTAGATAGCCTTCAGTCGTGCGGAATGACGTTTCGAAAAGCTGAATATATCAAAGATTTTGCCGCCAAAATAAAAGCCGGCGAATTCGATTTGGACGCAGTAGAACACATGAGCGATGCCGAAGCTATAGAAGCACTATGCTCGCTAAAAGGTATAGGAAAGTGGACCGCCGAAATGCTTTTGCTGTTCTGCCTAAACCGCATGGACATATTAAGTTTTGGCGATTTGGGCATTCATCGCGGAATGCGCATGGTTTACCACCACAGAAAAGTAACACGCCAGCTGTTTGAGAAATATAGACGGCGCTACAGCCCCTACGGAAGCGTGGCTAGCCTGTATTTATGGGCGATATCGCACATGAATGTGCCCGGCTATAGCCGCGACTATGCGCCCAAAAAAGCCAGATAATGCGGTTAGCTTATGCAACCAAAGTTCGCAATAGTTCTTAATGCTAGAATTAAAAAATGGGAATAGTTGAATTATTTATAGTAGCAGTTGGTCTTTCGATGGATGCTTTCGCTGCATCTGTTTGCAAAGGGCTCTGCATGCGGAAAGTGAACTGGCATCACGCCGCAATTGTTGCCTTATTCTTTGGCGGGTTCCAAGCAATTATGCCTGTTATCGGGTGGCTTTTAGGCGTATCGTTCGCCGGCGTAATAGAGCCTGTCGATCATTGGATTGCCTTTATTTTGCTTGCATTCATAGGTGCCAAAATGCTAATTGAAGCTGCGCACGAAAAGCCCGAAAGCATAGACTGCTCTACTACCGTACCAAAACTAGATATGAAAGAGCTGCTTGCACTTGCAATAGCCACAAGCATAGATGCTTTAGCTGTGGGTGTATCGTTCGCGTTTCTGGGTGTAAACATTGCGTTGGCGGCAGTTGTTATAGGGCTAACAACATTCGCGCTTTCGCTTATAGGTGTTGCAATTGGCAGCAAATTTGGTTCACGCTTCGAGCGCACCGCCACCATAGCCGGAGGCATTATCCTAATACTTATTGGCGTGAAAATACTGCTAGAACACTTAGGTTTGCTTGCGTAAAACCGGCAAGAAGCGCCATCGCAAATATCGCGAATGAACCACCTTGCCGGGTCTTCTTCTTTGGGCTCATCGCGCAAAATTGGGCTTCTGCGCGATGAACGGCATTCTCCTATTTTTCAGTTGTTTTCGCCGTTTTGCGCGACGATGCGACTGTTCTAATTTGACAGCATTCCTAGAGAATGTATATACTGTGCATATAGGGTATATACACTATTCCGCTTTATCCGACGGGGACGCCCCGACGATAAAGCGCCGAAGGACAAGGAGTAGCTTGGAAATTATCATTTCTAATTCGAGCGATCTGCCAATCTATGAGCAAATAGCGCGGCAAATCAAAGATGCAATTCTTGTGGGTACGTTGCGCGAAGGTCAATCGCTGCCATCAATTAGATCGCTTGCGAACGACCTAAGAGTAAGCGTAATAACCACAAAACGTGCATATGCAGAACTGGAGCAACTTGGTTTTATAGACACAGTACAGGGCAAGGGAAGTTTTGTATCCGGCGGAAATATGGAACTGCTGCGCGAAGAGCAATTGCGCAACATAGAGCAGTTACTGGAGAAAGTGTACGCCGAAGCAAAAACCGCCAACCTTAGCATCCAAGACATTCATGAAATGATAGATGTAATAGCCAGCGAAAACTGACAATTTACACAGTTGTCACCTTCACAACCAACTATAGAAACAAACTCGAACAACGCCCGAGAAAAGAAAGGTGCACCCAGATGCACGAAATTGTACATAACATGATTGAAGTAAGAGGGCTTACAAAGCACTACGACAACTTCACTTTAGACGGCGTAAATCTTAGCGTGGAGTCAGGCTGCGTAGTGGGACTAATAGGCGGCAACGGTGCCGGGAAAACCACCACCTTGAAAGCGCTGCTTGGAATTATCGACATAGATGCGGGCACAATTGAAGTGTTGGGGCACAAATTGCCGTTAAAAAGTTCGCAAAACACAAACATCAAAAGTCGCATCGGAGTAGTATTCGACACGTGCGCATTTCCTAAAGAAGGGCGCGTTAGTGACGTAGAGCTAATTGGGCGCATGGCGTACAGTAATTGGGACAGCAACAATTTCTGGGAGCTTTGCTCGCGCTTTCAACTTGATAAAAACAAGAAAGTGGACGATTTGTCGCGCGGTATGGGAATGAAATTAACGCTTGCGTTTGCCATGTCGCATAATCCGTCGCTGCTAATATTGGATGAAGCTACCGCCGGGCTAGACCCGATTGCACGAGCCGACGTGCTAGAAATTCTGCGCAAATACATGGAAAAGGGAGACAAAAGCATACTGCTATCTACTCATATAACTACCGATTTAGACAAAATAGCCGACAGAGTTGTATGCCTAGACAACGGGCGTGTCGTATTCGATGTGGATAAAGATGCAATTTGCGATATAGCAGGAATAGTTCGATGTCGCACCGCAGATTTTGAAGCAATAAAAAGTTCAGACGCGCTAAGCCCCGATGCACAACCAATACGCATAATGCGCAACCAATACGAAATTGACTTACTTGTGCCAGATCGCACAGCTTTCAAGCAAGCCTACCCAAATATAGTGTGCGACAAAGTAGATATAGAAACCTACATGACGCTTTTCTTGAAAGGAGAACGCATATGAAAGCAATGATTTTCTCCGACTTGATAACCATGAAAAATGCCTTCGTGCAAACGATTGTAATGATGCTGATTGTAGGCGTATTTATAATGATATCTACGCAGTCGGCAATTGTCGGCGTTGCTGCTATTTCAATGGGTATGTCGTGCATGTATTTCTACAGTATTGCAGCCTATGATGAAATGAATAATTGGGAACAATTCCGTCTTACGCTTCCAATAACACGCCATCAAGTAGCTTATGGCAGATATGCAAGCATAGCAATAGTGGCTCTGCTTAACTTTTTGCTAGCAATAATTATTGGATTTGCTTTTACGGGTGTGGCAGAAATGTTAGTTGGAAGCATAGAGGTTCCAGAGAAAATGCTTCTTACAAACACAGATCCGCTGTATGTAGTGGCAAGCGGCGGAGTATCTTTACTAATAATGCTGATAGCGGCTGCAATAGGGCTTCCTCTTATTATGCGTTTCGGAATGACAAAAGGGATAAGAATAGTGCCAGTTATTATTATAATGATACTGGCTATAGGAATGGTTTTCGTGGATGGTACGCCAATTATGGAAACGGTTGAAACTGCGCTTTTCAACACGTCTGCAGTAGCAATTTTATGGACGGTGGGAATTGTGGTTTCTGTAACTTTATATATTGCTAGCGCCGCACTTGCAGCAAAGTTGTACGAGGGTCGCAATTTGTAACACAGCTTGAGTCAAAAGCAAGTCCGGCAATTATTGGCAATACATACAGCGCAACATTGTCGTTTATAATTGGCAGCTACGGAAACGTCTGAAACGCTAGAGCGGCTGCTGGCGCAGGCTGTTGGTGCAGCAAGCACACTTCGATAAACCTTACTAAGAAAGTGGCAACCATGGCGTTTGATTTCAAGAAAGAATACAAGGACATATACCAACCATCGAAAAAGCCTTCCATAATTGAAATGCCTAGCATTACCTATGTTGCCGTCAGGGGTCAGGGCGACCCAAATGTCGAAGGGGGACAATATCAAAGGGCTATGCAGATGCTCTATGGAATTTCTTTCACTATAAAAATGTCGCCGAAAGCAGGGCACAATATAGACGGATACTTTCCCTATGTGGTGCCGCCACTGGAAGGTTTTTGGTCGCTAGATGAAAGTAACGGCGAATTCGACCCCGCCCGTAAATCGGAATTCAAATGGATAAGCTGCATAAGACTTCCAGATTTTGTAACGCCCGATGTATTTACGTGGGCAGCAGAAGAAGCCAGCAAAAAGAAAGGTGCCGACTTTTCTGCCGCCGAAATGCTAACCATAAACGAAGGCATGTGTGTGCAATGCATGCACATTGGTCCTTACGACGACGAACCGCCAACCATAGAAAGTATGCATAAATTTGCAGCCGAGCAGGGCTTTTGCGTGAACTTGACGGACGAGCGCCTGCACCATGAAATATATTTGTCCGATCCGCGTCGCTGCGCCCCAGAAAGGCTACGAACCGTAATTCGCCTGCCCATTGCAAGAATGTAAGCTGGGTACATCTCCCGTGCCCGCAGCTTCCAATTCGCGCTCTTTTTCCTCGTTGGCACGTATTTCTTCGCGAGAAAGTCCTTTCCAAGTAGGCTCAATACCACGCGCTTTGTCTTGCATCATTCCCACAACGCCCGGAATAATGTAAGCCAGCCAGCAAATAATAGCGCCCCAGAGATTAACACCTAGGAAATTCGCATACTTGCCAGCGCCTATATTCATAAACGAGAGCGATGCCGCATCAACAACATCCCAAATGCCCAAAACCATGCCAATCCAGAAGGCTAGGAAGAAACCTACTTTAGTCGGCTTCACTACGCCATGCATTAAGAAGATGGGACCTAAGCCCATTATCATGGTGCCGGAAATTGTGGTAGCTAGAATAATGTCGGCGCCCATAATCATAGGCAGGTTGCCCACAATTGCAAAAGCAATCATAAACAAAATGCCCGCACGGCGAACATGATCTAGATTCTTACCCAAAATGCCCGGCAAATCGCGCGCGGTCAGCTTCGAAAGCGCTGTAAAAGTTGAGTCCAGCGTAGAGCCAGCCGTCATTATCATTATGACTGCCATGCAGAAGAACGCCAGTATACCGAACGATTCCGCAACAACCACAGGCGCGTCTGAGCCACTAATGCTCATTCCCTCAAGATAGGCGTACACGCCGATGAACGAAAACAGCACAATAGCTACAAAACCCAGCAAGCCAGCCACGATAAATGCTTTCAGCATTTTCTTGGCTTCACATAGAAAGCCGCGGTCGGTTAGCACCGCATCGTGAAAACCGTAGCTTAAGCATTGCAAGCCAGCACCTATTATGAAGTCAACGCCGCCTTCCAGTGTCCATACGCCGGTTGACATGAATTCACCAACACCATGTGTGGGCACAACAAAGCACAACACTGCAATAAGCAACGCTGCGAATAGTATTGCTTGCACCATGTCGGTAATAAGAGAGCCGCGCATGCCCGAGCGACAACAATATGCCAGCGTAAGTAGAGTGAACAAAATTGCTGCAATAATAAACGGTGCAGTACCCGAATTGCCATAGTAGGCACCTACAACAGATGTGTTCGACCAAATTTCGTTAAACAGACGTACAAGAATAGCTGCCGAAAAACAAAATGCCGCTGCAACCCCATAATGCTCGGTTAGGAAGCTGACAAGCGACGTTGCGCGAAACTTCACGCGAAGCCTATAAAGCGCCCAACCGGTTAGCGGAATACACAGCCAATATACTGCGTATCCAACACCGCCTACAATACCGAAATTGGCGCCCATATTAGCCGCGTTTGTAACCGACTTCGCAAAAATCCATGCAATGAAGACGGACGCCATGACAAGCCAAGGATTGGCATCGCGTCCCTTGCGATCTTCACCTCTAAAGAAGCCGCCTACAGTCACAGTCTTCGGGGCTATGGCAAACATCACAATGCCATATACGATCATAAAGCCCCAGAAGAATATACCGGTGGTCATATCCATCGTCATGCCTTTCAACCTCCTTTTTGCGTGGGCATGATGTTAAACATAGTTTGTCTATGTCTAATATTGGACATTAACCAATATATATAATTTGTCAACTTTAGAATCGGCAGACGCACACATGTGCCACCCAAGCGCCCTATTCTAGCTGGCTTCGCCCTGCACTAATGTGCCACCGCAGCTAGACCCAAACCCAGCGGTACACGCATAACAATGGTTCCCAAACTTAATGCTGCGCTGAAGCGAACGAGCAGCATTGTTAGCGTAATCGGCAATGTTTATAGGTCCGTTTTCATCCTCGGCAGCAAGCCCCAATGCTAAATTGAAGTCGCAGTCATACACCGTGCCATCCCACCCTACGGAAAGCTGATGGCGGCACATCATGTTTTCGCATGTATCAGGGTTGAAACTGTCTATTAGCAAATCCATATAATTCTGGAATGCGCCGGAATCTATAAGACTTGCACCATATTTACCAATAGGGTTATTTGCGACAGCAAATAGATTATTAAAATCAATGCCTACCTGCCCCAAACGTCGCCTATACATCTGTTCAAGTTCATTCTGCTCTGGCGGCATAATTGGCTCTTGCGGGTTAAACACTAAATCTAATACACAAGAAGAATCGCGCCCATAACCTAAGTCGTTCAGCGATTTCAATATCTTTATCGACCTGTCATATGTTTTGTGCCCGCGCTGCATATCGGCCTGCGCACCAAACACATTAGGAAGCGACGCCGCAAGTTCTATACCCAAACGTGCATACACATCCAAAAGATGGGAATACTCAGGCAAATCTAGCACTGTCAAATTTGTACGCACCATTACATTAGACACAGCATTGGCAGCCTCGCGCAAAAACCACTCGAATTCCGGATGCATTTCAGGCGCGCCACCCGTTATGTCTATAGTCTGCATTTGTCTATCGCGCGCCACTTTCAAAATGGCTTCCAACGTTTCATGATTCATATGTTCGTCACGCTTAGGATTACAACCGTGATGGCAATGCGTGCAAGCCATATTGCATTTAGCCGTTAAATTCACTTGCAAAGTATTAGGAAACGGATCGGTTATCGTACACGATTCATCGTCTAACACATCTTCGAAGTACAACAGCTTGGCTAATTCCAAATTCACATCGCGCACTGTAGCCCGAGTGCCGCTTCTTCGAACGCCCGCAGCAGAAGGTCCACAACTAAACCCACCCAGCAAAGAGTCGATCAAATAGTCTTCCGGACCGTTAAGTATGCGGTCCCTGTACGATACAGCCGCAGGACTAGTTTCACTCCACAACGCATCAAACCACTTCACATACGCATTATGATCGTAGCGAACAGGCACAGCCTGAATGAACAAATCATCAAGCTGCGTGCCAAACGACCATTCTTCACTAGAATTGCACGCAATGCGAATGCATAACCCGAAATTCTCGCCCGCAAAATTCGGAAGGCCAGCGGCACCGTTATTTATAATGGCGCCACGCGCCAACGTTAGAGCCACAGGCGCGCACGTATGCGTTGTGACAAAAACATCAATGCTGTTTGCCGCCATGAAACCATCTAATTCGTCTTGCCGCATTATGTCTTGCAGGGTTTCGCGCGAGCAATCCCATCCACCTATCAGCTTCTCGTCGCCATGGGTTATTCCCACCTTAAAGCCAGCTACATCTACAGTAAGCGTAGCTGGACGCCCAACAAGACGCTGCTTTAATTCGGGATGCTTATCTACCGCTATAGACAGCATCTTATGTATTCTGTTCGAACGCGAAACCGCCTCGTCAGTCGTACATTCCGGATAGGCGCAGCCGCACCCCACCCCCACATCGGTCTGACGACGCAGTTCAGCTTCAACATTGCCTACCAGCGGCACATATTTCTGAATACGATCTTCAATAGCGGCGAAATTTTCGGCAGTTTTGTCAAACCAGTGCGCGTCGCCGTTAAATACCACAAGTGTTTTCTTGCTGCTGTCTTCCGCCTGAACCATAGCCTCTATAGCATCGAGCGCGAAAGGATTGCCGTACAAACCACCTACCACATACAAAACATCGCAACTTTCCTGCGGCGTACCGCTGAATGCATCTTTAGCAATCTTGTAGTCAATAGGACAAGCGCGCCCGGCATCTTTGAACAAACGGCGCTTCACGCTATGAGACTGGCAAGTTGACATACACCCCTCCGTTATTTAAGTGCATAAAACACATTGGATTATATCTAATACTAGATGCACGACTAGCGATTTTCGCTAAACAGAATTGCACGCATATCAACTTTTGCAGAAAAAATGGTCAAAACTTCCGGCTTTCCACGGTGGAAGTGCCATATAGCCCGCTTGAAATGTGGAGGACACTAGGCAAACAGTGTTCAATGGTGTCTCGGCGGGTGCTATTAGGTGTGTTTGAGTGTGGAAAGTCGGAAGTTTTGACCATTTTTCCGAATTAAAGTTCCCGCAATCCGTCAGACACCAAACTTGCCGCACCATTTTGCTGCATTATTGGAAATTTACTTTCGTCGGTGGTTATGCGCCCGGTTGTGCGCCGATTGTCGGTGTTGTTCCAGCACTCACACGCAGGCATTCCCGGAATTGACGACACATTAAACACAGGATTTACACCCGCTTTGCGCTGACGCGCGTAATCATCCAGACAACGAATAGCCCACTTCCCCAGCAGCAAAATGCCAACAAGATTAATGATGCACATAATGCCCATCAGAATATCGGCTATGTTCCATGCCAAATCGAAACTGCTTAAACAACCTGCAAAAATTACGACTAAACAAGCAATCCTAAACCAAAAAATGAGGCGTTTCTTTTCGCCGAAAATGAATTTCAAGTTTGACTCTGCGTAAAAGTAGTTGCCGATAAGACTGGTATAAGCAAATAGAAAAACAGCTACCGTAATGAAGGCTATGCCAATATTGCCCGCGAATTGATAGACAGCCATTTGTACCAACGGCATCCCGTTTAAGCCAGACGCAGCTTGAGGGTTTTGCACCATAAACACCAGCACCAACATAGCCGAGCAGGTGCAGATAAACATAGTGTCAATATAAACAGACAGCGTTTGCACCAATCCCTGCTTCACCGGATGCGACACCGATGCCGTTGCGGCGGCATTAGGCGCCGAACCCATGCCAGCCTCGTTAGAGAAAAGACCGCGCTTAATTCCCAGCATAACCGCTGAGCCGGCAAATCCGCCGAATATAGCCTGAAAATCGAAGGCGGAACTAAACATCAGAGAGAAAGCCTGCGGCAGCAGACCAACATTGCTTAAAGTTACCCAAATGCCAAGCGCGATATAAGCCAAAGCCATAATGGGCACAACTACGGAGTTGATAACTGAAATGCGCTTAGCGCCACCAAAAATAACAACCGCCGTTAGTGTAGTAAGTACAACGCCCATAATTACAGCCGCGCCGTTGGTGGAGTAATCAGGAATGTAGTATTCCAGTGCCGAAGCCGCATTATAAGCTTGAAGCTCATTAAAACCTATGGCATAGCAAGCTATAAGCGAGACAGCAAACATTACGCCCATCCATCTCTTGCCTAAACCTTGCTGCATATAGTACGCCGGACCGCCGCGAAATTCTCCATCGCCAACTTTGACTTTCCAGATTTGCGCAAGCGTAGACTCCACAAAAGCCGAAGCGGCACCAATAAGCGCCATTGCCCACATCCAAAACAACGCACCCGGACCACCTATAGCCAAAGCGGTCGCAATACCGGCTATATTGCCCGTGCCTACGCGCGACCCGGTTGATACCATCATAGCTTGAAACGACGAAATAGCTTTGCCGCCCGCGTCAACGCGCTTTTCGGAAAGCTGGGTAAGCATATCTTTAATGTATCGCAGCTGTACGAACCGCGTGCGAATGGTGAAATACACCCCGGTAAACACCAACAGGATTACCAAAATATAGGTGTACATAAAACTATTGATATCGCCCGTTAACGAAACAAGAAAGCTACTTACGCTTGCCGTATCCATTGCGACACTCCCTCTCTGTAAAGCTGCCGCCTTTCTGTCGCCTCCATAAGCGTTTAGTTGAAGATGGCTTCTCCAAAGTAAGAATGAGAATGTAAATTACATTCTCAAGCAGCCCAAATACAGCACAGCCAAGATTTCCTATTTGATAAAAAGCTGTTATTACCTTTTAACCAAGATGTTGGCAAAATTGCCCAAGAACGATAACGATGCCATAATGGCGCTTGCTTTTAATGAAAGTAATGAAAGCGCAAAATTCAGTGCGCCCTTTATTGTGTCATTTGTACTGTAGATGAATGCGAGATATGGAAATGCCGCAAACAAACAGAGTACGACGCGTACTTATTGTTGAAGATGATAAAGATTTAGCCAAGATAATAAAACGTTTCTTAGAAGCAAATGAATTTTGCGTACATGCGGCTGTAAGTGCCGAAGCAGCCTACGAACTGCTAGAAAGCAAAACGTTTGACTGTTTGGTAGTAGACGTGAATTTACCGGGCGACGATGGATTTACCCTATGCAGACAACTGCGCCGCAAAAGCGGTGTACCCTTGCTGTTCGTTTCGGCACGCATTGAAGCAGATGCCCGCATAAAAGCGTTAGAAGAAGGGGGAGATGTATACCTTCCAAAACCATTTAGCCTAAAAGAGTTATTAGCTCAGATAAAAGCGCTTATGAGGCGCAATAGCGGCACCATGACTGGAGGCAGCAGCCGAAATAGGTCTACCGAGCCAGAGGCGCCGATAACAATAGGTCCATTCACGCTTGATATTTCAAGTGGTCGGATACTTAAAAATGGCATTCAAGTTGAACTGTCGCCCAAAGAATTTGCGCTTGCCGCATTTTTGATGGGTAACTGCAATAAAGCCTTTTCAAAAGAAGCCCTGTTAAGCGAGATATGGGGAGCATTCTGCAGCGTAGAGGCACAAACTGTGGCGGTGCATATAAGCTGGCTGCGCGCCAAACTAGAAGACGATCCCGCCAACCCCGTTTTCTTTAAGACTGTCCGCGGAAAGGGCTATCTATTTGACGCACCAAAGGAAACAGATTCGCAATGACAAACGAGAGCAATAGAATACAAAAGCGACTTATTGCGTATACGACAATTGCGATTGCTGCCATAGTTGCAATCGCAATATGCGCTGCAGCGTTTTGTATAGGCGATTCCGGTTCAAATAAATTGCGCGAAGAAATTTTGCATTTGAACGAGGCGCGCACCAGCTTACTAGACACAAATGCCGCAGGAAATGATGCAGGTAAAAGCGAAGCGGGCGAAAGCGCAATAGCAAGTATCGAATTGGCTGACGATGCCCTTGCATCCACGCAAGATATCCTACGCAGCGCTGCCTCTGAACAAGATTTTCGCATACTCGCAGCAATTCTAACCTTATCCGCTGCATCAATTGTCGCCGTGTTAGTCCTGTCTTTATATATGTATTTCAGCGTTATTCGCCCTTTTATACGCTTGGAAGATTTCGCGGGGCAAGTAGCAAATGGAAATTTAGATGCGCCTCTTGCATATGAGCGCTCTAATCCGTTTGGACGCTTCGCGTGGGCGTTCGATCATCTACGTGCAGAATTGAAGCGCTCGCGCGAAAAGGAACAAGCTGCTGCACTTGCCTACAAAACAGCATTAGCATCGCTTTCGCACGATTTGCGCACCCCACTTGCATCGCTTCGTACTTATGCCGAAGCGCTAGAACTTCAGTTAGACCAAACTCCCGAAGAGCGCCTAGCCTACGAACGCATAATAATGTCAAAATGCGATGAAGCTGCAGAGCTTGTAGAAGATTTGTTGGTACACGCGCTAGCCGACATGGATCGCATAGATGTAACATGCACGGCAACACCCGTTGCTCCCATTCTGCACCAGTGCGCAAGCAACTTTGCCGAAGCCGTACACGTTACGTGCGTGCGTGCCGATCAAGCCACACTAAACATAGATTCCAAGCGACTAAAACAAGTAGTAGATAATTTACTAGTAAACGCTGCGAAATACGCCACCGGGTCTGCTGTGGAAATTTCCGGCATGCTTAGCGCTGACGCTTACCGCATAACAGTGCGCGATTTTGGCACCGGTGCTGCCGCTGAAGATATCCCATTCCTTGCGCAGCGTTTCTATCGCGGCGCAAACGCAAAAGACAAAACTGGAGCAGGATTAGGTTTATTCATAGCCAACTACCTTATGAACCGCATGAACGGCACGATGCAGATTCAAAACGCCAATCCCGGACTATGTATAGTTTTGGAACTTCCTCTTCCACACGCCGAATAATCTTGCACGCACTATTGGTAAAGTCGGAAAGGTTACGTTCAGAAGCTGCGCAACCCTCACTCCATCTTTCCGATTTCGCGTATAGGGCGCATACCTTAATGACTTCTTAATATTACATTTCGTAAAGTAGCTTTCAGCACGGTTTAGAGAATGGAAAAATACAATGAAACAAATTGCATTAGAAGCAGTTGACCTAGCCAAAAGCTACGTTGCCGACGGAGTGCAAACCCACGTATTAGGCAATATTAACCTGAAAATATATAAAGGCGATTTCACGTCTGTTATGGGACCAAGCGGCTCGGGAAAATCGACGCTTCTGTACTGTTTATCGGGCATGGATAAGCCTACCGCAGGAGATATGCTGTTTTGCGAAAAAAGTATTGTGCGCATGAAGGAACAAGAGCTTGCTAATTTGCGGGCACAGCACTTCGGGTTCGTTTTTCAGGCAGCAAATTTGGTCAGCAATTTAACGCTTTTTGAAAACATAGCTGTACCCGGATACTTAAAAGAAGGTCGCACACCTAAAAAGACGCTAGAAGCAGTTGAAAACCTTATAGAGCGCATGGGCTTACACGATGTGGCAAACCATCTTCCCAATCAGTCGTCGGGCGGACAGCAACAGCGATGCGCCGTGGCACGAGCGGTGGTAAACCAACCAGACATCGTATTTGCAGACGAACCCACAGGTGCACTGAATCGCGCCAATAGCTTGGAAGTGCTGGCGCTTTTAAGCGAAATAAACGCCACAGGTCAAACAATCGTTATGGTGACGCACGACATACGTAGCGCCATGCGCGGCAATCGCATACTTTACTTAGAAGATGGCGATGTGCGGGGCGAATTCAATCTGCCGCCATGGGATGCACAGCGCAGCAACGATATCTCGTATACGCGCGACCGCGAAGCGCAAGCAAACGCTTGGCTTTCGTCGCTTTCATGGTAAGGGCACAATATGGAACCTCTGCGTACACTGGTATTAGCCGGGCTAAAGCGAGACAAGAAAACATTCATTGGCTTGGGAATTTTAGTAATGCTGGCTTCTTTCGCCCTTACGTTTACATTATGTCTGTCCACCGACCTTACCACGCGGGAAACCGCCGCTCTACAAGAAGCGAATGCAGGAGACGCATTTGCCACAGACTTCCCTACCAACTTAAACAGCCAAGCCATAGACGACATTAAAGCGCTTCCCGAAGTGGAAAGTGTTTTAGAAACGCCTACATTCTCTGTTACGGTGAACTTTGAAAATGCGCAGGGCAAAACTGTAGCCAACACAACGCAATCGTCTGAAATCTTCGAAGCATGGGGCACCGGAATTTCCTACAAAATGCTTGAAGACAATTTCGACACATATAAAACAAACCCTACGCCTCCGCGCGCTGACGAAATTTATATCACCCCCGCCATACACATTCTTCAAAATGTGAATATAGGCGACTTCGCTGTGCTTACCATAGGCGATAAACAGGTGCGCCTTAAAATTGCCGGGTATTTCGAAGATCCGCAAATGGGAACACCGTTTATGGACACCAATCGCTATTTGCTAGCAACGGAAACCTTCAATGCGCTGCACGCAGAAGTCAGCGACATATTCAACAGCGCCACCATCCGTGGCGAAAGCAGTATATTCGCGCGGGCGCACACCGCTTTCCCCTTAACCGAAATAAACGTATATATGACACCCGCCGCACAAGCAAGCGGACTTACTAGTCAAGATTTAACGCGCATCATAGGCGAAAACACCACTTGGGGCGCCAGCGCAACAAACCTGTTCTCTAGCCAGACTTTGGCGGGATACGCGCTTATGGTAGTAAATGTAGCAACAGCCATCCTTGGCGTTTTTGCGTGCCTTTTGTTTGCGATAGCGCTTGTAATATGCGTGCATTCGGTGTCTGCATCTATACGCGAGGGCTATGTGGACTGGGGAATTATTAAGGCGCTAGGCGTGCCGGCAAAAACTCTGCGGCGCACACTTGCGCTTCAATACATGATAGCTGCCTTGGCAGGAATGGTTATAGGGTTCGTAGTAGGAATAGCAATTGAGCCTTTTACATGGTCGGCATTTATGCTGCTAACCGGGGTCCTTACCCAAAACGCCAGCTTCCCTAGCACCATCCTTATTTGTCTAGCAACTCTTATGGTGCTTATGATGGCTACCGTGTTTCTAAAAGCGCGCAAACTTTCGGTCATATCGCCGCTTTCTGCCCTGCGCAGCGGGCATGGAGATGTGCGATTTTCACCACGCGCTAATTGCGCAATTAACGGCTCGTGGCTTGAAGCTTCTTTGGCTTGGCGCGCTATTGTTGCGCAAAAACGCAGCTATATTGGTCTGGCGGCGTGTTCGCTTTTGCTGTGCGCATTCATCGCGCTAATATTTGGAATTGGCGGTGCCCTAAACACACAAGATGCCGTGTATAAAGCCTTTGGATTGTGGGAAAGCGATCTTTCTGTGTCGCTTGAAAACGACAATTTGTCTTTTGAAGATGTTAATTCAGCTATAGAAGAAGTTTGCCCGATAAAGCGTGTATGGGAAGAAGCTGTTACTATGATTAACATAAATGGTGAAAGCCGTACATTTGTAGGGCTAACAGACATGAGCATATTTTCCGATGCTACTGTTGTATCTGGACGCAAACCCACACAAACAAACGAGGCGCTTGTCGGAATGAGTCTTGCCTCAGATATGGGGCTTAGCGTGGGCGACAAACTGATGCTGCCCGACAGCACCGGCGCTGAAAAGGAATATCTAGTTTCGGGTATTCTTTCTGCCATGCTAAATGCAGGATATGGAACTATCCTTACATACGAAGGACTAGAGCAGCTGGTTAGTATCGAAAAAGCCAATCGCGGAGATTCGCGCCAATACCAATTAGTAGACCCAAACAAAACCGATGAAGTGCGCACCGCACTAGAAACGCGCTTTGGCGAAGATATAAGCTTAGAAGACACCGGTATTTTCAGAGGTTCCACAAATATGGTAGCCCTAATCAGAAACTTATTCATAACTATGGGTTATGCCATGGCGGCTTTCGCGGGAGTATTAGCATGCGTAGCCGTAGCGCTAATTAGCAACCGCATGTTTACAAGCGAGAGAGGCGACCTAGGAATTTATCGAGCTTTAGGGTTTCGCGTGCGCGCGCTTCGTATTTCTTTTGCGCTGCGATTCCTAAGCATTGCACTAGCAGGGTCTGCGCTGGGAACAGCTATAACGGCACTCGGAGGCAGCTGGTTAGTTAGTAAACTATTCGGTTTATTCGGCGTTGGGAATTTCGCAATTGCCCTTCCATGGTGGCAAGTCATACTTTTACCGCTTGCGCTTTCTCTGATTTTTACCATAAGTGCTTATGTATCAGGCAACGCCATACGCCAAGTAAACATCCGCAAATTGGTTGTCGAGTAATTTCATGGCACATATCATCGGGGTTGCACCTCTATAAAAGTTGCAACCCCGATGTAGAAGGATTAAATTTTCCTTCTGCATTTAAGTTGCACGCTTGGTAAAGATGCCCATAACGCCAAGAAACACCACAGAACCCAAAAGCGCCACTAAGAACGACCACAGGTTGAATCCGGTAAAGCCCTCGGCTCCTATGAAACTCATAATGAAACCGCCGACTAAAGCGCCAATAATTCCTACAATAATATTGCGCAACAGTCCGCCTTCGCTTTTCATAATAGCGCTTCCAGCCCAACCGGCTAAACCGCCGATGATAATCCAGACGATGATACTCATGATTCACTCCTTTCAATGTTCGCCAACAATACACTCAGCATAGAAGAGCAACGCTAGTTAAAGTTGCGCACAGCCCACCCGTAAACAGTCCGAAAGAAGCCTGTCATAGTTTCGTATTGCGTAGAAAGGCATTGCGCAGAAAGCGCAAAATTATTCCCATATCCAAAAAAGTTGACTCAAATGGTCAAAACTTCCGACTTTCCATGGTAGAAAGCGCTAAATCGCGTTGCGTAAGCCAAGGAATTCCCTGTTTGCCCAGTGTTCTCCACAATTCAGGTCAACCATGGGGCAGTTCAACCGTGGAAAGCTGGAAGTTTTGACCATTTTTCCAAATTTTTATGCCATTTCTTCCAAATAGAAGTGCTAGAACAATCTATACCCATTGGCAAAGTGCTACAGCACATGACTGTTAGAAAATACGCGCAACAATACGCAACAACACTTAAGATATAAGAGCGCAGTTGCAGGAATAAAGGAGGAGTTTTGCCCACTATCGTAGTTACCGATACCGATTTCGGCGATTCAGAATTTGAACGCCAAATGATAGAGGCCGCGGGCATAACTTTCCGCGCATACAATGAACCGGATGGGCGCCACCCTACCCAAATAATCGAGCATCTACGCAAAGCCGATGGAGCCATTACATCATACGGCGAATATTCCGCAGAGGTATTTGCCGCACTTCCGCAGCTGAAAGTTGTTAGCAAAACTGGCACCGGAATAGACAACATAGACGTTATTGCCGCCACTAAAAACGGCACGCGAGTGTGCAATGTTCCATGCTACGGCACCGAAGTGGTATCTGACCACGCAATAGCACTTGCCATGTGCGTGCTGCGTCGCATTAATGAAATAGATGCAGACATGCGCGCTGGCATATGGAATTTTCGTCGCCACCGCCCATTGGGGCAGGCGCATGGGCGCACATTCGGCGTGGTGGGCATGGGAAATATTGGACAAGCTGTAGCCCGCAAAGCACGCGGTCTTGGATTTAGCGTTATAGCGTGGGATAGATCGGGCACGCCCAATTGCACATCGCCCGATGGATTTACCTACACTACGTTTGAAAATTTACTGCGCGAAAGCGATGTAGTTAGCTTCCACACAGCGTTGGCACCGCAAACACGTCACATGCTGAACGCGCAAAACATTGGCATTATGAAACCAGATGCAGTGGTGATAAACACCTCGCGCGGGGCAGTAATAGATACCGATGCGTTGGCAGAGGCGCTCTTTAACGATAAGTTGTGGGGCGCAGGTATAGACGTGTTTGAAGACGAGCCAGTAGACCCCGCATCGCCAATATGTCAAGCGCCGCATACAGTATTAACTTCACATGCCGCTTATTGGTCGGAAGAATCTGCCGTAGAACTGCGGCGCCGCTGCACTCAGAATGCCATCGACGTAGTGCTAGGGCGCACTCCCGAAAACTGCGTGAACTAGGTAGCTAGGTAGCTAGGTAGCTAGCAAACCCTTTCGACGACGGCGATACTCAGCCATAGGCTCTACTAGCACCCCGCGCTTATTCGAACTTATAGCTAAGTTCCCCTGAATATTGGCAACATAGCCACTTTTTGGCTTGCCGTCGGAAAAAGCTGCCAATACTGCATCAACAGACGCAGTATCGATACGCTCGTCGGCACCCAACAACCGCTTCAGCAGCTTCACCACAACTCTGCGCTGAAGTGGCATGCGAACTTCGCCGAATACAGGCAACAACTTAAAAAACGCACCACCTTCAACCATATCTACACGCTCTGCAATAATTTCGTCTGCCATAGCATCTAGCATATCGTCTTCATCGGCAATTAAATCCATCGTGCGCGTAAGAGTTTGCGGCATACTAGCGCTCCACTCCTTGGCTTGCGGCACAATCTTGTGACGCACATATGCCCGAAATCGGTCAGTATGCGCATTGGTGGCATCTTCGCGCCAAAGCGCACCGGCGGCATCTTCCATAACATCAAGCCCAGCATCCTTGCGCGCGCAAATATAGTCGCGCAGCTGTTCGCGCGTGCAATTCAAAAGCGGACGCACAACCGGTCCGTTTTTGCGCTTCATACTTCGAAACCCACCGGGACCAGTGCCAACAATAGAGCGCATATAAAAATTCTCAATGCGATCATCTGCCGTATGCGCTGTTACAATGCGCCCCTCAGAAAGCGGAACGCATTCATGCAAACACATTGACGAAAGCGCCTCATTTGCAGCCGCATATCGCTCGCGCCGCGCCACAGCCTCTACGTTGTCGCCCGACCTAGCAGCCTCACCCGCCACGTCCACTTCGCACACAAATAGCGGAATATCCAAAAGCGCAGCCAGACCAGATACAAATTCCGCATCCTCATCTGAAGCACAACCGCGCAGTTTATGATTTACGTGCAGCATAGCCACAGGCCCTACCTTGCCCGCCGCACGCGCCGCCGCCATCAAATACGCCAGCGCCGTAGAATCGCTGCCGCCAGACACCATCAGCAAAACAGCAGAGTCGGCACAAAACAGCCCGTATTTCTCCGCAGTACCGCACATTGTATGCATCAATTCATTATTCATAATGCCTCCTAGGTGGTATTCTAATATGTAACACAACCAAGCGATCAAATAGAAGGGAATATCGAATGGATGCAAAAGTTTACGAACTAATTAACGACCAAATTAACAAAGAACTGTACTCGGCTTATCTGTACATGTCTTTTGCCGATTATTACGAAGATGCTGGACTGAACGGCTATGCGAACTTTTATATGGTTCAGGCTCAGGAAGAGCGCGACCATGCGCTTATTTTCCGCAAGTATTTGATAGAAAACGACCAAGTGCCGAAGCTGGGAGCCATCGCTCAGCCAGACAAAACTTTCACCGACTACATGGGTCCGCTAAAGGCAGCGCTTGAGCACGAGCAGTATGTCACCAGCCTTATTAATGACATTTATGCTGCAGCTGAAGAAGTAAAAGATTACCGCGCAATGCAGTTCTTGAAGTGGTTTATTGATGAGCAGATGGAAGAAGAAGACACCGCCCGCGATATGATTACCAAAATGGAACTATTCGGCGAAGATAAGCACTCGCTGTTCGAGCTGAACCAAGAGTATGCCGGTCGCGCATATAGCGTTCCCAGCCCTCTGGCTGCCGAGTAAATTATTAAACGTTGAATATATGAAGACCGTCTCTTGGCGGTCTTTTTTAATGCATAAAAGCAGTATTACGGTAGAATTACAACCTAAAAAACGCAATGCAACTGGCGCAACTACTGGTAGCTGAGCTTATTGCAAACCAAAATCGCTAGAATTCGATAGACGATTGATCTAGGCTCTTTCGAATGCAACCACAAACGCCAGCTCGGTACCAAAGTACGAAAGGCTTTTATGCTTCAACTTAAGAATATCCGCAAGTCCTACACCACAGGTGATTTCACACAAGTAGCACTAGATAATGTATCAATCAATTTCCGCGATAATGAATTCGCTGCCATACTTGGACCAAGCGGTTCGGGCAAAACAACTTTACTGAACATAATTGGTGGACTAGACCACTACGACTCTGGCGATCTGATAATAGATGGTATATCCACAAAGAACTATAAAGATCGCGATTGGGACACTTTCCGCAACAACCGCATCGGTTTCGTATTCCAAAGTTACAACCTTATTCCGCACCAAACCGTGCTTGCAAATGTGGAACTGGCACTGACTCTTTCCGGCGTAGGTCGCGAAGAGCGACGCAATCGCGCAATAGATGCACTGAAGCGCGTAGGATTAGGCGACCACGTTCACAAAAAGCCAAGTCAGCTATCCGGCGGTCAAATGCAACGTGTCGCCATAGCGCGCGCACTAATAAACGATCCGGAAATATTGCTAGCCGACGAACCTACCGGTGCGCTAGACAGCAAAACCAGCATCCAGATTATGGATTTGCTAACAGAAATAGCGAATGACCGCCTAGTAATTATGGTTACGCATAATCCGGAATTGGCTGACACATACGCAACGCGCATCGTTAATTTAGCCGACGGGCACATTCTTGCCGATACCGACCCATACGCCCCAACAACAGATGAACTAGCCAGCCTAGCCGCGAAGAAGCCGCGCCGCACATCTATGAGTTTCTTAACGGCACTTTCGCTTTCTTTCAACAACCTTATGACCAAAAAGGGCCGCACAATAATGACGGCTTTCGCGGGAAGCATTGGCATTATTGGAATTGCTGCCATTCTTGCATTGGCGAACGGCGTAAACAACTACATAACCAGCGTAGAGGAAGAAACCTTGTCATCTTATCCGTTGCAAATTACAAGCACCGGTTTCGATATGACATCAATGATGGTATCTAGCATGGGTATGGTCAACGAAGAGACGAATGAAGATTCTAAAAGCACAAATGGCGACGATACGGTGGTGCACGAAGCCAACGTAATGAACAGAATGTTTGAAAGTGTAGGATCGAACGATCTGGCATCGCTAAAAGAATTTCTAGACAGCGGCGAAAGCAACATATATGAATTTGCCAACGATGTGGAATACAAGTACAACGTAACACCACAAATCTATTTGGCAGATACCGAAAATGGCGTACAGCAGGTTAACCCTGACACTACATTCTCTTCAATGGGCATGGGCTCTAGCATGTATACAAATAACATGATGTCAACCATGATGAGCACCGATATGTTTGCTCAAATGATGGGCACTATGGATATGGCTAAAGAAAGCTATGACGTAAAGGCTGGTCATTGGCCCGAAAAATACAATGAATGCGTGCTTGTGCTTACCGAAAACGGCAGCGTAAGCGACTTTTTGCTGTACATACTGGGTCTGCGCGATCATGCCGTGCTAGACGAGATGGTGCGCGCATTCATGAACGAAGAAGAAGTTGTGACCGAGGTAAACGACAATGCCGTATTTACCTATAGCGACTTCCTGAACTTGAAATTAAAGCTAGTTTGCTCAGCCGACTACTATCAGTATGACGAAGAATTTGGTGTCTGGATAGACAAATCAGACGATGACGAATATGTAAAAGGCCTTATAGAAAACGGCGAAAATTTGGTTATATCGGGCATTGTGCAACCTAAAAATGGTGCCACTTCAGCCATGCTAAACTCTGGCGGAATTTACTACACACCAGATTTAACTAAGCATTTGATAGAACAAGCTGGTGAAACGCAGATAGTAAAAGACCAATTGGCAGAGCCAAATACCGATGTGTTTAACGGCAAATTGTTTACGGAAGAAGACGAAAAAAGTTCCGATTTCGATATGAGCAATTTATTCAAGGTGAACACAGGTGCGCTGCAAGCGGCATTCAAGTTTGATGAAAGCAAGATGAAGCTAGATTTGAGCGACCTTGATGTTAATTTTGATTCGTCCAGCTTGCCGCAACCTAATATTGACTTTAGCCAGATGGGTTCGCAGATGCCCGGCGATAGCGGCGGCGACAGCGGTAGCGGCGGCGGCAGCAGTAATGGCGGCAGTAATGGCGAAAACGCTGACATGGATATGTCGGGGATGCAAATTAACCAAGAAGTTGCTGCAAAAATGGTTAGCGATCTTATGGCAGACTTCCAAAACCAACTAACCACACTACCCGGCACCACCATGCCAGAAAAAGTGCAGGCATATATGGCAAGCGACAGCGCTAAAGTCATAATTTCTGACGCGATGGCAAATGGTCTAATTGACACCAGCGCCATGCAGCAGCAACAGCTTGAACAGCAAGCCGCCATGCAAGAGTATCTTAATAATTACATGACACAGTACATGACCGAAGTTATGAGTGCGCTTTCCGCGCAAATGCGTACAGCGATGACCACCGCTATGACCCGAGCAATGAACCAGCTGTCCGAGGGAATGTCGCAGGCTATGAGCATAGATGCTGAAGCTTTCAAAGACGCCTTCGAATTCAACATGACCGACGAAGAACTTACAGAACTAATAACGTCGATGATGAGCGGCACCGAAGCTTCATTCGATAATAATTTGGCAAAATTGAACTACGCACAAATTGATAATCCTTACGAAATAGACATTTTTGCCAAAGATTTCGAAGCTAAGCAGGGCATTATAGACATACTAGATTCTTATAACGATCGCATGAATGAAAGCGGTCAGGAATCGAAAGCAATAACCTATACCGACATTGTGGGCGCATTAATGAGCTCGGTAACTACCATCATAGATATGATTAGCTATGTGCTTATAGCGTTTGTGTCTATCAGTCTTATTGTTAGCTCAATAATGATAGGAGTTATAACCTACATAAGCGTGCTTGAGCGCAAAAAAGAAATTGGTATACTGCGCGCAATTGGCGCAAGCAAAGGCAACATAAGCCAAGTATTCAATGCCGAAACTGTTATAGAGGGGCTTATTGCGGGCGTGCTTGGAGTGGGTATAACTGCGCTTTGTTGTATACCGATAAGCGCCCTTGTGTATACGCTATTTGATGTTCCAAATGTAGCCAGCCTACCATGGCAAGCCGCTTTCATTTTGGTAATAATAAGCGTTGCGCTTACATTTATAGCAGGTCTAATTCCTGCCAGCAGCGCCAGTCGGAAAGACCCGGTAGAGGCGCTGCGTTCGGAATAAAGTTGGCGCGATAGTGGCGCGATAGTGGTGCGATAGTGGTGCGATCAGTGTCGATCGATGACGCGATCGGCATTTGGTGCGATTCTTTGGCACGCTGCTCTTTAGTACGATTGGCTACAGGCTTGGACTACAGGCCTTGGGAAGTTTTTTGCAGAAAAATGGTCAAAACTTCCGACTTTCCACGGTCGGATTGCCATGAAGGCAGCTTGAATTGTGGAGAACACTGGGCAAACAGCATTTGGTAGTGCATCTCTAGGGGCTATTTTGTGCTTTTCACAGTGGAAAGCTGGAAGTTTTGACCATTTTTGTAACTTTTTTGAACTAGGAAGCTTCAACCTACTTTGCATTTGTATTTCTGCGGCGGTAAGGGGGCAGTTACTTTGAGAAGTTGCCAAAATCGGGCGACAAGTAACTTCTCAGTAACTTCTCGACTAACAAAAGCTGCAAAGTTTGTATAGTAGATAACTCCCGACACATTTCTGCAAGATTTGCACTCATTAAAAGTTGCAACTATGGGGATTTGAGATATCAATAGGTGTTGCAAACAGTTGGTTTTGACATGAAATCTGTATGTCACTTGATATCGCATTTTTGATACACAGATATAAGGTTTGCAATCTAGTCTTGATTAGAAGATTTATAAGTCTTCTAGAGAAAGAAAAGACAAACATGGATGAGCAAGCTACTGTTTCTATTACTAATCAATTTATGTTCAATCGCGTAATGATTCAAAAAGATATATGTAAAGACTTTCTAGAGTGTGTATTAGGTAAGCAAATTGATGACCTAATCTATAAAAACGCAGAACAAGCAATAGAACCTAGACTAGATTTTAAGAGTGTTCGACTTGATTTGTTTGCTAAAACAAAAAATGAAGTTTTTGATATAGAACTACAGATTCAACAAAGAGCAGATATCGCTAGGAGATATAGATATTATCAAGCATCTATTGATACTACATCGCTTGATAAAGGAGCAGACTACGATAAGCTACCCACAAGCTATATTATCTTTGTTTGCAATCATGACCCTTTCAAAGCAGGACTTCCTGTATATACGATAGAGAGAGTATGTATTGAGAATAATAGTATTCCTATAAAAGATGATTCTCACTGGATTGCGCTTAACTGTAAGGATTATAAGAAGATAAAAGATAAGCATCTACTTTCTTTTATGGAGTATGTCTTCACTGGTAAAATAGATAAACAAGACAAACTAGTTAAATCTATTGCTAGTGCAGTAGATAGAGCCAATGAAGATAGAGAGTGGGTGAATAAGGTGTTTTCTGTAAGTACAATAGGAGAAGATTGGGAGCGAGAAGTACGTATAGCCCGCAGAGCTGCTCTAAAAGAGGGAGAAGAACGAGGGCTAGAGCGTGGGCTGGAACGCGGAATCTTGCAAGGACGAGTTGAAGGCTTACAACAAGGGCGTGCGGAAGCCGCACGCTACGACTCTCTTATCAAACACCTATTTGCCGCTGGACGCGAAGCTGACGTTCTTAAAGCCTCTAAAGACCCAGCCTATCGCGAGCAGCTTTTTGCTGAGTTCGGCATTTAATATACAACTAAAAGCAATTCGTAAATTCAGGCTTTAGTGCCTATTCTTTTGAAAACTCCATCCCGGATATAGCGTGTCAAAGAGTGTGCCATTAGGTGCAATCCTTTGGCACGCTGCTCTTTAGTACGATTGTCTACAGACTTGGACTACAGACCTTGGGAAGTTTTTTGCAGAAAAATGGTCAAAACTTCCAGCTTTCCATGGTCATAGCGCCACATAGCCAGCTTGAATTGTGGAGAACACTGGGCAAACAGAAAATTCGACACCTTTTTGATGCCTTAGTAGGCACAATCTCGCATTCAGAACCATGGAAAGTCGGAAGTTTTGACCACTTTTCTAACTTTTTTGAACTAGGACGCTTCAACCTACTTTGCATTTGTATTTCTGCGGCGGTAAAGCAAAACTGCAGTAGCGCTTGCAAGTGCAGCTATACCAACTAGACCTGTAGCAATAGGCGCATTTAGATCTCCTGTTTTGGCAAGAGACTGCAGGCGGTGAACCCCTCTTGGTGCTTTAGAGCTTACAGGTCCAAAGGTTATAACTACGTCGTGGTTTTTATCAATGTTAGATATGGTGTATGAACTACCTGTTGTAACAGGTATATTTACTCCGTTGTCTTCAATAGATACAACTCTATATCCTGTCTCTATTGTGTAGTTTACAGAGTAGCTAGCACCCGCTTTTACTTGTACAGATAGCGTTTCATCTGTATTGGACGTACCTGATATCATGCCACCTTTTCCTTTAGCTTTAGCGGTTATAGTGTATGTATCGTTTGTAGGGTGTGCAGGGTTTGGGCTAGCACCCTTAGGAGCAAACTTTACATCCACCTCTATTAGGTCTGTTGCACGAGACTTTAAGTAATCGGATGTAATTACATATACTTTGTCGTCTGCTCCTGCCCGAGATGCAGCATATGCTTTTTCTATACCAAGAAGGCTAGATAAACTACGCTTGCTATTTATAGCTTGCGACCGCATCTTATAAGAAGCATCTCTTTGCTTGGTGTTTCTGTTTTGCACTTCTTCAGCAGCCGCTATATCTGCATCAGTTGCCGCCTTTAACGTACTAATGTCTATTTCTTGCCCGTCAATTTTCAAAGATACAAGTTTACTTCCGCTTTCCGGTTGTATGACTATAGGCAAATCGTTCTTTTGCTTCCATTGGAACTTGCCACTTGGAACAACTGTACCTTTACCCTCTAAGCTTGTTTCTGTATCAATGTCTGTCTCAACTTTGATGTCCATATCTTTTGCGGGAGTAAACTCACCGGATATGGTATGTGTATCTTGCGGACTATGAAAGACAATCGAGCCTGTAATTGGATCTAGCGTAAAGCTATCACCGGGCATGCCTGTGTCTTTGTCTATAAATGCGTACTCCCCTGTAGTTGCATCGTATGTAATGCCTGCTTGCGCCATTGCCGCCGGGTCATCTTTTATCTCGTATTCATCATCTAGAATAACTGTGCCATCAACTACAACTTTATCTAGCACTTCATGTGCGTCCCCCGAATCGAAGTAGCTGTTTTCATCTTTGTTGCTGGGCTTTACAGTAGCTGTCTCATCAGGACCAATTGGCTTTGCGTCATCTGGAGGTGTTGGCTTGCCTGGCTTTTTGAACGCGAAGCTAACGATTGTGTCTTTTTGTACATTTGTAATGGTAAGGGTGTTTTCCTTAGTTACCCAACTAGTTACATCTGTTTGAGGCGTACCGGCACCATAAGAAAGAATGGCGCTATCTAGCACATAGTCGTCCTTAGGCTCTATAACAAGCACTACCTCGTTTCCTTTAGCAACATGTACTGAAGATACCCACTGTGTGTTTGTTTGCCCAAAACCAACACGGGCATGCTCTGTATTGTAGCTAGCAGATACTGTGAAGTATTTTGTAGGCTCGCCTGAACCAAATGCAAAGCTAACCGCTATTGTCATGTCTTTGTTAAAAGAGGGAATAGTGTAGGTGTCACCTTCTACCTTAAACTCTTCATTGTTTATGGTGACACAATCAACCTTACAGCCCTGTGCCGGCGCAAAGTACAGTGTTAGGGGCTTGTTTTCCTCTAAAGTGTATGAACCGTATTGTTTGCCAACCTCAAATACAAGCGTTTTTCCTGCCTCTACCCTAGTTGCAGGAATCTTTTCTCCTACATAAGTATCTCCATGAGGAACATCTCCTAAAGCTGCACCTGACGTAAGTGTTAGCGTGGAAGCCTCTCCTGTATCTGCTTGTTTAAACTCAACACTAAATACAACTCTAGATGCCCTGCCATCCTCGTTGAAGTTGCTTGGGAAAGTATATGAATTGCCACTATATGTGCCATATGGGGCAGGAGCATCTGTATCACTTGCATGCGGAATTACATACTCTGTGCCGCTCACGATTAGCGACACTTTGTCCACTGCATATCCAGAATATGCCTCAAATAAAAACTCTGGACAAGAACCATATGCAAAAGTTGCACCCTCTGTATCAATTTGTCCGCCTGCACTTGCACGCGTCTCTACACTAAATGCACGCTTTTCATCTTCTGGGGGAAGCACTTTGGAAAGTGCGAAAGAGCCTATCTCGCCTGTAGTGTTTGTGCCTGTAAGTTTGAATGTAATTCCCTCTTCTGTAATTGATACATCTGTAATGCCTAGGCTTGCTGCTGTATCTTTGTCAGCTAGAGTTATAACATTCCACTTGCCCTTAGCATCTAGCGCCATCAATCGATAATCAGCAACAGAAGCTGCATCAAAGCCCGCAAGAGATGAAGTGTTTAGCTTAACTAGTATGTCTTGTTTGTAGGCATCGTGTCCCGCATCGATTCCTGTAAGTGCTACCTGCCATACGCCCTCTATGCTAAGTTTTCCGTTTGCTGCACTTTCAAATGCAGCATATACAGGAGATGTTTTATCCATAGTGCTGCTAGCTAGTACAGCTCCCCTATAGATTGCACCTGTAACACCTGTGTCTGTGTCCACCCCATCAATTTCAGCTGTTGGACCACCCGCTACCATCCAAGTGTAGTTTTTGCCTTCAATATCGTCATAGAAAGGACCTACTCTATAGCCTTCCTCGCGCACAACAATAAAGGGCTTATCTTCGTTTTGTTTTGCAATGTTTCCAGAGCTGTCTTTTACCTCTAGCCAATACCAATAGGTTTTGCCTTCCTCTAAGTTGTCGTTTTGAGGAAAGTGTTTGCATGTGGCAGTGTTTGTGTCGCTATTAAATGTGATGGTGTCACTAGATGAAGATACAACTTTGCTTGTCGCATAAGCAGCGCTATAGTCTGCACTTTCTAGTGCTTGCGCCACCCTCCAAGTTGCACTTAAACCACTTGCATCTTCACTACTTATACCCACCACATACATCTCAATTGCACTGCCTGATGTATATTCTTTCTCAAACATAGAAAACTGTGGGTCTGCTATAGAAAAGCCATCTTTTTGCCCTATTAGATAGATACTGCTTTCGAATTGTCCGGAAGTGTCAAAGTCTTTGTCTTCATAGTGTATTTTTGTATCCGCAAAGGCTGATGCAAAAGACAGCGACACAATAAGAGCTACTGCCAAAAGACATGCAATTAGCTTATCTATATATGTGCGAATAGTGCTTCCCATGGCTTAATCCTTTATCCCTTTATGTGCCCTTAATTTAGAACCTTTATGTTTACTTTTGCTCCAGCTTGCCCTATTTCTTCTTCTGTTTCTGGATCAAGTGCGTGGAATAGTGCTGTGCAATCGTAGGTACCTGCAGGAAGGTCGACATCTAAGGTATCGTTTTGAATGTGATGATTTGGCTCTATAATGCCCGATTTGTATATGACTTCCCCTGTATCATCGCGCGTAATATCTACCTGCATTAGATATCTGTTTCCCGGAACATTTTCTATTCGAAGCGGTCCCTCAGATGCGCCGTCTTTAAACTCAGTTTCACTAGCGATAGATATGTTGAACATGCCCTCTTCTACTTTGCGGTCAAGCTCGGCTCGTATCTCTTCTTCCGACTTGCCTTCAATCTGCCCTATGAGTGCATTTGTATCACGCGTACTAGGCTGTTGGTCGCTCCACCAGAAATATCCAAACACACATGCTGCAACAATAGCTAGTACTGCTATAACAATAGCGATATAGAAAGCAGCTCCGCGTTTGCGCTTGTTTTTAGACGCGGAATTGTTTGCAGGATTTGCCTGCGCACTTGTTTGCGGGTTTGTATAAGAGCCATTGTCTATACCGCTATTGATATGCATTTGTGCATTGTTTTGTGTATTTGGGTTATCCTGTGTCATGTCTGTCCTTTTTAGGGTAGATGGGTGGAGCCGCCGCTCCATCAAGGTTTGGCGGCTCCCCGAGGTATAAGACGTTACGTCTTATTAGTTGCTTTTTGGTACCTACGCCCGATTAAGCATTATCGATGATCGATATGGTGTAAGTTAGGGTTACTGCATGTGTTGAGTTGACAGCGTCAAAACCTTTTTTATTAGTGCCGTCATAGAGTTCCTGGCTAGGTACTGCTACGCCAGACATATTAAGATTCAAAGTTTCCCCAGCAGCAATATCGAAAAGACCCTCAGTAAGAGTAACTGTAGGATCTTTCAAAGTGATAGATGTGCTCATAGCATCAGTCTTCATAGCCAGATATATCTGAGAATTAGTCTCGGGGTATTTTGAAGGAGTCGCAGGAACAGTCAGGGTGTTATCAGCTAGCTCAAACTTAGCGGCTGCTACTGGCGCAACAGATTCAATCTTTACCGCCGCTGTTCCGCTATTTGTGATGGCATATTTAGAAGCGCTAGGAGCAATCAAATTGCCACCTTTTTGTGCTACAGAAAGCGGAAGGTCTACAGGAACCGTAACACTAATCTGACCTTCAGTTGTTGGTGCAGCGATACCATTTACAAGAACCTTTGTATTAGCATTATTGATAGTGTTCGTACCTTCATAGTCTGGCGGTGTTACTGCAGCGAACGCAGGCATAGCACAACCCAGCGCCAGCGTGGTAGACAGTGCAACTGCTCCAAATAACTTACTTGTCTTCATGGTCTTTCCTCCTTGTTTTGTTCATGACCATTTCTTAACTTTTTTATATCCAAGGGCTCCCATGCCCTTTGATACCTTGATGTCCGTTAAGGGAGATGCCGGAATGCTCAGTCGCTCTGCAGTCTTCGCTCGGCAGAAATGTTCACAGAACATTTCTATTCGCTGCCAAACTCGCTTTGTGAGCAAACCGATATCTCCCTTAACTACCTTGCCTTTCTTGCTGTTCTTAAAAATGTTTCACGTGAAACATTTTTTGCATGAGTGGTTCCTAGTTCAGTACGTTCAGTGTTACTTTTGCTGCAGCTTGTCCCACTTCTTCTAAAGTGTCTTGATCTATCGCGTGGAAAGTTGCTGTAGCTTGGTAAGTTCCTGCATCTAAATCTTTAGAAAGCGCTATATCTTTGATGTAGGAATCGGGCTTTAGTCCACCTGATTCATAGACTTTCTCGCCAGTGTCATCTAGCGTTATGTCTACCTGCATCACATATGGGTTGCCGGGCACGTTTTCAATGTACGCAGTACCGGGTGCCGCGCCGTCTTCAAACTCAATCACAGAAGCAATGGAAATGTTGAACATGCCCTCTTCTACTTTGCGGTTAAGCTCTTCTTGTATTTCTTCTTCTGTTTTGTATGGGGCTTGACCAATTATGGAATTAGCATCGTAGAAGTTATCTTTGCTGCAAAACGCTAAACAAAGAGCAACTATTATTCCTATTGCAACCACAAGCGCAACCAAAACAATAACAATTGTTTTGCCAGTGTTAGATTTCTTTTGCTGCTGTACTGGCATTTGCATGTTTGGCTTTTTAGCTTGCTGCTTAGGCGGCTTCATATGAACTTTGTTGTCTTGCATCGTTTGCCTTTCTTTTCTCTTGCGTTCCCGATAACTTCTTTATTCAGAAGGTGCCACGCACCAGCGAATTGTTGCTAATGGTTTATCGCCTGTGTTGTAAGTGCCATCTGTTGGTTCGCCAAACTCAGCCTTCCATGCATCAGCGCCCTGCCAGCTAGCTCCGTTAGACATAAGCGACAGCGACCAATACTTCGTAGCGTCTTTTCCAAGAGATCCAACTAATAATTTGTAGTTGGGTGTGGAAGGTTCGTTATACAGAAGCGGCAATGCACTTTTTACTCCAGAGTCGTTAAAGCTGAAATATGCTTTGTCGCGATTAGCTTCATCATTGAACAACCACGAACCCGTTTCCCCAGCTAGAGCATAGGCGCTAAAGTCAATGGGCACTACAGTTTCTGATTTAACCTCTAGCGATACAGGAATCGAATTGCCTGTTTCTATATTGAAGGCAAGAGACTTATCTGTTGGAATTGTGCACTTCAGGCGAAGTGTCCAGACCGCATAAAGGGAAACTTCTGCGCCTTCTTGGTCGGCTAGGGCACCTACTGTGGCTCCTGCACCATATTCTGCTGTGGTAGCGCCTTTAGTCTTAGACCAGCCAGCAAGAATATAGCCTTCCTTTTTGCAGTTTTCGTTCTCTTCGTTATAAAGCGTTACTTGACCTGCGCCACTTGTTACCGTCTGAGTAGTAAGCTGCGTGTCCCCATCAAAGTATTTGATTGTGTATGTGTAGCCATTTGGCTCGTAGTAAAGGTTAAATACGTTTTGTGTCGCATCTACTCCAATAGTTAGTGTTTCAGGAGTACCGCTAACAAAGTTGTATCCATCTATTTCTGCCTTAACACTGTCAAGGGTAATAGTCGTGCCATACTCTGCCGATTCGGTTTTAGATTCTTTGACAGATGTAAGCGGATTGCTGTCTATTAAGTAGTAATTAACCGTGTAGTTATAGCTTGCTTTTGCACAAGTTGCCGTAATGGTAATGTCTTCTGTTGTGCCTGTAGGAATTGTGGCTGTATAAGTATTGTTTTCGCCTTTGGCAATTCTCACGTTATTGTTCGTGCAAGACCAAGTTACTTTAGTAATATCGTATCCCGTGCTAGCCTCAACCGTTAAAGTAACTGATTGCGAATCGTTTTCACTGTAGGTATAGCTAGTAGGGTTAGCTGTAAGTGTTTGTACGCCTTCCCCGGCTTTTATATTAACGGTGTATGTGTTGGCGCGCCATTCAGCTGTAAATGTATTAGTTGAAGAGTCGCACGTCCATTTGGAAAGCGTATATCCAGTGCGTGTAGGTTCGGGAAGCGTAACGTTTGCTCTAACAACCATCGTGTAGTTTTCGCCAGATTTTGTCCAACCCGCGGGGGCGGATGCAAACGATCCGCCAGCAAGAGCCATGGTGATTGTTGTTCCAGTATCAACTGCAACAGTTTGTGTGCCAACATCGCCTGACTTATAAGTTACGTTGAATTGCTGCACCCACTGAGCAGTAAATGTAGTGTTTGATAGTGCCCAACCACCAAACCTGTAACCTATACGAGTAGGTGTTGGCATCTCAATTGAGCCGTCCGTTACATGGCGTGTGTAATTAGAGCCAGATTGAGTCCAGCCAGTAGTTATGGCTGTGCCACCTTCTAGCTTCATGGTTATCTCTGTGTTGTAATCAAATGTGGCAGATGTGGTATTGCCCGACGTGTCAACATACGAAACGCTATATTTATTGATAGTCCAGTGAGCATAGTAGGTTGTATTTGTAGGTGGCAAAGGTTCACTGTTGTTGTTTACCTTATAACCACTAGTGTCTTTAGTAGTCCACCAACCATCAAAAGTGTAGCCAGTCTTTGTTGGGTTCGGCGTTGGGCAGAACACACTAGATGTAGATGAATAAGTTTGCGTTGTATTGCCTACAGTGGTTCCACCTTGAGAATCCCATGTTAAGGTTATGGTGTTGGCTGTCCAGTGAGCATACAGGGTTTGGTTTGAGGTAATAGTTACTTTCGTTGAACTAGTTACTTGCGTGCCACCAGAAGCGTCCGTGTACCAACCTGCAAATGTGTAGCCCGCGCGAGTTGGAGTTGGAAGATCCTCATAAGTTGAATCGTATGTAACAGTTTTCGTTGTAGGGCTAACACTACCGCCATTAGCATTGAATGTAACGGTATATGTGTTGGCATCATATTGGGCATACCAAGTTGTATTTGCACTTACTGCTGTAAGAGGTGGAAGTATACCTGATGCTGCCTTTTGAGTGCCAGCGGTAGCTGCATCATACCAACCCTTAAATGAATATCCTGTAGCAGCAGTTGCCTTCGGGAAAGTTGAGGCGGTGTATTTCGTACCTGTGCAAGCCGCATCAGAATACCAACCTTTTCCACTCCATAGATATACCTTAGTCGGACTAACAGATGAACCACCATTGTCTGCATTGGCATTTAGTGTGACTGTATAGACTACCTTGTCATATTGGGCATACCAAGTTGTATTTGCACTTACTGCTGTAAGAGGTGGAAGTATACCTGATGCTGCCTTTTGAGTGCCAGCGGTAGCTGCATCATACCAACCCTTAAATGAATATCCTGTAGCAGCAGTTGCCTTCGGGAAAGTTGAGGCGGTGTATTTCGTACCTGTGCAAGCCGCATCAGAATACCAACCTTTTCCACTCCATAGATATACCTTAGTCGGACTAACAGATGAACCACCATTGTCTGCATTGGCATTTAGTGTGACTGTATAGACTACCTTTGCCCAAATTGCATAATAAGTAGCATTTGTTGTGCCAACGTTTATAGATGTTGAACCTGAAGTGGCGTTTTTATTCGTGCTCCAGCCTACAAACTTATAACCTGTCTGAGCCGTTGGGACAGTTGAGCCGTTATAACCTGTTACTGCTGCATCCCATGCATGACTAGATGTTTTTGCTGCTTTGTCTGTTGTGGTGCTACCCCAGTAGCCTCCGTTAGGATCCCATGTTACTGTCACTTTTGAGCCATCGGTTACACGGATGCCGAGAGTTGTTGTAGCCGTAGTAGACGTTGTTGCAGAAGGATTGCTAGTGGTGTTATTCATATCCTTCTGACCATCGGTTATGCGAATACCAAGTGTTGTTGAGGCAGTAGTAGACGTTGTAGCAGACGGATTACTAGCAGTATTGTTCATGTCCTTTTGTCCGTCTGTTACGCGAATGCCAAGTATTGTTGTAGCGGTACTGCCCGTAACAGGATTGGCGGCATAGGCGCTCTGCGGCACAACAGCCGATATGGCAGATACAAGAAGCGTGCATGCAAGAGTTATGGCAAGAATCAAAGCAAGCCAAATGCGTGTATGCGTGCTTTTTCTATTTAGCTTATCTTGCATTGTGAAAAACGCTCCTTATATATAACGGCTGTCTAGTTGCCACACAATTTAATTATCTAAAATTCAAATAAATAGCTCGATACGAACAGAAGTACTAGAAATATCAATTAAATGCTGCGCAGAATTAAACGAAGCATTCAGCCCCTCAAAAAAATGGTAGACCCAAAGATCATAAGCAGAAACAAGGAGCTACGCCGTAGAGAGTGCTAGCGCTAAGTTGAGTGCTTGGATTACCATACGTATAAACACCGCTAAAACAATATCCCCCGAACCGACTAACCGAACGGAAATACCACGCACAAGCACTCTCATTAAAGTTTTTTACAAGATACGATTTTTGAAGCTCAGCCCGATCGGTAGTGTCAGAAGAACCCAAATCATAATCAAACAAAAGATTGCTATAATATTCATATTGATAGCCTTCATTGTAAACCCAAAGTCTAGGATTAGAATCAGTATAGTAGTCCGTCGATGATACTTCATTTGAACTAACAAGAAAAAATTTATCTTGAGAAATTGCAACATATGGACTATTGGAACTATAAGTCGGTCCATATTCTTTATTAACAGTAGCAACAACTTTTTTGATATCCGCTGGAGCATAGCCGTATATCGCTCCACTATTCATGCTTGCTCTAAGCGGCATTGCGCCCCAACCATTAGAACAATCACTAGAACTGTTCATTTTAGCTTTTGCAACTAATGCGTCTGATTGGAAAGTCAGACCTGCTTTGCCTGAGCCATCTGATAGGTTGTCATGCAATATACCTATAATGTTAGTCTTGATTGCTTTATTAGTTAGGGCATTAGCACCTGTTTCAGTATTGTTCCAATATGTTTTACATTCATAGCCTCGATATCTATACACAAAACCTGCATACATGCCATAGTAGAGAGAGTTCTTACCATTTTTGGATATGTCTTGTGCATGACCTTTTACATCATCGGCATTGTAAACTTGCCCTGTTACAGAATCCTTGAGATAGAAGCCGTTAGTGGCATTGAGAGTAGGCACAGTTGTGCCATAACTGCCAGCGGGTGCATAAGTGGTAATTGTGTAAGTAACTCTAGATAGAGGATATACAGTCTGACCTTTGTCAGCTTTAGCGGGTTTTACTTTTGCATTGGCATTAGGAACGTCATAGCTATTGGTTAAATTTAAGCGATAGGTGCAATCAAGAGTACTATCGGCACCTATAGTAAAAGTGTCGCCAAAGACTCTATAACTAGCATTAAATAATCCGCCATCATAACTCCCGTCCTTGTATTTCATATTGAGAGCCTTTTCGGGCTGTCCTGTGGGATAGAGACTATAGAGGGTTTGATTCTCAAGAGTAGTATTGTTTCCGGACAAAGAACTGCCTGCTTCTGTTAACACTTCTTTTACTTTGCCTGATGCGTATTCAGCAGTAGTTATCTTAGTTATCATTACAGCACTTTTGCCAGCATTTCTGAAAGATGTAGGAGCTTCTATGCAGGGAAGAGGGTTTGATACATCATAGCCTGATGCGCCACCAAAGGTTACAACAATAGGCACTGTAAGACTGATAGAAGTATTTGCTGCCATCGTTTGTATTCTGTCTTCTGTATCTTCGCCTTCCATTAGGCTTTCACCACATGCAGGACATACGAACTTTACTTCGTATACATTTTCATCATCAGCTGATACTTCATTTCCTTCTTCATCAAGATATTTGCATGCATCATTTATCTGACATGCAAAGAAAGACTCACCGCAGCTTTTGCATGTAGTTAGGTCTTGTTCGCTGTTGCCATCTGTACCATCACAGCTGTCTGTATGATGCGGGTTAGCATTGTTGTTTTCCGCTACATCTACAGTTCCGTTAGCTTTGCTGATTGGAAGCTCTTCTGCAAATGCCATACCCGGACCCATGGTAAGTGCAAGTGCAAACGCAAGAAATATCGATGTGATTTTTGTCCTTTTCCTAATCGTTGTCATGGTCGTGTCCTCTTTCCCCCTGCTAGGTGGTATTGCCTATATATCTATTTGGTTTTGCTTTGCTTGATTGTGTGATTTAGCTAAGGTGTGCTGTTCCGCTTATTACTCCTGCAGCTGCACTTTCATCAATTGGCAGCGTTATAGTTACCTCTACCTTTGATGAGCCGGGTTGTTTACATATAACAGTGTTTGTGGATGTATCTATACTTATGGCTGAGCCATACGAATATGTTGCTTTCGATTTACCGGGAGTAAGCAGGTAGCCATCTTCTCCATATAGGTTGGCTTCATCTCCTACTTGTAGGTTTGCTACATCGGCTGATAGCTTTACACCGTATGGAAGTAGGTGGTTGTTAGCTACAGGTGTTCCTATGTTCCACTTGTAGTTTTCACTTTCGATGTATGGAGTATAGATTTCTGTATTAGTTGTACCAACTAGTGCATCAGGGCTTATGTCTTGTACATCTCCCATTGCTACTATGGTTGTGTTGTTTAGGTTAGCTAGAGCACCTGATGCAATTGCTTGTATGCTTTTTGGAAGCACGAGGATGGTTGATGCTGTGCCTTTAAATGCAGCCTCATCTATTGTTGTTGTGCCTTCACTTATACCTATTGAGTTTAGATTGGTGCAGTTTTCAAAAGCATGCTTGCCTATTGTTGTAACGCTTTCAGGAATGCTTATGGCTACTAGGTTTTCACTGTTTGCAAAGCCTTCATCTGCTATGGCAGATACACTGTATTCTGTGCCATCCAGTGCCGCGCTTGCAGGAATGCTTATAGCTGCTGGCATACCTTCGCCTGTCCACCCAACAGATAGCGTATTGTCGGGCAAAAGGGTGTATGCAAATTCGCCTGTTGGCTGCTGATTGACGCTATCTTGCGGTTTTGCAGGGCTTACCGGGATTGTTGGGCTTACCGGGCTTTCAGTACTAGTAATAACACCCGGCGCTGCTACAATGGTTGTAAGGTCTGCCGTATATATGCAATTGTTCCGCACGGCAAAAGAATCGTTTTCGGTGCTCCCTTGAAAAGAAATGACAGAAAGCTTGGTGCATCGGGAAAGTACGCAAGCAGGGACAGATGTCAAAGATTCAGGGAGCACCATCGATTCCTTACCCTGCGGGACCAAGATAAGGCTAGTTTTGTCGGCGCTGTAAATTGCGCCATCGTAGCTGGCGTAAGTTGCGTTGTTTGGCGCAATGTTTACTGCCTTTGCATTTGGGAAAAGCTGAAAAAATGTTGGATCTATTTGCGCGACCGTTGCCGGAATGGTTATGGTTTCCACATTTGCGGCTAGGTTTTCTTCGCTAAACAGATTTTCTGTATAAGGGTTGCAGTTTTCGGGTTTATTAGGGACGTTAATTTCAGTTACTGTATATAGCTTGCCGCCGTTGGCAACTTGTTCGGGTATTTCAATGCTGAGCGCAGGCTTGTTGGGCACAGGCTTGCTTTCGGGAGTGCCTGTGGCAATGTCTGCGGCAACATTTGTGGCAGCGCCAGTAGCAATGCCTGCAGCGATATCTGCTGTAACACCTATAAGCGACACGGCTGCTTCATCTTCCGCATTAATTGCGTATACAAGCCCATTGCTTTCTATAGTGCCTTCTGTAGGCATAGCCGTGGCACTTTCGTTGCCACCTAACGATGCGGTGCTTTTGTCGGCAGCGCTGCTAGGTGCGTTCAGGCGCACATCTTCGCTGACATGATTAGCACTTGAGGCGTTTTCCGCTAAAGCGGACGACTGATTTTCGCCGTTTTCCGCAGCATAAGCCAGCCCAGCTGACGGGCACATAGCTACAGCCAATGTAAGCGACAAGAAAGCAGACACCGATTTGGTGGGAAATTTTGATAAGCCCACAGCCTTCGGGCTTGCGCCCGGCTTGGTGCGTGTGGCTGTTTCGCACACAAAGTTCTGCAATGCTGTTTGCATCCCTATGCCCCTGTTCGACTTTGGTGCGACAACTTAAGTCGAATGCGGAACACGAATGCAACAACTAAAGAGCGATTCATAATGAAGGGCATCCAACTTCAGTTGTCACACCAAAAGCAGCCACTTATTGTTAAGCTAAATAGTCACAATCAGGGCAAAGGATGCCCTTCACAATAACTATTAAACCTAACAATAATTACTGAGGAAACGTAAGAGACGTGCCCCGGCTGCTTATTGCTTTTGATGTGACGAGGTCACTATAACACGCCGTTTCATTTGCGGAAAGGCTTCCACATAAATTCAACAAACGCAATTTTTTGAGGGGTGAGATACGTCGCAACTCAACGGTTGATTGGTTTGCGGTTGATTGCAAAATCCAAGGAAATGCCCACGTCCCTGAATTGACGAATTGCTTTTAATTGTGCATTAAATGCCAAACTCAGCAAAAAGCTGTTCGCGATAGGTTGGGTCTTCGGATGCCTTGAATAGGTCGTTTTCACGCTTTTTAGAGAGAAGTAACTTTGTGAGTTCTGCATAACGCATTTCAGCTTCAGCTCGCCCACGTTCTAGTCCTCGTTCTTCTCCCTCTTTTAGAGCAGCTTTGCGGGCTATACGTACTTCTCGCTCCCAATCTTCTCCTATTGTACTTACAGAAAACACCTTATTCACCCACTCTCTATCTTTATTGGCTTTATCTACTGCACTAGCAATAGATTTAACTAGTTTGTCTTGTTTATCTATTTTACCAGTGAAGACATACTCCATAAAAGAAAGTAGATGCTTATCTTTTGTCTTTGCATAGTCTTTGCAGTTAAGAGCAATCCAGTGAGAATCATCTTTTATAGGAATACTATTATTCTCAATACATACTCTCTCTATCGTATATACAGGAAGTCCTGCTTTGAAAGGGTCATGATTGCAAACAAAGATAATATAGCTTGTGGGTAGATCTTCGTATTCATCACCCTTGTTAAGAGAAGCTGTATCAATAGATGCTTGATAGTATCTATATCTCCTAGCGATATCTGCTCTTTGTTGAATTTGTAGCTCTATATCAAAAACTTCATGTTTTGTTTTAGCAAATAGATCAAGTCGAACACTCTTAAAATCTAGTCTAGGTTCTATTGCTTGTTCAGCGTTTTTATAGATTAGGTCATCAATTTGTTTACCTAATACACACTCTAGAAAGTCCTTACATATATCTTTTTGAATCATTACGCGATTGAACATAAATTGATTAGTAATAGAAACAGTAGCTTGCTCATCCATGTTTGTCTATTCTTTCTCTAGAAGACTTATAAATCTTCTAATCAAGACTAGATAGCAAACCTTATATCTGTGTATCAAAAATGCGATATCAAGTGACATACAAACCTTGGCACAAAACCAACTGTTTGCAACACCTATTGACATCACAAATCCCCATAGTTGCAACTTTTAATGAGTGTAAATCTTGCAGAAATGTGTCGGGAGTTATCTACTATACAAACTTTGCAGTGTTGCGAGTTGGGAAGTTGCGTGTCGTCCGGTTTTGGTAACTTCTCGACTTAACTGCAACCCTTACCGCCGCAGAAATACAAATGCAAAGTAGGTTGAAGCTTCCTAGTTCAAAAAAGTTACAAAAATGGTCAAAACTTCCAGCTTTCCACTGTGAAAAGCACAAAATAGCCCCTAGAGATGCACTACCAAATGCTGTTTGCCCAGTGTTCTCCACAATTCAAGCCAGCCATACGACAATCCGACCATGGAAAGCTGGAAGTTTTGACCATTTTTGTAAGTTTATTTCTCTCGCCACGTATTTGAAACTCTGCAACTTAACGAGATTGATTGCAGTCGCAATATGGACATACACAGTCTTAATATGGGCGGGTGTTCAGGGGGTATGAAAGGATGAAAGGCACCTCGGTATGACATACACAATCTTAATCTGAACGGGTGCTCAGGGTCAGTGTTGCTGGTTTTATTTCTTTGTAGGACATACACAATCTTGGTCTGGACGAATGTTCAGGGGTGTTCAGATTAAGAATTCAATTAACATACTGAAGAGCGGAGTGAAGGCTGCGCAGTTTCCAAACGTAGCTCTTCAGTATTGGCGAAATCGGAATAAAGGCTGCACAGCTGCAAAATCGCGAAATCAGAATAAAAACTACACAGCTGCAAAATCGGGAAAGCGGAGTGAGGGCTGCGAAGCTCCCGAACGTAGCTTTCCCGATTTTGAACGAACTCTACTCAATAGGGCTAGTGGCGTTTTTGCTGCCTTCTACGCGACCCTCTAAATATGCCCAGTACGCATCTACATCGGCTTTCATTTCTTCCAAAATGTGAGCATTCTCGGGCTTGAATAAATGCTTAAAGCGACCCTGAGGCTTCAAGAAATCTTCCAGAGGCTTTACGTTCTTCTCCTTTACAGGAGTCAGCTTCCACACGCCATTCTCAACCTCAAATAAGGGCCAGAATTTCGTATCAACAGCCAAGCGGCAAATTATAGCCGTCTGATCGCTGCCAATACGCCATCCGCGCGGACACGGCGAAAGAATATTCAAAAATGCCGGTCCATCAACCGAAAACGCCTTCTCTGCCTTCGCCACCAAGTCTTTCCAGTGACCTACAGTTGACTGTCCAACATAAGGTACACCATGTGCGGCTATTACAGAAGTAAGGTCTTTGCGAACCTGCGGCTTGCCCTGCCCTACTTTGCCAACCTCAGATGTGGTTGCCCAAGCACCTTTCGGCGTAGCAGAGCTGCGCTGAATACCGGTATTCATATATGCGCCATTGTCGTAGCAAACATATACCATGTCATGACCGCGCTCCATAGCACCCGACAGGCTTTGTAAACCGATATCGTAAGTGCCACCGTCGCCGCCAAACGCTACAAACTTAAACTTCTTATCAGCAGGTATCTTTCCGGCGCGCTGCATACCCTTAAACGCAGCCTCTACGCCAGAAACGGTAGCGGCAGCATTTTCAAAAGCGTTGTGCACAAACGGCACTTCCCACGCATCGTAAGGATAAATTGTTGTAGAAACTTCCAAACAACCGGTAGCACAGCCTACAACCGGCTGGCAATCGTCCGGCACACCCATAAGTACCTGACGCACAGCCATCGAAGCACCGCAACCGCCGCACAAACGATGACCCGGAGCCAAGCTTTCTGGCTTATGCGTTAATTCCTTTATGCTAGCCATTAGTTCTGCGCTCCTTCCGCATTCTGCATGCCTAAGTAGCTAAGACCACCTGTCGCAAGCGTGCCCGCAGCCAGTTTTTCCAGATCGGCGAATACTTCGCCAACCAGTTCGTTGGTTAAGTCGTTTCCGCCCAAACCGAAGATGTAATTGTGCATAGCCACGTTGCAGCCAGCCGTATAAAGAGCACTCATAACATCAACTGCAAGCGGTCCATACTGTCCGCCAATAGAATCTGAACGGTCCATTATTGCTACAGCCTTAGCGCCCTTGCACGCTTCTACTATCTGCTTCGCCGGGAACGGACGATAAACGCGCGGGCGAACAACGCCCACTTTTTTGCCTTCGGCGCGAAGTTGGCGCGCTATGTGGCGCACATTGCCAGCAGCACTACCGAGAACAACAACAACATACTCGGCATCTTCGCATTCCCAAGCGTCTACCAAATCGAACGGGCGACCGCACTTGTCAGCCCATGCCTTGCCCACGCGCTCGATAATAGGCAGCGAAGCCTGATTTGCACGACGCAGCATTAAGCGGCTTTTCATGTACGAATCGCCATTGGCAAACATGCCAGCACCAATTGGATCGACGCTTGTAAGAAGCCCGTTTGCAGGCTGATAATTCCCCACAAATTCCGCCACAGTTTCATCGTCTTCCATAACGCAACGCTCCATAGCGTGACTGGTTATGAAGCCGTCTAGCGTAGTCATAACTGGCAGCTGCACATCTGGATTTTCCGCAATGGGGAAACTTATAACTGTGTTGTCGTAAGCTTCCTGAGCAGTTTCGGCGAAAAGAAGAATCCAGCCTGTGTCGCGCGCGCCCATAACGTCGGAATGATCGCCGTGAATGTTGATGGGAGCAGAAAGCGCGCGGTTCGCATTTGCCATAACGATAGGCAAGCGCATGCCCGCAGCAATGAACAGTTCTTCCCACATAAGCGCTAAGCCTTGGCTGGCAGTAGCGGTAGCTACACGCGCACCAGCGGCAGCCGCGCCTACGCAAGCGCTCATAGCGGAGTGTTCGCTTTCCACAGTAACAAACTCGGTATTAACCATTCCGTTTGCTACGTACTTCGCGTAATTTTCCACTATGGTTGTCTGTGGAGTGATGGGATATGCCGCCATTACATCCGGGTCAGCCTGACGCATAGCCTCAGCAACCATCTGATTGCCAGTGGCTGAAAACGGCTTAGTAGTAGTCATTTATGCCACCTCCGCTTCGTCTTCGCGTATAAATTCCAGCGCACCGAAGCGGCATTCATGCACGCAAACACCGCATCCCTTGCAATGGTCGTAATCGATGCCGGTCATTTTCTCATCTTTCACCACAATAGATGAATCGGGGCAAACCACCCAACACATCATGCAGTTAGTACACGCATTTTCATCCCACACGGGGCGCATTGAACGCCAACCGCCCGTGATGTATTCCTTCGATGTTCCGGCTTGGCAGATATAGCCCTTGGGGAAATCCTCGGGTGCCCAGTCTTCAAACGTTGCTAAATCTGGCATTTTCATGCGGAGTGCACCTCCTCATATGCACGATCAACCGATGACAGATTCGCATCGATCATTTCCTGCGAGAATTTCTTGCCAAAAGTTTCCTTCAGGCGCTCTTTGACTAAATCAACTGGAACAACGCCTGTAACCTTCGACAATGCACCCACGATGGGTGTATTCGGAATATCACGCTTTATTGTGTCTATAGCAATACCGGAGGCATCTACTACCGCCACGCTTACGCTTGGAGCTACACCCAACTTTGCACGCGCATCCGCAGCGCTCATTTCGGTATTTAGAATAACCGAACCGTTTTCCTTGATGCCTTCCACAACATCCACCGCATCAAGCAGGGTGTCGTCAAGCACCACTACTATATCGGGGTTAACTATTGTGTTGTGTACTTCAATAGGCGCATCGCTTACACGTGTGTACGCCTTCAGTGGAGCACCTGTACGCTCGGGACCATATTCCGGCATTGCCTGAATGTAGGCTCCCTGCAGCAATGCCGTGTCAGCCACCAGCTTCGCAGCCGTTACCGCACCTTGACCGGCTCGCGCATGCCACCGAATTTCAGTAAGTTCTGACATTCCACTCCTCTCAGTCGGGATGTCCTAATAATGAGTCGATAATAGCAAGCAGCCAGCCACCCGTAGCTTAGCTGCTGTGCAGGCGATTTGGAAAATTGGTAAGCGGAAAGCAACAAGCCACTCCCCGCCCGTGAACGGCTTTTAGTGCGACGAATGATTATGAAAATACATGTGCTGTTTTTTATTGGATTAAGTCTATTAGTTGCGGAATGTTTATTCTGAAAATAGATTGTTTGGTACCAAATTGAAACCTATTTATCAACATTTTGGTCGCATTTTCACCGATAATACTTGTTAATTGCGGTTACATTCGGAATTGTGCCGCAGTCGGGGAATCTTTTCCCTGCAGACCAAAAGGAGCAAACCTATGGAACAGCCCAAACTGACACGCCGTGGATTCCTTGCTGGCACCGCCGCTACGGGCGCAGTTGCCGCACTTGCAATGAGCGGCTGCAGCAGCCCAAGCAGTTCATCCAGCGCAGGATCGGCATCTAGTACCGCAGCTTCAACAATTTACGCTGCACCTGCATACACGTCTACAAACGTGAACCCTATCGGCAATAGCTCGGCTTTAATGCTTGCTGCCACTTGGCATGTTTTTGAAGGTCTTTACGATCTAGACCTGCATGACTACACCACACACGCCGCCTTGGCTGATGGCGATCCCGTAAAGGTTTCTGATACGGAATACGAAGTAACACTTCGCGCCGGTGCTAAGTACTCTGACGGCACCGATGTAGTTGCAGCCGACGTTGTAAATGCTTTTGAGCAGAACATGGCAAACGACACATATGGCGCCTTCCTTTCATTTATTGACGGCGTTGCCGCTAAGGATGACAAAACCGTCACCTTTACTTTGAAGTACCCCTTCGAAACTCTGTTGAAGGGCCGTCTCGCAGTAGTTAAGGTCTTCCCGGCAAGCCTGACCGAGAACGATTTGAAGACTATGCCTATCGGCTCTGGTCCTTGGAAGTATGAAAGTGTTGACGGCAACGAGGGTGGTCATATCATCTTCAAGCCCAACGAAAACTACAATGGTCAATATCCTGCCACCTGCGAAGAGATGGACTGGAACGTATTGGTAGACAATACCTCTCGTACCACCGCTCTGACCGACGGAAGCGTTCAGGTTATTGAAAGCGTACCGGCTGCCAATGCTGACCAAGTTGTAGGCGCTGGCGCTACTGTTGATGATGTTCCCGGCTTTGCGCTGGCATTCCTCATGTTCAATACCAAGAAGGCACCGTTCAACGACAAGCGCGTTCGTCAGGCTTTCTTCTATGCAATCGATATGGACAAGCTAATCGCCAACCAGTTAGCAGGTCATGCTGCACCGGCTACCAGCTTCCTACCCGAAAGCTATGCTAACTACCATCGCGCAAGCACCGTATTTACATACGACACCAACAAGGCAAAGAGCCTGTTGGCAGAAGCTGGCGCTGAGGGCCTAAGCGTAGAGCTGCTAACGAACACCAACTGGGTGTATGACTTAGCTCCGCAAATCAAGGAAGACTTGGAAGCCGCTGGTGTAAGCGTAACCATCAAAGACTTCACTAACGACTGGGCAAGCCTTGCTCCGTCCGCATCAGAGCTTCCTTACGACGTAATGCTAACTCCGGGCGATCCGTCTTGCTTCGGCAACGACCCCGACCTACTAATGACTTGGTGGTATGGCGACAACGTATGGACCGAAGGTCGCAGCTGCTGGAAAGGCACCGAAGGCTGGACACAGCTTCAAGATCTTATGCAGCAGGCTCGCGAAGAGGCTGACGCAACCAAGCAGCAAGAGATTTGGAACCAATGCTTCGATCTTATCGCTGACGAAGCTCCAATCTACCCGCTGTTCCACAAAGAGGTTAGCACCGGTTACTATGCTGAAAAGCTGGAGGACTTTGCTCCTATCAGCACCACCGGTTTGGTGTTCTTGGGCACCACCCCGCTTCAGTAAGCAAACCTTACACAGCAAAAAAGAAAGCTCGCTTCGGCGGGCTTTCTTTTTATTTCATCACATTAATAAGTTATCGAATAATGAAGTCGGAAAGGCTACGTTCAGAAGCTGCGCAGCCTTCACTCCGCCTTTCCGACTTCATGTTATCAAGAGGCTTCATTGATGCCACAGGTCGTTCGTAAAGCTGTGACAGCCGTGAAGGCTGCCGCAACAAACTAATCCCAAGCTTGGCGCATTAAAGAGTTTTTAGGTATTACCCCGTTTGCGCGCAGTACACGCACAATAGCGCGCACATCGTCTCCTTGAAGTGCAGCTACCGGTTCGCGCATCTGATTCGTTTCAAAAACACCCATCTGCCAAAGTGCAGTCTTAAAAGCGCCCACACCAGCGCCAAAACCAACCGTAGCCTTAACCTTGCGCGTCATCATCATAAGGCGCGCCAAATGGTCTTGCAGTTCGGAAACGCGGTTCCAATCTCCCGCTTTAGCCGCATTCCACATTTCTACATAACCTGAAGGATCTATATTCGCCAGTCCGGGCACACTTCCATCGGCACCGCCCAAAAGAGCACCATCAACACACACCTCGTGCCCAGTAAGCAACTGCAACGGATGCCCAGCGTCTTCATTTTCTATCATCAGCCAACGGAATTGCACATCGTTGCCAGAAGAATCTTTTACGCCCTGTATAACCCCATCGTTTCCAAGACGCATCAGCATATCGGGGTCAAGTTTCGTATGTACACTTACCGGCAAGTCGTAAGCAAACAAAGGTAGGTCTGTGTGCTCGCGTATAGCGCGGAAGTGGCGCTCAGTTTCAATAGGACCACCCAGCGCATAGAACGGTGCTGTAGCTACCAGCGCATCCACACCTTTATGTTGAGACACATGCTTCGCCTGATCGATAACGCGCATGGTTTCCATGTCAATTATGCCAACCAATACCGGCACGCGACCATCTACAATAGACAAAGCCACTTGCAAAACATGGTCGCGCTCTTCATTTGTCAAAAACGCAACCTCGCCGCTAGAGCCCAAGAAGAATAAACCGTGAACCCCAGCATCTATCATGCGGTTTATGCTTTTCTCAAACGAGACTACATCAACCGTTCGGTCGCCTTTCAGCGGAATTATGACTGGAGGTATAACACCACTGAATTTCGAGAGATCTTCCATCATTGCCCTTTCATGTTAGATAGCACAAATAATGCGTGAAGCATTATAAGCATATTCAGGAAAGCCCCCTAAAGGGGGCTTCCTAATTTAATTATTTTCCTAAGTCTGGATGCAAAAGTGAGGGTGCGGCTCCCAAAAGCAATCGCGTGTAATCGTCTTGCGGATTATTAAATACCTGCTCTGCCGTTCCTTCTTCTACCGCACGTCCGGCATTCATAACTATTATTCTGTCGGATATATAGCGAACTGTTTGAATGTCGTGGCTAATGAAAACCATAGCCAAATTCAGTTCCTTTTTCAAATCCATCAACAGATTCAAAATTTGCGCACGAACCGACACGTCAAGCGCACTAGTGGGTTCATCAGCAATAATGGCGTCCGGCTTCAAAGATAGAGCACGCGCAATAGCCACACGCTGGCGCTGACCACCAGACAATTGCCCGGGCAGCGCATCAAGTGCACTTTCCGGCAGACCCACCATGCCGATAAGTTCATGCACACGGCGCTCACGCTCTTCCGTCGTGCCAACCTTATGAACAATCATGGGATCCATAAGTTGGTCGTGAACACTCATGCGGGCATTCAACGCAGTAGCAGGGTCTTGGAATACAACAGATATAACTCGCCCGATAATACGACGATCAGCTGCGGTGCGGTGCGTTACATCCTTGCCTTTGAAATAAACTTTGCCAGATGTGGGCGATTGTAAACCACACATAACATTCGCAGTTGTAGATTTCCCGCAACCAGATTCGCCTACAATACCTATGGTTTCACCGGGCCATAGCTTCAGTGTAAGACCGCGCACAGCCTGCACCATATTCGGATGCAACAAACTACCAGTGCGCGTCTTAAAAGTTACCTTGATATCGTCTAGGAAAATAATCGGATCTGTACCCGCGAATTTTTTCTCTAGCGCTTCTTCAGCCGCCAAACTTTCAGGCGTTTCACATGTAGAGTCGCTATCTACGCCACATGCTTCAGCTTCTTCAGCTAAAGCCGTCTCAACATGCTCAACATCTTTACGCACAACAGCTTTCTCAAATGCCAGTGCACCCGAGCCCGACTCTACTCTTACATCTACCGGAGTTTTCTGATCGCTCATACTATCGGCCCTCCTGGAACATACGGTTCTATGCCAAGCCTATTAAGTTCGCTGTCGGGCAGCTCAGCGTAGTAATGATCGGTATCTTTGTATCTCTTAAGCATCGGACGTATAGGCGATACTTTGTCCGGATGGCTAGAGCGCGGCGTGAAGCGGTCGCCAACAGGGAAGTCTTTCGGACTAGGCACGCTGCCGGGCACTTGATGCAGCCTGTCTCCACCGGCTTCAATTGAAAGAACACTACCAAGCAAACCACGAGTGTATTCATGGATTGGGTTGGTAAGAATGTCAACAACCGGACCCTGCTCTACAACTTGACCTGCGTACATAACAGTAATGGAGTTTGCAACCTCTGCAACAAGCGCTAAATCGTGGCTTACAAACACCATAGCAAAGCCAAGTTCTTTCTGAAGTCTGTTCAGAAGATCGACTACCTGTTTTTGCACTGTAACGTCTAGTGCAGTAGTTGGCTCGTCGGCAATAATTACTTTCGGATCGCGCGTTAGCGCCATAGCAATTAGAACGCGCTGGCGCTGACCACCGGAAAGTTCGTGCGGATACGAATCGAGTGTACGTTTCGGATCTAAACCTACAAGTTCTAACAAATCTTCAGCGGTTCTGGTGCCACCGCGCTTGGTTAGCTGCTTCATTTGCGACTTAATAAGCATGCTAGGATTCAGAGATGACAATGCATCCTGATAAATCATGGCAATTTCACGACCGCGCAACTGATTCATCTCGCGGTCATTAAGCGCAAGCAAATTCTGACCGTTATACAAAATCTCGCCTGTAATTTGAGCGCGCGTATCAAGCAATCCCATAATTGCCAGACTGGTAATAGATTTGCCGCAACCAGATTCACCCACAAGACCCATGGTCTGACGCGGACGAACAACAAAACTAATGTTGTCTACAACATTCACATCACCATGGCGTGGGAATCGAATACAAAGATTCTTAACCTCAAGAATAGGCGGAACATCGGTCTTTGCTGTAAAGCGATCGGTGCGCTTGCCTTCAATTGCACGCAACTCGGAAAGTCTAGCCTCCAGCATTTCAGCCTGAGCAGCGTAAGCCAGTTTAGGATCGGCAACCATGCGGTCAGCTTCGCGGTTAGCGCTAAGCTTGTCATCGCCAGCAGCCACAGGCGCCTTCGCAGGCGCAGCCATAGCATCGGTAATACCTTCGCTGAATATATTCAAGCAAAGTACGGTAATCATAATTGCCAAGCCCGGGAACAACGCTTGCCACCAGCGCCCAGCCAAAACACCATCGCGCGCATCAGCCAAAATGTTACCCCACGTAGGAGTAGGTTCAGGAATGCCCGCACTGATAAACGACAGCGATGCCTCAAACACAATGGCATCTGCCACCAAAACAATTGTAAATACCAAAACCGGTGCAATACAGTTACGTATAACGTGCTTTACTAAAATCCAATTGGCACGTGCACCCGACACTATTACCGCACGTACATAATCTTGATTGTATTCACTCATCACATTCGCACGCACAATTCTGGCAATTTGTGGAATGTAGAGAAAACCTATAGCGAATATAAGCGATGGCACCGAATTACCGAACACGATAACAAAAGTAGCTGCCAATGCGATACCCGGAAAGCTCATAACGATATCGAGAATACGCATGATAAGATTCGAAAGCCAGCCGCGCACAACAGCTGCAAGCGAACCAATTATGCTGCCGAATATCAGCGCAAATGCCGTAGCGCCAAGACCGATAACCAATGAATAGCGTCCGCCATACATCATACGAGACAAAACGTCGCGCCCTTTATCATCGGTGCCGAACAAGTGCGCGGCATCGGGTGCCTGACGTGCAACTGTTATCTCGTATGGACTATACGGAGCTAAGAAATTAGCGAACACGGCAATTAGAACAATAAGAATAAGTATTACAAGAGCGATACGCGAAGATACAGGCATATTCTTCCAGCGGCGGAAGCGCACCTTACCTTCCAATTTCTCTGTAGTTTTTTCGCGAAGCTTAGGTGGCTTCACATCTAAAGCAGGACTGCTACCTGTTGGCGTTATGCCGGTCATATCGGTCCCGCTACCGGGGGTTTTCAGATTTTTTTCATCAGTCATGATCTACACCGTCCTTATGCGCGGGTCAATCAGGATGTAGAGCATGTCAACAATAATGTTGATTATGATGAAGGCCACAGCAACCGTAAGCACAACACCCTGTACTAAATATAGATAATTCGACTGAATACCGGACACAATAGCCATACCCATGCCCGGCAGGTTAAAAATAACCTCGATGATAACTGCGCCACCGATAAGATAACCAATGCGCAAACCTAGAACCGTAACAGGTGTTATAAGTGCGTTGCGAAGCACGTTGCGCGCCACAACAACACTCTTAGGTATGCCAGCGCCAAGAGCTGTACGCACATAGTCTTTATCAAGTTCTTCAACCATAGATGTTCTTACAACGCGCGTAAGTTGACCTGCAACAGGCACGCCAAGAGAAATGGCTGGCAAAAGCATTCGCGTGAACCACCCACTTGGGTCGGTAAATAAATCTGGCAGACGACCGGATGCAGGAAGTATGCCTTGGAATGCCAAAATAAGCAGTACGGCTAACCAGAAAGACGGCGTAGCAATACATGCAATAGATAAAACACGGATGATTTGATCGGGCCATTTGTCGCGATATAGCGCCGAAACAACGCCTAGGATAACGGCAACAACAACGCCAAAAATCAAGCCCATAAAAGTAAGCTGCAACGTAACAGGCAAAGCTTCCATTACACGGTCGGTGACTGACATGCGCGATGCACCATAAGTTCCAAGATCGCCATGCAAAAGACCTATCAGGAAATTGCCATATTGCACAATGATTGGATCGTTCAGACCCATTTCCTCGCGATAAGCTTCTGCTTGCGCCACCGTGGCATTCTCGCCTAGAACCGAATAAGCTGGATCAATGGGTGACAGCGACATAATGAAAAACACGAGGATAGTAACGCCCAAGATCATAATAGGTAACCAAAGAAGGCGATTTCCTATTAAACGAAGAAGGTTGTTCACATCAGTCCCCTAACCTTCGATTTGCCTATAGAGTTAAGTGTAACCTATTTGAAACATTCACAGGACGCTAACCTGATTCAAAGCTATGCATTTTTCTGAGAAATGCTCAAATAGGCAAGCATAATTACATCAATTGCAATTTTGCTTGCCCATGCATAACTACAGCGCAGAAGCGGCAGCTTTATCTAGCACTATCGTGCAATTAGGATGCAGTTGCAGCACAGAAGCTGGAACCTGCGGACGAACAGGACCGCTGAATGCAAGCGCCACAGTTTCCGCCTTATCTTCGCCACTTACCACCACAAGCACCTCGCGCGCACCCATTATGGTGCCAATACCCATTGTGTATGCTTGGCGCGGAACTTGATCGGCATTGTCAAACAGACGGCTGTTAGCTTGAATGGTTGTTTCTGTTAAATCTACTATATGCGTACCTACGGGAAATTCATCGGCGGGCTCGTTAAAACCAATGTGACCGTTATGACCAAGCCCCAACAATTGCAGTTCTATTCCGCCAGCGCTTGCAATGGCTTCATCGTAAGGCTTGCATACCGCCGCAGCATCCGGATTCGAACCGTCGGGAACGTGGGTACGCGCTTTGTCAATATTCACATGGTCAAATAAATTTGTATTCATAAAGTAACGATAGCTTTGATCGTTTTCGGGCTGAAGCCCAACATATTCATCTAAGTTAAAAGTGGTTACATCTGAGAAATCTACTTTGCCTGCCTTGCAGTCGGCTACAAGGTTTTCATAGGTGCCAATAGGAGTAGAACCAGTAGCCAGTCCAAGTACGCATTTTGGCTGCTTGCGCACTTTCTCGGCGATAATGTCCGCAGCTATACGGCTCATCTTTTCGTAATCGTCTGCAATAATAATGTTCATTTGGCACCTCCGATGTGCTGATCTATAAGACGCCCGCCAACCCGCCGACTCGCTAAATGTTAGGTCCAGAACAAAAACGTCTCTAATAATTCTTGGTACGCCCAAGGATACACATCAGAATACCATCCGGTTTCGGGCACAAAGCACAGCAGTAAGCTATATGTGACACTAATAGCCGCCAACGCCAACAAAACGCACGTTATAATGCTGCGCATTTTAACGCCACCAATAGGAGCTGTGGGCAGTTGCTCGGCGCCTATAGATTTCGGATATAAACGGCTAGGCAGCGGATTGTCGGTAATATTCTCATTCACGATAAAGACCAGCAGCACTACAGCAGCTAAAAGCATGAAACTAAAATCGGCATAATAGCGCTGCAGAATACCAGCCATTTGCGCATCGACCAGCGCTATAACTACAGCCGACACTAGCAAAGTTATTATGACCCCTGTAATGGTGTTGGTAGAGCGCTGGGCATTTCGCAGGCGCACAATTGGCGCGGCAAAAAACAGCATCCACAGCACAGGCAGGCAGGCAAACACGCCGCCAAATGTAACTTCTTTAATGGTTTGCCCCATGTAAGTGGTGGCGAATTCTGCCGGCTGAATAAAGGGGAATACACCGCAAACATTCGGCGGTTGTAAGAAATAGCTGAAGAACGCCGGAGCAAAACGACCAAGTACCCAACCGCGTTTCGTCATATCGTTCATGGTTAGGTTGTAGTTCGCACCAAAATCGGTGAAGCTGCCGAAGCGTGCGTAGTTGTACCACATAATTCCAGCTGCCACCACAACATAGGGAAGCAGCAAGCACGCCACTTCGCGCATTCCATCGCGCGTAAGAATGCGACGCTGGCGAATATAGATGCGCCAAAACAGCGGAATAGCCAAAAGCGACAGCAATAAAAATTGCGGACGGCATCCGGCTACAAGTGCCATACATAAAGACCCAATTGCGAAATTCAAACAGCGCCGGCTGGATTCGCGCGCACGAATCCAGAAGTATAGGCCCCACACTGAAAACGCCATAGCGCATGCTATTGGCAGCGAATAGAAAGTGGGGAATTTCACCAAATAAAGTATTCCGCAACAAAATACAAGCGGTATTTGTACAAGCAGGTAAATGCCTAAACTTACGCGCTTGAAGTGGTAGCGCGCGAAGCGATCTAACATGGCAGAGCAACCCAGCACAAACGCCACAACAGCAATTAGTACACCAATTGCTGTTGGAAAACTTTGCCCAGTTAAAACATAGAACGGCAAGTAGAAAAGCAGCGCCGGCACCACGCCGAAATACACGTAGTAATGCCCCTCGTAATAAGCCACGTCAAACAGATACGGATCGCCCGTTTCCTTCTGCGCTTCGTCGCGTGCGCCTTTATCATACGGGTCTTCCATATCTTGCAACCACTGAGGCGGCTCTTCCTCTAAGTAGAGTTTGCCCTGCGTAAAGCTTTTCGCCAGCTCTGAATATTGCTGGGCGTTATCGCCGCCCACCTCGTATGTGTTTACAATTGAATGACCATCCCATTCACCTTGGTTGTAATTCGCAGTAGCAATACCCACTAAATTAGAACCATAGAATAAAAGGGCAGTAATTATTGCTGCCTCTATCACATTGGCCGCAATGATGCCTGCCTTCGAGCGCCTCGGATGCTCAACTATTCGCAGCCGATATATAGCGCTTTTCGGTCTGAACATAAATGCAAGTAGAAGAACCCCTAAAACGATGATGAAGCGTACACCATTAAATATAAACGGATGATGCGCGTTCAGCACAACAGTGTTCAAGCGCAGCGGATACTGCACGTCTTCGCCAACAATTTCTATTTTTAAGTTGTCTACAAGACCATTCGTGCTTAGGTTTATATATTTGCTTTGCAGCGAATTTGTAGCCACATTAACCACAGGCACACCCACCGTGTATTCCGTGCTGTCAAAATACGTTATGTGCGCTGTGTCGGTAAATTGAATTTTCAACGGCACATTTTGAGCAGGCTGCCAACTTGCAAAGTCGATAAAAATGTTATGTATCTCGGTGTTGAGGTTTGTAAATTCCAGCTGATTGTTGGCGGCAGTAATGCGGAAAGTTTCGTCGGCAGTTTCGGTTAACTGTATGCGCGACTTTAGGTTAATCGGCGAATAGCCCGCCGACGCAAAGTAGTTGAAATTGAAGACGAAAACTTCCAGCGCTAAGGCTATGCATACTAATATGCCAACCCACTTGGCAATATGGGTAATAACACGTTTATTCGGCGTAATTGTACGCCGGAAGAAATACGCGATATTCTCCCAAATTGACGGCATGCAATGATTATATAAGAGAAAAGCTGACTAGAGCATTGCGGTCGGCGTATGAAGATACAAGTTGCCCCTCTAGTGTCTTGAGTGCAGCCGCAATAAACATATTTGGGAAGCAATCAAGCAACTAGAGGGGCTATGTGTACTCTAATTTACGCTAACAATGCCAGCAGAATTTACTTCAAAACAGATTTCACGTCGACGAACACCACTTCAGGATCGCGATCGCCATCTATTGTCACCAGTAAATCGCAGCCACGATAGTAATCGATCAGAGGGCTTGTAGATTTCTCGTAAACTTCCAAGCGGTTACGTACTGTGGTTTCGTTATCGTCGTCACGCTGGTACATTTCGCCACCGCACTTCTTGCAAGTGTCGCCATCGGCAGCGGTGCCAATAGCGCCGCATTCGCGACACATACGGCGGCTAGTAAGCCGACCAACTATAATTTCCGGGTCAACATCTATAAGCAGCGCAGCATCAAGCGGACGACCCAGTTCTGAAAGCATGGTATCAAGCGCAACGGCTTGCGTAGTAGTGCGGGGGAAACCGTCTAGGATAACTCCCTTTGCAGTATCGGGCTGCTGAATGCGTTCGCGCATCAGGTCGATTATTAGTTCATCGGGAACCAGATCGCCTGCATCCATGAACGCCTTGGCCTTCATGCCGAGTTCAGTTTGGTCCTTCACGGCTTGACGCAAAATATCGCCGGTAGAGATATGGCAAAGCCCTTCTTCAGATACAAGCTTAGCCGCCTGAGTTCCCTTTCCAGCCCCCGGCGCCCCCAGAAGCACTATATTCATCTTACAAGTCCTTTCACATACGGAAAACGTACCTAATCATTCTAACAAAGCCACATGCTTATAAACCGTATTCGTTACATGAAAACCAAATGCAGCCCATCGTTGGCAAATTTTGGCGAAGTTTGGCATTGGCATTTAGCGAAGGTCTACAGATGTTTGTTTGAAATTCTGTAAGTTATGAAAGTGTCCAACGCAATTCAACCGACACGCTGCGCTTCAACCGATTAAAATATAAATTAGCTAGTAAAAATCTTTATAGACCCGGCGCTCAAGGAGAAATATTGGGACACGCTCCTACACCTTCGCATCCCCTACCGCGCACAAGCGGAATAACGCTGCAAATGATTTTAGACGGTCTGAAACGGTGCGGTTATCAGATAGAATTTTCCCCGGCACAAAACCGCAGAGGAATAACACGCATTGCGGCATATGCTGGTCCGTCGCACGAAGTGCACTTCGTGCCGCCTTTTGCCACCGAAGCAAATTCGGTGCTGCGAATATTTACGCTTGAAGAAGCAATGTCGCATAAAGATTTATGTGAGGCGCCTTCTATCGTATTTTTGGAAAACGACGAATGCGTGCCTTCCGGTTCGCTAGCTAATGCAGCCTTTGTGAAAAGCGTCAACCGCGCAGGCGCATCATTCAACACACTAGTTGTAGATATTTCAAATTACCTGTTCTCTATTGGCGAGTTTATATCAAGTATGTCAGAAGTGGTTCGCGCCGCCGGATCGTTCCAAGAGTTAGTAGATATAGCTGAAAACTTTTTTGGATATTTCGCAAATGTAACCGACGCAAACAACGTATTGATAGCCCACACAAAAAATATTGCCCCTAACGATTTATGGAAAGAATCGTATCAACTGGAGGATTGCTAGCCCGCTGTAAGAAATGTTCGAATTATCGCACCCTAACTGTCATTTCCGACAGTAGACCCGAAAGGAAAAAGCGAAGCGATGCCCGCATAGCCAGCAAGGCTACAAAACGCCTCTTTCTGATATTACATCACGCAATAAAGTTACCAAGTCCATCATCACATCCGATTCCGCACGGCGCTTCCAAACCGCCACAACATCGAAATGTTTTGGCGCTTCCTCTAATCTCAAAAAGGCAAAACGCTGATCAAAATCGGAATAATTACGCACATGGTCAAATAAGACAGTAACGTAACGCCCGCTGCTTATAAGCATAAACAAACTCCAAATATCATTGGCGGACTGCACCAACGTTATTTTGTCGCGAATAGGCGCTATTAAGTTTTCTATTATGGGTGCTTCGCGAATCATAAACGACGGTGACGAAAAGATAATTTTCTCGCCTATCAAATCTTTCAAATGTACGCTTTCGCGCGAAGCCAACCTGTGATCTTTCGGCACTATTACAGCAATATGGTCGCGGTAGAGTTTTTCCACATGATATATCGTAGTGGGAAATTTGATGTATTCAGTTGTAATAACCATGTCTAGGCTATCGTCTTCCAGCCCAGAAAATGTACCGTCTATTTCTTGCGTATGGAACTCCAAATTAATGCAGCTATGAGATTCCATAAAACGGCTAACTACTTCAGGCAAAAATGCCGACACAGCACCCGCTAGATACCCTACTGTAATATTGCGATTTATGCCAGCATTGAATCGATTTAGAGCTACTATACCCTCGTTATAGTCGTTTACTACACGTTGAGCATACTCTATGAATATAGAACCTGCATCGGTTAGTTCCACATTGTTTCTATCGCGCAGAAACAACGCCACACCAAGATCTTGTTCCAGCGCTGATATATGCTTACTGATAGCAGATTGAGTCGTGTATAGCTGAATCGCAGTTTGTGTAAAACTGTGATTTTGCGCCAACACTATCATTTCTCTAAGATGGGAAATCTGCATGGATAGATTATATATCTATTTTAAAGGGCTGACTGCTTATCCGAACTAGAAACTTGAATAGGCTTAGGTAATTCAAGACCGCATTGTGAACATTTATCAGCACCTTCTTCATTTTGAAAGCCACAGCGGAAGCATACCGGTGTTATTTCTAACTTGCGGGGCTCTCCGCGGCATTTTCCACACCCAACACAAGCGTACCCACACGACATAGCACATCCTTTCTTGTATTTGCGTCCATGCTCGCAAGTTGCCGCCTTCAGGAAAGGGCTAGGGAATGCACACCTACAAGCTAGATGCAATAAGGTGGTCAGCAGCTATACCGCTGACCACCTTAGCCCGCATGGCGCTGCAATCTCAAAAACAGCAACACCCATAGAAGCTCGGGTTAACCTTGATTATGGAATAGCACCTGCTTCTTTTTAGCAGACAGCTTCGATTGCAACTCCTCAATAGGACCCACTTCCAAACAACGCGCTTGGCAGTGATGCATGCATGTAGGCAATTTCCCCTGCGCTATGCGCTCTACGCAAAAGTTGCATTGATCGGTAGGAATTGGCATGTTTATAAGCACCCATTTCCTATCGCCATATTGATAAGGCCCCACTTCTGTAACTTTTATTCCAAACTGGTCGGGCGGCAAATTGTGCTCCATCTGGCATGCAGTTTCGCATGTATGGCAGCCGGTACACCAGTCATAATCTATCAACATTCCGTAATCAGCCATGGCTAGTTTTCCTCCTGCACCTTGTATACCTTACACAGCATCGATTTATAGTTTGCGCCGAATCCAGATTTGCCGGGAAGGTAGGAATTGAGCAGTTTGTTCACATTTAGGTCAAGCATGCCGAATAAACCATCTTTTTCCTCGCCCGGGGCTTCAGGGAACCACCAGCCATGGTCTGACATCAGCACTCTTTCATCTATTATGTTTGTAGTTTCAACTACACGCTTACACCTGCCGCGATCGTTCTCTAACCAAACCCATTCGCCATTTTTGATGCCCAATTTATCGGCAGCTTTGGGGTTCATCTGCACGATAGGCCATGGACGCTTAGCACGCAGATGCGGCACTTGCCTGTGCTCAGAGTGGAACATGAACCAATTGCGTGCGCCGGTAGTAAGCACAAACGGATACTTCTCATAAAGATCTGGTGTAGAAACGGGGCTTTCAGTTGGCTCTTCAAAATAAGGTACAGGACTTAAACCAGCTTTGTTATAGAAAGTGGACCATAATTCCAAACGCCCTGTAGTGGTATTGAAACCGACCTGCCCGTCTGAACGAAGCATACCTTTTTCATAGCGCTTGTACTCGAATGGAATGTAGGCTGGCGCAACTTCCTGCAATTCTTCAAATGTATAGCCTGTGCACTCTATAACATAAGAGAACATTTCATCCACATCAGCCCACGGCCATGCCTCTGGATTAAAACGCTTGCCCAACTCTAGGTTAATCTGCATGTCAGATTTTGCCTCGCCCACTTGGCAAACTTTATTGATAGTTTCACCGCGCTGAGCACCGTCGCCCACGCGAATGCCATCGCGTTCAGCATAAGTACAAGCCGGTAGGAATACATCGGCTAGCGCCATAGCAGTAGGCGTCATAAACATATCAACCACTACAATGAAATCTAGTGTGCGCCATGCTTTTATTGAACGCTCGGGGTCGGGTGCGGTACAAGTTAGGAAATTAGTGGTTTGCAACCATGCGCCATGTAACTTATACGGCTGCCCAGTTTCTAGCGTTTTCATAACCTCGTCGGAAGAAGCCACTTGGAAGCCAAAACGCAGTAGCGCATACTTATCCAAACCGATGCGGTGCTCATTCATTTCATCAGTTACCAGCTCGCCTCCGAAACCACCAGAGTACGCGAGTATTTCAGGGGGAACTATCATGCAGCCGGGCTTATCGCAGTAGCCACATATTTGCCACAATGCGCCGATTGCCTGCGCGGCAGGTAGCGATTCTTTGGTGGTATCAACGGCAAGACCCCACTGCATTATGCCGCTGTTAGCGTTAGCCCACGCACGAGCAGCATCGCGAATTATGTCAGATGCAATCCATGTTATTTCAGATGCACGATCGAGCGGATATTCGGCAGCGGCAGCAGCCAATTCATCAAAGCCATAACACCAGCGCTCAACAAATTCGTGGTCGTACAAATCTTCACTAATAATTACATTTAGCATACCTAGCGCCAGCGCCGCATCGGTGCCGGGGCGTATCTGCAGCCAATATTCAGCCTTGTACGCAAGCCATGTAAGGCGCGGATCAACCACAATTAGCTTGGCGCCGCGCTTCATAACGTCAACCATCCAATGTCCGTAAAAACCATCAGAATTCGCTATCAGAGGATTATTGCCCCATACCATTATGTAGTCAGGGCACTCCCAATTAGGATTATCGTAGCGATCGGGGAATTGCTGAGCGAAATCGCCCACCCAGAAGTTACCAGTGGTAGCAGCGCACCCTGCTACGCGCGGCAAATAGCACGCCATACCCGACATGTTAAACATGTAGTTCGGAGAACCAAACGACCACGCCAAGCGCGTTATCCATGCAGCAATGTCGCGTCCAGTTCCCTGCACGAACGGTATAGCCCATGGACCGTACTTTTCCTTAATTTCAGTAAACTTTTCATATATCAGATCGTAAGCTTCATCCCAGCTTATTTCTGTCCAAGCATCCTTACCACGATCTTCGGGATTGCGTTTCATGGGCTTCAAAATACGGCTAGGGTTATAAACCACTTCGGTTAGCGCCAAGCAGCGATTACATAAACGCCCTTGGTTATACGGATTCTCTGGGTCGCCTTCTACCTTCACTAGTTTGCCTTCGTCATCGGTATACAGCAGTACGCCGCAACCGATATGACAACCCGGTCCAGACCACGCACTACCACGTGTTACATGCAGACCGTTTTCGTCATACCGATAAGGCTTTTCATGAGGTACCAGATGATACTTAGGTTTATCCATCCTATTCTCTCCCTCTCTCTTTGCTTGCCTTTTGATACTTCAAAATACAGAGACGCTTGCTTGTCTCTGCAAACACCGCAGTTAGATGCCCGCCAAGAGATGCAATGCCTCGTCAGATGCTGGTGCCGCACTCCAACAACTAAATAAACTAATTATCAGTTCAGGAAATGGATGTAGCTTTTGCATTAAGAGCATGAAAGATGATGAAAAAATTAATGCAAGATTCCAAATTAGAATAATGCCTTTTCGGCATATAGGCAGAAAAGGGTGTAAAAATTCATGCTGTTTTCCCTGTTCAGATACCAAATAGATGCCTCTGAAGTCGATGCCACTCGACTTTCATATAGGCAAAAAGTGCGCCTAATTCTCACTTGATATGCCTGTCCATAACTGACTTTTTCCAAGAAAAAGTCAGTTATGGACAGGGGTGAGCTGTGTTTACTAGAAAATGTGCAATCTGTGGCGGCAAGATGAAGAAAAAAGGATTTACAAGCCGGAAGGCAGAGGTGGAGATGTAGCTTATGCGGAGGCTCTAGTGTTAGGAAAAACGACACCTCCGCAAGATGGCTTAAAGTGTTTGTTGGATGGCTTTTGGGTAAACTCTCAACACCCCGGACGCTAGATTACGATTCAACTCATCCGTATACTAGTTCAAAAAAGTTAGAAAAATGGTCAAAACTTCCAGCTTTCCATGGTCATAGTGCCACATAGCTAACTTGAATTGTGGAGGACACTGGGCAAACAGGGTTCTTCAATTCTATTTTGATTCGTAATTGGCGTAATTTGGCATTATAGACTGTGGAAAGTCGGAAGTTTTGACCATTTTTCGCCTAAAAAGTGACGAAGGCAACACACGGTCTGGTTTGGTCAGAGTTCCACAACAGCACTTCTTCCCCCCTTTGCGATGGATTGAGCATTACACACTTTTCTGCCTATATGCCTGAATTTGGCTATGCACTTCCCGCTATCGGGCGTACTAGGGACTTTCACCCATTAGAAACGTGCGCATGCTCGGCACACCAAGAAAAAGGCACCCTTTGCGGGGTGCCCTTCAAAAAACCGCTATTTAACTTCGGATTAGCTAGCGAAAATTGATATCTCATCGCCTTCAGCAAGTGTAACCATAGCCTTCTTCCATGTGCGAGTTAAACCCGTCTGATAGCGCACGCGCTTCGGCTTTGGCTTCACATTCAAAGTATTTACCTTTGTCACCTTAACATCAAAGATAGCCTCTACAGCATTGCGAATCTCTATCTTGTTAGCATCTTTCGCCACTTCGAACGTATAAACGTTATTTTCTATAACGTCATAGCTGTGCTCCGAGATGATAGGACGAATGATGATCTCTCTAGGATCACGTTGCATTATGCAAGCACCTCCTCGATGTATTTCAGGCAGCTGTCCACGATAACCAGCTTCTTGTTATCTAGGATTTCATACGTATTAATGTCGTTTACCGGCAGAATGTCTACCGAAGAAATGTTGCGGAAAGACAGGAACGTTTCCACATCTTCATTTTCAATAACAAGCGTAATGCGCTGATTATCAATACCTAGCGCTTTCAGAGCCGCTATGGCATCTTTTGTGCGCGGCTTTTCAAAATCGAAAGGCTTAACAAGAATTATCTCGCCGTCTGCCAACTTCGCAGAAAGTGCACTACGCATTGCTAGCTTGATTTCTTTCTTGTTCACCTTCTGATGATAGCTACGGCTGTGCGGACCAAAGACCACGCCGCCACCGCGCCATTGAGGTGCGCGAATAGTACCTTGACGCGCGCGACCAGTACCCTTTTGGCGCCACGGCTTCTTGCCGCCACCGCTAACATATCTACGAGTCTTAGTGTTAGCCGTACCCTGTCGCCAATCGGCTTGTTGCGCCTTTACGGTGCGATGCATAACGTGCATGTTGGGCTGAATGCCGAATATGGCATCGCTAAGATCGGCTTTGCCAGCCGCCTTGCCCTGTGCATCCTTTATCTCAAGTGTTGCCATTTTTGCTCCTTACAGATTTAGCGACTTGGCGACGCGCACGCGTACAATGCCGTTTTTGCCGCCGGGAACCGCGCCCTTCACCAAAATCAGATTCTGGTCCTCATCGATACGCATAACGTCTAGGTTTAATACAGTAACCGTGTCGCAACCCATGTGTCCCGGAAGACGCACGCCTTTAAACACACGCGAAGGCGTTGCGCACTGACCAACAGAACCGGGAGCGCGATGGAAGTGTGCACCGTGACCGCCCGGGCCGCCGCCAAAACCGTAACGCTTAATAACGCCCGCGAAACCTTTACCCTTGCTAGTGCCGGTAACATCAACTTTCTCAATTTCATTGAAAGCTGCTACTGTCTGCTCGTCTCCTACCTTGTAGTCGGCAGCATTTTCTACGCGAATTTCACGCAGATAGCGCTTAGGCTCGGCACCTTGCTTTTCAAAGTGACCCTTCATGGGCTTGTTCACCTTCTGCGGCTTTATATAGCCAAAGCCCACCTGTACGGCGTTATAACCGTCAGTTTCAGGGGTCTTCACCTGACATACCGTGTTAGGCTCAGCTTTAATAACTGTAACGGGCACCAGCACGTCGTCTTCGGTGTAAATCTGGGTCATACCCAGCTTCTTGCCGTAAATTTCTTTCATAGTCATGCTGCGCCTCCTACAGCTTTATCTCGATGTCGACGCCAGCCGGAAGATCGAGACGCATCAGCGAGTCCACAGTGTTCGGGGTGGGCTCCAAGATGTCGATCAGACGCTTATGAGTGCGCATTTCGAACTGCTCACGCGAATCCTTATCCACATGAGGCGAGCGAATAACGCAATACATATTACGCTCAGTCGGCAGCGGAATTGGTCCGGAAATCTTTGCACCGGTCTTCTGGGCCGTATCCACGATTAGTTTCGTGGACTGGTCTACGATTTCATGATCGTAGCCCTTCAGGCGGATGCGAATCTTTTGATTAGCCACTTGATATTCTCCTTCCAGCTGCCTTAGGCGTTGCCGCCGGCCTTGCTGATTATTTCTGTTGCAACGTTCTTTGGAACCGGCTCGTAAGAGTCGAATTGCATGGTGTAAACCGCGCGACCCTGTGTACCGGAGCGCAAGTCGGTCGCATAGCCAAACATCTGCGACAGCGGAACTTTCGCGCTGATAACAGTTGCGTTTCCGCGCTGTTCTTGACCCTGAATGATGCCACGACGGCTAGGAATATCGCCCATAACGAAGCCGGTGTATTCCTCGGGCGTTTCGACTTCTACAGCCATGACAGGCTCTAGAATTACAGGGTCAGATTTCTTCAAAGCATCTTTGATAGCCATACTACCTGCTACCTTAAATGCCGCTTCAGACGAGTCAACTTCATGGAAGCTGCCGTCAATAAGCTCAACCTTTATATCTTCCACAGGATATCCAGCTAAAACGCCAGAATTCAGCGCCTCTTGAATACCCTTGTCAACCGCAGGAATGAATTCTTTCGGAATAACGCCGCCAACAATCTTGTTCTCGAATTCATAGCCCTTGCCAGCCTCTTGCGGATACATGTTGATAATCGCATGACCGTACTGACCATGACCACCAGACTGACGAACAAACTTGCCTTCTGCGTTCATTACCTCGTGTCCCGGGCGCTCGCGATAAGCAACCTGAGGCTTGCCAACATTTGCCTCTACCTTGAATTCGCGCAGCAGGCGGTCGATGATGATTTCCAAATGCAACTCGCCCATGCCGGCAATAATGGTCTGCCCAGTTTCGTGGTTAGTAGACACGCGGAATGTCGGGTCTTCCTCAGCCAGCTTCTGAAGCGCAATAGCCATCTTGTCTTGCTCGGCTTTTGTCTTCGGCTCAACCGCAATATCAATTACCGGATCGGCAAATTCCATGCTCTCAAGAATAATCGGATGAGCTTCATCGCAAAGGGTGTCGCCCGTAGAAGTATCCTTCAAACCAACTACAGCCACAATGTCGCCCGCAGAGCACTTATCAACATCAATCTGCTGGTTGGAGTGCATTTGAAGCAAACGACCGATGCGCTCTTTCTTGTCTTTGACGGCATTGAGCACATAGCTGCCCTTGTCAAGCGAACCAGAATAGCAGCGCAGATAAGTTAGTTTGCCCACATAGGGGTCGGTCATAATCTTAAACGCTAAGCTGCTAAACGGTGCTTTCGGATCAGCCGGACGATCTTCCTCGGCATCGGTCTTCGGATTTACACCGGTAATAGCAGGAATATCAACAGGGCTAGGCAGGTAATCAACTACAGCGTCGAGCATTTCCTGAACGCCCTTGTTCTTATAAGCGCTACCCACAAATACGGGGTTCAACTTACAAGCAATAACGCCCTTACGAATTGCCGCCTTGAATTCCTCGACCGTGATCTCTTCTTCCATCAGAACTTTTTCCATCAGGTCGTCGTCGCAATCGGCGGCAGCCTCAAGAAGTTCTTGGCGATACAGCTCGGCATCTTCCTTGAATTCAGCGGGAATTTCGTCCATTGCCTCAGGATATGTCATGCCTTTATCGTCTGCCTTGAAGTCCCAAGCAGTCATGGTAACTAAGTCCACAACGCCCCAGAACTGGTCTTCAGCACCCATAGGCAGCTGAGCTGCATATGCCGGCGCATCTAAACGATCGCGCATTGTCTGAATGGCGTGGAAATAATCGGCACCAACGCGGTCATACTTGTTGATGAAAGCGATGCGAGGCACACCATAACGCTCAGCCTGTCGCCAAACAGTTTCAGACTGCGGTTGTACACCAGCCACAGCGTCAAACACAGCAACAGTTCCGTCAAGCACGCGCAGCGAACGCTCTACTTCGGCAGTAAAGTCAACGTGGCCTGGCGTGTCTATAATTTGGAAACGATATTCCTTGCCATCCTCTTCACCGCGAGGATATTTCCAATAGCAAGTAGTTGCAGCAGAAGTAATGGTAACGCCGCGCTCCTGCTCTTGAACCATCCAGTCCATAGTGGCGGCACCATCGTGCACTTCGCCAATCTTGTGGGTTTTACCCGTGTAATAAAGAATACGCTCGGTAGTGGTAGTCTTGCCCGCATCAATGTGAGCCATAATACCGAAGTTGCGCGTATCTTTTAGTTCCAATTTAGCCATATGAGTTCCCCTGACTAGAATCGGTAATGCGAGAAGGCGCGGTTCGCCTCAGCCATCTTATACATGTCTTCGCGCTTCTTCACGGCAGCGCCGGTGTTGTTAGAAGCGTCAATAATCTCGCTTGCTAGGCGCTCTTTCATGGTGTGCTCTTTACGAGAGCGCGAGTAATCTACAATCCAGCGAATGGCTAGCGTAGTAGCACGCCTAGAGTTCACTTCCATTGGCACCTGATAGGTTGCGCCACCAACACGCTTCGGCTTGCACTCAAGTGTTGGACGTACATTGTCCATAGCTTTCTTGAAGACAGACAGCGGATCTTCGCCAGTCTTTTCCTCTACCAAATCGAAAGCACCATAAACAATGCGCTCAGCAAGAGACTTCTTGCCGTCAAGCATTATTTTGTTGGTAAGTTGCGTAACCAAACGATTGTTAAATTTTGGATCCGGCTGAATTTCGCGCCGGGATGCTGCTGCACGACGTGGCATGCGTTTCTCCTTTTCTTCTGCGCGCTTCGGGCGAGTTATCTTGTCCTCGCCATTAGGCTTGTAAGCCCGCGCGACTTAACGACTTGTTATTTGGGGCGCTTAGCGCCATAGCGGCTGCGAGCCTGCATACGGTTGTCCACCGGAGCGCAGTCGAGCGCGGCACGAATGACCTTGTAACGCACACCGGGCAGGTCTTTAACACGACCGCCGCGGATAAGTACCATTGAGTGCTCTTGCAGGTTATGACCAATACCGGGAATATAGGCCGTCACCTCCATGCCGTTAACTAGACGCACACGGCAAACCTTACGCAACGCAGAATTCGGCTTTTTGGGGGTAGTGGTGAACACACGGGTGCACACCCCACGCTTCTGCGGATTGCTCTGGAGAGCAGGGGTCTTCTTCTTGTCTACCTGCTTTTTGCGGCCCTTACGGACTAGCTGATTAATTGTTGGCAATTTTATCTTCCTTTTCTGCCTTAAAGGTTTTACTAATTTATTTCCGCATTGATATGCGAAAAATATGCGCCTTATTCAGGCGCGACGTTGCATATTAGACATATATTCCCAGTGTGTCAAACGCCACGGAGCCGGGAGTGTCTATGTTCTCAATCAGGTATCATTTGAATGCGGAAGATGATAGCGAAACTTCTACTCAACTGCCTCTTTAATAAGCGCTTCCACTAAACGAGCCGAGTCTTCCAAATCTTGAACGTAAATGTATTCATCCACAGAATGAAAGTTTGTCATACCTATACCAAGCGTTATGGCGCAAGCGCCGCATCGCCCAAGTATATTCGCATCAGCGCCACCACCTGTACGATGCATATTAGGCTGCAAGCCGCACGAATGCATGGCGCGCTTCAGCATATCTATAATAGGATCAGTTTCCGCAAAAACTATTTCGGGATAATCTAGTGTCCAGTCAACTTCTGCGCTGCCGCCGTGACGCGCAGCAGCTTCCATCAAAGCGGCTTCCATAGCGTTGCGCAAAGTTTCGGCACGCTCTGGGAAAATAGAGCGACATTCGCCCTCTACAATACATGTATCGGGAACTATATTCACAGCTACGCCACCCTTAACAACGCCGACGTTTGCTGTAGTAGCGTCATCTAACCGTCCAAGCGGCATCTGCGCTATAGCTTCAGCTGCTATGCGAATAGCCGACACTCCTGCCTCAGGCTCTACGCCAGCATGCGCCGCCTTACCGCTTATGCGAGCACGCATTGTGTAATGGTTCGGCGCTTCGGCAATTATTGTGCCCGGAGCACCGTCGGCATCTAACACAAAGCATGGCACATTGTTGCTAAATACATCTGTTGCTAAAGCAGATGCGCCCACCAAGCTCTGCTCTTCGCAAGTGGTAAGCAATATTGTTATGTCAGGTCTGGGATCAGCCGCTTCTATAGATGAACGCACACCTTCCAAAATGGCTGCCACGCCCGCCTTGTCATCGGCTGACAAAATAGTTTCACCAGCCGATCTGTAAATGTCGCCCTTTTCGTCTGATTCTCGCACAACTTCTATACCAGCGCAGGGCAGCACGGTATCCATGTGGGCGCAAAATGCCACATGCCCGCGCGCCGTACCCGGCAAATGTGCAATTAAATTGCCTGTATCAGACCCGGTTTGCTCAGCAGAACCATCAATTTCCACCTGAAAACCGCAGTCGCGCAGCTTGCTTGCACATAATGCCGCCATTTTCGCCTCATGGTATGACGGGCTTTCCACCCCAACCAACTCTAAAAACGTACTATGCAGTCTATCTACGTTCATCGTCTGCCTTCGAATTGATAGATCTGAGCTTAGTTCAAAATGCGCGCAGCAACCTGCTTTTTACGCGAAAGAATACCCGGCATCCAATTGCCGCCTTCACTTTCACATTCTATACCGAAGGCACGCTCGGCAATACGAGTGTTGCCCTCAACAAGGAACTGACTACCTTCTGCCATTATGTCAGTCACCATTAACAGCACCATCGTATACGCACGATCGTCAATTAATTTGCGCATGTATTCGCGCATTTCAGCTTCGCGCTCCATAACTCCCGACAAATTCACCGTTTCATGCTGCGCGATTAGTAACGTATCGTCGCCCATTTGGAACTCTTTGCTATCGGTGCAAACCAAGTCTTCCACCGGCATATCATCTTCGCCACCGCGCTGACGGAACACCTCTAACCCAAATTCCACAGGGTCGCACCCAATTATGTTGGCTAAGAAATCTACCTGTTCGCGATCAATATCGGTTGCTGTGGGCGACTTCAATATTACAGTGTCGGTCATTATTGCCGACAAAAGCACTTCAGCTATGGCGGGCGGAATTGCAATACCATGCTGGCGGAATTGCATAGTAACTATTGTTGCGGTGCTGCCAAGTGGTAAGTTGATGAACTGAATTGGATTCGCCGTAGATACATCTGCTATACGATGATGATCCACTACCTCCATCACGTCGGCATCTTCAATACCGGGTGCCGCTTGCAGCGTTTCGTTGTGATCTACCAAAATAACGCGACGCTTCGCTGCGCCAGCCACATCGCTGCGCGTCATTATGCCAATTGCGCTGCCGGCATCATCTAAAATTATGCCTTCGCGAAGTTCGCTTGCCATCAAGTCTTCCGTGGCTTCTTTCAAAAGCCCCTCTTCATCAAGCTCTAATACATTTGTTGCCATCAATTCGCCCACGCGCTGATTCAAAGAATCGATTAGCGACGAGGCAACAGCCATACTGGATGAGGGGTCATCATCTTGCAAAGCATCGGTAGCCGAAATATAACGCTCGGCAATAGCGCGAGTAGAAATAAGCCCCATGAATTTACCCGCGTCGTCCGTTACGGCAAGCGATCGTATATTGTACTTTTTCAGCAAGCGCCCTGCTTCTAGCATAGGCGCATCAACCGATATGGTTATAGGATCGCGCGTCATAACATCGCTCACACGCAGATACACATGCGTTATTACGCGCGGCGCTTCCAAGCCATTCTTTGCCAGTACCCACTCGCTTTCGGGCGGCATTTGCCCCAACCGTGCCGGAATATATTCCACATCGGTTTGCCCATTGCGTTTTGCCAGTTCATTTTTTAGGTAAGCATACGCTACAGCAGAGCTTATTGAATCGTTATCGGGGTTGCGATGCCCTACTACGATGATAGATTTCACCATTGTTCCTCCAAACATACACAGCAGCCATTATATAAACTATCAAACATCATGAATGCATCCATCGGCTGAGCGGCAAACACTTATAAGTAGCGAATACCTACATTTCATATGAAGTGCATACTACAAGGGCTAATTGATGCGCGATAATAGGGACGCTTTAAGAAACGTTGAAAGGAAGCACTAAAATGACAGCGCCTATTCTTTACTATTGGGCTCCGTGTTCCACATGTTCGGTAGTAACCGCTTTTGCCGACGAACATCAAATAGAACTAGATAAGCGCGATGTAGAGCAAGAAATTCCCTACCAAGAATTATTGGCTTTGGGTGGAGATGCAAACCTGATTCCTTATTTATACGACAACGAACAGCTTATCCAAGGAAACGACGCAGTAATAGATTATTTAACTCAGAATTACCTGAATAAATAGGCGCACCGACACCAAGTGTGATTATTTAAAATAATCGAATATCTTTCAGGCGTAACTAATCAATACCCAGATACACACACTTCTAATTTATACACAACTGTGCATAAATTAGAAGTGCCCGCGGCTAGATTCCTTTAATACAGCTGTCGCGAGCGCACTTACTTATCTTTGCGAACACACCCAGGAGCCGCAGGCAGATCAAACCCACACTTTATACACGCCGAAGCATCTTTGGCATTTTTAGTCTTACAGTTAGGGCATATACCCTCTTCAAGAAACGGCTTCGACTTCCCAATACACTTGCCGCACTTTACGCAAAACATACACATTTTCAAGCCTTTTCAACTCATGCCAAGTATTTTGGAACCTTTTTTTACAGCATCTACACGCTTATGAACACCCATTTTTCTATATATAGAATTCACATGGCTTTTTGCTGTACTAAGAGATATTCCTAATTTATTAGCAATATCTGGGGTCGACATTGACTCGCACAACATTTTCAATACTTCCATTTCACGCAAACTTAACGAATTGTCGACGCAAGCATCTGGCTGACACCAATATGGGATTTCCTCAACGTCATCCCATACCTTATGACCCAAAACTACTAAATTCTTCACATATCCACTTAGTTCATCCGGCAACAAATCGGTTGATTCTTCAACAAGAGCAAGCAACCACGGACCCCAGTCAATGACACTTCTAGCAAATCCCGCCCTCTCAGCCTTAACAAGCGCATTCAACATATTGATATAGGCTTGCTTGCTATCTCCAATACGCGCATAAGCCCACGCCTTCAATAAAAAGAAATCTATCCTAAAAACAGGAAGATTTAAGACCCTGTCATCAGGCAAATATTTATATAAATAATCCAATAGCTGACGAGGTTTATCATGCGCTAAAAACACAAAAGTTTTCGGAATTAACATAAGCTTATCAGACAGAAGGTTTCCGCGACTGCTTTTAAGAGCTTGCGCTTCCGACCAAGCATCTAGCATATCTATCTGACCAATAAAAAGCCAATGCTTTGCCCGAGAATACGACACTTGCTCTGACAAGAACGGAACCTCTAAATGACTGCGCAATAAATCTTTCGTTATCTTGTAACAAATAGATGCCATATCGTTGCAGCCTTCAGCTTTATAGCAATTAGATAATTCTAGAAAAAAGTCAGGTGCCTGAAGCCATCCCGTAAAATTCTCCATTTGCTGTGCTATAAAATTTTGGCGATCATCAAATACATTGTCGCTGCCTTCCAAAATACCCCACTCGCGACGTAAAAACATCAGGGAGAATTCCAGAAATATAACCCCATCCCCCGGCGAATGAACACTGTCGGCATATCTTAAGCCGTCTAACAAAACCCTCTCCGCCTCGTATATACAGCCAATATTCGCCAAAGTTCTAGCTAATTCATTCGTAGAAGCAAGCCTTTCTTCAACCATATGAAATCTTTGCGCCTTATTCAGCGACTCACGAAGCCAAAATATGGCCTCATCACTGCGACCTAAAGCCATATTGCAGCGTGCAGACAATATCATCAAGAACCCATCTATATCATTGCGTGATCCCTCTCCTATGCTGATGGCGCTCTCGAATTCAAAAATAGCAATTTCGTATTCCTTATTATCGTAAGCAAAAAGACACCGAATTATATGTTCGTATTTTTCATCCCAATCAGATAGCACATCTTGACTAGAAAAGAACTGTTCAACATCGCCAATATCTTTAATTAGCCTATCGAGCTCATCGCTTCCACCTAAATGAAACAAAATAATTATAAGAAGAGTGAGCGCTTTAGGATGCTTGTATAGATGCAGACGAGGAATGCTGATTAAAGGATCAACTAATTCAGACGAAAAAGAAGCCCTTATGTCACTTATACAATATTTTTCCTCGACAATATCAAGATATTTATCGTACATCTCCGCTGCAAATAAATGTGGAAGTGCCAAAGCGCCATATCCGTTACTTTCAAACCAATCGGCAGCCCTAGCATGAATGCGCTGCGATTTCTCACGTGAGTGATTTGTGTCAGCGAATCTTTTGCGCAGATAATCTCGGAAAAGGGGATGTATCCTAAACCATCCGCCAACTGTATTTATGCTATATACAAATAGTTCCTTATTCTCCAATTTGTATAGAATATCTGCACTGTCACTACGTTCTAACACGTAATCACAAAGCTCTGCTCTTATCTCGGTTAAAAGCGAAATTTCTGTAAGAAATTCCCACATCGGAGTTTCCATTTCACCCATGACTTCATCTTCGAGAAATTGAAATATTGAAGAATTGTCAATCATAGTTACATCTATAGATCTGGCTATATTGCCTATGCTGTCTTCACTCGACATTCCCAATACCTTGACAGCAGTAACCCATCCATGAGTGATCTGTTGAATACTCCATACTTTTCCAGTTAAAATCTCTGGTCCGCTTTGTACCTTCAGTAATTCGCTAGTTTCCGCATAGTTAAAAGCAAGATCGTCTTTATCGATAACCAGCGCTTCGCCGCGCATAAGCATATGAGAAATTGAAAAGGGGATTCTCTCTCTAGTTGCTATAACAAGGCGCATTCCAGCAGGCATGTAGTCAAATAGCTGTCTAAGCATTGAGTGTATCGTATGGTTTTTTATCACATGTAAGTTATCTAGAAATATAGTAAACGGATCTTTTATGAATGCCATCTGATTTATAAGAGGAACTAACCAACCAAATTGAGAGCTTTCATCAAATTCTTCATCTTTCCAATGCGGCTTATCTAGCCATGAAAAATCTTGTGTTGGGTCTATACGCTTCAGCGCTTCAACAAAGCAGAACCAGAAATTGAATCCGTTATCATATTCATCAAGATGTATCCAGACTGTCTTATGACTCATTTCCTGTAATGTTAAATATGCTTCTGTCATTAAAACTGTTTTGCCATATCCAGCAGGAGCTACAATTGAAACAACGCGAATGTCTAGGTCTACAACCTTTTTTATTAGCCTTGTTCTTTCTACAATATTAGATGATGCCTTAGGAGGAAACAGTTTGAGAGATACTATGGGGCGGCTCTCGCTAGAATCAAAACCAGAAAAGTTATCCGTCTCTTGCATATGACCTCGAATCAGTTAAAAATGATATAAACCGCGATTCTTTTAGGGATGCTATGGACAATACACAACGATACGATAGCTATATGTTACCTTCAACAAAAGTGCAAAAACAACCAAAAACTGCTTTTTCACTTACACGTAATGCACAGATATCTTCAGTTGTGTCTGCACTAAAAAGTAAATCACATTTCGTACTGATACAAGCATGTATCGGATCTGGCAAAAGCACTCTTTTAAATCAGATAGATGAAACCTTAACACGTAAGAATCTCAACATATCTTGGCTTCGTCTCGATCCGTACGATTCTTCTAACTCGTTGCGTATGTATCTGAATTCTTTACCCGCAAAAACCATACTTATTATTGACGACATACATTCCTTAAGCTCAAAGTCATTTGAAACATGCATTGAGCCATTCATGAATAGTCCAATGCGTCCTGCACTAGTTGTAACAGCTCAAACCAATTGCCAATTTACGCAAGCATATGCTAATCGTTGTTCAATGCACCTAGACGATAGTGACCTATTTTTCTCAAAAGACGAGATTCGTAAACTAGAAGCTAAATATCTAAAATATCCAAGACAAGACATTTCCGATATTCTTTTCGATTTATTCTACGGTTGGCCGCTTCCTACATGCATGATTTTCAGAACAATAGCAAATTCCACTCATCCATCTAAACTTGCACACGACTTAGCAAACACATTCATTGCTCTTAATAACTTTTTACTCAAAGATAGCATGCAAACATCCAATTATCTTCACCCTTATGCAGCTTCAGCTTTACGCTCTATAAACAGCATTGCCACTAAAGTAAAATATGGAGCTATACCATGCCCCATAGCACTTTTAACTATGTCCTCTTTCTCTACACAACCCTTAGAAGAGCTTATTTCACCATCTAGCAACCATACTTTCAAAACCACCGAAGTTGTATTAAGCCAAAAAGAATTGGAAGTACTACGCCACGCATCAAATGCAATGAGTGTTAAACAAATAGCCTCCGTCATGTTCGTATCCGAACAAACAGTTCGCACTCATCTTAAAAACAGCTATCACAAACTTAATGCACATAGCAAAAAAGAAGCTATAGAGCAGGCTATAATACGTAACCTGCTCTAAGGCATTTAACTTTCATTACAAAACAATCAATGCAAATCAAGAGTCTTTATCTAAGAAATACAGACTTCATTAATTAACTTCAGTGTCATTAGCGGCAGATATAGTTTTGTCGCTATTTTTTGGCTTCAAGAAACATGCGAGCACTATAGCTATCACACACATCGGAATAAGCAAGAAGTAGTTCGCATTAACCCAACCAACACTATCAAGCACTGCACCATATACAGGAGATCCAACAGCAGATCCCAAGTTTTGCATAAACTGCAATAATGCCATCGCCATCGTAGCGCCTAACGCTGTATTAGGGACAAGAGACGGAGCATATGGTCTTAACGATCCTGCGCCAAAACCATTAGCTATACCCATAACTATAATGAAAATCCACACTCCTACCATCATATCGTTGCCCGATCCAAAGGCAAACAGAAGTGCGATAATCCATAGCACATAGGTGAGTATCATCAGCTTATTCTTATGTTTATACGGAACGCGATCGAATATAACTCCACCCAAAGGAAGCGAAATAATACCTATAGCTGTCATGACACTAGTTATACCGTTTGCAGCTTGAGGATCAAGCCCGCCCACCGATGAAAGAAATTGGTTATAAAACGAATTAACAACGCCCAACTGAATAAAGTTATAGATGAAAAATACAACAGCCAATATCCATAGCTTACTATTCTTCAAATACTTCCAACCATCTTTCAAGCTAGCTTCTTCAGGGGGCGTATCGCTAGAGTATTCAGGCATCTTAAATACAAGCAGAAACAAAATCAGTGCAACAATATCGCAAACTATGCAGAACCAGTAAACACCTTGCCAGTCAGCTACAGTAGCTATCATTGGAGCAATATTGAACATAACAGTTATGCCAAGCGGAAACCATGATGCCCATATTCCCAACGCTGTCCCCCGTGTTTTTTCTGGAAACCATATAGAGACGCATGCCGGAGCAACCACACCAACTAATCCAATACCCACGCCCTCTATCATGCGCCCAACAAGAACCATCCAATAATTATCACCAACAACACACACCAGCGTTCCAAGCATTAATGCTGCAACAGATATAACCATTGAAGCCTTCATACCAAATTTGCGAGTTATTATCGCTGCTGGAAAAGCTAAAATTACGCCGATTATAGCCAACGCACTCATCATTATGCCAAAGTAAAGACTGATATTTTCCGGTCCAAACTGCGGAATAATCAATTCGGGTATTATCCAGTTTTCAAGTGCAGGAACTTTGAATTGTGCCATGGGAGCCATAAAACTGGCTATGTATACAACAACCAAAACCGCCCACGCACGTGCAGGTGTTTTCTGATTGGCGGATACAACTGCATCATTAGTCATAATATATCCTTATATCGAGACGAATATATTTTTCGGCGAGATCATTTCCTTTAATGATCTCGCCTTCAATTCAGACAAGATTTATCACCCTATACACGCTAAAGTTATTCAATCGTGTAGCAGACAACTTTCGTTTTTTCTTGCATGCTAGCTGCCAGTTCATCTATGTCGCCAAATTTCATAACATTAGCCTGACAGCTTTGTACGCAAATAGGCAATTTACCCATTTCGCGCCTTTCCGCACATCCACAACACTGGTCGGTTGGAATGGGAACATATGAATATTGCCAATGATTATCGCCGGGAACTATTTCCCAAGGACCTACTTCGCTTACAACAATTCCAAATTGGTCTTGCGGAAGATTATGTTCCATCCTACACGCCACAACACAGGTTTTACATCCAGTGCAATATTCATAGTCAATGAATAGTCCTTTTCTTCCCATGCTATTCACCATCCTTTACCTTATATATCTTGCAGAACTGCGATTTGAAGTTGGTGCCGAACCCAGACTTGCCAGGTATGTTGGGTAGCAGATTATTGACATTGATACGCCAGATACCGTAGTTGTTCGGGCTTTCGCCATCTTCTTCTGGGAACCACCAACCATGGTCTGCCATAACCATATGCTCAGCAACAACAGGTGTTACTTTCGCTTTGTGCTGGCATTTACCATATTGATTTTCTAGCCATACCCAGTCGCCGTTTTCTATTCCATATTTCTCGGCAGTCTTCGGATTGATTTCAACTTCAGGATCCTTTTTCAGATTGCGTAGTGTTGGAATCTGCCTGTGTTCTGAATGGAATGACATGTAATCACGAGCGCCAGTTCCAAGAATAAGTGGATATTTTTCAAACAGTTCTGGATCGTTAATTGGACTAGGCACCGGCTCTTCGTAGTAAGGCAAAGGATCTAGACCACATGCTTGCAATGCAAGGCTATAAAGTTCTATACGACCCGTTTGTGTATTGAAACCGGGCTGACCATCGGAACGAATTAAACCCTTTTCATACTTCTTATAGGTTTGCTTCTTGAAAATAGGTGCTTCTTGTCTTAGCTCATCTACAGTTATATTTCCCATAAAAGAGTCGGCTAACAGCGCATTGTGCATTTCGTCAACTGTCTCCCACGGCCATGCCTCCGGATTCCAACGATGACCAAACATTAACTCAATTTCCGGATCGCCCTTCGCTTCGCCTATCTGTGTCACCTTGTTAATAGTGGCACCATATTGGCACCCATCGCATGTACGTAAACCATCGCGCTCTGCAAATGTAGATGCCGGAAGAACATAGTCGGCAACAGCCATAGCTGTTGGAGTCATAAACAAATCAACCACTACATTGCATTCCATATTCAAGAAACTCTTGAGTTGATTTTCTGGTTCACCAGTTGTGCAAGCAAGAGGATTGGACGTCTGTATCCATGTTGCACGTACCGGATAAGGATCGTCGGTGCGCATAGCTTCGAGAACCATATCGGGCTGCGAGAAATTGTAGCCATTAGCAACAAACGGATACTTCTCAACACCAATACGCTGTGCATGCTCTTCAGGAGTCAGCAGGTCGTATCCCCAACCAAAGCCTGTATTTAGAATGTAATAAGGCATAAGCATGCCACCCGGCACGTCATAATTGCCCGTTATAGCTATCATATTTACTATGGCTTGAATTGCAGGTATTGCCTCTGCATTAGACATATCTAGAGCAAGACCCATTTGTACAGCAGTATTGTTGCCAGCTGCAAATTTTCTAGCTGCCTCAACAAGCTGCTCTTCGGGAATCCAGCAAACCTCTGCCATTTTATCTGGCGGATATTCCTGAACACGCTCTTTTAGCTGATCGAATCCATAGCACCACTTATCCACAAAGTCATGATCGTACAGATCCTCATTAATAATTACATTCAGCATACCTAATGCCAATGCACCGTCGGTGCCGCTACGCAACCGTATATGTAAATCAGATCTGGAAGCAAGCCATGTCATACGGGGATCAATAGTAATTAGCTTTGTTCCGCGACGCATTAAATCGACAACCCAGTGTCCAAAAAAGCCATCAGCATTTGCCTGCAGTGGATTATTGCCCCAAATAAACATGTATTCTGGAATTTGATAGTTAGGATCGTCATAGCGCTCGGGCGTAGCTTGTCCGCAGTCGGCTATCCAAAAAGAGCCCGTCTCGCTATATAAAGACGCGATACGAGGTAGATAGCAAGAAGATCCTGCCAATAAGTAACCCGGATTAGGCGATCCAAACGACCATGCCAAACGCAGAATATAGGTGGAAATATCACGCCCAGTGCCCTGCAAAAATTGCACCGACTTCGCGCCCCACTTTTCTTTTATTTCGTTGAATTTCTCCGTTATCTCATCTAAAGCTTCATCCCATGTTATACGCTGCCACTTGTCTTTGCCTCTATCTTCCTTAGCGCGCTTCATAGGATACATAAGCCTATCCGGATGATTCACGACTTCAGGCAAAGCAAGACATCTGGCACATATACGCCCCTCGTTATAGGGGCTTTCAGGGTCGCCTTCAACCTTAACAAGTTTGCCATTCTCGTCTGTATAAAGCAGTACGAAGCATCCGTTATGACATCCAGGACCAGTTCTTGCAGTAGTTCTTGTTACTGTCAGGTTCCCCTCTTTCCAAGAGACAGGGCGATCAGTACCAAGAGCGGTCCACTCAGTATCACCATTGATAACGTCACGTGCTAACTCCATGGTCTACTCCTTCCTCTTATTGCAATTTTTCTATCGCAATACAGATAGAAATCCTCTGCATATAAGAGTGAGATTAAGTAGACCATCAAACAATCGAGCAAAGTATTGAAAAAATGGGGTAATTTCGCTTGTCACACAAGATAAGCGCTACTTCGTAGAACGATATTTTATTGTGTAGCCAAGACTACCCTATTTTCACTATGGGTGCATAATCTTTCAATAGCTTTTTGGTCTGACCTGTTTTTGCGAACTTTATGTGCAAGGTGTCGCCATCTACCTTCATAACTTTTCCGCGCCCAAATGTCTTATGGTCAACCGTATCGCCAACAGCAAACGTCATTTTAGCGGCAGCTTTTTTGCCTGCATTTGGGTTGATGCCGGCACCAAACGAACGACTGCGCCCACCTGCACCCGATGCGCTAGACTGCCCGAACACACGCCCCTCGCCCGCCTCTGACCCGCTGCCAGAAATACCGCGGCGGCTTCCACGTTTTTCCCAACCAGTACCGCTGAATCCCGATGAACCTAGCCCAGTTGTATGGCGCAATTCTGACGGTATTTCGTGAATGAAGCGCGACGTAGGATTAGCGCTAGTTTGCCCGAATAGCTGACGGCTTTGAGCGCACGTCAGCCAAAGCCGTTTGCGTGCTCTGGTAATGGCTACATACGCAAGCCTGCGCTCTTCCTCAACCGACATGGGATCGCCAACAGAATTCATATGCGGAAACACGAACTCTTCCATGCCCGCCACAAAAACACAATCGAATTCCAAGCCTTTTGCGGAATGAACTGTCATAAGCGTTACTGCACGCCCGTCTTCACTAACAGTGTCTAAGTCGGTACGCAAGCGCACCCATTCAATAAAATCAGCCAACGAATCTCCGCGCAACACACGCGGCGGCGCTTCGCCTTCTGGCGCATCTTCTGTTGGAGGCGCAAATTCCGCATCGTCTTCCTCGTGGGTTTCGCTAAATTCCTGCACTACGCCCATGAATTCTTGAATATTCTCTATACGGCCCTGCGCTTCATCGCTGCCTTCAGCCCGCAAAGCCTCAATTAGACCGGTGCGATCAATTATCGCCTCCACAACTTTACGCAAATCTCCCGAGTACGACTGCGCATCTTTCATAACTTGAATAAACTCACCAAGCGCACTGCGTGTAGATGCGCGCACATCGGTATCTATCAGAAGCATTTCGGCGGCTGTAAGCATAGGCACACCCAGCTCGCGCGCGTGCTGCGCTATGCGATCCATGCTGGTCTTGCCCACACCGCGCTTCGGCACATTTACAATGCGCGTAAATGCCATATCGTCCGCCGGATTTACCACAAGCGTCAGATACGCCATAACATCGCGTATTTCTTTGCGGTCAAAAAACTTCGTGCCACCCACTATGCGATACGGCACACCAGCGCGCAATAACATATCTTCAAGCACACGGCTTTGTGCGTTTGTGCGATAGAACAAAGCTATCTCGTCGTAGTTCACGTTGTCGGCATGCAGTTTCTCAATTTCGCCAGCTATCCAGCGCCCTTCGTCGCGTTCGTCGGTAGCCATGAACACATTTATCTTCTCGCCAGCGCCCGCAGCAGTAAACAATCGCTTCGATTTACGATGCTCGTTGTTGCTTATAACCGCATTAGCTGCATCCAAAATATTGCCCATACTGCGATAATTCTGCTCTAGCTTTACCACAGTGGCGTTCGGATAATCCTCTTCAAAATCTAGAATGTTGCGAATGTCGGCACCACGCCAAGAATAAATAGACTGATCGTCGTCACCCACCACCATAATGTTTTTATGCGCAGCCGCCAGCAATTTAGTTATGGCGTACTGCGCATGGTTTGTGTCCTGATACTCGTCCACCATTATGTAGCGAAAGCGATCTTGATAGGCGGCTAACACCTGCTCGTGATTCTTCAACAAAAGCCACGTATACATCAGCAAGTCGTCAAAATCCATCGAATTCGCCTGCCGAAGTCGTTCTTGATAAGCAGCATACACACGCGCCGCCATTTTTTGCACAGGATCAGCCGCTTCATCAGCCATCTGACCGGGCACTTTTAGTTCGTTTTTCGCCTGCGATACGCGCGCCATCAGCGCATTCACGGGAAAGCGACGCGGATCTATATCCATTTCCATCATTATGGTTTTGAACAGGCGCTTCTGATCGTCGGCATCGTATATGGTGAAATTTTTTCCAAAACCCAGCAAATCGGCATCGGCGCGAAGAATGCGCACGCACATGCTATGGAAAGTTGAAACCCACATGCCGCGCGCCGCAGGTCCGACCAGTCTGCCCAAACGTTCGCGCATTTCCGCAGCGGCCTTATTTGTAAACGTAATTGCCAACACACGCCAAGGTGCCACCCCGCAGTCTTCCAAAAGATGCGCTATACGATACGTAAGCACACGTGTTTTTCCAGACCCAGCGCCCGCAAGCACCAACAGCGGTCCTTCTGTACAAAGCACCGCTTGTGCTTGCGGTTCATTTAGTGTGTCTATATCTATAGGCATGCCAAGCCCTTCAGTCAGTTGTTTTGAACAGAAAAGCTATATTCTACCGCGAAACCATCAATCCAAGCTGGCAACCAGCGAACCGCCGCAGCTAGATCCAAAACCTGCCGAGCAGCTATAGCAAACTGGGTGCGTGCATATATTGCGCGCACGTAATGTGCCTGAAGCCAAATCAGCCAGCGTAGCGTCGCGCATAGAATCATCTTCGCCGATACGAATAGGTAAACCTAGCACATGATTAACTTCGCAGTCATACAAACGTCCATCAACATCCACGTTTACCTGATCGCGGCACATCATACGCTGTACGGCAAGTGCATTAAAATTATCAACGAGCAGTTTTAGATATTCATCGAACATATTTGCATCTAACAAATCTTGCCCGAAACGCCCCAACGGATAATTATTAAAAGCGAACAAATTGTCGAACACAATTCCTTCGCGCCGCTCTAATTCATCGTGGTAAAGATCGGCTAGCATATCTTGCGGTGGCGGAAGAAATGGTCCCGACACGTTATAAACCAAATCTAGCTGCAGCTCGCCTTCAAATGTACGATTTCCGCCCTTCAATTCCGCAACGCCATATCCAAGCTTGTTAAGCTTGCGTATTGCCTGCATAGCAGATTCAAAAGCACCACGACCGCGCTGAGAATCCATTGTCTCTGGATCAAAATATGGTATCGATGCTGTAACATGCGCACCAGCATCAGCAAATTCTTGCATAAAATGCGCGTATTCCGGTTTATTCAAAAGCGTCAAATTACTGCGCACAATAACATATCCACCAACCCGCTTAGCCCGCTTCGCGCCTTCTGCCAAAAACCAACTAAAATCGGGGTGAAGTTCAGGGCTTCCACCTGTAATATCAAGTACTTTGAAGTTGCCAGAATCAAATGAATCCAGCACAAGTTGCATATCTTGCCGGCTCATGTACTCCTGCGACTTAGGCGAACATTCCAAATAGCAATGCCTACATGCTAGGTTACACGCATAGGTTATGTTTACCTGCAGTATAGACAACTGACCCTCTTCTGGTGCAGTTAACACCAAAGGCGCATTAACACGCTTAGAAAATGATGGTTCACCAATGCGATCAAGAGCTGCATTCAGATAACCGAGATCTACCGTTTTTCTACCGCGTCGCGCTGCTACCGCATCTTGCGCCCGTTTAAAATCAAACGCGCCTCTGTGCTGCCCGCGAGGCTGTATTGCAAAATGCTTTCCATAACGCGACTGCTCAAGCATTGCTGCCATGTTCCCGCTTACAGCCACATCGCGCCCTTTTATTAAGCGAATCTGATCAGTAAGATCAAAATAGCGCGGAGTTTCAGGGATGGTACCCAAATATCGCACCGTCTGTCCAAAGTTTTCGTGTGCATCTTCAAGACCGAGCGCCTTTATTGCACGCACTGTACGTGACGTAAAGCCAGTAAAACCAATTTTGGTTTCCATAGCCAAATCGCTTATATGTATATCGTCTATCGACGTATAGAGAAAGCTAGACCAACCAACACGATGCATCATTCGCCGAAAATCATCTATATATATGGCACCACCAAGACATTCACCTCGCAATACCGGATCGCTGCGCAACTCCTCCGGCATGCGCCTATCGCAAAACACATCGCTGAAATACAATTCCCCGCCGGGTTTAAGCACGCGATACACTTCGCGAAGGACTTGCTCTTTGAACGGTGTTAGGTTTATTACACAATTCGATATAACCAAATCTACCGATTCATCTTCTATGCCTAATTCGACAAGGTCTTCTATGTAGCCGCATCGAAACTCAACGTTTGGTTTGGAATATCCAAAACGGCGCGTATGCTCATCTAAATACTTACTCGCCACATCTAACTGAGCCTGTGTCATATCAACGCCAATTACGCGCCCAGTTTGACCAACTAATTTAGACAAAGCATATACATCGCGACCCGACCCGCAACCAAGATCGACCACTGTACAACCCTCAAGTGCGGGCGGAATCGGACTACCACAGCCATAAAACTGCGCGATTACATCATCTGACACCTCGCGCAATGCATCAATTACGTACTTTGGCGGTGCTTCCTCAGTACAGCAACATGCATTCGTTTTAAGGTCGTCCGACCCCGCTAAAATGCTACCGTAGTATTCCCGTATTTGGTCATGTATTGAGGCGTTCGCATTAGGAATCTGCGACGCGTCCAACGAGGGTTGCAGTTGTGCCCGCGCTTTATCTCCGCTTATAGCCATTAGCGACCCTCATCAGCCATGCCAAAGCATTCAGTGAAGAACACTTGACAATCAAGTTCATACTTATCGCATACTGCGTCTACAGCATCATCTACAATGCGCGCCATAGGACGGCTTTCGCATACAGCTCTAGCATTAACAATCATGCGCATATTTTTGTGAGGACGCAGAAATTCTTGCTCGTATTCCACATCGTAATCGACACCTATTAGCGATGCTTTGTTGAAATCGCCGTTTCCAGAAGTGGCAAATGTCTTTAAATGCGGAACGTTGCGCTTGCGCTCTATCAGACCCATTCGTATTTCTTCAATCAGATCATCTACAACTGCGTTCATGTCAATTTTATCGCCAGATAGCGTCTTGAAAAACATACGGCGGTTATACCATGTTAGTTTCGCTTCGGCTTGCTCAAATTCATGATTGTTGCGAACGCTGAAATTTTTCAGCTGTGTAGTGTTCTTTGTAACATATTGAGCCAATTCTTCTATACCTGTACGTTCGCGTGCAGATATGCAAAGCACGGGAATATCGGGCACCGCTGTTTTCAGAAAGTCTACGTAGCGCTGAATGTCAGCTTCGCTAAGCAGATCGCATTTATTTAGAACCACTAAGTCGGCTTCTTCCAGCTGTAACTGCAACAAATACACCAACTCTTCGGGCAAATTGATATCTGCCTTCTCGGGCATAATCATACGAAGCCGTTCGGGGTCAACAATAACAGTAAATGGTGAAAGCAAGAATTCGTCTGAATAATCATTAGCCAACGTATGGTATACATGATCAAGCGCCCCAACCCCGCATCCCGGGATATCGCTCATCACGAATACTGCGCCGTCTTTGTCGCGCAGACGACGCAGCTGATCCACTACGTTGTCCATCTGATAGCAAATGCAGCCATTAGCTATTTCAGCCACCACGCAGCCGCTGGTCTGGGTAAGATTGGTATCCACTAAATTGGCGCCCAAATCGTTTGCGATTATGGCGGTTTCGCCATAATGCTCTTTCAGGTATTCACCAAGCGCAATCATTGTTGTAGTTTTGCCAGCACCCAAAAAACCGCTGACTACCATAAAACGTATCTGGCCCATCCTTCGTCCCTAACAACAAGAAGCCTGAATAGGCTGGTCATCTTCATCGTGCACACCCTCAAAGTTGGGTGCGGTTTTAATTATATGATCTCCGTGGATATCGCCAAAATGACGGCTGCGATCGCCCTTAACTGAAATTACCTTCTTGTAGCGCGTACCCAACCCCAGAACTGATACGTTGTCGCAAACATGCATAGACTGATTGGCTGGGAACTTGATATCTTTATCGAACAGGAAGAATTCAGGATAATCAGGCAAAGAACCGTCGTATATTATCTCTTCGCCATAATCCTCGCAGTGGTCGCTGGTTAATTCCGAGTTAATAAGACGACTGGTAATAGTCGCGAAAGCTATTTCAGGATAATTGGCAGCCTCTTCTTCAGTAAGCGGCGTTTGCCATGTAAGTAGATAACGCGGATCGTGGAATCCGGCATTTTGAGCCATACGGCGGAAATCCTCAATGAACATCGCTCCGCCTAGGCGCTCTGCCACACGCTGCACTTGCTCGGCGGTTTCCTGCGGAATGCGGCGATCGGTAAATACATCGGTAAAATACCATTCGCCACCATCCTTCAACACGCGCTTTACCTCGGCAATATAAGCGCCTTTATCGGGTGACATATTGAATGTGCAGTTGCTTATAACTACATCGACCGAATCGCTAGAAATTGCGCTTAAATCTTCGGGTACACCATGAATGAGTTCTACATTGCAGCTTTCGTAACCAAATTGCTTTATCTCTTTATCCAGATATTTTTGAGCAATTGCCAAGCGCGCGGCATTCGGCTCTACACCTATCACCTTGCCATTAGGTCCAACCAACTGAGCGGCAAGATATGTATCTCGCCCGCTGCCACAGCACAGATCCAGCACAGTGCATCCTTCTAGCAAAGGCGGCAGCGCGGCACCGAATTCATGGAAGGTATTCTTTATTTCAGCCGACACATTGAATAATTTGTCTCGCGCTTCATCAGGCATCGTACCCTCCGCATCGCGCGTGCGCGCCGTCAACTGCGGGTCGGCTGCTTGCGCGAGCGCTAGCGCATCATAATATGCCTGATAGTCATCATTAGCCCTGCGATAATATTCCTCGTAATTCATGCTTTTCCTTCCTATTCCTAGACACAATGCATACGACAACTAGGTTTTGATGACATAAATCTGCCTCTTTCAGAGATAATGTCATCCCCTTTGTCAAAATTATATATAAGTGTATCTCTATATATAGATATAATCTAATAATGGACTTGTTTTAATATATGAAAGGAAGCAAAAATGGAAACTTACTATGACCCTGCTGGACTTTCCGACTTCTCTCCTGCTGGCGTAGGATCGCTATCGCCGGAACTCTGGGATAAATACATGGCATATTACGGATCCGTTTTTCAAGACGGCGCACTAACGTCCCGCGAAAAGTCGCTAATCGCACTAGCTGTTGCCGCGGCTGTACAGTGCCCGTACTGCATCGATTCCTACACCAACACCTGCCTGCAAAAAGGTTGCAGCGAAGAGGAAATCGGAGAAGTTTTCCACGTAACAAATGCTATTAGAGGCGGTGCAGCACTGGCTCATGGCGTACAGGCACTAAAGATAATCAAAGACCAAGCAATATAAAGCTACGAGTCTCTAAAAGACGCAATAGTAGCAAGCGAAAGAGAAGACAATGGATAAAACTGTTGAAAATGTAATGGAGGAATTTCCTTCTTTTATTGACATGGTGCCGGAATGTGACCGAAGCACAAACGAGCAGTTAACCACAATGCAAGTAAACGTGGGGTACAAATGCAACTTAGCATGTCGCCATTGTCATTTAGCATGCGGTCCGCAGCGCACAGAATGTATGGATCGCAGCGTTATGCAAGCATGCCTAGACGCATATGAAAAAGGTGGGTTTTCTGCTGTTGATATAACCGGCGGTGCGCCAGAAATGCATCCCGATCTAGAATGGTTTTTGCGGCAATGGCAAGCCCGCGGTGTTCGCCCTATCGTGCGCACAAATTTGTGCATATTAACAGATCCTGAATATTCGCATTTTGCGCAGCTGTACGCCGATGTAGATGCAACACTTTTCGCATCTCTTCCGTATTACAGCGCTAGAAATGTAGACAAGATTCGCGGTGATGGCACATTTGTAGCCAGCATAGAAGGTCTGCGCAAGTTAAATGAAGTTGGGTATGGCGAAGGCGGGCGCCCGATCACATTAGTGTATAACCCACCTACAGCTACGTTGCCTCCCGATCAGGCATCTATGGAGGCAGAATACCGCCGCAGACTAACAGCCGACTTTGGAGTAAGCTTCACCAACCTTGTAGCTATAACCAATAACCCTTCAGGGCGCTTCGCCGAAGCTCTTAATAAGAAGGGAAACTTGGAATCGTATATGAAACGGCTTATTGGCGCATTTAACCCTGCCACAACCGCATCAATGATGTGCAGAGATCAGATTAGCGTAGACTGGCAGGGCAACCTATACGATTGCGACTTCAATCAAGCATTAGGCATAAAGACAGCAGATGGCAAAACTATTTTCGACTTAGCAAAAGAGCGCCCAAGCACACGACCGATACAATTTGCAAACCATTGTTATGGCTGCACAGCAGGTGCCGGGTCAAGTTGCGGAGGAGAAACTGCTTAGCGCTTAATAGCTTAATAGCTTTCGTAAGTAAAAGGTCGAGCGCGCGTTCGACCTTTTACTTGTTGCCATTTTGTGTATCGACATTCAAACGCTGTTACACAATCTTCTTTCCCAAAGCTGCCGCCACTACACGTAACTCGACTACCAGCTGCTCGAATTGCGCTGGGGTTAGCTGCTGCGGACCATCGCTTAGTGCAGCTGGCGGGTTCGGATGCACTTCTATCATTATGCTATCGGCACCAGCCGCGACGGCTGCCAATGCAAGCGCAGGCACCAAGTCGCGCTGCCCTGCAGGATGCGACACATCTATGCATACCGGATAAAGCGACTGCTTATGAATTACCGGCACAGCCGCAATATCAAGCGTAAAGCGCGTAGCTGTTTCAAACGTGCGAATACCGCGTTCGCACAGCACTACGTTAGTGTTGCCTTTGTCGGTTATATAGTCGGTCGCCGCCATCCATTCGGCAATAGTGCCCGCAAAACCGCGCTTGTACAGCACCATTTGATGCGTATTGGCAGTAACTTCGCCTATTTTCTTCAGAAGACTAAAGTTTTGGAAATTGCGCGCACCCACCTGCAAACCATCAACATAGTCACTAACCATTTGACAATGCGCGCTATCCATAACTTCTGTAAGCGTAAGCAGACCATACTTTTCGCCCGCCGCTTTCATAATCTTTAGCGCTTCTTCACCTAGCCCCTGAAAGCTATGCGGATTTGTTCTGGGCTTAAACGCGCCTCCGCGAATCCACTTTAGCCCCAAGCCTTTTATACACTGCGCCACTTCATCGAACTGCTCAGCCGATTCCACCGAACACGGACCTGCATATATAGTTACCTCGTCCGTGCGCTGACCCAAGTACGGTATGCCCTCTATCTTCGACTCTCTCATACCGACGGCGTCTCCTTGCTCACCTTCAAAATGGTGGCATAGATTTCGCGCAGATACTCGTTGTACAGCGGTCCTTCGTTATAGCTTGCCACTTTTTCGAAGATTTCTTCCTCGCGCTTCGCATCGTAGAGCCCCATTTGCGCTTCTGGTTTAAGACCCCGAATAACCAGCGAATGTCCCGCACGTTTATTCAGAAGCGCCACTAATTCGCGATCAATTTCATCAATCTGTTCGCGATGCTTCTGAATTTCGGCTAAGGCTGCATTGTCCTCAGTCACAACTATTCCTTTCATAAATCTATAACGGGGAAGTTGCCCGTGTGCGAACATGATAACAATAAATCAACCTGCCCTATGTTAATCTTGCGCACATAAACATAAGGAAAGGCGAAAAGACAGAGCGGACAGCGCGAAGATTGCAAAATTCCGGCGATACGAAAGAGCTACAAAAACAGCTTCACACCAAAGTAGGCTAGCACCACTATGCCAACGATTATGCGATAAATTCCAAATGCTGTGAAATCGTTTTTCTTAATATAGCCCATAAGGAATTTTATCGAGATAACCGACACAACAAACGCAGTTACTATGCCCACTACAAGAACGACAATTTCAGTGACCGACATGGCAATACCTGCTGCTAAAAACTTTACCGCCTTCACAAGCCCCCAGCCAAACATTACAGGTATCGCAAGGAAAAATGTGAATTCAGCCGCAGCCGTGCGAGAACAGCCGCAAAGCATGCCGCCGATTATTGTGGCACCGCTGCGCGAAGTGCCGGGTATTATGGCTAACACTTGGAACAGACCAATTTTTAGCGCTGTTTTCCAATCGATCTGATCGACCGTGCTTACCTTAAATAACGCCTGTTCTACTTGTTGCGCCGCATCAACGCTAGGTGCGCTTGATGCAACTTGCGGCATGCGGGCATGTTTGCCACGAGGCTTAGCAGAATCTTTGCTTGCGTAATCCGCCGCAGACACATCGCTTAAATAGGCAGCTTCGCGCTTGCGATTGCGCCGCTCCATCACAATAAAAATAACGCCATAAAGTATTAGCATGGCTGCCACAGTCCACGCATTATAGAAATGTTCGTTTACCCAATCATCCAAAGCAAAGCCGATTACGGCTGCCGGTATACACCCTATAACCACCATGCCCCAAAGCCGCCATGTACCGCGACGCTGTTCGGAAGTTTTTTTGGGCGAAAATGGATTTAGCTTATGGAAATACAGAATGATAACCGCCAATATGGCACCAATCTGTATGACCACTAAAAACAGACTTAAGAACTCGGGCGACACATTCAGCTTTACGAATTCGTCAACCAATATCATGTGACCAGTAGAAGATATGGGCAACCATTCAGTAATGCCTTCTACAATGCCAATGATAAGCGCTTTTATTGCTTCGATTAAAGTATCCATGGCTTCATTATAAAAGACAATATAGTTAACGCGCGCAAAACAAGTTGGAATAGATGCCAACATACTGAAAATAGGTGCTATTGTTACAGATGACAAAGTTGAGCGGAGGTGCAAATGACATTGCTCTTCGATATGCATTGCCATCTAGATTTCGCAAGCAACGCGAAAAGCATAGCAGCCGAACTGGAAAACATCAGCTTAACCGCGCTATGCGCTACCGTAGTTCCCTCAAGCTATGTAGCAGCTGTTGAAGAATTCAAACCTTGGCGCAACATCTTTGTTGCCTTAGGGATGCATCCATGGTGGATAGCCAACGAACGCATAAGCAAAGTAGATTTAACCCGATTTGAAAATTTGCTACCCACTACGCCATTCATCGGCGAAATTGGGCTAGATTTCTACGGGAAACGCAAAGCTACAAAAATACAGCAGCAAAAAATTCTCGACCAACTGCTGGGTTTGCTAAGCAAAACTTCCGACCGAAAAATTATCTTTCTACACAGCGTGCATTCAAATAGCGAACTCTTGAGCGCCTTGGAAAGCCACAAAACCCCCGAGCAACACATATGCGTGTTTCACTGGTTTCAAGGTACGCCGGAAGATTTTGCCCGCGCTCTGGAAAAAGATTGCTGGTTTTCGGTGGGCAAGCGCATGTTAGCAACCGAGTCTGGACGCAAGTTCGCAAAAGCTGTACCGCAAATGCGTCTACTCGTCGAAACTGACAGCCCACCGCATGAAGGGATGGAATGGTCAACTAAGCTTTGGACTGACGAGCTAAACGACACCATAGCCACTTTGGCGAAAGTACGCGAGCAAAACATAGACGAGTTGCAGACTTCCCTGCGCAAAAATAGCGAGTTGCTACTAAGCGCACAACAGCCATCCTAACGCACTGTGCGGTGCTAGTTTGCGCCAAAGTTCATTTGGGAGATATGCGATATATATTAACTTGAACAAACCGAGTCAGAAGAAACCGAGTGATGGAGTTCGCTAAAAGTACCATGCAATGTAACCCTTTGGCACCGAGCATTACACTCAAAAAGCTTTTCGTAGAACTCACGCTTGAAAAGCAGAGTAATCGCCTTTGAAGTGATAGTTTCATGTTTTAGGTTCAGCGCAACAGCATGATTACCACAAAATTACAGACTTGTGGAAAGCTGTTTACGCAAAAATGGTCAAAACTTCCGACTTTCCATGGTCAGATTGTCACATAGTTGGCTTGAATTGTGGAGGACACTGGGCAAACGGTGGTTGTGTGCCGAAACCTCAGACTCGGTGTCCATCACGAAATGGACAAGTTCTATCAGAACAAAACGAAAATCGGAGATTATGGAGAAAAAAGCACTATACAGTCTCTCGATAAAATGAAATTATGTAAATACATCTGCGAACTAGATGATAAGGAACTCGAACGCAGCATAAAAGCCGTTTATTCGACAAGCAAGAAATCCTCAAAATCAGACCAAGTGCGCCATGTATAGTGGCAAAAAGACACGATCGCCCTCCACGCTTAAGGTCTTGGGATGCAGCACAAATTGGGTGCCCACCCGCTTTCCGAATTTCGTCTTAAACTTGTCGAGCGACGACAAGCCATAGCGGTTCGAGCTCTTCACCTCAATAGGACTTACACGTGCCTTCCCCCCGGCATCACTGTATTCGCGCGCTACTAAGAAGTCGATCTCCATGCGGTCGGATGCCACGGATGCATAGCTGCTGTAGAAGCGCAACCGATGCCCCGATGCGACAAGCTGCTGAGCAACAACGTTCTCCGTAATCATACCCTCGTTGATCGACAGTTTCCCCGTAAGTACATCCTCGTATATTTTGTTGCTTGTTGTTGCACGATCGGCGAGAGCATGAGTCACAAGCAGCCCCGTATCCACCATGTAGCACTTAAAGGCGCCATCGTCTTCATAGAGAGCCAATCCGACACATGGATCAGTCACCGACCAACACATATTCGTCACACAAGCCTCCGACATCCACTCGAATGCAACTTGGTAGTCACGAATGCGCGCATGATGCCCCATAGCCGACACAGTGAACTTCTTTTCGTGTTTGGATAACTGACTAGGAATAGCATCGAAAGCCCTACGAACCTTACCCTCGTAACCCGCGGCAAAGCGAGTGATGTCTTTACGATATAAATCCAGAATCGCACGCTTGACGTCGTCTGCCTCTTGGAATGAATTCCTAGCAAGAAACGCCTCAACAGATTGCGGCATCCCTCCGACAAGCAGGTACTCCCGAAAAGTGCGCATCAGATCACGATGTGACCCATCCGGCAAAGGCTCCTTGGTCGCAAAAGACTCTCGGATAAATTGCGTCGCAACATCGTTGCCACACGCCCAGAGGAACTCTTCAAAATCAAGAGGGCAGAGCCGAGCGGAAACCTCCTCAGAGGGAATAGGCGCACCTGACACATTCTGTTTTATAGAAAGTAGCGACCCAGTCTCGATGTAATGATAGCGCCCATCGGCTACAAGCTGCTTAACAGCACTTCGTGCAGTAGGATGCAACTGCACCTCGTCAAGCACAATAAGAGAATCATGCTCGTAAAGACGCGTGGCGTAGTGAAGTTGAAGAAAGCGAAACAGAGCATCTAGGTTATTAAGATTCTGAGAAAACGCATCCTTCACCTCCTGAGACGCTTCCCAAAAGTCGACAACAATATAGGAGCGATACTCGTTAGCTCCAAAGGCTTTAGCAAGAGTACTCTTCCCGACACGACGCGCGCCCTCAATAAGTAGAGCAGTCTTGTCGGCTTGATTCGCTTTCCATACAAGAAGCTTGTCGTAGAGCTTACGCTTGAAAATCATAACAATGACCTCTGAAGTAGTAGTTTCACGTTTTTAGGGTCACATTGTACTCCATTTTTCACGTTTTTAAGGTCGAGTGATACTCTATTCTTCACGTTTTTAAGGTATTAGTGAAATTTTTGCCCCTCATTTTGCATTTGAAACCATGCGATATAAATTAACTCGTATAAAACCGAGTCAGAAGAAACCGAGTGATGGAGTTCGCTAAAAGTACCATGCAATGTAACCCTTTGGCACCGAGCCTTCCACTCAAAAAGCTTTTCGTAGAACTCACGCTTGAAAAGCAAAGTAATCGCCCTTGAAGTGATAGTTTCACGTTTTAGGGTTTCGGCACAACGGCATGATTGACACAAAATTACAGAGTTGCGGAAAGTTGTTTACGCAAAAATGGTCAAAACTTCCGACTTTCCATGGTTGTAATAGGCAAACAGCACTCATTAATGGGTCGTCAAGTACTGTTTGCCCAGTGTCCTCCACAATTCAAGCCAACTATGTGTCAGTCCGACCGTGGAAAGTCGGAAGTTTTGACCATTTTTGCGTAATTATTTCACCCGAACGTGGAATCCTTGATACCGAGCTCTTCGAACAGATTCTTCACGACGATATTGCCGGATAGCACCTTCTTCGCTGCCGCGGTTTGGAGCTGCTTGTCATTCTATTTCTTCTTTGAATTCGCGCCCCCATAACCCCAGACACAGCCACACAACATGGCTTGCCCCGATGCATCGCCGCTACTCACTATCTTCTACAAACTCCATAAAAGTATCCTGCAGTTCTGACTCTGTATCAACACCATCAATTTGGATGCTGCATTCCATGTTGCCGCCGGTTAAAGCAGTGGAACCGTCAAAAACGCCAAATACGCCTGAAATCGTATCAATTATTGTCTGCCTGAGAATGTCATAGAAGATATCCTTTTGCGAATCATCAAAACCCTGAAAGAGACAGATTGCTCTTTTCCAGTATTCAATTGTTTGATCTGTTATTGCCGTCTTTTCAAATAGCGTTTTATATTCCTCACAGCCTTCTGACACCAGCGTGTCATAAATTCTACGTACAAATTCTTCGTTCATGATTATTTACTAATCTCCTTATACATGCGCTTATTTGTACCAATCAGTTCTTTCAGTGCTGAAATAGCTCTTTCTTTCACCAGTTCTCTTTTCGACGTCTTGAAGAACGATCCAAACTCCGGCACGCGAACTACCTTTTCTCTCTATAGCACCCTCATCTTTCAGTTCTGCAACAATGCGCTCTGCGCTCCTTTTTGAACATCCAAGATGTTCTGCCAACTGAGTAATGTTTCCATTTGGGTGTTCAACAAAGAACGCAAGTGTTCGAGCTTTTGTCAGACTCCGTTCGCTTCCCGGTTTTGCAAATGGAAGCGCCGCATCCCTAATTGCCTCGAGGATAAATTCAACGAACGGTTCACTAGATCCAATCGCTTCAGATTTGGCTAACATCGTATAGTATTCGGATTGACGCTGCCTAATAACCCTTTCAACAGGAAGCCAAGCAAGCACAGGTCGCCATCTGGAAAGAAGCAACGTGTGCCAAAGCCGACCCGTCCTACCGTTTCCATCCGCGAAAGGATGGCAGAATTCGAACTCGAAGTGGAAAATGCAGGAGGCGAGAAGCGGATGCAGACTTGTGGTCTTTAACCATTCAAAAATATCGCACATAACATCGGGAACATATGTAGCTGGTGTTCCCGCATGAATAAGCACATCACCGTCAAAGACACCAACATTGCTCGAACGAAAACGCCCTGCCTCAGAAACAAGACCCTCCATCATCGTTCGGTGAGCTTTGAGAAGATCGTCTATAGAATAGGGATCGAGAATTGGAATGAGATCGTATGCTCGTCTAGCGTTTTCTACCTCAAGAATATCGCGGCTGTCACCCAATACATGCTTGCCATCAATAATTGCAGTGACGGCGTTTTCGTCGAGTTTATTTCCCTCAATAAGCAGCGAAGAGTGAATGGTTTTTATTCTAAGCTCACGATGAAGCTTTGGGCTCTTCGCCAAAGGGGTTTCCGGAGAGAGCATGCCAACCAACTCTGCGATCTCCATACAAAGAGCGTCAATTTTGGCGGTACGCACAAATGGCGGTTCATAAGACATGATTCAGCCTTTCTTTACCGCCAATATTATACCGCCAATGGCGGTATAATATCACGACCTTAGTTTCCGGAGATGCAATCTACTCATCCAAAATCGACTTCGGTTTGGTTTCGCGAAACCTTACGGAGTAAGCAAAAAGATTAAAACTATGATCAAAATTATTATTACCGGAATGGCAATTTTTACAAACAACGGAATTCCTGTATTGCTGGCGGCAGCGAAGTTACGCTTGTTGCCCATAGAGCCGCCCTGTAAACCTATTTGGTTCGGTCGTGCGTTGCGTCTCTTGCCACCCGACACGGGCATGCGATCGTAGCCCCCAAAATTCCCATCGTGCGAACGCCAACGCGATTTAGAATCGTTAATATCAACCATAGGGTCGTGCCTATCGCGTTCGTCTATCGTGTAACCAACTAATTCATTTTTCTCATTAAGCGCGCGCGAATCTATACTGCCGCGCCCATCTATGATTTCTCGATTTGTATTCCTGCCATGCTGCGCATTGCGTATGGCGCGCTGCGCTTCCCAATCGAGACGGCGACTGTCTTGATCTATATCATTGCTTGCACGAACTTGCATGCGCATTCGGGCATTTCGTGCACGAGCTGCATCTTTAGCAGCATAGGATTGCACGATCCGATCAACGGATCCATTACCAGAATTTACATTCCGAAATTCAGGATAATCTTCGTTGAAAGTGCTCATTAAATCGGCCTCTTCCAGCACAGCGCATTCGTATACACACCTACATAAAATTATACAGCTCTTCCCAGTATAAACCACAGACCCTACGCATAAAGGCGATGCGCCCAGCGAACCGGGCGCATCAACAAAAGGAGAGGGGTTATTTGCAACTAAAAAGCATCGTTGCCTTGTGGAGTATACATGCCACCAGAATTACTGTTAGAAGAGTTTGAATTATTGGAATTTGCACTTTCGCTCATTCCTAAAGTTACCTGCACTTCTTTCTCTTCGCTACCGCGCATGAATTTCAAAGTAACCTTATCGCCGGGATTCTTGGTACGAACGTCCAGCATAAGATCGCTTGCGCTTTCTACATCCTGTCCGTCAAATTTGGTAATAATGTCACCAATCTGAATGCCAGCCTGCTCAGCACCACTACCGGGCACTACAGCCGAAACATATGCGCCCTCATCAACCGAGAAGCCATAACGCTTAGCAATAGTTTCATTCACCGTGGTAAGACTTACGCCTAGCTGCGCATGCGTAGGCTCCTTGCCGTCGATAATATCTTTCGCCAAACTAATGGCGTAGTTCGCAGGAATAGCAAATCCAACGCCGGAGTAATTCCCAGAGTACGAAGTGATTAGCGTGTTAATTCCGATTAGTTTGCCCTGCGCGTCAACCAAAGCGCCGCCCGAGTTGCCCGGATTAATAGCAGCATCTGTCTGAATCATGTTGGGATAAATTGTGGCTTCACCAGTGCTGTTGCCAAACATATCGCCCGATGCTTCCATTATCTGGGAACGGCTTGTTGCCGACACAATGCCAGTAGCGACCGACTGCTCTAGACCAAACGGGCTGCCTATAGACATAACCCATTCGCCTATTTTAATGTCGTCAGAGTCGCCCAATTCAATAGGCGAAAAACCATTGCCGTCAAGTTTCAACACAGCAACATCAGAAGATGCATCGTCACCAACTAATTCGGCATTGTAAGTTTCGCCATCAACCGTAACTTCGAATTTACTTCCACCTTGAACCACATGATAATTCGTTACTGCATAGCCATCTTCGGACAACATTACGCACGAACCCATACCGCTTTGGGTAAGCGAATCTTCGCGATCTTGTGTATAGCCATAACCATACAGATAGTCATATATGCTTCCCGACTGCGCAGACTGTGCGGAATATACCGTGACCGACCCGACCGACGGCATGCATTTTGAAGCCACAGCTTCAGCAAGTGAAGCCTCTTCCGATGCCGCTTCAACCGATGTGGAGTCAACCGCTCCAAGCTGAATACGGCTGCCGCCCATGCCGAACATATTGGTAACAGCGCCTATGCCAAACATTAGCACGCACGCCACAAGCGCGCCCGCGAAAGCTAGCAAAAACGTCTTAGCGCCGGAGCTCTTCTTTGTTGCCGCAGGCACCGATGCAGCAGACGCATAGTGATTATTGCCTGCCGTATTCTGCGCATGCACTCCATGACCATCAGCAGAATAGGCAGCCCAATAAGCTGATTGCGCTTCGTGCTGACCTACATGCGTCTGCTGACCTTGCGGAATTTGATTATTGCCATTGTTTTCCATTGGAACCTCCTTTGTTGTTTGCAATTTATCATCTGTTAGAAAAATTCAAGCCCTAATTCACGCATCTTTGCCTATTTGTCACTTAAATACACCAAATGGTGTACTGCCCGTGGTATACTCCATCTGCTTTATTACAGTAGAGTGATAATGTAATGTAGTCGAAAGTGCATTATCGAAAGCGCACTTTCAGCAAGGAGGAAGAATGAAGAAAAAGATAGTGGCTGTAGCTGCCGCATGCGCCTTAGCTATTAGCGCATTTGCACTGGCAGGCTGCTCTAACTCGGGCGGTTCTAGCAGCTCATCCGCTTCGTCAAGCGCAGCCGAAAGCACCCTAGATTTGGGCGAGGGCTTCAAACTTACCGTAGGCTTTGATAACAGCTATCCGCCGTATGGCTTCATTGGCGAACAGGGCGAATACACCGGTCTTGACCTTGATTTAGCTGCCGCTGTAGCAGAAATGAATGGTTGGGAATTTGTAGCCGAGCCAATCGATTGGGATGCAAAAGATGCTCTGCTAGAGCAGGGAAACATCAACTGCATATGGAACGGCTTTACCATGGAAGGTCGCGAAGATAAATACACCTTCAGCGATCCGTATATGCTCAACGAGCAGGTTATAGTTGTAAAAGCCGATTCTGGCATAAACAACTTTGAGAGCCTAGCCGGTAAAGTAGTTATAACGCAAATTGACTCCGCCGCACTTGATGTGCTGGAAGGCGATCAGGCTAGCTTGGCAGGCACTTTCAATCGCCTAGACACAATTAGCGACTACAACAATGCATTCATGCAACTGCAAGCAGGCAATGTAGATGCAGTTGCTTGCGATCTTTCTATAGCCGCCTATCAGATAGCTGCAAACCCAGACGCATACGTGCAGCTTGACGAACCGCTAAGCAGCGAACACTACGCCGTGGGCTTTAGCAAGTCTGCCGACGGAGAGCAGTTAGCCAAAAAAGTTAACGAATCGCTAGCAGCTCTTGTAGCATCAGGTCAAGCTAGGGAAATCTGTGAAAAATACGCAGAGTACGGTGTTGACTACGACGCGAATTGGGTGCTGAAGTAAATGGAATTTAGTGTGATGATAGGGCTTCTGGCCGACGGCCTTGCGCTAACGGCGCAGATCTTTGTAGTCACGCTTATTGGAGCGCTACCTCTTGGCATAGTGGTAGCGCTCTGCCGCATGAGCAGATTCAAAGTAATTTCCACCATTGCGCGCTTCTACATATCCATTTTGCGCGGCACACCATTGATGCTGCAATTAATGGCTATCATGTTTGGACCTTACGCCCTATTCGGTCTACAGATGGGCAGCGATTGGAAGTTCTGGGCATGCGACATAGGTTTCATATTGAATTACGCAGCCTACTTTGGAGAAATATATCGCAGCGGCATTCAGTCTATTCCGCGCGGGCAATATGAGGCTGCAAGCGTGCTTGGATACTCGCGGACGCAAACCTTTATGAAGATAGTGCTTCCGCAAGTGATCAAACACATTTTACCCGCTATGGGCAACGAAATAATAACGCTAGTGAAAGATACATCGTTGGCATTCGTGCTTGGCATAGCCGAAATGTTTAGCCAAGCTAAAGCGTTAGCGGCGCGCGAGGTTTCTATGATCCCCTACGCATTAGCCGCACTTATATACTGGGTTTTCTGCCTACTTATAGAGTTCATCTTAAATCGTGTGGAGAAGAAGCTTGACTACTACCATAACTAACAAAGTTGTATCGTTAACAGGCGCTAAAAAAAGCTTCGGCGAAGTTGAAGTTTTGAAAGACATATCGCTTGAAGTAGAAAAAGGCGATGTGCTTGCAATTATAGGTCCGTCTGGCGGGGGAAAATCTACTCTACTTCGCTGCTTAACTATGCTAGAAACGCTAGATTCCGGTCGCTTGGCATACGGAGACTTAATTGTTGCAGAAAATGGACCCAGCGGACACGCCGTATACGGGTCGAAAAATGTGCTCGCCGAAGCCAAAACCCGTTATGGATTGGTATTCCAAAACTTCAACCTTTTTCCGCATTTTACAGTCTTGAAAAACATAATAGACCCGCTGATTTGCGTGCAGAAAATTCCACGCGAAGAAGCCGAGCAACGCGGTCGTGAGCTGCTTGCAAAAATGGGACTTTCGGGCAAAGAAAATATGGTTCCGTGCGAACTTTCGGGCGGACAGCAACAACGCGTAGCAATTGCGCGAGCGTTGGCAATGAACCCGGATGTGCTGTACTTCGATGAACCTACAAGTGCACTAGACCCTGAACTTACGCGCGAAGTGCTGCGTGTTATCCGTGAGTTGGCACTAGAACACACCACAATGGTCATAGTTACTCATGAAATGTCGTTTGCGCGCGACGTAGCCGACAAGCTAATTTTCATGGACGGCGGAACCGTAGTTGAACGCGGACGCGCCACAGATGTAATTAACAACCCACAACACGAACGCACGCGCCTGTTCCTAGCAAATTACCAAGAGAACTAAATAGAGCCACAACCAATATAGTCGGGGAAGCGGAGTGAGAGCTGCGAAGCTTCTGAACGTAGCTTCCCCGACTATATCTTGACCGGCTGTCAATTACGACATTGGGAATCTCGGGAAGGCGGAGTGAAGGCTGCGCAGCTTCTGAACGTAGCCTTCCCGAGATTATATAGTTCCCTACAATATTGCATAACTTCCTACGAAGGCTTAATTTCTCCGCGTTCGCAGCGATTACCCCACGCATCTATTAAATCGCGATCGCGATATACGCAGATTATTTCACAGTGATTAGCGCACTTCTGACACTCTACCTCGCGCGTTGTAAACGAGAAATCTTCCACCGCATCAAAATCTAAACAACCAGAAACGAAAGGTCCTGTTGCCGCGGGCGCAGCATATGCCCCATCAATGCTAACAGGTCCCGCATCAGCCGCTAATAGAGCCGCACCAAATGCGCCCATAAGATGCCCATCGGGATCAACCGCAACAGGCATTCCCAGCTGTTCTTCAAAAGCGTGCACAACGCCCACATTCTTCGACACACCACCCTGAAACACAACTGGTGCCTCTATCTTCTTACCCTTGCCCACATTGTTTAGATAATTGCTAGCCACGGCACTACAAAGACCTGCAATTATATCTTCGCGCGCATAACCAACTTGTATTTTGTGAACCAAGTCGCTTTCCGCAAAAACAGTGCAGCGCGCAGCAATGTTAGCCGGCTTCTTGCTTGTTAGCGCTATGGGACCAAACTCTTCCACTTCCACGCCTAAACGATGTGCTTGGCTGGAAAGAAAGGAACCTGTACCGGCGGCACATAGCGTGTTCATTGCGTAATCGACAGCTATGCCACCATCCACGCAAATAATTTTGCTGTCCTGACCGCCTATTTCAAGAATGGTACGCACGTCTGGATGCAAACACGTAGTACCCACAGCGTGCGCGGTTATTTCATTTTTCACCACACTGGCACCTATCATGGCACCCACAAGACGCCTAGCGCTGCCGGTAGTTCCCGCGCCCACTACTCGCGCATTGTCTGGCAGCTGCTCAGATAGCTCAGACATCACACGTTTTGCAGCTTGAGTAGGATTTCCTTCAGTCCACAAATACGACCTAGCAACTATATTATGTTCGTCGTCTATAACGACCCCTTTGGTAGAAATAGAACCGATATCTATGCCAAGATAGTAATTCACAAGAACCTCTCTCCTGATTTAGCGCCGTAATGAGCCAGAAGATCGCACAGTTACGCCTCCAGCGTCTGACACGTTTTTCATATACAGCATGTCGTAAAACGCTTCAAGTCGCGTCATTAATCCAGTATCGCTGGTTTCCGTATCGTAAGTTAGATATAAAACGGGAATATGAAAGTCTTCCGAAATGCGACGCAATACCGGTATGCAATCTATTTCGGGTGTGCAGCCTGCACATTTTGCATGAATTAGCCCGTCGAAACCAAGTTGCGCATATTTCTTTGCAGCAGCCAACGTCATTGTCGATGTAGGTCCCATATCATATTGCGCATACTCAGATATGGTGCGCCGCAAATTCGCCTCGTTGTAGTGCGTGTAACGGTTGCTGAAATTCAATGTGCGATACACTTCCACACCCATATCCATCAGCTTTTCATCAAGACCTAAATTTGAGTTTTCATCTATTGCTGTATACAATTCGCCAATTATCCCAATGCGTACAGGATTAGCCGGCTTATTCAAAGGAATTGCCCGCATTTCTTCCATTGAGCGCGCATAAGCGCTATCAATTTCAGCTTTATCGGTAGCCGCACGCATGGCATCCAAGAAATCTTCCCACGCATGGCGAAAAGCGCCGCGCTCACATTCGAAACCACCATTTGCCATATAGAAATCGCGCGCCTGATCTAATAGCGACAGCATATGCCCAGTTGCAAGCAGCTGCTTAACTCCGTATGGAATATCTATATCGGGGTTCACCATTTTCAAAACTTCTTTACCCCAGCCAAAATAACCCTGCTCAATTCCGTGACTAAAATTCAGCATTGTGAATTCGTATCCCATATCGCGCAGTATTTGCTCTTGCATCTCGCCATAGTAGCCAAGCCGGCACGGACCGCCCACTTGCACCAAAATATCAGCCCCAAGCTCAAGTGCTTCTATCCAGTCGCCCATCATGTGCTTAAACGGAGTGCAAACATAATCGCTGGAATTTTGAATACCTAAATCCATTGTGCGCTTTGTGGCTTTTGGTAATTGCAAATAGTCACAATCTAGCACCTGTTCTACAAAAAATTTGAACGCCGGATCGTAATAGGCGTATCGAAATACAGATACCTTTGTGCGCTTATGCCTGTCGCGCTTCAACTTCTTTTTTAGCCGCGGAAACGGAATGGCTCGGCGCGGCTCTTCCGGCTCGTAGACAACCTGCGTGCGCGCATCGTCGCTAACTTTTACTTGAACAGTTGTGTCTTCAACGCGAGGCTGCGCTAGGCTCTCCAACATGTTTTTTGCTTTCTGCAAACTAGGCATTCAAATACCTGCCTTTTCCTTGGAATCGCAGAATATCTATGAAACTTTCTATGCGTGTTTCCATACCCGCGCTGCCGCTTTGCGCATCTATCATCAAGTTCAAAATAGGAACACCATGCATGTTGCGCATTACCGCGTCATCAAACATAGAGTCGGGTCCGCACGGAAATGCAGATAACAAGACTATGCCGTCTATTTTGTCATACGTTTGCAAAATGGCACCCACCAGCTCGCGGTTTATCATCCACGGCAGCGTGTCCGAAAAATCGAAGCTGCGCTTAAAAGCGGTGGCATGGTCGGTTTCGTCAGCGAATATAACCGTAGCGCCCATACCCTCAATAGCTGCCACAATATCGCCAGCTATATAAGGGTCGTGCGCAATATAAGGATGCGCCACAAGCAAAATAACTAGTGGAGCCTGTTCAGTCCCCGTAGGGTCGCTTGCAGCCACTTTGCGATACTTAGTCAACAATCGCAATGTTTCCTGCTGAGATGATACGCGCGAAGAATTTGCAGCCTCTTGAGCGCGCATCGCCTGTTTGTATGCGCGCAATGCCTGCTTAGGCGACGCATTCAAACGGTGTGCCAATTCGATAAAATCTAGGCGCGCGCTTTTATGATCGTTCGCTTTCTGCACACGCATAGTTATAAATTTTGCTGCCCTTTCGTGAAATGTAGCCTCTACCAAATCGGGCAGACTTTGATATTTCGTACAAAAACCAGCTCGCACATCGCCGCTGTTATACGACGGAACAAATATGGCATCGCATTCGCCGCCTTCTAATAGCGCAACCACATGCCCCATATATACCTTTGATGCTAGGCATACTTCATCTACACTAGCAGCCTCTCCCGCCTCAAACACAGCGCGATCGGTTTTAGGGCTTAAAACGACCTTAAAACCCAATTCTTCAAAAAAGGTTTGCCACATTACGCCGTATTTATAAAAAAGCAAGCCGCGCGGAATGCCGATTACACGCACTTCATCTGCCACAAGCAAATCCACTTCTCAATAGAGTTGTTAATCCGGCTAATTATAATAGAAGCCAGCAAAAGGACTAGCAAAGGTTACGCCATGCGAAAAAATGTGTTGCTGCTGTTCAGCAAACTGCCAGAAGCCGGACTTGTAAAAACCCGCCTTACCACACTTAAAGATGGTATTTTTGAACCCGAAGTAGCCAGCGCACTTTATCATTGCATGCTTTTCGATGTATGCGAGATATGTATGGCAGCTTTCGACAAACTGGAAGCCAAGAATACAGGCAATGCCGCCGATGAATACGAGCTGGTTATATCTACTGCACCTGCCGAAAATGCCGAACGCATGCAAAAACTATTCTCAGATGCAGGAAGATGGCCGCGCCCTATTACATTTATTGCCGACAAGGGTGCCAGTTTTGACGAACACTATAACGATGCCTTTCAAAAATGCTGGGACATGGAAGCTGATTGCATCTTATCTATGGGTGCCGATATGCCGGCGCTAACAACAAACGATGTAATTGCCGGTTTTGAAGCGCTTCATAAGCTAGAAGACGTTCCACGTGGCGGAATTGTACTTGCCCCCGACCAAGAAATGGGAGTATCTATTATAGGGTGGACTCGCGAAACTGCATTCAACCATTCGGGTGTGTTCTATAACAAGGACGGACTAACTGTTTTGCCCGCATACATACAGAAAGCACGCGAAGCCGAATTGCCTGCAATATATCTGCCTCCCGTGCCCGATGTGGACACCATGGCAGATTTAATGCACAACATAACCCTAGTTGAAGCGCTGAACTACTGTGCAGCATTCGACGGAAATACACCCCCATGGCGCACCGCTAACGCTTTGCGCGAAATGAGCTGGGATGAAGTGCGCGTTCCGCCAAACACCCTACACGACCCCCGAGAACATATTGATAAATAGAGGTACGGCACAACAAGGCAGCAAAGCGTAATTTCTATACGACAGCCTTTAGACGACAAGACAGAACATTAAAATATAAATATCCGCAACTCGATATAAATATGCGTAAAATTGCGGAAGTAAGCTACTATTTTTCTTCGAAAGTAAGTAGTTCTCTTACGTCAATCTCAAATACATTGGCTAAAGCAAGAAGCGTAAACAAGCGTGGATTCATGGGTGTGCCAGGTTTCGATTCGCCTTTTTCAAATTTCTGATATGTATAAGCTGAAATTCCTGCCTGATGGGCAACATTTTCCTGACTGATCCCCTTAGCATCTCGAAGCATGCGAAGTTTATTCGCAAGTTCGCGAGAAAAGTGTTCAGGTGTCGTTTGCGGTATTAACTCATATTATGGTCTTAAACATACACAAGTTGAAAATAAAGACAGCTTTAAAGAATTAGAGCTTCCCTTGCGAAAAGAAACTATGTATTTCGATATTTTCGGAGAAAATGACAAATTTCTCATAGTTTTGAAGTAAATATAAGTAATATGGTCAGCGTATTTCATTTTGAATTAAGCTGACCATAAATCAATTTTACTCAATCTATATACCGAATTCTCGAAACAGCCTTTCGCGATAGACTTCATCCTCAGAGGCTTTCAATACATCAGCTTGTCGATTTTCTGAGAATAATTTTTCTACAAGTGCAGCGAATTTATTAGTACCTTTTTGTATTCCTTGTTCCAGCCCTTGTTCCAGCCCTTGTTCCAGCCCTTGCTGTAAACCTTCTTGTAATCCTTCTTCCATTGCTTTTTTGCGAGCATCTTTTACAGCTTCTGCAAGAACTTCTTGCATTTCTGCTCTGACAGCATCTTCTGCAGCCCATTTAGCTTCTCGCCTTATATCTTCTTCTATAGTGCTTACAGAAAACACTTTATCC
>NZ_JAAKEG010000006.1 GCF_011039075.1 Adlercreutzia sp. ZJ304
TTCAACAAAGAGCAGATATCGCTAGGAGATATAGATATTATCAAGCATCTATTGATACTACATCGCTTGATAAAGGAGCAGACTACGATAAGCTACCCACAAGCTATATTATCTTTGTTTGCAATCACGACCCTTTCAAAGCAGGACTTCCAATTTATGAAATAGAACCAATATGTAGACAAGACACATCTTTAGATATAGACAGCGGTATACACTGGATTGCCCTTAACTGCAAAGACTATGCAAAGACAAAGGATAAGCACCTACTTTCTTTTATGGAGTATGTCTCCACTGGTAAAATAGACCATAGAGACAAACTAGTTACATCTATTGCTAGTGCAGTAGATAAAGCCAATAAAGATAGAGAGTGGGTGAATAAGGTGTTTTCTGTAAGTACAATAGGAGAAGATTGGGAGCGAGAAGTACGTATAGCCCGCAGAGCTGCTCTAAAAGAGGGAGAAGAACGTGGGTTAGAGCGCGGAATCTTGCAAGGACGTGCTGAAGGCTTACAACAAGGGCGAGTAGAAGCTGAAATGCGTTATGCAGAACTCACTAAACTACTTCTCTCTAAAAAGCGTGAAAACGACCTATTCAAGGCATCCGAAGACCCAGCCTATCGTGAGCAACTTTTTACCGAGTTTAATATATAGAACAATTTATCAACATAGACTAAAAACTATGTTTGACCGCGAATTGGCTGCTATTTCTTAGCAGCTATTAACCTGATTGATTGCTTTTAAACGAGAATGTGCTATAGCATGCTAGGCACGCTATAGCACATTCTGCTATTGGTAAATTATGCCTAGTAGAGCCTATTAAATGGCAGCTATCACCAAATCTCCCATGCGTTCGGTGCCTACTATTTGGTCTTTCGGGGTATCGGCATCGGCAATGTCCCCCGTGCGCCAACCCGCATCCAAAACCGCCGTAACAGCACGACGAATATCGTCTGCAGCATCCTGCATATCGAAACTGTAGCGCAGCATCATTTCGCACGAAAGTATTTGCGCAAGCGGATTCGCTATGCCCTTGCCCGCAATATCGGGAGCGCTGCCGTGGCTAGGCTCATAAAGCGCAGTACCGTCGCCCAAACTAGCACTTGCCAACATACCCAGCGACCCAGTAATCTGCGCCGCCTCATCCGACAAAATGTCACCAAACATGTTCTCGGTTACAACCACATCAAAATCGGCTGGACGGTTTATCAACTGCATTGCCGCATTGTCCACCAAAATGTCTTCCAACTGCACGTCGGCATAATCGCGGTCGTGTATGTCGTGCACAATTTCGCGCCACAGGCGGCTAGTCTCAAGCACATTCGCCTTGTCAACCGAGTGCACGCGACCGCGCCTTTTGCGCGCTGCCTCGAACGCCTGACGCGCAATGCGCTCTATTTCGTACTCGCGATATTCCAGCGTATCGTAGGCGCGTTGCCCGTCAGCGCCGCCCACACCCGCGCCCGCCTCATCATAAAAGCGTTCGCGCTTGCCAAAATACAAACCACCAGTCAACTCGCGCACTATCATCATGTCCACGCCATCTATAACTTCCGGCTTTAACGTAGAAGCCTGCGAAAGCGCGCCAAAAATTTGCACAGGACGCAAGTTCGTGTACAAACCAAGCCCCTTGCGAATTCCCAGCAAACCCTGTTCCGGGCGCGGTCTATTCGGGTCTGTAGTATCCCACTTCGGACCACCCACAGCTGCCAACAGCACAGCATCGCTTTCGCGCGCCACCTTAAGCGTTTCCTCGGGCAGCGCAGTATCGCATGCATCAATAGCGCAACCACCTATAAGCGCCTCGGTATATTCAAACTGCACGCCGTATTTCTGACCCACAGCATCAAGCACTTTCACGCCCTCGGCAATAATTTCTGGTCCAATGCCGTCGCCCGGTAGAAGACAAATTTTATAGGATGTCATTTAGCCAACTTCTCCTTCCAGCGGTTCACCAGCCCGCCCTTCTCTATTATTTCGGCAATGAACGGCGGGAATGGCTGCGCTTGGAAAACTTGACCAGTAGTCTCGTCGGTTATAGTGCCTGTTTCTGTGTCTACGCTTACTGTGTCGCCTTCGCTAATAGCATCTACCGCTTCGGGGCATTCCAAAATTGCAAGCCCAGTGTTAATAGAATTGCGGTAAAAAATGCGCGCGAACGACTTTGCAATAACCGCATCAACGCCCGCAGCTTTTATGGAAATAGGTGCATGTTCGCGTGAACTGCCGCAACCAAAATTTTCATCAGCCACAATTATGTCGCCCTGCTTTACACGCTGCACAAATGTTGTGTCCAAATCTTCCATGCAGTGAGCCGCTAATTCTTGCGGGTCAGACGTATTCAAATAGCGCGCAGGAATTATTACGTCGGTATCTACATCGCGCCCGTAGCGAAAAACTGTTCCTTTGAATTTCACCTTAAATCCTCCAAATCAAATTCGGATAGCCGAAAACAACCAAACGACCCAGCCGCTAGTCTAAATCTTCGGGAAGCCCAATGTGCCCCAGTACAGCGCTTGCTGCTGCCACCGCAGGAGAAGCTAGATACACCTCGCTAGTTGGGTCGCCCATGCGTCCCACAAAATTGCGATTAGTGGTAGCTATGGCGCGTTCTCCAGCCGCCAAAATTCCCATATAGCCACCAAGGCATGGTCCACACGTAGGTGTGCTTACAGCGCAATTTGCATCTAGGAAAATATCGGTTAGACCCTCTTCTATACACTGTCTATACACCTGTTGGGTAGCCGGAATAATTATGCAGCGCACATCGGGGTGAACCTTGCGCCCTTTAAGCACAGCCGCAGCCTGACGCATGTCATCAAGCCTGCCATTCGTGCAGCTGCCTATAACTGCCTGATCTATCTTCACGTCGCGCGCTTGCGCCACAGGGCGCGTATTGCTAGGCAAATGCGGGAAAGCCACAGTGGGAACTATGTCGGCAGCATCTATTTCTATTACTTGCGCGAACTGCGCATCGGGATCGGAATAATACGCCGTATATGGACGCTCAACACGGCTGTCCATATATGCACGCGTAACATCGTCCACAGGAATAAGCCCTGCTTTGCCACCCGCCTCTATAGCCATGTTGGAAATTGACAGGCGCTCATCCATTGGAAGCGCTTCTATGGCGCTGCCGGTAAATTCCATTGCTTTATACAGCGCACCGTCTACACCGATTAAACCAATTATGTGAAGAATAACGTCTTTACCAACAACGCCCGGTGCCAGCTTGCCATTCACTACAAACTTGATGGTTTCGGGAACCTTAAACCACGCCTTACCGGTAGCCATGCCCACGCCCGCATCGGTAGAACCCACACCGGTGCTAAATGCACCCAGCGCGCCGTATGTACATGTGTGGCTGTCGGCGCCAATAATAAGATCGCCCGCGCCCACAACGCCTTGCTCGGGCAAAAGCGCATGCTCAACACCCATGCAACCCACTTCGTAATAGTGGCTAATACCCTGCTCACGTGCGAAATCGCGCACAATTTTCGCCTGTTCGGCACTCTTAATATCTTTATTGGGAACGTAATGGTCGGGCACTAGCACCACGCGGTTTGCATCGAAAACCTTGTCGGATATTTGCTTGCTAGTTTTAATAGCAATTGGCGCCGTAACATCGTTTGCCAGCACTATATCCAAATCACACTCGATAAGCTGTCCGGGCTCCACTTCCTCAAGCCCGGCGTGAGCGGCTAAAATTTTCTCAGCCATAGTCATAGCGCGCGCCATAAGCAACCTCCATTTTCGCTGTAATTCGTGTTGGTGATTGTATCACTTGATACTACTGCAGCGGTTGTGCCGACTGCACCTGCGAAGGATGCGGCTGTAACCAATTCAGCCAATCATCGGCATCTTCACACGCAACATCTTTCATGTCTACGCTGGTTCCACCCACGCCCGCAGCAGTACGTACATTGATAGTAGCTACATTAGATATGCGTTGGAATGGATTTGTCTTAGTAAACCCATACTGAATCTTATTGCGCGGGAAACTGCGCTCTTCGCGCGACAGCCCACCGTTTATCATTTTCATAAAACGCTCGTTCACCGCAAACCCCGATTCGCGCGCCCACTTCACAGCGCTAATCGCCTCAAGAACAAACACCACAGCCGCTATAACATAAAGCCCTATAGCTATCGCGTTTGTAAAATTTAAAAATGCAATGTCGTCCGAACTAGACGCAGCACCTGACACAAACGACAAATTTATTGCTATTTGAACTATTGCTGTGCAAACCGCCAACCAAAAACCGCCACCCTGCCAAATGCAGCGCCGTATTATGGCACGGCGAAGTGCCACAGGCGCAACAGGCGTGCGACCCTGCGGCACAGCAGCATATTCGGGCACTATCCCCTGCAAAATTCCGGGCACATCTGATAGCTTGCAGAACGGATGAATAACCACACCATGCGTATTCAGGCTACTATTCTGCGAAGTGTCATCGGCGCTGTTGGTATCTATCTTGTCTAGCGACACTTCGCAATAACCTATAAGTCGTCTAATGACCGACTGCTTCACCACAACAGCCTGCACGCGCTGAATGCTTATGCTCTGGCGCGTATGTTGCAGCAGCCCCCGCTCAACCTCGACACGATCGCCTATGCGGCGCGCGCGGAAACCACCAAAACTGATGCATTGCCCCGCTGCAGCAATTATCCAAATAACAACTAGAAACCCTACTATTCCCGCAATGGATATCGCAATGCCAAAACCAAACATGGGGTTTACAACCTGCGAAGTGAACGAATTTATCGCCATGTCGGTCTGGCTTGGGAAAATTTGCGACGCTAGCCCTACTATCTGACTGATAATGCTAATAAAACCAATTATCAACAGAACAAACGACGTATTATTTGAAAGCCCTGCCAAGAAAAGCTGCTTATTCGTAAGACCATATTGGAATGAAGGCCTCATTTCGACTTGAGGCACCTGAGACTCGTCGGCGAACACTCCCCCAATTTCATCCCAAGCCTGCTTGCCCACATCTAGCACATTGCCCTGCTGGTTGTACACAGGCGCAGCAGAAACAGCACCAGCCGCAGATGGCACTTGCGCCGCTTGCGGCTGCAAAGCCTGACGCTTGCGTGCATACAGTTCAGATGTTAACCACTCCGCCTGCGCTTTTGTTAAGTACGGCACCGTAACTGCCTTATTTGCCGCACCACCTGCCGTGTCTATAAAAACATTGCGCACTCCAAAAAGGCGCTGTATCAAACTTGCGCGCGCGTCTACAGATTGCACGCGATCGTAGGGAACATGAACACGCTTCTTGGTTATTATTCCGCTATATAAACTGAATTCATTCGGTCCAAGTGTGAAATAAAGCCGCTTATAAGCTAGAAAATGCACAAGCACAATAACGCCTACCAGCAATAAAAACAACAACCCTATACCGCCAACAATGGCTCCCATGGTTGCTAGTTCGAAAACTCCACCATCTTCAATAATGGATATCAAAGATGAGAACATGCTAATAATTAGTACAAACAATATTGCCAATGTACTGCGTATAGTACCTAGCCATATATAGCTATGGTGTACTCCGTAGTGCTGCAATTCTGAACTTGCAGGCGTTGCAGCCGTTGCAGACACGGCAGGTGTTGCAGCCGCGGCAGGCGCGGCAGGCGTTGCAGCCGTTACAGGCGCGTCAGGCGTTACAGCCGTTTCATTTGCTGCTTCAGGTGTATTCATATTGGGTGTCTCTGTTGTAGGTTGCATTTATACGTCCTCGCGCGCTATACGGGCAAGTTCAGCCGCGCGGTCACGCAGCTGCTCGGCATGCTCGGTGTTTATTCCGGGAATCTCGTGTTCGCCAGCAGCTGTAGCCACGGTAACACTGGAAAGTCCAAACGCGCGCAAAATAGGCCCTTGGCGCGTATCGGTATTCTGCACACGTATAAATGGAATAACATAGCGCTTGCGCCAAACGATTCCCTTTGCAATGTCAAGAAAATCGTCGTTTAGTTGATAACGCCAACGCATGTAGCGAATGGGCGGAAGCACTATCAAAAATATAACCAGCAACGCCAAAAATACTATAGCTTCAACTGCAAGTACCATAAATACCCAACTTGCAGGCTCTACTGCTGCCACAATAGCAAATGGTACAAAGCAGCATAAAAACGATATTACGATCCAAATGGCATCGTTTATTCGCCAAACGCTTTTGATGCGAGGATCTAATTGGCTGGATGGAAGTTCACGCATTTTTATCCTTTGATCGAATACTATCTGCCAAGATTCTATCATTGCAACCGTAAGCAAGGAACAACTCTAGCCATTAGCTTTGAACCTGCTAAAATATGGGTGCTGCTGAAGTGGGAGTGTGGTGGAATGGCAGACACCGGGGACTTAAAATCCTCTGCCGCAAGGCGTGCGGGTTCGAATCCCGCCACTCCTACCAGCTTTTCAGAAGTCGAAATTGCAAGCTACAAAACAGCACAAAGCGCGTCTAGCAGCGTTATAGCAAAGTGCTGGGCGGTACGCTCTTCACCCGCATCCATCCAGCTTCTCCCGGGAAGAACTACCTTTATACGCAGCGGTTTGTTAGCCCGCGCCGCCTGAATAGCGCCCGACAGGCGCCTCTGCAGCGTTTCCTCGTTTTCATAATCTACAACCGGCACAGTATCTTCCGCCGCGCTTAGCGCCACTTCCACAAGCAGCATATCTTCGCTAGGCGCAACCGAAAGAGTGTCGGCACTTACTATGTGTGAAGCAGGGTTTGTGGCTATAGCCAAGTTCGACATACGCTGCGCCACCGACCGGGTGAATTCGCACGTGCCATACAAACATAGCGCATTGGCTTCCAACACATCTGCCGCACGCGCAAAACCAAGATTGCGCACTTCGTGCAGCGGCTCTTTGCCCGCCCAAGAGTGCTCCAAATTGCGCAGCGCTGCAAACGTGTAGGCACCTGCTATGCCATCCGATGGCAGACCCAAGTTCACCTGAAACTTCCGCAGCGCGTTTTCGGTATGTGCACCAAATATGGCATCTTCCGATCCGCTGGAAAACCCAAGCGCGCCTAAAGCCTGCTGCAATTCCAAAACATCGTTACCGTGCAAGTAAGGCATGCGCAAATACAGCGTGCGGTCACCCATGTGATACGATGCGTCAACCAACGCCGACCACACCTTTGAATCGACCTCGTCGCTTGCTTGCATACCAGCCTGTTCGCAGAACTTCCGCAGCGCCACCAGCGTTACGTCATCAAAAGTGCCCGACACATCACTTTCGTCTAAAAGCCCAAGCATCGCCAAGCGCTCTTGCACATCTTCAACAGCTGCCCCAGAATCGCCTTTTCGAATGGAGTTCATATGTCTACATCAGCCTCCGCACAAACCAATCAGCCATCGACTCTAACATGTCGCGCGCTTGGCTAGGCGAAATAGTTTCCTTCAAACGTTCTTTTGCGGCGCTAGTCAAGTTTTCGGCGAAATTGCGAGCGTATTCTATAGAACCCGAATCTTCCATCAATTCAACCGCTTCGGCAAGCACTTTAGGGTCGCGCTCTTTTGAAGACAACACTTCAATTAAGCGGACGCGCTGATTATCCTGCAAATTCTGCAACGCATGTACCACCATAAGCGTGCGCTTACCCTCGGTTATATCGCTGCGAAAATCTTTATTCGCAGATTCTTCAGCACCTATCAAATTCAGTAAATCATCTTGAATTTGGAAAGCAAGACCGGTGTCTAGACCATAGTCGCGCAGCGCCTGTATTTCGCATTCCGTACCGCCACCTATAATTGCGCCTATAGCCAGTGGCACCGCGCCCGAATAATGCGCGGTTTTATGTATTGCCATAACCAAATAATCTTCAGGCGTAATGTCGTAGCGCTCATCGCGCGCCCATCCTATGTCTAGCGCCTGACCTTCTACCGTGCGCCGCGTCATATTAATAAGCTCTGTCACCACGCGAATTTTTGTAGCGTCATCTAGCGTAGAGTCGTTCATAACGGTGCCATTTACCAACGCAAGAGCTAAGTCGCCCATGTTGATAGCCAGCCCCGTGCCCTGCGTTAAATGCAAGCACGGCTCGCCGCGACGCAGCGTGGCTTCATCTGCTATATCGTCATGAATTAGCGCTGCAGTATGAAAGTGCTCCATAGCTGCCGCTGCCGACATTGCCAAGTCTACGTTGCCACCAACAGCCAAACATGCCGTAAAGCAGATAAGCGGACGATGCCGCTTACCACCATTTTGGCTATATGTCAGCAATGGGTCGTATAGATACTTATTCATATCGGGGTGCGTTCCCCTAGGAATGTAGCTGTTAACTAAATCGCCTACCTTACCAGCGTAGTTGTCCAGATATTCCTCAAACGACACCACTTGGCTATCTACCGACTTTAATATTTCGCTGATCGTTTCCATTTTCTCCAACTTATGCGGCTTATACGCCTTAGCCTTATGCAGCATTGGCGCAGCGAATAACAATGCCACTAAGTATATCCGATTCGCTAACGGTAAACGCCGTTTGTCGGGCGGCGTGCATAACCTCTTCCAGAATAAGCATTCCTGCCACTATAACCGGCGCACGATTAGGATCTAAGCCAACTACTTGCTGCCGCTCTTGCAAAGGCAACGCTTGCAGGCGGGTAGTAATTTCGCGAAGTTGAGCTAGCGTAACGCAAGCCATATCTACCCTTGAGGAATCGTATTCACGCATAGCTTCGCGAATGCTTACAGCAGTTGTGGCAGTACCGGCTACCGCTATCATTCGGTCGAGCGGCTGGCAGATACAAGCCTGCACATTGCGAAACCAATCGCAAAATTCATTAGACATCCATGCGCGCGCAGCTTCTATTTCTGAGGGTGCCGGCGGATCGCTAAGTAAAAAGCGCTCGGTAGCGCGACGGCATCCTACGTTAAACGAATGCGAGAACTTAGGCTTTTCGCCCGCCAGTCCAATGGATATTTCAGTAGAGCCGCCTCCAACATCTACAACCATAACATGCTGATGCACAAAGCGCGAAGTAGCGCCCGCAAAAGTTAGCGCCGCCTCTTCTTCGCCGCTGATAACTTGCAATTGCAGACCCAGCCCAGCTAGCATATCGTAAAATTCTGCTGCATTTTCAGCGTCGCGTGCAGCTGATGTAGCCACCACCATTGTTTGACGCACGGGATTTTCGGATGTATCGAAATTTTCACGAATAGAAAGAAAGTTTGTAAGCGCAGCCTTCACGCGCTGCATTGCCTGCGATGTCAAAATATGAGTGGCATCTACGCCTTCGCCTAAATTGGTTATGCGGTATTCCTTCGCAAGTACATGAATTTGCCCCGCGCACACGTCGGCTATCATCATTCGACACGTAACCGTGCCTATATCTATAGCAACATAACGCCCGTCGATCATTTTGTTTTCACCGTGTTTGTTCATTAACCGCGTTCACCCATTAACCGCATTCGCTAATTAACCACTTTCGCCACTAACAGCGTTCACCCATTAACAGCATGCGCCCATTATTTCGAGTAGAAAAATATAGTGTCTAAAACATCGGAATACCAAGTATCGGGTGCAGGCACACTTCCCGGAGTTATATTCGCGGTGAAATCAGACGATTGAGAAACGTCTATCCCCGATACGCTGCCCGCGCTTTCCCCCTCTTTCACCATGCCGTATTCGCTATGAGCCTTGTCTTCTATACCAGAAGCGCTCTGAAGATTCTGCACGGAATTTTCTAACGCAGCATTGCGCTCTATTACTGCATCATATTCGGCTTGAAGCCTGTCGCGTTCGCGAATTTGCTGGTAGCATTGCTGCGCCGGGGTATACAGCATGAAGCAAACAAACACCACACAGACGATGGAAAATAGCACACGCAAGGTCTTTCGGGGCGCGTGCTGGAAGCTGGGCAGATGAATAGACCCGATAAAGCCCGAAACTGCCGATTGCATTTTCGAACCTTCATGTGTAAGCGCCGTAGCTGCCTTGCGATGCTTCGAGCCCATCTTGCCTTTATAAACAGCTGCGCGGGGGGAACCCTCTGCGGGAATATCCGCCGAACTGCCACCATATGCGGCATCAAATTTTCGCGCTGCGCGGGTTTTGTTGCGCTTGCGCTTTGCCTGCGCGTGGCGCGATTCTAAGCGCGAAGCCAGTTTTTGTTTGGCTTGAATTTCAGTTTCAGTTTCATCTAACGTGCGCGCTTTATTGGACGGTGCGGAAACAAAGTTATCTTGGATAGCAGTCGTTTTGGCGCCGCTGCGTTTTCTTGCTGAGCGACGCGCGTCTTCAAAAGAGACGATGTTCGACTGTTTTGGCAAAATGCTCCTTGGCACTAGTGTGTTTAAGGTTTGTTTTTGGCTTCAAGAGCACTAACTAGGTTAACATGCGAAAAGCGTTCCGTGAACTAGAAATTAGAAATTAACGGATATCTAACTTATCTATGAAAGCCAGCCACTTCTCAAATGAATCATCGCTTATAGCGTGCTCCATTAAACATGCTTCTTCTTCGGCGGTGTGCTTATCTATCCCTAACGCCTTGTTTAGAAAAAGCGTTAATGCGCAATGCCTATCTAGCACCTTCGTACCATATTCGCGCCCGTCTTCTGTAAGAGTTATATCGCCATAAAACGGCTGATCTACAAAACCCTTTTCCTTTAGCACCGATATAGCTTTGCTAACTGAAGCCTTAGAAACGCCTAGCTTTGTGGCAACATCTACGGCGCGCACCGGAGCAGTAACGCCGCCCAACATAACTATAGCCTCAAGATAGTCTTCATGTGATTTTGAGATTTTTTCCATCAGCTTCTTCCGCCGCTGTTTTGGTATGTTCAAGCCATTGTGGCTAGACCCTCATGTTATCACAGACTGGATTCCATCTTCGCTACCATATCCTTCACGGCGTTGCATTCAGCGCCGGGTTCGCAATTTTTTGCGCAATGTGCGCAGCCCTTGCTTTCGCAGTTATCGCCACAGTCGCACATGCCGCGTCTGAGAAGCCGCCGGACAGCCAGCGCAGCGCACGCTACGATAACAAGCAGCAATACTACAGTTGACGGCGTTATAACTAATTCTTCCATGCGGCTTCTCCTTTCCTTTAAATTTAAGCAACTCCCTTGCTTGCGCTAAGTTCATGTTGCATTTCTGCATCTTTGTCTTTGTTGTATTTCGGCATAGGGCGGAACAGCTGGAACAAAATAGCCGCCAGAAGCAGTACCGCTATTACTGTCCAGAAGTTAAATGCCACTTCACCAGTAACAAGACCACCTAACTGGTAGATGATAAGTCCTACAACCCATGCGAATGCGCACATATAGCCAATAGTTGCCCATGTCCACTTTGCAGAATTCATTTGGTTGCGGATAGCGCCCATAGCTGCAAAGCACGGCGCGCATAGCAGATTGAACGCGCAGAATGCCATAATAGCCACACTTGAGCCGCCCATCATAGCGGCAAACGACATCCAGATATTCGGATCGTCTTCGCCAATTTCGCCAAGGCTGGTTATGATGCCTACCGTTGCCACCACATTTTCTTTTGCCACAAGACCGGTAATAGATGTAACAGTAGCTTCCCAATTGCCAAAGCCAAGCGGCGCGAAAATCCAAGCCAAAACATTACCTAACCCAGCCATTAAGCTGTACTGGATATAGTCGTCCATTTCGGTGTCAAGCAGACCGAACGCGCCTTCGTACACACCAAAATTCAGCAGGAACCAAATGATGATTGAGCTTAGGAAGATAATGGTTCCGGCTTTTACCGCGTAAGCCTTCACGCGCTCCCACATGGAAAGCAGCACGTTTTTCACGGTAGGCAGATGATACGCCGGAAGCTCCATGATAAACGGAGCGGCATCGCCCGCAAATGCTTTCAGTTTCTTCAGCATTATGCAGCTGATTATGATGGCAGCAAGACCCAAGAAGTAGAACAGCGGTGCCACCCACCAAGTGTCTTCGTAGAAATTGCCAGCTAGAGCGCCAAATACAAGCGCTATGATTGGCAGCTTCGCGCCGCAGGGAATCATAGTGGTGGTCATAATTGTCATGCGGCGATCTTTTTCATTTTCAATAGTTTTTGTAGCCATAACAGCCGGCACACCGCAACCAGACGCAATAAGCATTGGGATGAACGATTTACCAGACAGACCGAAACGGCGGAAAATGCGGTCCATAATGAACGCCACGCGCGCCATGTAGCCGCAACCTTCAAGAAAACCAAGCAGCAAGAACAGCACGATTAGCTGCGGGATAAAGCCGATAACAGCACCAACACCGGCAATTATGCCATCTACAATAAGACTTTGCAGCCACGGTGCGCAGTCAACAGACTCAAGCCACTCTCCTACAACAACTGGCACGCCCGGATGCCATAATCCGAACTCTGCCGGGTCGGGCTCTTCTTCGGCAAGCACCGCAAGCTCTTCATCAGTTGCGCCACTTTCTTCAGCTAGCGCAAGTTCCTCTTCCCACGCGCCCACAGCTTCGTCGTATTGTTCGGTGTTGGTATATAGCCAACCGTCGCCGAACAGACCGTCGTTAGCCCAGTCGGTGACAAGCGTGCCCACAGTAGATACACTTATATAGTAAACAAGCGCCATAATTACGATAAAAATAGGAATACCAAGCACGCGGTTAGTAACTATACGGTCAATCTTTTGTGTAGTAGTCATGCCTTTTGTGCCGCGTTTTACAGTATCGGCGCACACATCGGCTATAACATCGTAGCGTTCGTTCGTTACGATAGACTCAGCATCGTCATCTTCCTCAGCTTCAACCGCTTCGCGTATTTCGGCAATTTTCGCCATATCCTCTGCGGGAAGATTTAGTTTTTCTACCGTCAGCTGTTCATTTTCAAACAGCTTAACGGCGAACCAGCGCTTATCTCGTGAAGGAACTTTATCGCCAAGAATGTTGGCAATTTGTAACAGCGCCGCTTCCACATCGTCGGTGAAATGAAGTTTTGACTCAGATGCCGCGCCGGCAGTTGCCAGTTCGCGCGCCTTCTCTATAACTTGCCCGGTACCGCGGCTTTTTAAGGCGGATATTTCCACTATGGGACAACCTAGTTTATTGGAAAGTTTTTCAACATTTATGGTGTCTCCATTTTTCTCCACCAAATCCATCATGTTTAGCGCAATTACAGTGGGAAGCCCCAAGTCGAGAATTTGGGTGGTTAGATATAAGTTGCGCTCAAGATTGGTTGCGTCAACTATATTCACAACAACATCGGGATTGCCGCTCATAAGGTAGTCGCGCGTTACAACTTCTTCGGATGTATAAGGGGAAAGCGAGTATACGCCGGGCAAGTCTGTAATAGAAACTTCCTTGTCGCGCTTATACTTGCCTTCCTTCTTTTCCACCGTAACACCCGGCCAATTGCCGGTGTATTGGTTTGCGCCGGTCAAATCGTTAAACAGTGTGGTTTTACCACAGTTCGGATTGCCAGCAAGAGCAATGTTGAAACCCATCTCGTGTTTCCTTCTTCGTCGTTCTAAGTTAGCCCGGGCTAACTTACCTGCAAAAAAATTTGGCCGCTCTTAGTTGACCAAAACATGTTCGGCTTCGTCTTTGCGAAGCGAAAGTTCAAAACCGCGTACCGTAATCTCGATAGGATCGCCCAGCGGGGCTACCTTATGAACCTGAAGCTGTGTACCTTTTGTAAGCCCCATATCCATAATGCGCCTCTTTACGGCACCGTCGCCTGTAAGCTTGCGCACTACTGCGCTTCCACCTACCGGGACATCCCGTAAAGTTTTCTCCTGTTCTGACATGCTTCTCCTTAAACTTTAAGCTGCGATAATCTTTGAAGCAGCCGATTTATCCAACGCCACTTGGCAACCTTTTATCTCGACTATTAGATTTCCAGCTTGCTCAGTTACCACACGAACAGGAGCACCAGCTACAAAGCCAAGATTTTCCAAATGATGATGAATTTCATCTTTCCCGCGCACCTTGATTACATGCGCAGTTTCGCCAGCATGCATAAACGTAAGCGGCATTTGATGTGCGCTTCGCGTTGCGGGGGTGGCGAAAGCCGTATCTTCAGCAACCATCGCGTTTTGCATATTACATCTCCATCAACCAAGTTAACCTAGGGTAACATCAGGAATATAACACAATGGCAACAAGAATGAAAGCCTTGGTTAACTTTTTTGTATTCTTCGCATACGGAGACGATCAAATGCGTTATAGAGCAGCTGGAACACAACTAGATTTACCGCAGCGGCTATGCCAATAATTAGCCACATTGTTGATGTAAATGGCGCTATGTTAAACAGCGGTCCCAGCAACGTTGAGCCCAATAATAACCCGCCAACAATAACGACCAACAGCGCTGCGCGAATAGCGTTGTACGGAATAGACAGCCTTATAACCAGCATAACGCCTATAAATGCAAACAACAGCACACAAAGCGTAGATACCTGCGCATAATTCAGCCCAGCGCCATAACCCGTTATGCAAACTGCGAGTACTGTTAAAACGGCACAAATGGCACCGGGAATGGAATGCACTACGCAATTAGACAGGAAGCGCCCGCGAACACGCTCATGGTTCGGTTCTAGCGCAAGCACAAACGATGGAAGTCCTATGGTAAATGCACTTATCAGCGTCATCTGAATGGGCACAAACGGATATTGCCAAGGCAGGAAAATGAATAGTACCGCCGAAGTTATAGAGAACAGTGTTTTTATCAAGAAGAGAGATGCGCTGCGTTGCAAGTTATTTATAGAGCGCCTACCCTCTGCTACAACCTTTGGCATGCTGGCGAAATCGTTATCGACCAACACCAGTTGTGCCACGTTGCGCGCAGCATCACTACCACTTGCCATAGCAACACTGCAGTCGCTTGCTTTCAGCGCAAGCACATCGTTCACGCCGTCGCCTGTCATGGCTACGATATGGCCTTGCGCCTGCAATGCCACAACGAATGCTTTTTTCTGCTCGGGTGTTACTCGCCCAAAAACACTGTATTTGTTTATGGCTTCAACTATTTGTTCATCGGTTTTAAGCGTAGTTGCATCAATATAATTTTCCGCCCCCGGTACGCCTACTTTTTGCGCAATGCCAGATACCGTATGCGGATCGTCACCACTTATTACTTTAAGCTGCACGCCCTGTTCGATGAAGTATCCTATGGTCTGTGCTGCTGTAGAACGTATCTGATCGCGCAGCATTATAAAACCAACAGGTTCAGGCTGACCTAATATGCCGCCTTCTTCAGTGAACCCGTCAACACGAGCCAACAGCAATACACGATTCTCAGCCGCCAATTCATCTAACTGCGGCTTTATATCGCGAAGCGCTTGCGCATTTGCAGCCAACACAAACTGTGCCGCACCCATAACGTAAGCCCCATCAGAAAACTCTGCGCCCGACCATTTTGTTTCCGAAGAAAACGGAATTGCACGAACAATCTCGCTGCAATGCGGCTGTTGGGATGCGGAGTGAAGGCTGCGCAGCTTCTGAGCAGAGCATTCAGAAGTCGCATCATAGCGCGGCTGCGTCTCAGAGCGTAGTGAAGGCTGCGAAGCTTCTGAACGAAGCTCTGAGCGAGCCGCGCCAGTTGGCAATTCTTCACCACAATGCGGCTGCGTCTCAGAGCGGAGTGAAGGCTGCGTAGCTTCTGAACGTAGCTCTGAGCGAGCCGCGCCAGTTGGCAATTCTTCACCACAATGCGGCTGCGCGTATTCAATTATTGCCCGCGCTGTATCGTTGGGGTCTTCATCCGATGCTGCAATGCTGGCAAACAAGTGCACGAGTTCATCTTCTGAAACCGCATTGTTATGCGCCGCCACCACGCCGGCAACTTCCATACCACCTGTAGTTATGGTTCCCGTTTTGTCCAAGCAAAGCGTATCTACACGAGCCAGTGTCTCTATGCAATAAAGCTGCTGCACCAATACTTTATGACCCGCCAGCCTTATAACCGCCACAGCCAATACTGTAGAGGTTAGCAATATTAGTCCTTCAGGAATCATCCCAACAAGAGCTGAAACAGTACTTAAAATTGCCGAATCGGGTGCCACGTTATGCAAAAAATGAGTGCTGCCAAACAGCAGCAATCCCACAGGCACCATAGCCAAACTGACAAACTTAATTATGCGATTCAAGCTTGTCATTATTTCGGAATTTACAGCTTTGTGCTGCTTGGCTTCAGCGGTAATTTTGGCGGCGTAATTATCGGCACCCACATGCACAACACGCGCCCACACCATACCAGAATTTAAAAACGATCCACTCATAAGCGCATCGCCTGCAGCCTTTGCAACCGCTTTACTTTCGCCGGTAAGCAGGCTTTCATCTACACGACACGCGCCCTGCACAACAACAGCATCAGCCGGAACCTGATCGCCTCGACCTAGGCGTATCACATCGTCTAGCACCAGCTGATCTACCGACAGCTGCACCTGCTCGCCGTCACGCGCAACATCTATAAGCGATGCCGCCACAATGGAAAGCTTGTCAGTAACCATTTTTGAGCGAATCTCTTGCACGATGCCGATAATCACATTCACCACAATGATTATCATAAACAGCATGTTTTTATACGACCCGGTAAAAAACACCAGCGTCGCAAGCACCACATTCACAAAATTGAATAGCGTGCAAATATTGTCTCGGAATATATCGCCGATGGAGCGTGTTTTTAAGCCAGTATCAACATTTACCTTGCCAGCTGATATGCGTTCAGCCACTTCAGCTGCAGTTAGCCCTTTAATGCTTGTATCAACCAAATTGCCAGCTACGTTTTTAGCCATGTTTGATATAACAGCTCTCCCTTGCGCATCGTAATTTCAAACAGAGTTAAGAATAATGGAGAAATGGGACACATCGAACAACAATGCAACATTATTACATTTTTATAAGGTTGCCTAGATGGGTTTTGCCATGTTTGTCATCGCTTTCCCAAACCTATGCATCAGCTATGCACCCAGCAGCCAGCAGGCAGCAGTCAGCAGCCAGCAGCCAGCAGCCAGCAGCCAGCAGCCAGCAGCCAGCAGCCAGCAAGAATACACATCAGCACCCCATAAGAAAAGTCTGGGCTAGTTGCTGCATCCCCAATTTTGTAGGATGCGTGCCATCTAATGTATCGAATGGCTTACCTAAATTTGCCATATCTATTAAATGCGCACCATACTTCTTAACTACGCATCTTATTGCCTCATTATAGGATTCAAGATTTTCGCCTTTATATTTCGCGCGGAAAAATTCCACATCGTGCTCTTTTGAACGACCCGGCAAAAGCGTCATGCAAAACATCTCCGCATTGGGTGCCATCTCGCTAAGATTCGTCAGCATCTCTGCATAGGCTTGCTCAAATTCGCACAAAGATGAACCTTCTCCGTAATCGTTTATCCCCATATATATAAGTATGCAGTCGGGCTGCTGACCAGACGCTCCTATTACTTGCTTCGCCCGCGCAACCGATCTACCTGCCGGAAATTCACTACCAGTAACTAAGCTTCCCGAAAACGACCCATTTGCCAGAAGTTCGCCTTCCAGCGACTCTATTACTTGCATCCACCAAGTATCAGCAGGCTGCGTAACGCCGTTTTGCGCGCATAAATCATCTTCGTAATACACCTTATTTTCCGGCGGAATAAACCCATGGAAAGTAGATATAGAATCGCCAAATACTGATATTCTTTTGCCCACGATATTCCTCTCGCAAAGCATCCTGCACCCCATGCAGAAAAACAGACAAGTTGGCAGAATGTATCCATTAACATTTCAGATAAGTATATGGTAGAACCGCTGGGAATATATGCGCAAGGAGGGAATACAATGGGCGATGTACTCGACCGGAAAAGCTCGTTTGGCGAAAACCGCTATATTGATACACGCGCAGCCATAGATGAAGCCGTGCCATTCACTCAAGCTGTAATAGACGGGCTGGCTCCCAGTGGGGGTTTGTATGTTCCTCAAAGCATTCCGCGTTTTCCTTTAGAGCGCATATTGGAACTTGCCGATTTGCCCTACAGCGAACGCGCGGCGGATATATACAGCGCTTTCAATATAGATATTCCCGATACAGATATTCACGAATTGATGCACAAAAGCTACGGAGACAATTTCGATACCGTAGATGTGTGTCCAATTCAAAAACTTGATGAAGATGTGCATGTCTTAGAACTTTGGCACGGTCCTACTAGCGCGTTTAAAGATATGGCTTTGCAATGTCTGCCCAACTTTTTTGCAGCTAGCGCCGATGTCTTGCGTGAACGCGGACAGCTTGACAATAACTTTTGCATTTTAGTTGCCACATCGGGCGACACTGGAAAAGCTGCACTAGAAGGCTTCAAAGGCGTTAAAGGCGTGAATGTAGGCGTATTGTTCCCCGATGGAGGCGTTAGCGATATACAGCGCAAACAAATGGTGACGACCACCGGCGACAATGTTTGCGTTTGGGCAGTACGCGGTAATTTCGATGATTGCCAAACCGGCGTAAAAAAGGTATTCGGCGACGATGCTTTTGCGTCCCAACTAAAAAGCGATGCAAATGTAGCGTTATCTAGCGCCAATTCGATTAACTGGGGACGACTGCTTCCACAAATTGTTTATTACGTATCAAGTTATGCCGAGTTAGTAGCTGAAGGGAATGTAAGCGCAGGCGACCCAATAGATGTATGTGTACCTACTGGCAATTTTGGCAATATATTAGCTGCTTGGTATGCCAGACAAATGGGAACACCGATAGAAAACCTGTTTTGTGCAAGTAACGAAAACCGGGTTCTTACCGATTTTATAAACACTGGCATATATGACATATCTGATCGCGAATTTGTTCTTACACCATCTCCTTCCATGGATATATTGGTATCTTCAAATTTAGAGCGACAGCTTTTTGAACTGTCCGGGCGCAATGGTCAAGCCATTTCAGAATGGATGACCAGCTTAAATGCTGAAAAGCGTTTCCAAGCCGACCCCGACACAACAAAAGCTATGCAGGCTGTGTTCAAAGGCGAATCGGTTAGCAACAACGACTGCCTTAACGCTATAAAAAGCGTATTTGACAAGTATGATTACCTAATGGACCCCCACACCGCTGTCTCTTATACTGCCGGAATGAGGCTACGCAAAGATAATCCGCTACTAATAATCAGCACTGCACATTGGGCAAAGTTCGGCGATAATGTATACCGCGCTTTGCATGGCATAGCACCAGAGCAATCGCTACCGCAAGATATTGCTTCTCTTACCGGCTGTCAGCTAAACGAGCTGATTGCAAAAGAAACCGGCAAGTGGGGCATACCTAAACGTCTGGCAAACTTAGATGCTATGCCTATACGGTTCTCTGAGGTTATCGACGGTAATCAGAGCGCCATAGAGCAAGCCATAGCAACGTTTCTAGAACACTAAAGGAGATATGGTTCTAATGAAACTTAATAACTTGCAAACAAACATTCGCCTTTCCATAGTTAACCCCGATTCTCAAAGCAATTCTGTTTTTGGGCGCGGAATCGCCAATTTGTGCATGGGTGTACGCGAAAAAGGCTCTCTTAATGCTGCCGCCAAAGAAATGGGCATGGCGTACAGTAAAGCTTGGCGCATTATTAAAGACACAGAAGCGGCTCTAGGAATGCAGCTATTAATTCGCGATGGTGCACACGGAAGCGAACTTACCGAAGATGGCAATAAACTCCTAGATCTGTATTGCTCTATTAACGAGAAAGTCTCTCAGGAAGCGCTCGAACTCTACAAGGAAATGCTCTAATAAGCTGCTGGTGTTTGTTTCTGAAGTCTTTTCAATATGCTCTGCGCAATGCATGCTTGTACTGCTTGAGTTTGCTTGTTCGGCATTGGCAAACTCAACAGAGCAGGGTTTATTATCGAACTGATACATACAGCCATAACATACGTCCATATCGTCAAATATTGATGTATTGCATACCGGGCATTGCTTCATTTTTGTTCTCCCCTTCGATATGTATTGTTGCCATGCGGAGTGCCTAATTTAATAACGTCCCCCACACATAGCCAATCTCCGTCACGCGAAAATCTTTCTGCAACCATAGAAGCATGTTTATTTTTCAAGCGTTTCCGTACACCAACTCCTCTATACACTTCTAACACTCCACCATCTTTAGTAATGAAAGCTATATCTAGTGGATGCCGCATTCCAAAAGTATGCACATCGTGACATGGCACTAATAAGCGTGTTACTTCATCTGGGTCGCGAAACAACATGCCACGAAGACGCTGCGTAGTAGTTGATGCCAATTCTATAGGCTGCGCCTCGCCGCTAACATCCATAAACCACTTAGTCGTACCCTCATCTTTTGTTAATCTTGACGAGTATGCAATACCACACTTCCCAATTCTCCTGTCTGTGCAAACTCCACCATGATCCATTTACACGCACCTCCATCTTTCACATAGGTAGATACTCCCTCTTCTCCAGAAGAACATTCCACCCATCCGTTTTTACTAAGTTCAGTCTTTATGTAAGCTTGCAATTCACTAGCACGAGAATCGCAAATTATCCCTATCACAGACCAATCATTTACAATCCAAATATCCCAGCCCTGTTCGGGCTGTGCAATCTCATCTGAAAACCAATTTGGCAATTCATTGCAGGACACAGACTTCAAATTAGTTTCCTGCAAAACATCCGTAATACTTTTATCCTCTTTTAGCCCGTCCCAAACATGTTCTACAAACGTGTCTTCTAAGCCCTCAGCCTCAGCCTTTGAAGACAGCATGCATGCTGCAATAAAAACCATCGCAAGCACCGCTATAGCTATAACTGCATTTCCCGCACGCCTTCTTTGGGCTGACATTAGCTCCATTTCTTTATCCATAGTCTTCGCTTTCTCTAAAGCAACATTCCGGGTTTGTATGTGCTTATCACCAATGTTGTAGCGTGGCTTAATTTCGGTAAGCCAATTCCAAAAACGCTTTGCTGTAGACCCATTCCAAACAAAGTCGGCGAATACTGCATCGTTGCGGTGTATTTCGAATGTTCACCGCTTTGCTCTACAACTACCCGACAATCGCTGCAAACAGAACCCATCTGCGACTCTATAGCAGCCTTAATTCTGTCAACCGATTCTGCTGCTGTTTGTTCATATGCAGGAGATGTTGCAACTGTACGAATAGCATTTCTGCTAACGCGATCAAATTCGGCGCATTCACTAAAAAATGTGCAAGCATTCACAGCTATAACTGCAATTATCAGCACTACCGGAAACACAGCAGCTAGCTCTACAGTCATTTGCCCGCGCGCATCTCTTGCAAGCATCAAAGTTCTTGGAAGTATAGAAGCCATTACTGCCACGACCTTATTCCCGCAATGCTAGCTGCAGCACCAGCGACTGAATTTATACAATTAGCCACCATAGTTGCACCTTCTTGTTCCGTTTCTTGAGGCACAGTAATCTTTATGGGAATAACTACATCTCCCACTGGAAACTCTATGTCGGCAATTGCTATTTCTCCATCCGCTATTCCGCTTGCATCCATCTGCGCATTTGCCCCAGCTGCAAGAGCTGAAAACAAGTCGGTTGAAGAATTTGAAGCCAAAAGTGCCGATTGTTTTATTTGGGAATACCTAACAGCAAATTGTCCCGTATCACGCGCCGCTACACTTCCCGTATTAACGAGTATCGGTTTAAGAGAGTCAAGTTGAACAGGTTCAAGCCCGATAGCCTGAAACACGCTACTAAGTTCGCCTGCTGCCCAATCTCCAAGCCCACTAATCGTGGTCGTATGAATACTATTTAATGCCCGAGACACCCCATCGCTTAAAGCCGATTGCCCATCTTCAAAAGCGCGCAGCAAAGTTGACCAACTATCTAATACAACCTTTCCAACGCCTACAGCTGCACTATCAATATCTGCAACACCATCCAATAAAGATGTAATAACAGATGAAGCGCTATCGGATGAATCGCCAATTAACGTTGCTCCAGATACTGCTGCCCGTGTTCCAAAAGTTTGCCCAGATGCTATAAACGTATTTTCAAAACCTGCAGAAGCGTCATTAGATGCAGTATTTACTACCATCGCTATAGCGCCATATCGTCCGGGCGGTAGCGCGTGTATCCGGCGAGATTCAGTATCGGCAATAACATCAGCAATACCCTGAAATAAATTCTTCGATTCTTCCTGCACCTGAGTTTTTAGAGGTTCAAGTTCTTCCATTACCTCGTTATATTCATCACATGCCCGCCGTACCTCTTGGTAGTGATATTCAAACCCACTAGATACATTAGTTGTAGCAGAAGCTATATTAGCTATCGACTCTATGGTGAAATGGCATCTTTCGCATTCCGCATAGTTTGCATTCTCCATTTCTCGCACAGATACCTCATACGTATAACCATCAGCTGCCGAACACGCACCCCACGCATGCACAGTTTCTGTATCGTCACTTTCTGTTACAGGAAAAAGCTGCTTGGTATACAAGCTGGTTGAGCGCATTTCCTCTAGATTTCTAAATAGTTTTGGAAAAGTACAGCGCTCGTCACTTGCTTCAAAATATGCTTGTCTTATTTCCGTATAAGCATAATCATAGTAATACATGCGCAAAACTGAATCTGACGCATGCTCGTCATGATCGTCCCAATAATAATCTTCGTTATCGTATCGTTCGGAATAATAGTACTTCGCTCGCAAAAGCGCAGTTTTGAAGGACCACGTATCTGCACTTTCATAAAGCGGGTTATACTCTGCGCCAAACCCTGCCAAACTGTTGAACCGCTCATACATACACGCCGAAGGATTACGCCCACAATCCGCTTCATACCCCGCGCGTTTCGCTTCGTCTGCCCTCTGAGCTAAATGTTCTACCTCAGCTGATTTTTCCCTAATATCAGGCACTAAGTCTTCAACATACTGCCCCGTTTCTAATAAATTGTCAGAAACTTTTCCTATGGGTTCTCCTTTAGCGGGAACAAGCATTGCTAAAGGAAAATAACTTGAATACATATCGCCATCTATATTATTTGCTTTCCCAATCTCTGCAGCAGCCGCAGCACTTAAAAACGGCAGCATCTGTTGCAGTCTATTAAGCCCCTCAGCTGCTTTTTCAGAAAACTTATCGCGCGCCTGTGCGGTTTTTGTAGCCGCATTTATTATGTTTGCAGATAGTTCAGACAGCGGCGGTATACACGCAGTTACTATTCCCACTCCATATAAGGTACCCGCAAGAAGCGTCATACTTAGCACTATCGCATCACACGTATTGGCGGCAATCATGAACTCTGCCACTTCGTTTTCAGCCGCCAGCGATGCAACGTCAGCCACTTCTTGAATATCTGCTGCAGCACTTTGTATTTTGTAAAGTTGCGCTGCCGAAAAAATAAGTGCAAGTGATAAAAACATGGACACAGCCATGCTTACTGTTGTTATTCCCCTCTCGTCCCTGAAGACACAGACCGCCCTGCATTTTTGCCACCATCGAAAACCGCAACGCCGCATCAGAACCACTCCCCAACCATATCTTGTGGTGAAGATCCATCCATGCTGGCAATCGCCCAATCAGGCTGCGTTTGTTGTTCACATTCCACATGCACTTCCAAATTTCCCGAAGCATTTACCAATCCCAACAGCGAAGCTCCCGCATCTAGTAAAGGCAGCGGACGTATTTGATTTGTTATGGTTACTTTTGCGATTGATGAGCCATCTAACCCCTGCAAGCCTATATCCCAAGAACAGCCACTACTGTGAACATGAAATATATCTACCTGTGGAACAGCGGACAGTCTCCGCCTTATGAAGTCTTCACATATTTGGCTATCTGCCGAAGATGATGTAGCCAGTAACCTACACCCTTCCGCTGCGGCATTCTGCATCACTATACGATCGTAGAGCACTATGCTTGGTTGTAACAGCAAAAGAGCCAGCAACATAAGAATGGGCAGAGCAAACGCCGCCTCAACCGTTGCCTGACCTTTGCATTTATCAGAAGCAGAAAACATCTATGGCACCCCCGACCGATCCCTGAACGTTATGAGATGCAGCAGCTATAGAATGCTGGATGAACACTCCATCACTTACCACAGATGAAAGAGCACCCAAAACAACAACGATACATAAAATTGCTCCAAGCACCACGGCATATTCCACGCTAGATTGCCCGCGCACGCTAGCTATAAGCTGTTTATTCCGTCGGAAATAGCCGCCCACAATTCTTCCAATTTTGGACGGAATATGGTTATTGCCAAAATCGCAATTACTACCAAGACCCCCACAAGTATTGCGTACTCTGTAGTGCCTTGACCTCTCTCGCAAACTAGCTTCGCTTGCGCACGACTTACTAAATTGCGCATACAATCTTCTAGCTGTCTTTGCGCTGTATGCATCCTGCACTTTGCGCTTTGTACAAATCTGTTCATTCCATACATAAACGTTCTCCTTTCCCATCTAAAAACCGCCACCTATCATCTCTAGCAAAACAGGTCCAAGCACCATGATTAACATGGCAGGAAGAATCAATGTTCCTGTAGGAACCATCATCTTTACAGGTGCTTTTGCGACCTGTTCTTGCTTATTTGATCTGTATGTAACGCGCGCCTCTCGTGCTGCGGCTTCCAAGCTTTCCACCATTGAAGTTCCAAACCTAATAGAGCGCACAATTGTCTCTACCACTCGCATAAATATGATTGAGTTATACGACTCTGCTAATTCACGCAAAGATTCATCGCGACGCTGTAGCCCCGATACCCATTTCTTCTCGGCAAGTGTAAATTCGCTAGCCAAAATTGTGTTAAAACGCGCCGAATAAATTTGCAGGCTACGATCGAAAGAAAGCCCACTTCGCATTCCTATAGCAACAACATCCAACATTTCTGGTAGATGTCTTTCCATTTCACTTGTGCGCCAATCAACTCTATGCTTCAAAGCGCGTTTCGGTGCTGTAGCACCTAAAAAGCAGCCAACTATCCCCAACACTATGGCAAACGCCCCAGAAACCATTACCCCTAAAAGCGCCCCTAGCAAAGCGCATGCGACAGACAATTTCACACGCGCAGCGCAAAAACCACCTTCACTTATAGCTCCTTGAAATCCAGCAAAAGTAACGTTCCGCTCAAGCCAGATTGACTTCGCGAATATATTTGGCAAACGTAAAGTGGCACCATTTGTTTCGCTTATCGTTTCGCGGCGCAATAGTTCAATCACTTTTACATCTATAGCTGAGCCGCCCTCCGCTATATTCAAATTGTCGTTTTCCCGAACTCGCACTTTATCTTTATGTCGAGAACGCTGCTGAAGATGCTTCACGAAAATATATGCGTTATAGCCAGCTCCGCTGGCAAATCCCATCGCAGCACAAACCGTAACGGCTGATAAAGTAGACACCTAAATTACCCCCTACCTATCTGAAGCATATGCCTTACCGTCAGCACGCCCACAAGCTGCATAATTAAAGCCACCGCAAGCAAACCCATGCCCGCTAAACTGGTGAAAAATGGTGTTAGAAATCCCGGACTTACCAGCGAAAAAATTGCTACCAATACAAACGGCATAACAGTTACTATACTGGCGGACAGTCTTGCTTGTGCTGTTTGCACCCGAAGCGAACGCATCAAATCCAATTCATTTACAACCGATTCACGCGCAGTTTCCAAAACAGGTGCAATGCTGCCGCCGCTTTGATGCTGCACATCTAAAGCAACAGCTACAAACGACAATTCAGGTACATGATCGCTAGACCGCATAACAGACAGCGCTTCTTCAACAGATGCACCCATCTGAAGCCTTCGTGCAGCTACGCCAAATAGCTTTCCTAGCGCTCCACTGCATTCTTTGGCCGTTTGCTGAAGTGTTTGCGAAAGAGACAACCCCGACCTAAAGCACACCCCCATGCATCTAAGTGCATCTGGTATCTGTTCGCGCATCGCCAAACTACGCTTCTCAAAACGGTTACGCACATACACAGATAAAGCCACTACGCACAAACACGAAACCGCAACACCGCACACGACAGACATTGTAATTAAGCCAGCCAACACACCCACACCAGCCACAACAACCAACATCAGCGAAATCAACGCCTGCGGCGTAGTAGGAATATCGCGCCCTTCTAACAATTCAACACTTTCTTCAGCTACCTTTTTAATACTGGGAATACCAACAATTTTTGCCGCCAACGGTCTAAAAGGTTCAATTCCTTTCGATATGCGCAACAAAACGCGCTCTCGTCTATTCGGCGCTAATGCACTAGCAGCCGCATTCCTCCTGCGCCAAGCGCCATCCAAAATTAGACCTAGCGCCACACCGCATGCAGCCGCCAAAACAATTGCCGCTATTCCACACGCGCCATACGCTTCCATCGCTGCACCTCCTTGCTGTTTGCAATGTTGTTTTGCACCACTTCATCCAATATCTGTGGCTTGTATTCCCACACACCATCTGCATCGGGTGCCGATCTGTAAAACAAGCGCCTTATACTGCAAGTGCGCGATTCGCGGGCATAACTAACCTCGGACACAATCGACAAAAACCTAGAACCATCACAGTGCCTACTAACCTGTACTATGTAGTCGAAAGCATTTCCTATCTGGGCTTCTATAGCATCTACCGGAAGATCTACGGCATACCTAACCATGGTTACTATTCTGTCCAGCACATCTTCAGGCGAATTTGCATGCAAAGTGGTTAAAGACCCATCATGTCCAGTATTCATGGCTTGCAACATATCTAGCGTCTCGCCCGATCTGCACTCACCGACAATTATTCTGTCTGGCCTCATACGCAGCGCATTTACCACTAAATCACGTATTGTTATTTCGCCCTCGCCTTCCGCATTCATCGGGCGCGCTTCCATACGCACCACATGAAGCCCCGGGCTGAATTTCAATTCCGCAGAATCTTCTATTGTTATAATTCGCTCGTCTTTAGGAATATGGCACGACAGTGCATTCAGCAGCGTAGTTTTCCCACTACCGGTACCACCTGATACCACTACATTTTTACGGCTAACCACCAGCCATTTTAGAAAAATACCCATGCATTCATCGAATGATCCGCGCTGTTCCATCTCTTCAAGCGTCATTACATGCCGTGTGAATGCTCTGATTGTTAAATGCGGTCCATCTGGCGTTATAGGAGGAATTACAGCATTAACACGATGTCCCTGCGGAAGCCTAGCGTTCACCATAGGTGAAGATTCATCTATGCGCCTACCAAGCGGTCCAATTATGCGATCAATCAGAACGCGCACTTGTTCATCGCTATCGAAATGCAAGTCGCATTCAATTAATTTGCCGTCGCGTTCATAAAAAATGCTATACGCACCGTTAACCATTATTTCAGTAACACTCTCATCGGCAATCAGGCTCTCTATCGGACCCATGCCAAATACAACATCTATAAGCTCTTCTGTTAGTAAACGTTTATCGGCACCAGAAAAAGCGTCCCACTTCGATTCAGAAAGTGCATGACGACATGCCGTGCGAAGCTCGTTGCGCGCGCGTTGCGGATTATCAGCCATTATTGCAGCTATAGTTTCAAACGAAGTCCATTCACGCACATCTTCGCGCAAATCTTCCACTGTTAAGCGCTGCAGCGCACGCCCATTAGCTGTAGCACTATTTACATCGGCAACCGCGCGTACACGTTCCATAAGGCTCATGCGCGTACTCCTTTACCCACATGCGATCTATGCGGTGCAGGCAGCTCTAATGCATTCTCGGCATATGAACGTCTACGAGAAGTGCGTTTGCCTACTTTTGTAGTCTTCATTTTTACGGTCTTCGCATTAGATGCTTTACTTTTGCGTATGCGTTTTTTGTCATTGCCGCTAAGGCTGCTAGGCAGCATTTCGTCTAGCATTTCAGACACACTTGCGCAAAGAGCATTTTTACTGGCTAATAAATCATGTGAACTACCAGCACCCAAAAGCTCTTCAACATCCACTCCGCCATCTTTAAGTTCATATACATGAGCACCTTGCATGGCACATGCAACATCCATAGATGTAAATAAAGCGCCGCGCTTGCATTTATTTATTGCGTAGGCGAAAGTTCCTGAAGCTATACCTAACCTAGAGCACAGTTCTACTGCATGCCTACACGCGCGAACACTAGATGCCTTCTGATCTATAAGAAATAATGCACAATCGCTATGTTCAATAAGCGAAACGTGATACTCAGCCCAACTAGCACCGGTATTCACAACTACCATATCGAATAATTTAGATGCCTCGCTTAATATATCCGATATATGCGCGCCCACAACTTCTGCCTGCTCAAGCCGCTTAGGTGCAGCCAGCAATGCCACACCACCTTCTTGCACTTGCAAAGCTAAAGTTTCCAGCATCTGCATTTCAGACAAAATGTCGTCAGCCGTAATAGGCTCATTTGCTCCTGTTAGATAAGCCAAATCTCCAAACTGTAAGTCGCAGTCAAATAGAAGCACTTTACAACCCTGAGATGCAGCCACATCTGCAGCCACAGCCGAAACCGTACTCTTCCCAGCGCCACCGCTACCCGAAAGCACAGTTAACACATAAGCATTGCCTTCTGCTTTTGACTTTTGTTGTTGTGCGGCAATTTGTGCATTTCTGTGCTGGGCTTCAAAAGATTGGTCAGAACACAATTCAGTCGGAGTAGACGCATTCGCCTCTAAACTCTTAGCTGAATCCAGCAAGCGCCCGCGCGTATCGCGCTCTTCTAAAAACCGCTGCACTAAATCATCTAGCGCCAAAACACCACTTAACCCTGCAGCTTTAGCCCTGCTGCACAAAGACCCGCTGACGCTATCCGCCACTACATATACTGGCAACTGCAAGTTATCTGTGCGCATAGCCGCTGCTAGATTTATAGCTTCAACATCATCGCTTCCGACAATCCAAACCTTACACACATCTTCTGAATTGCGTGCAATATTGCGCGCTGTCTTAGCATCTGACTCTAACAACAGCCAATCTATACTACTTAAATTTATATCCCCGAATCCTAAAATCTCAGGATGCAAAAACACTTCAGCAGGTGCGCATAGAAGAATACGACTCATCTTATGCACCGCCGTTCCGTTTGTCCGCCGATGCAGCGGATGACGATTTACTGCTAGAACTAGCTTTACTAGATGAAGACGCATCCGAAGACAACGCTGCAGAAGATGAATTTCGCGCTGAGGTTGCTGCCGAAGACGAGCTTGAATTTGACACAACGCTTTCAGAAGGCAAAACGAAATATAGCTCTGTATTTTCAGCAGCGCTAACCATTTCTGGTACCTTTTCTGGAGGTAGCGCCAACGTAATCCAAGTGCCCGAGTTAGAAGACCCACTAGAAGATCCATCGGCGCATGTCTCAAGTACCTTGACAAAAGATGCTATCTTAACGGTAGAACTAGCCCCAACCGCATACACGTCAACACTCATTCCCGGACCAAGCGCGCCACCAACAGCTTGCACCGCCCTAGCAGGAACGCTTAACGCTACCATGCCATCAGGGACTTCTATGCTAGATGACTCAAATCCAAATCTTGCCGAAGACACAACTTCACCAGCCAAGATTGCAGAGCCTACCTGCTGCCCTACTGCGTCCGCCTTAGATGTTATGGCATCGGCAGGCAACAGTGTTGCAATCCACATTTTTGATTCTAAGTCACCATCAGTTATAGTCTGACCAGCTGCAATATCACGCTTAGCTACACATACCTCTACCTGATCGCCACCATAACGCGCCAGCATTTCATCCTGTGCTGCATGTGCCCGCTCATCAACCTGCAACACATACAGCGCCACACATATCGCACATAGCACGCCGCACACTATGGCTATTAATGCCGATCTATTTCGTCTTGTTGATAATTTCACTTGTCACCTCACTCGCCTTCAGCTTTCGCCTGCAAAACAAGTGTGGCTATTAAATCTGTCATGCACATATCAAAATTGCGACATTGAGCTACATAGAAAATCGCTGCGTAATGACTTTTTTGAAAGTTCAATTTACTTCGCAATCTTTATATTTGCGAAATCTATTCCTATCTATATGTCACAAAAATCTGGCATCAAATGATCAAGAAGCTTGCAAAAACCTTGCAGAAATCTTGCTGAATATGCAAGGTTCAAATCTATGTGGATATTTCCAAACATGAAAAACGCCCCGTTGTAGGGGCGTTGATTTTTAATGGTGGTCGAGGAGGGATTTGAACCCCCGACCTTGTGCTTGTAAGGCACCTGCGCTCCCGCTGCGCCACTCGACCATGTATGTTGATGACTATTATAGCAGTATTTTTGTCAGTAAAAAATCGTTGACCCAAAAAGGTTCATCACATATCCTACACACAGGGCGATTTACGATTGCGTGATGTAATGCGGATATGTATTACCCCACGTGTTCGCAAATCGTAAGGGAAGAAGTATGAAAGGAGGATCACGCGCGGTCGTTTCTCCCGATTGTGTCGTTAGTCCTGAAGGGATGCGGCGGACTGGTCATCCTCTGCATTGTTTATTACAGGTACCTCAACAACCCTAGATATTTGAGGCACACGTAATCCTTACTATGAACACGTCACATTCCGGTCTTGCTACTGCGTTTGGACAATCCCATTCATTTTCTAGGCAGCGTTGCCTTAATCCATCGGGCACGCTTGCAAATTCACTCATCTAGGGGGTATTGATGGACGGTAAAGAGTTCACAGTATCTGAAGTTATTGACCGTGCTGGTATTTCCACTCACACATGGATTGTGTTTGTTCTTCTAGCATTCGCCATGATCTTTGACGGTTATGACTTCATGATCGTAAATTCAACTAACACTTATGTTGCACCTACATTCTTTGCAGAGCAGATCGCTTCTGGTCAGCCTATTGCCGCACTTACCGGCTCTCTGACCACTTGGGGCTTGCTAGGCATGGTTCTTGGCGGCGCAGTCGGCGGCATAATGTCCGACGCTATTGGTCGTAAGAAGACTCTAACTATCGCAGTTATCTTCTATGGTCTATTCACGCTGCCTCAGGCATTTGCGCCCGACTACACGTTCTTCTGCGCATTCCGCCTGATCGCCGGCTTTGGCGTAGGTTCCTGCATCCCGGTTGTAACCACCGTGTTCTCCGAGAGCATGCCTTCTAAGCAGCGCGGCATCTTCGTTACTATCGGCATGGCTGGCATGGTTGCTGGCTGGGTTATCGCCGGTCTGATTGCTGCACCTGTATGCTCTAACCCTGTTTCTATGATTCCGGGTCTTACCGACGGCACCATCACACTTGCTAATGGCACCGAGGCTAACCAGAACTGGCGTCTTTGCTACCTGATTGGCGCTCTACCGGTTGCATATGGCATCGTGCTGTTCTTCTGCATGCATGAAACTCCGCACTGGTATGCCAACCATGGCATGAAAGACAAGGCTTGCGCACGTCTTACTCAGATCGTGTCTGCCACCCGTCACGTTGACGTAGAGTTCGATCCCAACCTGCTGATCGTTCCTCCGAAGCCTGCTAAGAGCGGTCCTGCAGTTCTGTTCTCCAGCAAATTCATTGTTGCTACTTGCGCTGTATGGTCTGCATACTTCGTTGGACAGTTCTGCGTTTATGGCATGAACGCTTGGATCCCCACTTGGTTCCAAGGCAATGGCTTCACCGCTGCTGAGTCGGTTACTCTGCAAACTTGGAACAATGTTGCTGCTATCGCTTCGAATGTTGTTTGCGGCTTCATCTCTGACGGCATTGGTCGTAAGCGCGCACTATGGATCGGCTGGGTAGCATGTATCGTAGCTATCATTGCTTGCTCCGTGTTCGTGCCTATGTTCCCGGGCGAAGCTCCTGTAAATGGCGCACCGCTGGCTGGCGCTGCTGCTGGTAACTTCGTACCTTGCATCTTCCTGATGCTGCTGTTCGGCTTCTGCCTGAACTACGCTATTACTTGCGTACAACCTCTTATGCCTGAGGCATATCCCACCACGCTGCGCAACACTGGTACTTCTTGGTGCCAAGCGTTCGCTCGTTTCGGTGGTTCCGGCTCCTCCATCGTTCTTGGTGCTGCTGCTGGTCTAGCAATGTTCCAGCACGACGTAAACGGCACCATGACCAACAACTGGTCGATGGTTGTTCTTGTTCTTCTGATCCCGTTCGTTCTTGGTCTAGTTTGCACATTGCTGTTTGTTAAGAACACTGGTGGTAAGACCATGGACCAACTGCAGAAGATGCAAGAGGAAAATCCGCTTTCCGAAACTGACGGCAATGCACGCTTCTGGATAATGATCGCTGTGGTTATTATCAACTTCATCGGCTGCATCATTTGCCCGTTGGTTATTCCCGGATTCTCCAAGACTGCTATGGCTCTGCCTATCATGCTTGTTGCTATGCTTCTTCCGTTTATTTACTTCTTCGTTTTCGGTATCCAAGGTCTGTCGAAAGAGAAGGCTGCTGGCGTCGAGAAGATGTAAACAAATTTCAGGAAAGCGATTTGAGCCACTGGTTCAATCTAAACCTAAAAAGAACCCCTCCATCCGGAGGGGTTCTTTTATTGCCTGAATAAACTAGAAAAGGAAAAGAATTCAAAAACCCTTAAGAAACTAAACGTTATCCATCGGACGACCTTGCGGCTTAATAACTTCCACAAGAGGCGAACCTTGACGCTCTAGTTCTAGCACTTGCTCGTAGGTATAGCCTTTATTCTCAAAAACGCGATTCTTCAAGCGCTCCATCCAAGTAGCGCCACGCACTTCCTCGCATTCGCTTAGACCTTTCCACTCCTCTTTAATAAGTATAGCCACAAGCGCAATAACCGCCACACGAAGCTTCGTCAAATCGGGCACATGTATTTCGTAGCAAAGCCCCTTATTTTTGAACAGGCGCTCCTTCACATGCACATCTTTTTTGTTGTAGCTAGTCTTTGTCTCGCAAACGAAGTCGAACGGCGGCTCGGCAGCCGAACCGTATAAATCCCACAGCATTCCCTCAATGTAGTAATGCTTAAATAGCACATAGGGATGCATTATGTATTCGTAGCGCTCAAGACGCAGAAAGTAATTCAAGCAGCGGTTATCCGGGCGAATTAGCCCGTTTTCGCCACCCATACGCCCTATAACAGATACTTTATCTTTCTCGCTTTTCCAGCCATTTTTATTTTCAAACCTATAAAACCTCTCGCCATCTTCATACCATGTGTCGAAATCTTCATGGCGTGCAATAGCGTCTTTCTGCAAATAAATCTTGTTAAATTTCAAAAGACTACCCCCGACCGTTACGAAAAATCTTATCTATTATTTTACAGTGAAACATGAACGTACAAGCCGTAATATGAACCAAACAAATTTTTTGAAGCGAATAGGAGATGACATGAGCAACACCGCACAAACCGCAACAGCTATCTCCGCTATAAAAGGCGGCTTAATATTTACCGGATCTGACTTTACCAATAAAGATGTATACATTGAAAACGACCACTTTACAGAGAGCAACAACTCTGCCGGCGAAGCCATAGACGCAAGCGGCTGCTATGTTATTCCCGGTCTGATAGATTTGCACTTTCATGGAAGCGCTGGTGGCGATATAAGCGATGGCAGCCTTGAAGGACTACACAAAATGGGTGCCTACGAAGCCTCGCGCGGAGTATGCGCAATGTGCCCCGCAACCATGACTTTGTCTGAGGCGCAACTAGCAGATGCCGCGAAAGCCGCCGTCGAATATACACCTTCGCCATTCGAAGCCGACTTGGTAGGCATAAATATGGAAGGTCCTTTCATATCGCCCAGCAAAGTTGGTGCTCAAAACCCCCAACACGTGCGAAATGCTGGTGTAGAGGAATTTCAACGTTTGCAAAAGGCGGCGGGCGGATTAATTAAGTTGGTGGACATAGCTCCGGAAGAACCCGGCGCTGATGCCTTTATAGAAACCCTAAAAGACGATGTACGAATATCAGTCGCACACACCTGCACCGACTACGACACAGCAGCACACGCATTCGATTTAGGTGCAAAACATATAACGCACCTGTATAACGCAATGGATCCTATGCACCACAGAAAGCCCGGTCCTATTCCTGCCGCTGCCGAACGCGACAACATAACTGCCGAAATAATAGCCGACGGCGTGCATATTCATCCATCTATGGTGCGCTTAGCATTCAACATGTTTGGCGACGATCGCATGATACTAATAAGCGATACGCTGCGTGCAGCAGGCTTAGGCGATGGTGTATACGACCTAGGCGGACAAGATGTAACAGTAAAAGGATACGAAGCGCGAATAGATAACGGTGCGCTGGCTGGCTCGGTAAGCGATCTTATGCGTTGCTTCTATGTAGCCGTGCACGACATGAACATACCACTGGTAAGTGCCGTTAAAGCAGCCAGCGTAAACCCTGCACGCGTCCTAAATATAGAAGAAAGTTACGGCAGCTTAGAGCCAAACCACGTAGCTAACGCTGTGTTATTAGATAAGGAAACCCTAGAGGTAAAGCAAGTAATTTTGCGCGGTAACGCCATTCTGTAGAAAAGAAGTGCGCAGAACACTTTTTACGAAAAAATGGTCAAAACTTCCGACTTTCCACGATGGAAAAGGGCAAACAACCCCTATTGGTGCATAGGTGGAAGCTGTTTGCCCAGTGTTCTCCACAATTCAGACTGGTCATGCGGCAATCCGACCATGGAAAGTCGGAAGTTTTGACCATTTTTCTGACTTTTTTAGACCAAGAAGCCCGAACCACTCTATTTCTTCGGCGAGAAAATAGAGTGGCAACAGCGGCAACAACTGTAGTTGCTACGAACAAGATGCCGAACCGAGAGCGGCATACAGACTTAACTCAATAGCTCGGTAACTTCACCAAGAATAAGCTCGAAACTTACACCGCGATCGCGGAAATTTGGCTGCTTGCTTGAAACAATCATCGCGTCATGCACAAAATCGCCAGCAAAAGCTGCCGCCTCAACAAGAGAGCGCCCCGCCATAATTGCACCCAGCACACACGATGCGTACACATCGCCCGTACCATGCAACATATATGGCAAAAATTCGTTAGAAACTTCCACTATTTCTGGCATATCAACGCCACCAACAAAATTGCGGATAGTGTTTTCGCCTTCGCGCTGAATACCTTTCAGTACCACATGTTTTGCACCACGCTCCAGAAGCGCATTCACTAAACGCTTGGCCTCAGCATCGTCTATGTTGGCACCAGCCCATTTATCGCCTATGGGCTCGCCTAATATTATGGCAGCCTCAGTAAGATTCGGTGTAAGTACATCAGCTTCGCATGCTAGCTGCGCCATAGCCTCGCAAAGTTGGGGTGTATACGTAGGATAAACCACCCCATGGTCTGCCATTACCGGGTCTACCATGCGCAATGCTTTGGGGAATTGCTTATACAGCGAACGAATAACTTCAACCTGCTCAGGAGCGCCAAGAAAACCGGAATAAACAGCATCTATCTGCACATCTATGCCGCGCCATGCATCTAAGTAGTCGCTAAGTATGTCGGTAGTATCGTGCATATACCAACCGGGGAAAGCCGTATGCGACGAAAACAAACCCGTAGGAACCGGACACACATCGCACCCTGCAGCCGAAAGCACAGGTATAGCCACCCCAAGCGAACATTTGCCGTAACCGCAAAGGTCGTGTACAGCAGCTATGCGAGGTATATAGTCAGATTCGCGTTTATACAGAAAAACATTATCAGCGGCGCAATTAGCATTTTTGTTTTGACAGCCCAATTCATTCTCCATTAGTTATCTTGTTATCCTTCCTTGCCAGTTTCTTCATCATCGTTTTCGTTCTCGTCGTCTAAAAATGCCCATTCGTCATCTTGTTCAGCTTCATAATTGCGAAAACGCTTGCGGGTTTTAATCTCAAATATAAAACAACAAATTATGCTAATAATTAACCCAGCACCAACCATCACGCCTATACCGGGAATAGTCTCGAATAGAAAATGGTATATCTCTCCGATGTCAATATTTTCCATAAGAACCCTTCGAAACGACTATTAGCGCCTATGCGCATTGCCTGACGAACGACTACGATCTGCCTCTAAGCTTCTTGTATGCTCTTGCACTATGCTTTCAGCCCTACGGCGAACTTGGTCTTGCCTGCGCTCTTCGCGCCGCCGCCTAGTATCATGCTTAATTGATTGACGACCCTGCGGCGCTACAGGCGCGCTGCGCACGGGCGGATTTGCCTCGGACTCGCTAAGCGATACAGGCGCAGACGGTACAGTCTTCGCTGCACTATGAACTTCGTTAGTAGAAGGCTTTGCCTCGCCATATGGAATTACCGGCTGACGCTTTAAGCGGCGCGATTTGGTTTCACGGCTTTCATTTGTTCGCGCCGCAGCAGATTGCTTAGAGGGGCTCACCCGAGATGCAGGCTTTGCAGCTTTCGCCTGCGTCAAATTCGCCGAGCTTATTGGCTCGTCTTCACCTGAATTAATAGGAATCATGTCGCGCTTCGACATGTGCGAAAGATAGTCTTCCACATGCGCTAGGCGCTGCTCCATTATCTCCGCTTTTGCGCGTTCTTTGCTGGCGCGAACGCTAATAACTACCAACCAAATAGCCAAGATTACAATAAGAACCGCCAGAATTCCTACCCCGGCTAGGATAAAAACATTCTGAGACGACAAAAGGTTCGACAAGAGAAATCCTAACTTCGCTTTGCGGTCAAAAATTTCGCGCTGCTACTCGTTTTTTGATTATACATTTTGTAGGCAGTCTGGGAGACGCAAAGTTATTGTTGTGCCGCATCCGGGCTGACTTTCAACCGTCATATTAGCATTTGAACCAAAGAAGCCACGAAGCCGGTCGTGCACATTCTTTGCAGCAATCCCAAGACCGGTTTGCGATTCGGGATGCATTATGCGAGCACGCTCGTTTTCAGTCATGCCTGTGCCGTCGTCAGCCACAACCAGCAATACATCTGAACCCTCGACGCATACACGCAGCGTCACCGTAAGTTTTCCCTCGGCAGGCATTGCGTGCTTCACCGCATTTTCCACTAGAGGCTGCAGCAAAAACGGCGGCACCATTATGCTGCCCCCACGCGGAGAATTCAGAACCTCTGGAACCGACTGACTGCCAGATAAAACTCCAACATAATTTTCCGACTCTAGCACCATTTCCAGACGCTCTTCGCCAAAACGCGCCACCTCAAATGCAAAATAGCGCGCAGTTTGTTGTATCTCGCGCTCTAACGGAATGCGATCTTGCGAATCTTCCAAAGTTGAACGATAGAACACAGCAAACTCGCGCAACAATGTGCGCGCTTTCATCGGATCGGTACGAATAAAAGACGCTATAGTATTTATTGTGTTGAACAGGAAATGCGGGTTTATTTGACTTTGCAGCATTTTTAGTTCCATAGCAGTAGCCAGTTCGCGCTGCGTTTCCATTTCTACTGCCGCAATTTGCGTAGAAATTAATTTGCCAAAACCCTGCGCAATAGATTTCTGCGTTTCTGTAATTTTTTTCGCACTTCCAAAATAAAACTTCAAAGTTCCGCGAATTTCGCGCCCAGCAATAAGCGGCACCAAAATTGCCGCCTTTATATGTGTGGAAGTTTGCGGAAAACCAATCTCTTGCTCCGTGTACATTACGCGCGATTTACCATCGGCAATAGTGTCGTGCGTGGCTTGCGTGCGAATGCGCGCCCCAGCAGGGTTTTCTGCCTCTAAATAGCCAGCATAGCCCTGAATATTTTCGCGATCGGTTATAGCTACAGCTATAGCAGCAGTACTAGGCAACAGTAATTCGCAAATGCTCTGAGCGGCTTTGTCGGTCATGCCATCCTGCATTAAGTCGATCATCTGGCTGGACAGCTGCAACATAGATTCGGTTTGGCGGGCGCGCACGGAATCGGGGTCCATAACCATACGAACTATTACAACTACGCAAAGCGTAAATACGATGCCAGCCACAACCATAATAGACACCATATGGACCTTCGATATTGTTGCCCAGACCATGGCGCATGCAGCCAAAATTGCAACAAGCACCGCTAACATTTCAATACCGCGTGCACTTGGCGTATACCAACGCTTACGTTTCCTATCTAGCGTTTCCATTCAAACCTCTTCTCCTACAATGCGTACAGCTGATCCACCAATAACAAAATAGCAGCCACCATAAGAAAGCCACTAAAAAGAAAACGTAGCGCACGTTCGTGAATGCGATTGATTAAACGGGCACCAATAAAAGCGCCCGGCACAGTGCCAAGAGACACAAGGATTCCCGCTATCCAATTCACATTTCCATAAAACCCTTGCATTATTACGCCGGGAATAGGCAAGATCATAACTGCCAGAAGCGATGTTCCCGAAGTAAGGCGCATCGGCAGCTTCAGCAGCTGCATCAGCATGGGAACCATTAGAAAACCGCCGCCTATGCCCACATAGCCAGAAGCCACACCAGCCACAATACCTATGCACACACCTATTGCCATTTCGCGCGCCGATATTGCAGGGTCGGCAGTAGATTCATCTGCGGCAGATTCAGCGGCAGCAGATTCGCTAGCAGATTCATCCGCAGCAGATTCATCCGCAGCAGATTCGCTATCAGAAGGTGCAGAAATTTTAGCGTCTATTTGCCCCGCCTTAGCAGGCTTCATCTTCCAAGCCTTCTGAAACATCGTTATAGCCGAATACGCTATAACCAAAGTTGCCGCCACCATAATTGCCCAATCGGGCGATATAGCACCAAGCCATACTCCAAGCGGTGAAGTTGCCGCGCCGCCCAGCCCTAGCGCCAATCCTAACTTAGGCACGCACGTTTTATTGCGTATATGAGTAATGCTGCCCGAAATTGCCGTAAGAACTACGGCAAATAACGATGTAGCTGCACACATCGCTGGTGCCATGCCGAACCCCAGCTTAAAAACAGGGATCATTATGGTGCCACCACCTATGCCTAGCATGCCCGAAAGCACACCGATAACAAGCCCAACAATAAGCGAAGCTAGTATGGAAACGGCAGAAATCATCCTAAGCTAATATTCTCACTATCAATGTTTACACTATTCCGCTATATCTAGCCGAATTTCACTGGTTAGTCCCGCATCTATCGGATGTGCTTCGGAAAGCCCGTGCTCTAAACTAGAATTCACCACAGCCGATGTAAGCGTTCGGTCAGAATCTAGCGCACTTATAATGTCGGACCAAATGTATTGGAATTCAAAATACTTGGTGCAATTTTCCTGCGCATAACGTGTAGCTTCGCCTGCCGCCACACGCGCAGCTGCCCTGTAAGCCTTTTTATCAGGTCGTCCAAAACTTCTTAAAATTGCAGTTAGGCGAATGCGCCTGCGCAATCCGTTTTCAAGAAACGGACCCGGATAAGGCAAAAGCGACTGCGCTGTTATTTTTTGTAGGTCAATAAGCGAATTGCTGTATTCCATTTTGTCGTGCTCGTACATCCAGCGGAAAATATCTTGCCGGAAGCGATTACCTTCGCTTTTGCCCGAAGGCGGCAAATGGCGAACTTGCCACTGATTGTCAAACCATATATCGCTACCGTACATGCGAAGGTTTAGCATGTAGTCCAGATCTTCGCCACGCGGAATCCACGGATCGAAGGAAAGCCGCTTGAAAGCCTCCTTATGTATAGCCAAACAGCCACCGCACACATGGTTACTGCGGCTAATGCGCGGTCCTTGCATGGCGCTACGAATCCATTGGTTAAAAACCCTGCCTTGTTGCCAGAAGCGGTTGTACCACTTATCTTCCCACTTCGACAAAAAACTTCCCTGATCGTTTAAGTAATAGCCCGTCTTCGCCAGAATAGGAATGCCCTTTTTTGTAAGCTTACCCAAGCCATACATTGCCTTTTTCAAGAAAGCCGGATCGTCAATTATTTCATCATCGTCAACAAAAACGACAGCATCAAAACCAAGCACATCAGCCAGCACAAGACCGAAATTGCGTATTGCGCCATAACCGCGCAAACCCACTTGCGTTGTTACGCCATCTATTCCCAGCTGATCCATCCGCTGCCTAACAAGCCCCAGTTCAACCGAACCGGCAACAACCACACTTAACTGCGGGTACTGCGCTACCGTATTGTGAACTTTCTTCACTGCATCGGCTTCAATATTGTGGTCTGCTGCCACCAGCACTATAACCACGCCTAAATCTTCCACATTTTGCAACGACTCTAAGCAGCGCCCCAATTCACCGGGCTCGTTTATATCGGTGGTATGGTCGTAGTTAGCCACAACGCCTTTCACTTCACCGCGCCGCCGGCTTGATGTTATAAAAGTTGGCACAATAACTACAGGATTCAGTTTCATATACGCTTTCCTCTTGCATCGGATTGCAGAGTGCACATGTCAATTGTACTCCAGCAACGACAACACTACTGCAACTACTGCACCGCAGAAAATTTCTTGCGCAACGCTTGCTGCACGCATTCGGGTACGAACTGCGCCACATCTCCACCTAGCGATGCCATTTCGCGCACAATGGAAGATGAAAGATACATAAATTCCGGCGGACTCATTATGAATATAGTTTCAAGTTCGTAGTAAAGCTGATTGTTTAGCGCATTCATCTGAAACTCGTACTCAAAGTCGGTTATAGCGCGCAAACCCTTTACGATAACCTTCGCATCGCGTTCACGCGCAAAATCGACCAGCAAATTCGAAAATGGCTCTACCTTAACATTGGGAAGATGACTAGTGGCTTCGCGTACCAGCCGCGTGCGTTCTTCTAAACTGAACAGCGGGTGTTTTCCAGCAGATGCCGCTACCGCCACAATAACCTCATCCATAAGCGATGATGCGCGCGTAATAATATCTAGGTGCCCATGGGTTATAGGATCGAACGTTCCCGGCGTTATTGCGCGACGAGTCATTTAACTTCCTTTCCGACTTATGCCGATTTATAAGCGTAGTCATTCTACCAATTCGGCGATTGAGGCTATCATGTATTAAACAATGAATGCAGGAGGATAGCGTATGTGTCTTGCAATACCGGCAAAAGTTACACGGCTAGATGCAGATAGGTTAGCCGAAGTTGACATACTTGGAGTGCAGCGCCAAATATCGCTCGATCTAACCCCGCAAGCCAATGTGGGAGACTACGTGCTTGTACACGCAGGTTTTGCGATAGAAGTTGTAGACGAGCAATTTGCACAAGAAACAATAGATTTAATTCGCGAATTCCCAGAATTGGCAGCTGAAGATTTAAGCGCGGAAGCATCTGGCGGCATTGGCATTAGCAATGAAGACAACAGCACCGGCACCGTTGTGCACGGCGCAAGTTTGGCTATGGAATTTGCAGCAGAATTCGGCGATGTTCCCAAACGTGGTGAATAACATGGACGATATGCAAACCGAACTAGCAGCATTCAAAGACCCGCAACTTGCACACGGGCTAATTGATGCCATTCGCGAACTAGCGCCAAAAAGCGGCGCAACACTAATGGAAGTGTGCGGCACACACACGGTTTCAATTGCGCGCAATGGCATACGCAATTTGTTGCCAGACGGGGTGAAATTGTCATCTGGTCCGGGATGTCCCGTATGCGTTACGTCAAACCACGATATAGACAAGGTAATAGCGCTGACGCGCGTACCGGGTGCAATAATAGCCACCTTCGGCGACATGACGCGCGTGCCGGGCTCTACAAGCAGCCTTTTAGCCGAACAAGCCGCCGGGCGCGATGTGCGTATAGTGTATTCCCCGCTTGATGCGCTGCGTCTAGCGCAAGAAAACCCAACTTCGCAAGTAATTTTTGTAGGCGTGGGGTTTGAAACCACAACACCGCTAACCGCCATGGCAATAAAGCGCGCAAAGGCTATGGGGCTTCATAACTTTACCGTGTACGGCGCACATAAAAATATGCCCGGAGCGCTAGAAGCCATAGTTGCCGACCCTCAGCTGCACATAGATGCCCTTATTTTGCCGGGACACGTTAGCACCATAATCGGCGCTGAACCGTACAAGTTTTTGGCGCAAAAATATGGAATACCGGGGGTTATAACCGGGTTTGAGCCAAATGACATTCTGCAGGGTATAGCTATGATTGTGCGGCAGCTGTACGAAGGGCGATCTGACATAGAAATAGCTTATGCGCGCGGCGTAATGTCTGAAGGAAATACGGTGGCGCTGGCAGCCATAGATGAAGTGTTTGAAACATGTACCGCAACATGGCGCGGATTAGGACCGATAGATGGCAGCGGCTATAAACTTCGCGACGAATTTGCGGAATTTGATGCTATGCAGCGCTTCCAGCCTGAAGTAGAGCCTACCGTAGAACATGCCGGATGCCGCTGCGGAGACGTGTTGCGTGCGCACATGCGCCCCGACGAATGCCCGCTGTTTCGCAAAGTGTGCACACCGGAAAACCCCATTGGTCCATGCATGGTTAGTAGCGAAGGAAGCTGTGCTGCGTACTATAGATATTACTAGTTGTTAGTGCGAATGAAATACGTCGCCTCATTCTGGCGCTTCATTCGCACTAGGCTAATACATTTGCTAACTCTTGCTTGCCACTATAGCCTGTCCAAGAGATATACAACCATCGTTTGGCGGTAAATCGCGATTGATTGCAACCGTAAAACCTTCACGCTGTATTGCCGCCAACGAATGCTCTATCAGATAGCGATTCATAAATACGCCACCCGATAACACCACAGTTTGTATGTCATAAGTAGCTGCTACAAGTTGCGCAACAGTTACAACCGCATCAACAATCGCATCATGAAAACGCCGCGCAATTATAGACACAGCAACGCCTGCGGCAAAGTCGTCCAATAAGGCGCGAATGGCGGGTTCGGCATCTAGCAAAACTACAGATGTGTCTTGGGCTGTACTTTGTGCTGTAGCTGTATTTTTAACAACTGCAATTTCATAAGCAGCGTTATCGGAATTTTCAGAGGTGGTGAAGTTTATTGCCGCCTCTAACATTATGGCTGGCTCACCTTCATAGGTAGGCTCGGTGCAAATTCCCAAAAGCGCACTTACAGCATCGAACAGACGACCGACCGACGATGTATAGGGCGTATTCAGCCCGTTTTCTATCATGGTTTCGCATACTTTTGCCTGTTCGGCGCCAAGCGCTTGAAGCGCAAATTGCGCCCCGGGGTGTTCCAGCAAATCAAATTCCCACAAAATACCGTATGCCATGCGCAGCGGATGCTTTACGCATGCCTGACCTCCGGGCATAGGCACATATGCAAAATTGGCGAATCGCTCAAATGCACTCAAATTTGACAACAACACTTCGCCGCCCCAAATGGCACCATCAGGTCCGTACCCGGTGCCGTCAAACGCAATTCCGCACACCGCATCCGACAAACCGTTTTCCGCCATAGCCGCTACTATGTGCGCATGGTGGTGCTGCACAAGCGTTAACGGTAAATCGCATTTTTCGGATTGCTCATGCGCCCATTTGGAAGTGATATATTCAGGATGCATATCGCATGCTAGCGCAGTTGCGGCAAGATCGAATAGCTTTTCATAGCGCGCCTTTGCTTGCAGCCATGCATCAAAAGTTTCCGCATTTTCCACATCGCCTATATGCTGCGACACGAATGCATCTGCACCGCGCACGAATGTGAACGTGTTTTTCTGCTCTGGTCCTGTGGCGAAAATTACCGAGTCGTCTTCGCGCGACGCTTGCGAAGGCGGCAGCGAAATAGGCATAGGAGCAAATCCGCGCGCTCGACGCACGAACTGTATAGCATCGGAATCGCCAGTATTTATGACGCGAACAACAGAATCGTCGAATCGCGATAAAATTTCGCGATTATTGCCAAGAAACGCATCGGCTATACCTGCAAGTTTTTCGTAGGCTTCTTCATCATTTATTACTATTGGTTCGTCATGCAGATTCCCGCTAGTCATAACCAACATGGGAACACTGGTGCCCTGCCCGCTGCGCTGCGCGCCTTTTGCTCTCAAACGCGAATAAGCTGCACAAAAATCATTCAGAAGAATATGCTGCACAGGCGTATAAGGCAGCATAACCCCTAATTCAGGCAAACCATCAGCTATGCCCTTAGGAGTTTTTATGCCGGGCAACTTGCGCAACAGCACTATTGGGCGTTGACTACCTTCAAGAAGTTTTCGTTCGGAGTCGTTCACTTGGCAAATTGCACGCACATCGTCTAGACGACTGCACATAACCGCAAATGCTTTGGCGGGACGCCGCTTGCGCCGACGCAATTCAGCAACAGCCTGCGCGTTATTTGCATCACACACCAAGTGAAAACCGCCCAAACCCTTTACAGCTAGTATTTTGCCGTCGCAGAGCATATCAACCGCTGCCGCAAACACCGCATCTGATGACCCAGAGGGGCGAAGTGAAGGCTGCGAAGCTTCTGAACGTAGCACTTCTGGGTTATCAGAGCCGAAAGAGTGAAGTGAGGGCTGCGCAACTTCTGAACGTAGCCCTTCCGCATCGCCAGAATCGGACAAGGGCACATACCATGAAACGCAAGGACCGCAATCAAAGCACGCATCAGGCTGCGCGTGAAAGCGACGATCAACCGGGTTGGCATATTCCGCAGCGCATTCATCGCACATTTTAAATTCACGCATGCTAGTAGACGCACGATCGTATGGAAGCGAGTCTATGATAGTGAAGCGCGGACCGCAATTCGTACAATTTATAAACGGATAACGAAAACGCCTATCTTCCGGATCAAACAATTCACGTTCGCAATCGGCACAAGTAGCTAAATCGGGAGACACAAGTGTGCGCTCCCCTTCCGCAGACGCATCCGACGTGCGAATTTCAAACGAATTGTAACCCTCTATTGGAACCTCGTGCATTTCTATTTCAGTTATTTGCGCGGCAGCGGGCGCGCTATCTGAAATAGCCAGCACAAATTCATCCACCAGCTTTTCTTCGCCCTCGGCGTGTATATGCACACCATCAGCGCTGTTCAGCACCCATCCATTCACAAGATAGCGCTTTGCCAACCTATAAACAAAGGGGCGAAAACCCACCCCTTGCACTATGCCTTTTACCCATATATCAAGCGCACTAAGCAAGCACATCAGCCTCCGCCGCATTTGCCAGCGCATCATCGGAAAACTCGTCTATATCTTCGGCGAATTCCAATTCGCGATTTACCAAAACTTCACCTATTACGTCAGCTATAACCGCAGCAAGCATACGAAGTGTAACCGCTGAATTATCGGGAAGATGCAGATGCACCACTCGCCTACCGCGATCTGCCAACGTAAGCGCATCGCCCACAGCTTGCGCCTTTGCCAAGCTGCCAAGTGAAGGCGCTTGCGAATCGGCGGGCAACTGAATATCCTTCAGTTCGTCAGCTGAAAGTATCAAAAACACGCCACAATCTGGACCGCCCTTTTGAAGCTGCCCCGTAGAATGCAAATAACGCGGTCCCACCTCTAAGCACGACACTATGCCAAACGCCTCAGCTATATCATGGCGAATGCATTCTAGCGCCTCGCGCCTACCTTCACCGGTAAACGGCAAAAACGCATTCAGAGCAAAATAGTCGCCCGGCAATATGCCGTCTATCAGACCATAAAGCGTGCTGCGCAAATGCGTGCGGCTTTTCAAGTTGTGCGACTGGCGCACTTCGACAAGACCCATATCTAAACCAGATGTGAAAGTTTCTACATAATCGGGATCAGAAATTCCTTCGTCAAGAATTTTCACTACCGCAGCTTTCGTGGAAGCCACGTCGGGCTGATCGAACGGACAAACGCGCATTAAATAGCCGCACATTGCTATGGCGTATTCCCACATCACAAAATGCTCAGCAAGTTCGTTCACATTCTTGATGCGGTAATTTTGACGCGGAATGTTCGGGTCGATGTAGGCTAAACTCATTTCGAAATTGCGACTTTCATCCCACAGATCGGTTTCGGTCTTGTACATAATTACCGACCTATCGCCCGGATCTTCCGTCAGAAGCAACGTGTCAATCTCGATATTAGGCAGAATGCCCTGTCCGCCCTTACCTAAGCTTTCCGCCACCAACTGTTCAATCCAAAGACCTAATACACGCCCGCGTTTAGGCGTAAGGAAGCTGAACTTGTTGCGCCCCTGACAGAAATTGTCAAACAAAAACGCCGCTAAATTAACAGCCGGATTGTCTATGGCATCTTCACTACAACGACGCTCGGCTTCGCATGCATGCGCCAAAAAATCGTTCAAATCTATACCAACCAGCGCTGCGGGCAAAAGCCCAAACACCGAAAGAGCGCTGAAGCGACCGCCAACAGACGGCTCGCCCAAAAATACCGCACGCCAACCTTCTTCGCGCGCCAGCTTTTCCAATTCGGTGCCCGGATCGGTTATAGCCACAAGATGCTTTGGGAAATCAGGCCCTAGCGCCTCGCTAAAATGTTCGCGAATGGCGCGTAGCTGCGTGCGCGGCTCTATCGTGCCGCCACTTTTGCTGCTTACTATGAAAAGCGTGTTCTTTGGATTGCACGATGCGAACATAGCACGCATACGCACAGGAGAATCGCTATCCAAGGTTTTAAACAACACTCGGTTATTGTCGGGCTTGTTGTATTTTGTAATGGTCATAGGTGCCTGAGTTGAACCACCCTGACCCAGCAACACAACCGACTCTATTCCCTCGGCAATTACTTCGTCAGCAAATTTCATAAGTTGCACGACATCGCACTGAGGCTTACTGCCCAAGCGCGCCCAGCCCATGAAATCGCCCGCACATTGCTGTGCGCTTTCAGAAAAGTCATACACGCTGCCATCTTGCTCAAAGATGCGGCTAGCTATATGTTCTTTCACCAGCGTTTTGGCTGACGGATACAGTTTTTCCATATCTCCGGATATCATTTGATTCGCTTTCCTTTCGAATGCATTTCAGCAGATTCTACCGTAAAATGCTAAAAAGAACTGCTAAGAGGGACACAAACAAGCCAACACTTAATAAGTTATGTAATTTCGGGAGGAAAATATGATAGATCGCAAAGCTTTCCATACTCTTAGCTATGGATTATTCATCATTTCGTCAAAAAACGGGGCTGGGCGTAAAGTCGGCTGCGTGGCTAATACATTTCAGCAAATTGCAAGCGAGCCGGCACTGGTGTGCGTTTCACTAAACAAGCTGAATGCGACAACTGCTGCCATTCAAGAAACTGGCATGTTTACTGTCAGTGTGCTAAGCGAAACTTGCACGATGGATCTAATAGGCGCGTTCGGATTTCACAGCAGCCTAGATATTGACAAGTTTGAATCTGCAGAATACGAACTTGATTCCAAGGAATTGCCCTGCATAACGCAGATGACCGTTGCCAATTTTTCTATTGAAGTGCAGCAAACTATTGATGCTGGGTCGCATCTGCTATTCGTTGGAAAGGTGAGAGAGGCGCGCAAAATATCTGACGATTCGCCCATAACTTACAGTTACTATCGCAATGTTTTGCGTGGGAAAACTCCGCCAAAAGCCGCTAATTATCAGCCCATCGAAAAGAAGACTGAACCGCAATCGCAGACGCAGGTGCAGGTGCAGGCGCAAGAGCCGCAAGAATCACAAGAGCCACAAGAACCGGCAAAAAGCACACGCCATGCTTGGAGATGCACATTATGCGGACATATTGAATATGTAGATGAATTGCCCGACGATTTCGTATGTCCAATATGCGGCGTTGATAAAAGCTTCTTTGAACGCATAGAAATTGAGTAAATATCAGCTGTTTTAATACAGTGCAGGAATCATGATAATTACCCCATAGTGCACCTACGCTGGGATTAGCAACCAATATTTGCTATAAAATTCCAACTAGAATTTATAGCGCAACCTATAACTTTTCGTCTAACCTTGCTTTTCGATGGCACAAACGGAAGGAATTTAGAGAATGAACGTAGACGTAGCGAACAGGCTAGCACGCAGACGTCGCGCAGCTGGACTTTCACAAGAAGCACTTGCAGAAAAGCTAGGTGTTACAAGACAAGCAGTTTCAAAATGGGAAAGATCGGAATCGTCTCCCGATACAGATAATCTAATAGCATTGGCAAATTTATATGGCGTATCGCTAGACGACTTACTATATGCAGAAATCCAAGATGCCGCCGTTGAAAACGACGATAGCATTGACGTAGATGCACATAATGAAAGCACAGAAAATGCGACTGGTAGCGCCGATACCGAAGCAGGCGAACCAAACGCACAAAGCGAAAACGAAAGCAAAAGCAATTCCGAAAATTCCGAAGACAAAAAGGACAATTTCCATATAGGTCCTGATGGAATATTTGTTCGAGACGGAAGAGATCACGTAAGCATAAGCCATGAAGGAATACATGTAATAGACAGCAAAAAGGGAGACACGGTACATGTTGGCTGGGACGGCATTCACGTCAACGACCAGCACTACGACAACTTAAAAGATTTTCACAAAGAATTTCCGCAGTACACCAACTGCAAAGGTGACAAAAAATCGCCCGTCGCTAAGGCGTGGATGCGCTTTCCTTTTCCTGTATTAGCAATTCTGGCTTATATACTTATCGGGCTTGCAACAAATATGTGGCTGCAGGGATTGTTTATCGTGTTCACAATACCGATCTACTACATAATAGGCACTTTTATAGGAACGCGCAGCATAAGTTCCCTAGTAAGCGGCTTATATTCAACAGGTGCCATAGCTTGGTTTTGCTACATGGCATTTGTGCTTAACCAGCCACACCCAGCGTGGGTTGTGTTGCTAACTATTCCTTTAGTGTGTGCGCTGGCTGCATGGGCAGGGCACGTTATTGGCAAAAGGAAGCCGTCATAGGGAGGCTTCCTTTTAGTTAGCTATCGGGCACGACCCCAAACGAGCTTTGTTATAATTCGCGACATGAATAATGCCCCACATAATAGCGATACGCCCCAAACGGCAAAGCGTCGCAAACGCGAAATGCGTACTATATCTCAAATGATTGCTATTTATTGCGCGAAGAATCACAGCGCTGCTATGCGCAGCAAAACCGCATACTGCGGCGAAGCAATATGTGCGGAATGCGCCGAGCTAGATGCCTATGCCGTAGCGCGCACGCAAAATTGCCGCAAGATGGATGTAAAAACTTCCTGTGAAAACTGCGAGAACCGATGCTATCAAGCGTCCGAACGAGAACGTATCTGCACCGTTATGCGCTTCTCCGGTCCGCGCATGATTTCCAAACACCCCATAGCCGCCATTCGACACTTGCTAGGAAAATAGCTTAGTTATCGAATGGGATGCAACACCTTGCAAACGATACAATAAGTATCACGTCAAAATGTCTGACATAAAGAAGACCCGCCAGTGTGCATACTTAAACAGGTCAGAAGAATTACCTTCTGACCTGTTACGTAATCCAATCACAGGGGATAAATCAATAGACATACGGTAAAATCAGTATCCCGCAACCTCAAACATTAGCAACCTCAAATATTAAAATGACGCAGCGTTGCTCTACTCACAAAATTGCACAATACAGAAACTATGCTACTTATTATTGAATAGCACCATACATTTCCCTTTAAGCTCAGCCGATTTTTTGAGAATCTCCTCTTTGGTTCCGAAATCCATAACCTCTGCCATACAATGATGAACGCACGCCGGCTTCTCTCCAGCATCAATTCGATCTTTGCACATATCACATAGATTAGTAGTAATGGGAACATAATCCCATTCCCAGTCGTTCTTTCCGTACTGCCAAGGACCTTGCTCCGTGAGCTTGATACCATATTTGCCAATAGGGAAATCATGCTCATTTCGACAAGCAACTTCACATGCATGACAACCAGTACACCACTCAAAATGAATTAATAGCCCATATTCCATTTATGGCTCCTCTTATTCCGTTTCCGCAAGATAAATTCGACAAGGAACACCACTCTTGTACGGAGCACCAAAACCGAGCTTGCCTATAACTTTGTGCGGAATGAGATTATTGATATTTGACTTCCAGTTTCCGTAAAGATTCGGCTCTTCACCATCTTCCTCTGGATACCACCAGCCATGCGAAGCACTAACAACATATGGCAAAACAATCGGTGAAACTTCAACGCGCTCTTTTGCACGTCCCCAATCGTTTTCAATCCAAATCCAATCCCCGTCTTTCAAGTGATATTTAGCAGCAGTATCAGGATGAATTGTTGCAATAGGATCTTCATCGATGGATCGAAGAGATGGAATCTGACGATGCTCGGAGTGGAAAGACGTGATTTTGCGTTTTCCTGTTGTCAAAGTCAGAGGATATTTTTTCGCTAGATCGGGGCGCGAAATCGGAGAGAATGCCGGTTCCATATAGTACGGTAGTGGATCTTCTCCAAAATGCTCGAAGATCGTCGAGTACAACTCAACTAGACCTGTTGGAGTATTAAATCCAGGTTGACCATCTGGACGCAAAAGACCTTTCTCGTGCTTACGATAAACCAAACCGGGCAAGTAATATGTCTGTTCTTTCAGCTGTTCGTAAGAGATATCCTCATCTCTAGCAAGTCCATTAGCCCAAAAATCCGTTGGCTTCTCTATCCCTTCCCATCCTTCAGGGTTAAGCATATGCCCCATGTGCAACATAATCTCAACATCAGATTTGCATTCATCAACGCTAATCGCCTTGTTAATAGCAAAAATACTACCGGGGTTCATCTCGTAGTGTGGTGCTACCATACCATCCTGCTCAAGAAACGTCGCAAGAGGAAGAAATAGATCTGCTAAAGCCATAGTTGTCGGAGTCATAAAAAGATCTGTAGCTACAGCAAACTCCATTTTCTGCTGTAAAGCATCATGCCATCGATGCGGCTGAGCAGAATTAGTCGGTGCAATTAGGTTGGTACTGTAATACCATGCCATACGAATAGGGTACGGTTTATCCGTTTCAAGACACTCAAGCATAATGTCAGGATGAGCGTTTTCCAATAACGCCGGCAGAGCTGGATATTCATCAACACCGACCGCTTTAGCCATCAACTCAGCTGGCAAACGTCCACCAACTTCATTGTTACGATCGTTGAATACGCCTACATAAGTACCGCCCGGAACATCAAAGTCTCCAGTAAGAGCAACAATCGCCATCATTGCATGAGCAGCTTGTTGCCCGTTTGGATTCTGATCCATGGCAAGACCCCATGTGAAACTATTTGGGTGCTCAGTTGCAAGAATACGCGCCACAGCACGAATATCTTCCGCATCGCATCCGGTAATCTCAGCAGCCCATTCAACAGAATGCTCATTTACACGTTCTACTAGTTCGTCAAAACCATAGCACCATTTTTCAACAAAATCATGGTCATAAAGATCTTCATTGATGATAACGTGCAGCAGTCCAAGACCTAGAGCAGCATCGGTACCGGGACGGAGCTGTAGATTATACTCAGCCTTCGTTCCCAGCCAACGTATACAGGGATCTATAGTTATCAGTTTAGTGCCACGTTTAGCCATCTCAACAATTGAATATCCCCAAAATCCATCGGCCAGAGACTCAAGAGGAGCCTTACCCCATATAGTGATGTATTTCGGCAAGACAAAATCCGGGTCATCGTAGCGAAGAGGAGTACCTCCTGCATAGTCTATCTCGGGAATGCCCGCTCCAAATACAAATCCGGTAATGGTAACTCTTGGACCATAACATGACCACCCACTCTGAGTGTACGCAATGTTTGGCGTGCCTAGAGTTCCAGTCGAAAACGGATGAATTGTCTTTGTGGGCTGGCGACCTGTTCCTTCAAATACAACAATACCTTCGGGACCGTATTTTTCTTTGATTCTTTCTGTTTCGGTTTTGATCAGGCTCCACGCCTCATCCCATGTGATGCGCTCCCATTTATCAAGACCGCGATCTTCACGTGCCCTTTTCATCGGATACGTGATGCGATCAGGATGATAGACATACTCTTTCAACGCAAGACATCTCGGGCACAAACGACCTTTTGTTATAGGGTGATTAGGATCACCTTCGATTTTTAAAAGTTTTCCATCTTTAACGAATGCCTTTATGCCGCATCCAACCGGATGACATCCGGGAGGCGACCATGCATTGGTTCTTATGACGGTAGTGCCATCGTCAAGAACCTCTTTCCATGGTTTATTTTCAGTCATCGACATACACCTTTCTTTCAAGCTAGAGCCGTATTTGCGAAAACGCAAATACGGATCAATAAGCATCAAAAAGTTATTAATATTGCAAACACCACGCTGTTCTCAACGTAGGTTAATCAGCATCCGCAGCTGAAGCCTTCTGCTCTTTCTGCTTCTTGTCTAGAACCATATAAGCGATACTTAAAACAATTGCCGAAACACCAAGTATTGCCAAAAACGGTGTTGCATTCATCCAAACAAAGGTCCCCGGCGTTGATTCAATCATCGCGCCTGTAACAGCTGGGCCAATCGCTGCGCCGATATTCTCAGCAAAAGTAAAGAGAGCCATCAGCACACCAACAACAGCAGGCCGATTCGCACAAGCCGGTGTCATCGTGAAAGTACAAGCAGGAATCATTTGGAAGATAAGACCAGCGACAATCATATAAAGCAATGCTGTCGCAGCAGTGAACATGTATTCTGTCGTAAAAGCAATAGCAGATAACACACAGCTAATCACAAGGATGATACCCCAATGCTTCTTGCCTTTGTTTAGTACCACACCCATAATGAATCCGCCAGCAATCATGGCAATATTCATGATACTGCTCAGGCTGTTTGCCGTACCAATTTCAATACCAAGTTGCAGATTCATAAACGTCGGTGCATAAGTAAGAATACTGCCAGAGCAGATAGCAAACACCGTCATACAAAGAATAACTGTCCATGCTTTAACATTCTTCAAAGCTTCAAAGAAATCCTTTGCAGAACCAAGTGCGGCATTTTCAGAATCCTTCATTTCGTGGATTTCGTCATCGTCCACATTGAAAGGAACTTTTGGCATACGAACATAAACTAAAAAGGCTATAGATACCACAGCAAGAATAATTGCTGAGAACCACCATACAGTACGCCATCCGCCGCCAAAAGTTGTCATAAGCGGAACAGCTGCGTTTAAGATGATGAGCATGCCAACACCAACAAACGTCGAGAAAATAGACATTGGAAAACCAAGTTTTTCTTTTGGAAACCATGGAGCAATAATTGCTGGCATGCAAATTGAAACAAGCGAAGTTCCAAGTCCCTCAAAAATACGTGTAGCCAGAAGAACTTCAAACGACGGCGCAAAAACTCCGACAATTGTCGAAACAAGCGTCACAACAATAGCAACTACAGTAATTTTAATAGGTCCAAACTTCAGCATAATCATGCCTGTTGGAATAGCTAGAATAATGCCGGCAAATGTAGTAACCGACATAAGCCAACCGCCAGCAGCCGTACCTATGTTAAATTGAGTCATAAGGTCAACCATTGTCGGAGCAACTTTAAAACGTACAGCAATAAATACAACAGCCATAGCAAAACAGATAAGCGCAACAGCCCAAGATTTTGCCGCAGAATAACGCGGCCTTTGAACATCTGTAGACATTTTTCCTCCCCGAAAATCGGCGGAGCACAATGGATGTTGCCGAGTTTGGAGCTGCCTCTCACCTCAACTCCAGCCCGCCTCGCGCGGCAGCAACAACGGCACCCCCGCATTACATGAATCCCCTGTTAGGGATGATTAAACAATAGCATCGTATTTGCTATCGCAACATAAGCTACTGTTATTTGATTATTAGCATTTCCAATATGAAACAAAACAAGTTATATTGCTGTAACCTATTTGAACAGCTTATCCTAAGCTGCTCTTAAATTAGGTGTCTATAAATATCGCATCCATTTTCTCGATTAGCCATATCGGTACTCTACGCCCATCCCTGATCGAGGATATTCCCACTTCTCTAAAATGGTATCCCCGCACACAACACGACAAGTTCCGCATTCAAGACAGCCAGAATAGTCAAAAGACTTCAAACCGTTATCTCTACGCTTATACAATGCGGCTGGACAAACACGAACGAGCTTATCAAACTCTTCGTCATCAGGGTCACTTGTAAGCACAATATGAGGATGATTGTTATCGACATCATATTTGTTTAAGCTCAAATATTTATCAATGTTTACATTTGAACTTATAACACTCATAAAGCCTTCAGAGCTCCTCTTGCATCTTTGAGAAGGTTAAATACACCAATTTCTTTCATTTCTGTCTTTACAATATCTCTAACATGACAAATTGGTTGTCCATCGATCACAAACATACCGTTCATAATATTGCCAATCATTGTGGGATATGCTGCAAACATGCGATTGAAACCTCCCATAAAAGTTGGGGCATTGCTGAATTTTTCAAAATCTTTCAAAACAAAAGAATCCTTTAACATATCCACGTAGCATTGCAATCCCGTTACTGAAGTGTCGCCTTTATCAATAGCTCTTACTGCCGCTTGACCAGCCATTTGACCTGCCGCAATAGCATAGTCCATACCGCGCACTACATACCCAAGATTAACGCACATCATTGCCGAATCTCCAGCCAACATAACGCCGTCACCAACAAGTGGAGGCATGCTATTCAGACCCCCTTCTGGCACCATATGACCAGAATGCTCAACCATTTCGCCACCTTTTATTAACGCAGCAATATCTGGATGCGCTTTAAAGTCTTCCATCATTTGAGAAATAGGATAAATACCACTGGCAACAGCTTCAATCCCTGCAACTATACCTAAAGAAATAGAATTTCTATTGGTATACATAAAGCCGCCACCAAACAGACCCTTTGTAGCATCACCGGCAAACAGCCACGAAGTTCCCTCCGTATCTGAAGCTGCCAAAACTCGATTTGTAATTACATCTGCAGGTAGTGCGAACACTTGCTTGATACCGACAGCAACTTGAGAAGTAGAGAGTTGACTAAAATCCACAGCTTGATGCGCCAATACCGAATTTACACCATCGCAAAGTATCGTTACCTCAGCAGTAATCTCATCATCCTCAGCACGAATTCCACATACTTTCCCAGATTCATCTTTAACAAGTTGTTGAACACCAATTCCATAAATATACTCGGCACCAGCTTCTTCAGCTTTCGAAGCCAACCACTGATCAAAAGGACCCCGCAAAACAGAGTATGAGTCCTGACCTTCAACTCCCATCTGATTAGAAGTGAAATCAAAAGTGAAATTAGAATCGGGTGCCATAAGCGAGATGCGCTCTCTTGTTATGCGACGTTCAACAGGTGCCTCCTTTTCAAAATTTGGAAACACCTTTTTGATTGAATGCGCATAGATGCGACCACCTGTCATATTCTTAGCCCCAGCGAAATTACCCCGTTCAACCACAAGAACAGTCTTTCCTGCTTTTGCCAACTCATATGCCGCAATCGGACCCGCACAACCAGAGCCAACGATAATGGCATCAAAATCAGCCATTGCGCTCTCCTCTCAATAATTACACTCCATGCATTGGGGCACACAAAAGAGCATAATTTACAAGCGAAGTGAAGGTGGTAGATCCACATTCACTTGCAAAAAACTCGCTTTATCAGCTAAACCTATGCCCCTATTTGACTAATAGCGTGGCGAGCAGCCAAGCGACCAGAAGTGTGGGCAAAACCATTGGCAGATCCCGGGCAATCCATGTTATATGTATCTCCATAAAGACCCGACGCGTCATTGCCTACAGCGTAAAGTCCCGGAATCGCTTCTGACTTTTCATTCACAACTTGGAAATCTCCGTTTACACGAATTCCGCCACAAGTAACTAGCGGACCAACTCCTTGACGAATTGCGTAAAAAGGAGCAGTTCGAACAGGGTAAAGAAACTTACTGAGCTTATAAAAATCCCTATCATATCCTTCATCGCAATAGCCATTGTAAATGTCCACAGTTTCTTTTAGAGTATGCGGATCAATATTGAGCTTCTCAGCTAGCTCTTCGATACTATCAGCGCTGAATGCGGCACCATCATTTGAATTTACCGATTCTTCTATCTCTGTCTTTAGGCGGCTGAGCGGAGTATGATAATGCACGAAATCGCCAAGACCAATATCAGATCCTACCTCCATATAATATTGCAAGCAATCGGAATCCATAAGAACATATATAATGCCATCATCGCGTTGAGCAATAGTATTAGGGAAGTAAATATTATTTGCAGCAAGACCCTCATTAGCAAAACGTTTCCCAGTAGTGTCTACCCAAAGAACAGGTTGGCAACCCCCACCATTGAGATGAGAATCTGGCGTTTTACCCCAAGCGCAATTCCCAATAATCATCGTTCCGATATTTCGAGTATCACCACCAGCAGCTAGAGCCATATTAACGCCATCGCCAGTGTTCTCAAAAGTCATGGGACAATACCAAAAATCGGGAAGATGGGGTGTCCATGAATATTCCCTCACCATATCGGGATTATTACCAAAACCGCCAGTCGCAATAATGACTGCCTTCGCTCCAATGTGCAACAATTCTCCATCAGCATCTTCAGCAATAACCCCTACAACTTTACCGTCCTCAATAATTAATTCCTTACCCGGAGTCTTGGTGAAGATGTCAACACCTGCATTCTCGCAGGCACGTAGCAGTAATTCTTGTACACGAGCCCCCAAGCCATCAGGTCGATGAAACGTATATAGCTCATTTGGCTGATCATAAGCATAGATGCTCACATCTGTATACTCCACACCAAGCGACTTAAGAATGTCAATCGTTTCTGCTGAATTGTAAACAAACGCTTTCACAACATCAGGATTAGCGCGATAGTGACTAAATTCCAAATAGCGCTTCGCATGCTCTTCACATGTCGGAAAGTGAGCACCCTCAGGCAATTCGCCGGGATAATCAGGAACTTTACGCGCTTTGGCTTCACTCGATTCCGAAGCAGCATGCCCTTCTGCAAACACAGAAGTTCCTCCTGTCACCTCACGTTTTTCAAGAATAGCAACACTAAGATCGCTCTCAGAGGCAACGGTGTAGGCGGCGGATTTTCCAGAAGCACCGCTTCCAAGTACGACAACATCATATTCAACATCGAATTCCATGATTTCTCCTACCTCAAATTACCATCTTCCTTGTTTCCTTAAAGTCCGTAATGGACTATGTCAAAGCCGAAGTAATAACTGGCACAACTTCATACAAATCACCTACGATGCCGTACTTACTGAATCTAAATATCTCAGCATCTGGATCATTATTAATCGCCACAACAACTTTTGCATCACGAACACCAGATGTATGGTTTGGCGAGCCAGATATCCCAATTGCAAAGTAAAGTTCGGGAGCAGCAGTATTGTGAGATGACCCCAATACTCTGTCCGATGAGCACCAGTGAACGCTATCCGAAACCGGAAGCGTACACGCAACCTCACCTTCCAATGCTCTTGCTAGTTCTTCTATGATGGCAAGATCATCCTTGCTTCTAAGCCCCATACCAACACCAACAATACAATCCGCAGTAGACAAACCGGTTTTACCTGAACGGTTATTTTCGATAACCTTATCTCCGGTACCTTCGCTCATAATTGTCTCTATATTGGCTTCTGTAGCTATATTGACTTCCTTATCAGGGCCATTAAAAATTAGTGTGATGGCACCCGACACCTTAATGGTTTCAATAGCCTTTCCATTGGCAATCTGGCATTCTGCAACAATGTCATCGCCCTCGCGAGAGATCCTCTGAACCGCGCTTAAAACAGAGGAATCGATTGCACCCGAAATATGCCCCAATATGACTCGCGTTGAGGGTGAATCATTTCCAAGAACAAGCCTAGGCTTTTCAATTAACGCCTTACTTGCAACATCCGGCGCTAAAGCCTCCGGAGGAACTTTTTCTGGCGTAATAAATAGTTCTGCATGAGAAAAACCCATCGTAATTACTCTCTGAGCTAAATTCTCATCCCCAATGACTATAGCGATTGGCTCTGTACCGGCGGATTGAGCAGCCGCCAACATACCACCCGCTCGACGTAAATCTGTTACGATAACCCAACTCTTGTCAATCATATCTTCCTCATTTTCGGAGATGTTGTCGAAACTTATAGTTCGGCATTTATTCCAGAACCCCTTCATCGCGTAGAGCAGTAAGCAACCGATTCACAGAAGTAGCTAAGTCATCTTCATTAAAGATAGTGGCTGCTTTGTTCTCGGAAAGACGGGTCCCAACTGAAAACGCGCTACTTGAAAACTCGATATCTAAATCGGAAACCGAGAAGCTCTCAACCGGTTTCTTTCGAGCCGCCAATGTCTGTTTCATTCCGGGAGGGTTAACCTCTCCACTCAGTGCTTTGGCGATTATCAAAAGAGGCGTTCTGGTTGTAACAACTCTAACACCATCAACATCCTTTGTAGTAAGTTTGATTTCCCCGTTATCCACAGCAGCGTCGATTACTCCCGCATAAGCCGTCAATCCAAGCTTTCCAATAAGAGCAGTTGTAACCGAATAATCCCAATCTGAGTCCCCTATTACCACAGCGTCCACGCTGGGTATACGCTTAATCGAAGCCGCAAGAACACTTGCCATAACTGCACCGTCAACGTCACTGTTAACATCCTCAACAACGACCGTACTATCGGCACCACGCGCTGCTGCCCAATCCTTTTTCCCATCACCTACTGTTAAGCCCACAATTTCCGCTTCTGACGACAAGGCTTTCGCGATTTGCATAGCAGCTGGATCGTCATCTGATGCCGACATCTTTACGCCATCCCAAGACACACTTCCGTCTGATAGCACGCGAGCATCTTGCGGATCTCGGCACCATTTGAATACAACTACTGTTTTCATATTTCTTGATTTCTCTTATGGGTTAAATTTTCTGGAACTCCTCTTTACAGAGTTCTTTCTAAAGATACCATCCGTGTTGACAGCACAAAATAAACCATATTTATGTAACTATTCTTGTCTGTTATGCATAGATAAAAACAGCCCGAAAGCTTTCACTAGCTGTTAAAATATTTATATATTTCACGTGTTGCTATGATTTCAAAGCGCAATTTCTCAACTGAAGGGTGCAGCCACATGATTACTATCGAGCAACTCGAATGCTTCATGCTTGCCAGCGAAACCCTTAACTTCACCATAACTGCAAAAAAGCTTTATATGACCCAACCAGCGGTCACTCACCAAATGAAAAACCTAGAAACGGAAATAGGAGTCGAACTTTTCAAAAGAAATGGACATCGTCTCTCGCTTACTCCTGCAGGAATCGAGCTTAGAGAAGGCTTTTCCTCCATTCTGCCCTCGCTCAAACGAACAATAGAACAAGTCCAACATTCGAAAGCCAGACCGTTTACTATATTTTCACTCGGATGCAGTCCGTCACTGATATCGAAATGGCTCAGCATTGCAATAGGAACTTACAATATACAGCACAAAGAAGGCAAAGTTGTTATTCGAAGCGATGATGCTCTAGCTCTCCCCGCACTTGTGGAGACACATGCTCTTGATGCAGCCATTTGTATCGAAAACGAATTGGAAAATTCTGAAAATTTAACTTTTACTCCAATTTTCAGTACACCATTTCGTTTATTTTGTCCTGCTTTCGATACACTTACATCCCATGACATCATATCTCCAAGGGATCTTGAAGACCGCAGCGTTATCGTCTATGAAGGTGGTGGCGGAGTTCGCAAACAGCTCGGCAAAGGCTTCTCTTCAGTTGTGAGCGGAGGCATAAAGTTCTCTGATATTTTACCTGTAAAAGATGCAGCAACGGGCATTATCATGGCAGCCTCAAATCTTGGTGTATATATAGGGTTGGAAGCTGAAGAAGAATATGCGAAGTCGTTTTCCCTCGAAAGTCGTCCGCTGAAGCTTAATCTTCCTTCCAGCATAATTGGACTTGTTTTCCGCTCAGATAATAAGAATCCAATTATCCCTGAGATTACTACACTATTAGGAAAAGACCACATTAAATAGCTACATAATATTGCTTTTTGTTCATCCTGATATAGTTTTGACTAATCAAAACATGAGTCTCGTCTCCATATAATCATGTCAACAGAAACGAGACTCAATTTTTGTTTCATTAAATTAAGGCAAGTGCTAAAAAGAGCATCTATGTTATATGAGATATATGGCGCTCTTCTTTAAGCCTCTATCCTTGACTCTTTTTACCAAATCTTCTGCAGGACCATATTCAATAACCGAAGCAAGGCAATGAAGCGCGCACGCGGGTTTTGCGCCCTCAGCGACACGATTTTTACAAAGTGTACAAAGCTGCGTGGGAACAGCGACATAATCCCACTCCCATTTTTCATTATCAATTTGAAATGGTCCAACTTCAGTAACCTTGATGCCCCATTGATCAGCAGACAAACCCAATTCATTACGACATGCAATCTCGCATGATTTACACCCAGTACAATAGTCGTAATTGACTAAAAGCGCATTCTGATGCATTTCTCCTCCCTTCATCTAATCAGCCAGCTCAATAGAGCAAATCGTACTTTTGTAGTTGGAGCCAAAACCAAGATGACCAATTTGTTTATGAGGCATAAGACTATTGACGTTTGATTTCCAATTACCAAACAAATTCGGCTCCTCCGGATCCTCTTCGGGATACCACCAACCGTGCTGGGCATGAACCACGTTTTTATTAATGAGCGGCGTTAGATGAGCCTTCTCCCGCGCCTCGCCAAACATGTTTTTAATAAGAACCCAATCGCCTTCCTTGATACCATACTCATCCGCCGTTTCTGGATTTATCTCCACAATGGGATCGGGAACCAACCTGCGAAGGCTCGGTACCTGCCTATGCTCTGAATGAAATGACGCAAAAGTCCTTGCACCAGTTGTCAGAATCAGAGGGAATTCTTTTGCTAGCTCAGGTTGCGAAACAGGACTATATGGTGGCTCAGTATAGTACGGCAGCGGATCCTCGCCAAAACTCTCAAACACAGTCGAATACAATTCGATTTTTCCGGTAGGAGTGTTAACTCCCGGTTGTCCATCTGGTCGAATAAGACCCTTTTCATGCTTCTTATACTCTACCTGAGGCTGATAAACACCCATCTCTCTCAGTTTCTCAAATGTAAGCCCACCTAGTTTTGCATTAAGCACTTCCTCTGGTGTTTTCCACGGCCATTCATCTGGATTCAACCGCTTTGCCAAATCGAGCATCACCTCGATCTCTGACTTGCATTCTCCCATGCTCAATGCTTTATTAATCGGACCTACAAAAGATACATTGAGGCCGTAATGAGTGAGAACAACACCATCACCCTCGGCATAACTTGCTAGCGGCAACACAACATCTGCACAAGCCATGATTGTAGGATTCATAAAAGTGTCCAGCGCAAAAATAAAATCTAGTTTTCGCAAAGCGTCTCGCCAACGTTTCGGCTGAGCACACGCCGTTGGAGTAAGAAGATTCGAGCTTTCGAAGAATCCTACATGAAGCTGATATGGATCTCCCGTCTCTAACGCATCTAGCACAAGGTCGGGCTGACATTGTCCGAGAACATTGGTCAATGCAGGATATTCCTGCTTACCAATCATTTTATTTCGTGTCTCATCTGGAAGGATCTCCCAACGGTTTAGAGACTGGAGCGGTTCAAGATTGTTGTCGCGCATGCCAACAGAAATACCACCCGGAACATCAAAATTACCAGTAATTACCATGAGCGCCATAATGGCATGACCAGCTTGAACACCGTTCTTATTCTGATCGATGGCAAGACCCCATGCGATGGATGACGGAGTATTCTTCGCATAGATTCGAGCTACTTCACGAATCTTATCTGCTTTGACCCAAGTTATCTCCTCTGCCCATTCTGGAGTAGCATCTTTTACTCTTTCAGCAAGTTCATCGAACCCATATGTCCAGTTCTCCACAAAGTCATGGTCGTAAAGATCTTCGCCAATTATCACGTTCAGCATGGCCATAGCGAGAGCAGCATCGGTGCCCGGTCGAAGTTGTAAATGATATTCAGCCTTCGTTCCGATCCAATTAATACGAGGATCTATGCTGATAATCTTCGTCCCGCGCTTCATTAGGTCGATTATCGAATGTCCAAAAAAACCATCCGGGTTCGACTCAAGCGGTGCCTTACCCCATAAAATAATATAATTCGGTCGCTGCCACCCCGGATGATCATATGTATCCGGGAACCTGCAAGCATTGTCAATTTCAGGATACCCAACACCCATAACGTATGCTGTCGCAACTGTACGGGGTCCATAGCATGAATATCCACTCTGCGAGTAGCAAACATTGGGCGTTCCAAGAATTCCGTTTGCGAACATCATGCAATACATAACAGCTTGGCGCCCAGTACCAGTGAACTCAACAATAGACTCTGCGCCATAAGTTTCTCGCGCCCGAACTACTTCATCAGTAATCAGATCAAGTGCCTCATCCCACGAAATACGCTCCCAAGCATCTTTTCCTCGATCCTCACGATTACGCTTCATTGGATAGAGAATCCTGTCGGGGTGATTTAAGTACTCAGGCAATGTCAGGCATCTAGGGCACAGCCGACCCTTCGTAACAGGATGATCCGGATCGCCTTCTACCTTAACGAGTTTTCCATCTTTAACGAAAAGCCTTACACCGCATCCCACAGGATGATCACCCGGAGGCGACCAAGCACAACTTCTGGTAACACATGTCCCATCTTCGAGAACGGTTCTCCATTCTTGATCCATACGTCCCCCTTCTTTGATTTACGTGTGAGAGGTAAAATCAATACGAGACTGGCACCTCGAATGGTAACTGCCACACAATCAGGTGCTAATATAAAGTTCTTATGCCTTTATTCAAAAATACGATGTGCGGCGATACGAAGTACTGGCAACATTCGCCGATAGCTTAATTTCCAAACCCTCCATTTATTCACCAGAGTACTGGCGGAAGCTATGCAAGCGCTTCGGGCTAATGGTGGGAGGTCTTGCCCGAACCTGTGCAAAATTTCGTAGCATATTTTCCACTCACTCAGGGAATAATTCAGAATCACTTCAGAAATACAGGCTTTATAAAGTAGGGGCAGCTTGCGCCATGCTTCGCTTCAATCGCATAACGTTGCGTTACCAGAAAGGCAACAATGCCGCCCTCTCTCTCGCAATTATGACAAGCGAAGGTTAAATGACCTTACAACAGAAAAAGCATCGCCTTTTGAAAGGATGATATCGACATGGTTTCTGAAAAACGAGATAACAGAATGATTGCAACCGCAATTGGCAAGCATAAGGAAATGCGCAGACCCCACATCGACAGGACCGCCATAAGCCCTTATGACCAGTGGTGCGACGGCTATGGCATGCCCGGCGCTTACGGTAACGGCTATGTAAACGTGTTGAAAGTCTCTTGCGGCGCGGTTGACAAAACCAAAGACGCGCTAATCGACGAAATCGTTACCTACGACAAGGGCGAATGCGCCGATGCCTACGTCGGTCAGATAAATATGCTAACAGCAAGTTCGTTCAACGGTATCCAAGGGCAAATATGGGGGCACGACCTTGCCATGCACGACGACATCAAGAATGGCAAGATTCAGCCGCTTTTCGCCGAAAAGCAATTCGACGGCTCAAAGCTTGAAGTCTACGACGGTAAGCCCCTCATCCATGCGGGCATTGAGCTGTTCGGCACCGATTCCGACCGCCGTTATCATCCTGCTCCGGGCGCGCACGTTATATGCGCTAACAAAGGAGTAACTGCTTATCGCCCAAAGGAAGACCGACCTCTCAAAGACGGCGAGGCTTATGGCGTGTGGTGCTTCATTGCTATATCGCTGACAACCGACCCCGATTATGCAGCAAATCTATTCATAGAAGACGCTGGTGTATGGACCGAAAACGACAACGAGCAAGACTTGGTAAATTTCCTTGATCAGCACCAACGCGAGATTGTCTGGTCCGTCGTGGAATGCGGAAACGATTCCGGCGTGCTCTTCGATCGTACCTATATCTCTTACAACTATTTGATGATGGAGCCGAACCAGATCGGCAATGCTATCACGGTAGGTCCTTACGTCACGTTGGCGAAAGACGCTATCCCAGCTGAAGGATTCAGCAAGCTAAACGATATGACCATTAGCGAATGGTTGAAAGATCAGCAGTTCGAGTCACTGACAGGACTCAAGTAAGTTTGGTTTTGTGCGGTGCGACCAAGCGGTCGCACCAAGCGGTTTCGATGTTAGGAGATTACCATGGCTGAAACAAAATCAACCACGGTCGCCGCCCCGGCATCACCTTCCAGCACCCCGGCATCACCTTCCAACGCCCCGACAAAAGCGCCAACAGCTTCAATCGGAACAGGCAAAAAACCGGCTAAGAGATCAGCTGACGCAAAGAAAGTCGGGCTTATCGGACTGATCGCGATCGTCATCTCGGCTATGGTGGGCGGCGGCATATACGACTTGCCGCAGAATATGGCAGCAAGCGCGTCAGCGGGAAGCCAGATTATCGCTTGGGCAATCACCGGCGTAGGCATTTGGTTCATCGCGAACACCTTCCGCGTGCTCGCGCAAGTGAAACCCGACCTGAAGAACGGTCTGTACACCTACGCGGAACGCGGGTTCGGCAAATTCGTGGGCTTCCTTATCGCCTATGGATACTGGATCTGCAACTGCTTTGCACTCGTAGCTTACGGAGTGCTTATTATGTCCACTATGGACTATTTCTTCCCGGGAATGTTTGAGGGAGGCAATAATTGGCCATCTATCATCGGCGCCACGGTTATTACATGGGCGATGCTTTGGCTTGCGCTGCGCGGATCTAAAAGCGGTGCGTTCATCAATATTATTGGCACCATCGGCAAGATTTTGCCCGTACTGGTGTTCCTCGTGCTCATCATAACCATTTTCCAATTCGGTATGTTTGTGGATGCCTTCTGGGGAGTGGCGAAAGACGGACATGCACTTACGTTCAATTTCGGCGATGTTATGAATCAGGTATCGGGTACGATGCTTGTAACTCTTTGGCTGTTCATTGGAATAGAAGGCGCGGTTGTTGTATCGGGCGAGGCAAGAAGCCAAAACGATGTGGCGAAAGCAACAACTATCGGATACCTCGTCATATTAGTGCTGTATGTGTTAGTGTCCCTTCTTCCACTGGGTGTCTACACTCAAGCCGAGATTGCAGGCATGTCGGACCCGTCCATGGCGGCTATCATGCAGCAGAAGTTCGGTGCTTGGGGTGCTGTCATGGTAAATGTTGGCGTTATTATCTCGGTGCTGTCATCATGGCTTGTATGGATGCTTATGCTGGGTCAGATGCCGCTTTTCGCAGCGCGCGACGGAATCTTCCCCAAGAAATTCACGAAGCAAAACTCGAAGGGCGCACCGAGTTATTCTCTGCTTTGGACCACCATAATCATTCAGGTGCTGCTAATCCTGTGCCATTTCACAAGCGGTAATGCTTGGAACACTATGATATCCATCACGTCAGTTATGGCTATGCCCTGTTACCTAATTTGTGCGCTGTTCTTATGGAAGGTTGCTGTTAAGGAACCGTGGAAGAAGGGCGAAAACAGAGTGCGCTTTTCGAAGACCAACGGACTGGTTACGGGCATCATTGGAACGATTTTCGGGTTGTATCTTATTTATGCAGCGGGCTTGAATTACCTGATGATTGCAGCCTTCGTGTATGCCATCGGCATTCCAATTTTCATTGTTGGTCGTTGGCAGGCAGGTCAGAAGGGCAACATTCTAAAGATGTTCACCACGCCCGAGAAGATTCTTTGCGCCATCGTTATTGTTTTGGGCATCGTCGGAATCATCTACAGTATCTCAAGCGGCGTGTTCACGGCGTAGCGCGCTTGGTAGATGCATTCTTGGCTTCGCTTATGACTTTTCAAAGGACTGAACAATGAAAGCGAAAACACTGCATAGCGATGCGCCGAAAAAGAGCCGTCGGAAAATCTATATAGCCATTGCTATACTGCTGGCGATTGTTGTTGCCTGCGGATCATCAAGCTTTCTGGAAAACCAAGTCGATGACAAGAGTCTTTCCCGTGGGTCCAAACTTCACGGGAACAAAGCCGCAGTAGCTGTAGCCCTTTGCTGCCCATTCTTTTATGACAGGCTTATATCCTTCGAGTTCGGCGTTCCATGCGGGGTTGTTTTCCATGTCCATAGTTACGAATTCGGTCTGCATGATATGGTTCCTTTCGTGTAGTCAGTCAGAGATTCTCTCGCTTATGGCACGACCGAAGTTTTCCAACTCGGCGATGGCGTCCTCCACGCGCTGCAGCGCAAGCCCTTGCGACTCGTCACCCAACACGAGTAGCTCGCTTCCGGTGTTAAGGTCAAACACGTCGCGGGCTTTCTTGGGGATGACAATCTGCCCGCGTTCGCCCATGCGCACAACACCGAAGATGTGCAGCCCGCGCGGTGGTACAGGGTAGCCAATTTGCTCTTCATCGTGATGAACGAGCGAATCAATGCTTACGTCGAATATCTGAGCGAGACGCATCGCGTTGTCTAGGTCGGGAATAGCGTCTCCCGCCTCCCACTTCGCGACGGTCTGCCTTGCCACGCCAATCTTCTGGGCTAGTTCTTCTTGAGTTAAGCCCTGCCTTGTTCTGAGTGCGAGAATGTTCTGATTGATCATATCTTTCATACCTCCCGGTTAATTCTATGGGGCTTTTTCTTGCGAATCCACCAATTGAAAGTTGCAGCACTTCACCATTCTTGTCACCTATAAGTGACATTCTACATTCAGCGCCATCTCAACATCCATATTGTGATGGTGCGAATACTTCGAACCAAGCACATCGCGTGCATCGCGCGCCTTACATGCAACGGGCGCCAGTTCGTCCTTGTGGGGAAGCAGCAGATCGTAGAGGTTCACGTGCAAGCCGCGGTAGTCGGGACAAATTCTCTCAAGCACAGAGATGCAACTGCTCACTTCGAACTGCGCGATCCAGCGCACCTCGGCGAGAAGCTGTGCAAGCCACGCCTCCACGTAGTCGATGCCTATGAGGTTTGAGTTCACGGGCGCGCTCAGCTGATAATCGATGTCGCCGGGGACCTCGTGCGCGGCGAAATATACGTCGTAGCGTCTCTTTATCTCGCCCAGACTAGCCAACGTATCCCTCAGGGCGATGTTGCGAATGGGCGGCATGGTGGTCACAGCCTTGCGCCAGAGGATGAGCGCATCATCCATCCGTCTTTCCAGCTCTCGAATAGCTTCATGCCAGAGCGCAACGGGGTCGTCCGCGTTAAGAACGCAGGCGGCTTCCTCGGGCGTGGCGTCTGCGATGCCCAGCGCGTAGACCACCGACGTTGCCAGCTCGTGTGCCTCGTAAGCGGATATACTTGATGTTCCACCTGCGCAGTACAGATCGACTACGTGCATCATCAGGCGAGCGAAGTTTTCCCTTGCCCTGTCAATGTCGGGGGTGAGCCCATATCTGCTAATCGTCCCAACCATCAGCCCACCTCTCTCCATCCCATCCGTCGGCTTGCTCGTTGTAGTCCCATTCGGCGGCATCGAATGTATACATGCGCCCTTCGTTATCCACTATGCAGTACGCCTCAGATCCTTCTGCTTCAGCTGCCCGCACATATTCAGCAGAAAAGCCCATGACCTCATCCGCCGACATCGAAGCGACCATAGCGGCATCGCCCCATTCGTCTAGGCAGCCGCGCAGAGCTTCGGTAATCTCCGCGTCGGGCACGTCAACCGGCAGTTCGTCCCGAAGTGCGTAAAACGCATCCTGCAGGTCGGCAAGCGTGTCCACCACTACATCTTGGGCGATACTCGGAGAGGAAGCAACAGCCTCAGCGATCGCAAAAATGGCGGGCGTGCCGAACTCCACACGCTCTGTTTCCGCAAGAGACTCGGCTCTACGCTCCGCCAGAATACGAACATCCTCGCCCGTGATAGCCATATCGCTTACGGCGAGCCGCCTGTTCAACTCGTCCAGCATATCCTCTGTTCCACCCACCATCCTCATGGCGAGCCAAGCGTTTGCGCCCATACGCACAGCCCCTTCCCAAATCGCGGTCAATGTCTAATACCGCGAAGAGGTACCCAGTTCAAGACTGCAAATCCAGACGAAAATATGGTAATGTGAGACTCGTCAAGAAGCACTTCTCCACAAAAACTTACGCAATGGTCAAATACCCGCCGCCCCCGCCGCGCCAATCCTGAAGTACATATATGCGCAAATCGTTGCCAGCGAAAAGCTGTATGCCCGCGTCATAAACAGCCCCGTGCCGTACAATATTGAGAAGATCAAGGTAAAAGTTTGGAAGGCGAGGGGTTTGGCGAACGCGCTCACCATATGCAGGATCGCGCTTAGCGTCGCGCTGCTAATACCGGTCGCTCTCTCGCCCGCCTTCCTTATCATCTACACCATTGCCGGTCTAACGGACATGCTCGATGGTTTTGTGGCAAGAAGGACGGGTACGGAAAGCAAGCTTGGCGCCATGCTCGACAGTGTTGCGGATCTTATTCTCGTCATCGTTTGTCTGGTTAAGATACTGCCCGTTGTCTCGATGCCGCCGTGGCTGTGGATTTGGGTCGCAGCGATAGCTGTTGTGAAAATAGCAAATGTGATAAGTGGCTTTGTGGTGGCAAAGCGCATGGTCATGCTCCATACCACCGCCAATAAAGTTGCAGGGCTCGTAACGTTTCTTGTGCCTTTCGCCATCCCGTTCTTTGGCATTGTAGCCCCGGCTATCCCCGCGTGCGCCGCAGCAACATTCGCGGCAGTCCAAGAAGGACACTTCATTAGAACAGGCTCTGCCGTGATTATCAACATAAACCATAAGATTTAAGGCGTCGATATATAGTTGTTTTACTCATACCAAGAATTTGAGCAGCCTGAACCATATCGTGACCGGCTGTTTCGTAGGCCCTGATAATCTGTTCGCGTTCTTGTTCTTTAAGCGATAGCAACTTTAGTTTAGATTTATCTGTTCGAGATTCAGCATAGATGATATGAGTGGGTAAATCTTCTTGGGTAATTATTTCCTCTTCGCATACGCGACATGCATGTTTAATAGCAGATTTAAGCTCATGGATATTGCCAGGCCAATCATAAGAGAGTAGAACTTCTCCTGCTTTTTCAGATATAGCTAATGGCTTTTTCCCTCTTTTTGCAAGAAACTGTTCTGCAATTAATGTTGATAAAGGCAATATATCTACCGGACGATCTCGAAGAGGAGGTAACAAAATAACTTCATGCGCAATGTGATAGTAAAAGTTATCGCGTGCCTTTTTATTTATTTGCCTGTTCATAGAGGTAATTAATCGAAAGTTAGCGGGAATTGAATGTGTACTTCCAAGAGGTCTAATGAGATTTTCATCAAATATCTGTATGAAAATTGGACGTACGTCAGGATCTAACATATCAACATTGTCTAGATAAAGAGTACCTCCATTAATTTTTGATAAAGCCCCAAGATGAGTAATATTATTTTCTTGAAACCCAGCAAGAAATCTTATGGCATGTTTTGCATTCAATGAGGCACAATTCACTTTAAGGAATAGCCCTGCAGGATTTGAAGCGGTGTGAATAGCCTCAGCAAAAAGTTGCTTTCCAGTACCCACTTCACCAACAATTAAAATTCGTCTATTTGTGGGAGAAAAAAGAAGAGATCTTGTGATTGCTGAAGACAAGTTTGGACTGGTGCCCACAATATCAAAAAACGTGCTTAAATTTGAATGATCAGGATTAGACTCATTTATCATATCTGGACCGGTTGATAATTTAAGACCGGATGGTTCAAAGTCTATATACTTAAAAGCAGATCTAATTAATACAAGAGATACAAAAGATTCATCAGACTCTTTTTGCAGTATTGGTCTACTTGAAAATCGATACGGAGGAATCTTTCCGTATAACACAATATTACTTATGGGGTAACGTTGAAGTACAAGAGATACCAATTCAGCTTTCATATTGGGAAGGTCTTGAATTCTATTGACTTTATTAAATGACTGATCCTGTATTAAAGAAGATCCAAAATTATGTCTAGCTATTACATTTCCTCTAGAGTCAACAAGAAAAGCTAAAACATCCATTGATCGACCAAGAATCTCAAAAAGACTTAACCATAGTGAAGATACACCATCATTTTCTTGCTTGTATTGTTCTAAGTAGATAGATTCTTGCATTTGTTAAAAACCTCTTTAAATTCGTTTTTTAAGATATTTGTACAAAGTCGATCTTCCAATACCAAGAATTTCAGCAGCTTTGCTTACGTTATTACCAGTTGACTGCAATACACTAGCTATATGTTTATCCCTCATTTGAGCGATATTAATATTGCTCATAAGTGATTGCGAATCAGCTTGACCGGCATAATTATCTCCACAAACATAGTCTGGTAGATCATGGGTAGTAATAATATTGTTTCGGCAAATAGTGCTAGCTGAAGTAAGCACTATTTCCAATTCTCTAATATTACCAGGCCAAGAATACTTCGTAAGAACCTGAAGCGCGGAATCGGAAATAGTTGTTGCTTGAGAATGTTTTGAAGGACGATGATTCATAAGAATTTGCTTGCTAAGCAACGGGATGTCATTTCTTCGTTGCGAAAGAGAAGGAATCATAATTTCATCTTGAGCTATGCGATAAAACAGTTCTGGCAAAAAATCGTTTTTCTCGTTATTTAGCGCAAAGCACGATCTAAGTTTTGTAGATGCGGTCGCAATAATTCTAAACTTGGTAGGTATTATTTTGAAATCCATATCACGAACAATTTCATGGTGGTCTAAAGCTCTAACGAAAAGAGGCTGGAGGTTCAGAGGCAATTCATCAATGTTTCCAAGCAACAACGTGCCACCGTTAGCTATTTCCAATAATCCTCGCGTCGCTTTTCCGTGATTCATACTTCCAAAGAGATATTCGACCGGATCAATAAGATGTAACGTCGAACAATTGCACGCCACTAAAGATGCATTGGGCGCAGTTCCATTGCAAATTGCACGCGCAAATGAAGTTTTCCCTACTCCAGAATCGCCCATTATCAAGATGTTCATAGATGGTTCAGTGCACAATGATTGCGCACGTTCTTTAGCAGCCATAAAAAGGTGGTTTTGACCTATTAATTCATCAAAATTGTTTTTTGATCGATATGCATTATCTGGCTTAAGTGCTTCCTCGGATGCAGTAATAAAACTAAATGCGATAAAAGATCCTGATAGGGATGCATCATTAATTAAAGATGCATTTATACGCAAAGAACTTGCATCAGAGGTTTTATTTACAAATTCAAATTCTACATTCTTCAGTGTTTTACTACTAAGAATTTGATCGATAAGAGCACCGCAATCTTTTATAAATGACCGTATATTTTGTTGCTTAGGCGAATTATTATTATTATTTATTAGTCTTTGGGCAATTTCATTTGCAGCGACAATTGTTCCATAGGAATCAGTAATTACCAGCCCGAACTCCACCATAGAAAGCATAGTCTTAACTAAAGAAGAAGCTTCGATTGTAGGTTTTGAACGAATAGAATTTGCCAACAAAGTCTCCTTAGAATTAACAACGCTCTATTAAATATGAGGCTGAAATATGCCTCTCAAGCGCAATCACTCGACCCCATTGAATTACTATGGACATAGTAATTCAAAATGAGACAAAAATATCTATAAACAATAGTTAAGTCGAAGTTTTATCTCATAAGTTTCCAATAAGCGCAAATCAAATATTCATAATGAGACATTTTTCAAAAACATTCTCAAAAACTTTTTTATTAAAAAGTGTGAATCTTTAAATCTAATTACCATTTGCTTAAAGATCAGCTGATTAGAAGAGAAGCCTACTGCTAATCCTAGGCTAGGCAGGAAAGCTTAATAGTCTTTTTAGTGAAAGGGGGAGATTTCTAAGTCGCTCAGTATCCATAAATATTTTTGAGTACTGAGTTGACAGGTTAAGTAGATATTTCCAGTTATATTGCGAAAGGTTTACAAATGCCAGAAGACATAAAAAGGAAAGTATCTTACTATGCTATTGCAGTAGCATTTGCAGGCATGCTGACCCAATTTACCTTAATTTTTTGTCAAAGTTCGTTCTCGCAAGTTATACCTGACTTCCTAGAGAGTACAGGATTAACAAAAACAGATTCAGGTGTTATTACTTCAACTTTCGGTATCGTATATGCTCTTAGTGGCATAGTCTGGGGTTGGGTAAATGACCGAATTGGCTCGCGTTCAACGTACGCCATTATGGGTCTTGGTGGCTCTTTATTCATGATTCTGTTTGCATTGCTATCCACGAATCTTTTAGTTGCTACTTTGCTATACAGCATCATGGGATTTATGATTGGCGGCATGGCCGCTGCATCATTGCCGAAACTTATTGGTAATTGGTTTACACCTTCCCGCCGTGGTTTTGGCATGACCATTGCTAATGTTGGTGGCGTTCTCTGCGGCGCACTTATTGGCGTGTTGGTCCCGCAAATTCTTATTGCTACAAACAGTTGGCGTACCACGTTGACTACTGTAGGCATAATTGCTGCGGTAATTGCTGTTGTTTATATCCTTATCATGAGGAATAAACCATCCGATAAAGGGCTTCTTCCTTTTGGTCCAGAAGAAGAAGTACGTGCTCAAGTTGAAGATCAAAAGAAAATAGAAAAAGAAAAGAAGCCAGGAATTCGTGCCTATCTTGATGCGCTCAAGCTAAAAAACATCTGGATTCTTGGAATCATGTATATTTTCTTCCAGTTTGCATACTCCGGAACTAATTCCTACCTTGCTACATCTTTCCGCGAATTGGGTCAAGATGCGGTAATGGCTGGTTTCGCTGTAACCATCTATAACATTGCACAATTCATTGGTCAGCTTTTCTGGGGTAACTTATCTGACCGCATTCCTCGTAAATGGGCTATGGCCGGAGCATGCTTCACATGGGGAGTTTTTGGTGCCGTATTCTGCTTTACCTATGGTGCAGACATCATAATCATGTACGTTATAGTGTTTTTCATGGGTATTGGTCTGGGTGCCATGTCAGTTAAAAATGCCATCAACATTGACTATATTCCTGGAGAAATCAGAGGCACAGGCGCAGGGGTGGTAGCAACCTATGCGGTTATTGGTCGCTATCTTGGCCCAATGCTTACTGCTGTTCTATGGGAATCTGTAGGACTCCAATGGGCGTTCTTGGCAATGGGTGGTGCAATGATATTAGCTGGTTTAACCGCTTTGCTACTTCCAAAAATTACAAAGAAAGAAGCAATTTAGTTGAAAAGCCAGCTTCGCGATGAGCAAATATAGATGTCTATAAATATGTTTTTAGGACATTGAGGAGAAAGAGATAACAGAGATATGGATATAGATCTTAGTAAACCTTATGTTTCTGGTACTCAAGATGATTATGTGGTGAGATCATGTGCATGGTCTCCTCCTGGAGATCATCCAGTTGGATGCGGCGTAAAACTGCACGTGAAAGATGGAATGCTTATTGATGTAGAAGGTGACGAAGCGCATCCGATTTCTCAGGGTCGTTTGTGCGTACGCTGTCTCGATCTTCCAGAGTATGTTCATAATCCTCAACGCATTATTTACCCAATGAGACGTGTGGGAGAACGTGGAGAAAACAAATGGGAGCGCATCACTTGGGATGAAGCAATTGATGAAATCTATGAAAAGACCAAGGCGCTTCAAGAAAAATACGGAAAGCAAACTGTAGTAGTTTTTGCTGGCACTGGTCGCGAAGCTACCCTTTATTATTGCCCATTAGCTTTTGCCGTGTTTGGAACTCCAAACGCATGCTTTGCTATGTCTGGATTTGCTTGTTACGGTCCTCGCCGTTCTATTGCGTACTATCTGTTTGGAACTGGCTATCCAGAGGTCGATTTTGCGGGGTATTTTGCAGACCGCTATGATCATCCCGGTTACGAAGTACCAAAATATATTATTTGCTGGGGAAAACAACCACTTTATTCAAATCCTGATGGTTTTCCCGGATTCTCTATCATTGACATGATGAAACGTGGATCCAAGATCATCTCTATTGATCCACAAGTCACTTGGTTGGCAGCACATTCTGAATATCATGTGCAGTTAAGACCTGGTACTGATGCTGCATTAGCTTTGGCTATGCTTAATATCATCATCAATGAGGATCTTTATGATCATGACTTCGTAGAGAACTGGTGCTATGGTTTTGAAGATCTTCGTGAACGCGTACAGGAATATACTCCTGAGCGTGTAGCTAATATTTGCTGGATAGATGAACAACTCATCTATGATGTAACGTATGCTTATGCAAAGAACCATCCTTCCGCTATTCAATGGGGACTCGCTTTTGACCAGACTTCCACTGGTGGACAAGCAGGTCAAGCAGTACTTTCCTTGATGGCAATTACCGGTAATTTGGATGTCCCGGGCGGACAAACACTGGGGCCACGCACCGTATTCTTAGGCAAATGGCGCTTCGATACCGCACAGTATCTTGATGAGGGTATGTTTGATCAAGTTCGTATTGGTCAAAAGTACCCCGGATTCTTGAACGCTATGAGCACCGCACAACCTGACGAGCTGCTTAAGACCTTAGAAACCGATGAGCCTTATCCTCTGCGCATGGGATTTTTCCAGAGCTCAAATTTCTTGACTGCTACTTGCAACGTAGCGCCACAGCGTTGGTATAAGGCTTTACAGAAACTTGAGTTCAACGTAGTAACCGATCTATTCATGACACCAACTGCCGTTGCTTTAGCAGACATATTCTTGCCATTAGCATCGCATGCAGAGCATGTGGGTGTAGTTACTCCACACTTTGGACGCAATCTACATTTCATGGGTGCAATGAATAAGGCTTTACAAGTTGGCGAATGCAAGTCTGATATTGAGGTATGTATCACATTAGGAAAACGTTTCAACCCTGATGCTTGGCCGTGGGATACTGCAGAAGAGTTCTTTGATGAGCAGTTAAAGTTAGCTTTCCCTTTCGGTTTGGATAAACTTCAGCATGATATTACGTATTCACCGGATCTTACATACAAAAAGTACGAGACAGGCGGATTGAGATCAGACGGAAAACCAGGATTTGAAACCACAACTGGTAAGTGTGAGCTGAAATCAACTATTTACCCATTGTTTGGTGAAGATCCACTGCCGTTTTATAAAGAGCCTCATTACAGCCCTTATAGCCAACCTGAATTAGCTGAAGAATATCCCTTGATACTCACAACAGGAGGTCGTAAGCTCACCTCTTTCCACTCAGAGCATCGTCAGCTAGAAACACTGCGTGAGATTGATATGTATCCAGTGGTAAGCATCAATACGGAAACTGCTGCTGCGCATGGTATTCAAGATGGTGACTGGGTTTGCATTGAAAACATGTTTGGTCATGCTATTGAAAAGGCCCGTGTCACTCCTTTGATTCCTGAGAGAATTGTTCATGCATCTCATGGTTGGTGGTACCCAGAGCAAGAAGGTGCCGAACCTAATTTGTTTGGCAATTGGAAATCTAATATCAATACATTACTTCCAAATAGCTGCGTAAGTGCTCTTGGATTTGGATCCATTCATAAGGATATGATTTGCAAAATTTATCGCGTAGATAGCCTCGATGAATTTGGACCTACTGGTGGACTTTTTGAAGAGGGTCGTTGGTTATATCCGGAGTATGGAGAGGAGCACCTAAATGGATAACGCTCTATTAGTCAATTATGAGTATTGTTTTGGTTGCCATTCCTGCGAAGTTGCATGTAAAAAATCGCATAATTTGCCTCTAGGTGAATGGGGAATCAAGGTGCAAGAAACTACTCCTCAAAAACTCGAAAATGGGCGCTGGATGTGGGATTTCGTTCCCTACATTACTGAGAAATGTGACTTTTGCGCAGATCGCGTAAAAGAAGGAAAAAAGCCTTCCTGCGTACAGCATTGCTTGGCTTTCTGTATCGAATATGGAACTATTGAAGAAATGGTCAAACGTCTTGGTGAAGTAAAGGGCAAATGCGAGATCCTCATTCCACGTTAAGGTAGTCAACCTAATCTACAAGGCTTGTGGGTCAGTATATAGGTACTGACCCACAGCAAAACAGGAGGAAGTATCGTGGAGTTTTGGCAAATAGTGCTGATTGGTATCATTCTGGTGGTTATCAATGCAGCTGTACTGACTGCGGATCTTCGATTTTGGAAGAAATTCTTCGAGACGAGAAACAAACGTCACAAGCATATCAAGACTAATCGTTAGTTTGCTATTTAGGAATCTGTCATGAGAACCATCGTTGGGCGTTTTATAATGCCACATAGTCCCAATACTATTCCATGGCTTAGCAAAGGCCATTATAAAGAAGCGACACAAACTACTACTGCTTGTGAAGAAATTGGTAGTAGGATAGGACAGCTAAAACCAGATACAATAATTGTTATCAGCGCTCATGCCCCATCAGTAGGAAATTATTTCTACGTTCCTAAGCGGAAAATTATGTATGGAAATACGGGGGAGTTTTCCTTCCGTCAACATATGATAAAAAAAGAACCAGCGTGGAATTTTATAGATAAACTCGTAGAAGTTGGTAAGAGAAATAGTTGCCCTATTACCACCTTTGAAAACAATCCAAGACTTCGTCGTAAGCACAAGCTTAACGGAAGCTTCGATCTTGCTACCTATATCCCTCTCTATTTCGTAGAACAGTTTTGGCAAGATTATCGACTGGTAACTATTTCTCTTAGTGATCTACCTCCTTCAGATCATTATCTCTGCGGCACAGTTATCGAACGCACTATTCAACAGCTAGAAGGAACGTATGTAATCATCGCAAGTGCCGAGCTATCCCACAAAACAACAGAAGATAGTCCGTATGGTTATGTTGAAGATGGTCTAATTTTCAATGGATTAGTGTGTCAGTCGATACTGGATGGAAATGTAAATAAACTACTCTCTTTAGATTACGCAAGAAGGAATCATGTGGGTCAGTGTGGAGTAGATGCCATCGCTATGCTCTATGGAACTGGCAATAGCATGAAGTTCTCGGGTGATATTCTTTCTTACGAGCATACTTTTGGTATTGGAATGGTGGTTGCTTCACTTACTCACACTAACAAGAAAAGCAAGACTACCAATTCAGCAATCAAGGCACGTTCTTTGGAACTTACAGCGGACAAAAGATCGCGTGAATCTGAACCCGTACGTCTTGCTCGAAAGGCCATCGATTACTACCTTAGAACTGGAGAAACTCTCGATGACCCGCCTCCTTCATCTATTCCAGCTCTTATGGAGCCTTCGGGTGTATTTATTTCATTAGTAAAAAATGGAAAATGGAGAGGATTTTACGGCAACCCTGATCCCACAGAATTCAGTGCAGCTCACGACATCATAGATTATGCGTTGACGGCTGTTATCGAAAACGATATTGGTCCAATTAGTAGAAAAGAACTCAGAGAAATAGATATTGTAGTGGAATTGGTTACCTCTATTGAACCAGTTTCAGATATGAGCATGTATGACTGTAATAGCTACGGAGTGCTTGTAAAGTATCGCCAAACAGAAGGCATTATTGTCGCCAATGCGCCTAGCATTGCGAATACTGAAAGGCAATATGAGGCAGCATTACGAAATGCTGGTGCGAAGAAAAACAGTAAAGTTCGACGATATAGATTTACTACTGAACGTTTTGAATAGCAATCAAATTTCAATCGTTTTGAAAAGGCTGTGATTATATGAGCGAAAATCAAAAAATCGCAATATCACGAAAAATTGCACGATATGTTACGAACATGAGAATAGACGATGTGTATGAAGGAGGCGTTGAACGAGCGAAACAATGTTTCCTTGATACGTTAGGATTAGCTCTTGGCGCTAAAAATGAGCCTGCTGTCCGGTTAATGAAAAAGACTATCGACGAGATGGGGTCCACTGGTCCATCTCTTGTTCTGGGTTTTGATGAACATATGGCAACGGTTTTGGCAGCACGAATTAATGGCGTAGCGGCTCATGTTGCCGACTATGACGATAATTCTTCTTTATCAACTACACATCCTTCCTGCGTACTTGTTCCGGCATGTTATGGAGCAGCAGAGTATGTGAATGCAAGTGGAGTAAAAATGCTCGAAGGGTTTATTGTTGGCTTTGAAGTTAGTTGCTCGCTTGGGCGTGCAGCTGGCTGGGCTCACTATAACCTAGGATGGCATCCTACATCTACCTTTGGCACTTTAGCAGCCACTTGCGCTGTGGCTAAGATTATGGGGCTTTCTGAGAATGAAATCGTAAATGCATTTGGAATTGCAAGTTCAAGTGTTGGTGGTATTCGCCAGAATTTTGGAACAATGTGCAAAAGCTATCATGCGGGCAATGCTGCATCTGCAGCATTATTTGCTTGTATTTTGGCAAAAAATGGCTATGACGCTGCAGAAGATGCCATGGAAGGTAAGAGTGGTTATTTCAGTACAATGAATTTTACTGACGGCACCATGGAAGCGTTTGATTGGCTTGGTCGAGATTATACAGAAACACTCGGTCATCAATTCTTTAAACTTTATCCTTCATGTGCGATGGCGCATACTCCGATCGAAGCTGCTCGACAATTGGTAAAAGATAACGGAATTGATTTTGATTCAATTGAATCTATTGATTGTTATATGCGTCCTGTTGTACCAACACAGCTTATTTACTCAGATCCAAAAACAGGATTAGAAGCAAAATTCAGCCTTGAATACAATGTTGCGTCAATGTTGATAACTGGCGAATGCTCACCAGTTTCTTTTGAAGATGAAAATGTAGGAAATCCAAAAGTGCGCGCTTTTATGCCTAAAGTACATATGCACACTGATGAGCGTCTTGAAGATATCGTAAAACAAAAGGGAATATTGGCTCCTTGCATAGTCAAAATAGCCTATGATAACGGGAAAACAGTATCGCTTCTAAAAGAAACCGCTAGTGGTGGTTTTGATGATCCAGCTACATGGGAAGACCTTGAAATCAAATTCCATGCTGTGGTATGCAAAGTAATTGAAGATGAGCAAGAAAAGCAAATTGTACGTCTCTGTAAATCACTCGATCAAATCGAGATTAATGAATTACAGAAGGCCTTGGAAATTCATTAATCTTAATAAAATTCCAATAGAAAGGTGCTTGCTTGTGAACGGGACACCAAATGAATGCATAGGAACGTGTGCAAATACAGTTTGTGAAAAAAAGCATATTCCTAATACAAAACCAACATTTCACATGAAGTGTAATAACTGCGAAGCAGAGTTCGATATTCTATCCTCCTATGCTGAATTGGATAAAGAATTATGCCCAGAATGCGGTTCTAATGACGTAAAAGATATTTTTGTTTCTTATCCATTGGATGGTCCCGGATTTCAAGAAGGTTATAGCACCGAGAAGCTTTCTGTCTGCGGAATGGAAGATATAAATAACGAGCTTTGTCTTTTAACAGACCGTTAACAAGTGGATGCGCTTGTTGAAAGAAGGAATGATCATGCACAGACAATCTAAAAACTTATTTTTAGTATGCATGCTTGCAATGGCAGGCTGTCTCTTGATCCTGCCTGGATGTGCTGCAACTTCAAGCGACCGCATAAAAAACATGGAGGAAAGCAAAGATACTGTCTATAACCTTGCGTACGCTACCAATAATTCCTCCACCTCAGAGATGTATCAGAATGTTGAGCATGAACTTCTGGCAAGAATTACCGAAGCCACAGACGGTCGGATAGTATTTACAGAATACCTCGCATCGTCATTGGTTAAATCTGGTGAAGGCAAGGAATCAGTTCTCAACGATATTGTCGATGTGGTATTTGATTCTCCGTCATGGTATGGAGGAGCATTCCCTCTTACTACAACTACGGAACTTGCCTTGGGTTTAGAATCGGGCAAAGTAATGTCTTATGTCTATAGGGATCTTATAGAAGAATTTCAACCTGAAGAATATAAGGGTCTCAAAGTTTTATTGCCCATGTCTTCTGGATCACGCTTAATCATATCAACTGATCCGATTAAGTCGTTAGAAGATTTACAAAACAAGCAAATCCGCGCAAGTGCGACAACCAGCAAGTTGGTTCGTGAGTGGGGCGCAGTACCTACTACTATCAGCAGCAGTGATGTATATGAAGCTTTACAAAACAATCTCATTAGCGGTGGTGTATTTTCTTATGAGAGCATGATAGAGAGTAGGTATTACGATATCTGTGATTTCATTACTGATCTTGCGGCAACTCAAACGAATACTGTTATCTACATGAGTCAAGATAAATTTGATGCACTACCTGAAGACATTCAACAAATTATCGAAGAAACTGCTGATGAGTTTTTCGAAGAAAAAGCCTCAGGATGGTGGGCATCGTTTAGAGATGAAGCTCTTCGCATTGCTAAAGAGAACAATCCAAATATTGAGTGGATAGAGTTGGACGATGAAGAGGTAGCACGATGGGTAGCAGCAGCAGATGATTACACTCAGGAGTATGCAGAGCAACTCGATAGCTTAGGCTATAATGGTCAAGAAATTCTTAACTGGATAAAAGAGCGCTATGCTCATTATAAACAACTCTATCCGGATTCTCTTTAATAAATATCTACTGTTATATCCAGTCGTAGCTGAGTAAGGAAATACATGAATGCCGAAAAAAACATAGAGAAGGTTTTTAGCGTTCTTGAAAAGATTGCTGGCACTATCATTTTACTTTTAGCCGTTTTGACTGTTGTTAATGTAATCATGAGACGACTGTTTAATTTACCAATATTTGGAGTGACTGAAATCGTTGAGTATGGAACATTGTTAGCAATGTGCTTAGCAGCAGGCAATTCTTCTTTCAAACGAGTTCATCCTTCAGTAAATATTCTTGTCGACCGACTCAAAAAGAGAACTCGTTATATAGTGTCTGCATTTGTTGATGGGATTTGTGCACTTGTTATGAGCTATACCGGTATTGGTCTAATCCCGAATGCTCTTACCTCAATTAGTGAAAGCCGAGTCACAGAATCGCTAGGTATACCATATTCGATCGTGTATGGACTTATCATTATTTGTGTACTTGCAGTTGCTGTCGCCTATTTGCTGCTTGTTTTCTTTGATATAAGGGCTTTTGCGAAAAAGGAGCCGAATCTAAATCTAATTGAAAAGAATGGAGCAGATATAAATATAGACTCAACGCTCGGTGATAAACATAAAACAAACTAAGCAAATCTCATTTAAGCAATGATCAAAAATATGGAATGAAATTCGACAAACGTGCGAGCATGACAGAGAGGAGCTCTCATGTTTGAAATCATGGTAGGAATTGCGGGTATTCTTATTTTCTTAGCACTTCTAATTACAAGTTTACCCGTTGCTTTTTCAATGCTATTAGTAGGTGTGGTTGGGGTTATTGTACTAAGATCACCAGTAGCAGCCATACATATGATTAACACAAGTTTTATTAGCTCTTTTGCTGCGTATACCACAACGGTAATACCAATGTTTATTTTAATGGGTGCTATTGCGGGATATTCTGGCATTAGTTCAGGATTGATTAATGCTATTAGCACCTGTATTGGTCACTTAAGAGGCGGCGTTGCCATGGGGGTGCAAGCAATTTGCGCTGCCTTTGGTGCAGTCTGCGGTTCCATACCAGCAACATTAGCAACGGTAGGAAAAATTGCATACCCAGATATGGAGAAACTAGGATATGATCAAAAGCTTTCAACGGGTGCACTCTGTGCCGGATCAACTCTGGCAGTACTAATTCCTCCGAGTATTACTTGTATAACGTATTCTATGGTGACAACTGAATCTGTTAGCTCTCTGTTTCTTTCTATCATCATGGCTGGCATTGTTATGACGATCATCTATATGGTTTGTATAAAAATTTGGGCTACAGTAAAACCAGAAGCTGCACCCCGAAGCAAGCGTTATAGCGGGAAAGAACGTTGGAATGCTATTAGAAATGGTAATTTTGTAGAAATTCTTGTGATATTCGTTATCAGCATGGGTGGTCTTTTCACCGGACTGTTTACCGCAACTGAGGCAGGAGCTGTCGGCGTAATTGGTGTCATAATTGTTACGTTTATAACAAAGAAGATTACATGGAAAAAACTTGTTGAGTCAATGATTGAAACACTCAACCTTTCGATTACGATTTATTTCTTATTAGCATGCGCTTCTGTTTTTGGAAAATTTGTATCAATATCTGGCATACCCTATGCTTTGGCGCAGTGGGTTACTATGAGTGCATTTCCAGCCGGAGTAATTTTGCTTCTTATTACGTTAACCTTTTTGGTGTTAGGTATGGTAATAGATGGCACAGCAATGATATTGCTGCTTGTTCCAATATTTTATCCAATTATTACAGGACCATTAGGACTAAACGGGTTGTGGTTTGGTGTCTATGTAGTAGTAGTTTTAGGTCTTGCGATGATGTCTCCGCCAATTGCAATCAATACTTATATTATGCAAAACATATCGGGTGTTCCTCTTCAAAAGATTTTTGTCGGAGTGGTTCCGTTTATAATTTGCAATTTATTAATGTGTGTATTGTTGATTCTTTTTCCAGACTTCTTCTTGCTTGTTCCAAATCTTATGGGAATTTAAAGAATGGAGTGAATGATTAAACAGTCTGAACTAAAACAGTACGCCCTAAAACATTCGAAACTTACGCCTTTTATGTTTGCGATGCTAAGGAATGTCAGATAAGTTCATAAAAGAACTAAGGAATGTACGAGTTTGTTAACTCTCGTAATTAGAAACAGGTTACAGAGGTACTTAACCTAGCAGATCGCCTTTTGTAACCTGTTTTTAGGATTTTCCTCATTTTTCTATTGTTTTGACAATTTGTGCGTTCCCCTCTTGGATTAGAATCTTACTTCCTTTCAAAGCTATGAAAATTTGACAGTCGAAGACGTAATGTGTGATTCTAATGTTTCTAGAAAAAGAATCCTATAGCACTTGGAAGAAAAAATGTAATTGAAGTAGATAGTACCTACAGTTTATATAAGTTACCAGTTCAGAATACGTATTTAAGTGATTTGCCAACACAATTTTAGCGAATGCTGTTTTTGGAATTGAATAATTAGTAAGATGCAATACGAAATTTAAAGTTTAAATTTTCAATTACTCCACATGTCAGCTCATACATATGGTCTGACAAATTATACTGAAGGTGGCTTTGGCGCTGATGGCGCACATGGTGCTGAGGGCACACTTGGAGCTGATGGGTTTGGTGGCATATTACCTTTAGCAGCTTGTTCAGTGAGTTCAGATAGATCGGTGCCGCAATATGGACAAATCGGAGGATACAAGCTGCCAATAGGACTAATGGAACCACCACATTCTAGACATTCTACAGGAATGGCCACTGAAGCAGGTCTAAAGCACATAAGTACCTCTTTTCAATAGGAAAATCTTTATTCAAATATAAAGCGTCAAATAAGGTCGCTTACTTGATTTCAGAGATAAACAAAAATTGAACGATAGATTGTCTCAATTTGAAAAATAACAATGCATCAATTAAGAAAGTTGATAGGATGGTATTTATTCGTTGTCGGATTTTTCCAAAGTCTCAGCTTTACGTTTTCTCCAATCGTCTATAGCTTTTTGTTTATCAACTTCTGTGAATTTTCTTCCGCAAGATACACATTCATTCATTAGCAAAAAAGCGCGGTTTCCACAACTTTCGCACCATATGAACTTTGGTTTGCAATTATCGCAACCTGGCAAACACACATAACACATAGTCTCATCACCTTTCTTAATAATTAGATAGAAAGATAATACTGCGTAAGAGTAAAAATGTTATTGAATTAAAATAGGGTTAAAAGGGATACAAGGAGAGTCTCAAATTGAAATCAGGTAATCTATATCTAATTTCTGTGATAAGGGATGTCGTGTTATGAGTTCTTATGAGTTCTCGCCCATTCTTTACTCCAGATGGAAAACCTTTCGATACTTCGAAAACCATTTGTCCTGAATTTGAAGAAAAAGAAGATAAATTTTTAAGTATAAAGTGAATGCCTTTATACGGGCGGTTCGGTCGCCTTTGAATAAAACGCATAAATAGAATTCTTTATTTGGCGTTGGTAAGAAAAAACAGTATCAGACAATCAGACGGCAAGTTATGAATAGCTCGCCGTTTTTGTTTTCGTTTCGAGGCTTTACTTAATTAAAATTTTCTGCTGCAGCTCTGATGTCAATGCCTTGCATTGACCGTAGTATATATCGTTACAACGATATATATAACCAAGATAAAATAACCGCACCGTCCAATCTTAACATTCAGGAACGCGAGATGAATACCACACGAGCAGTTGCCGATGTGGATTACGACGCCAAGAAAGCCGCGGTCTCCAAAGTGCAGGACTGCTTCGACATGGACTTCGATATGGAAGACGAGCTCGCTCCTACGGCTCTGCCCACGCCCGGCTTAAGCTTTACCGTTGAGCAGCTAGAGGCCATGCTTGTTCAGGCTAAGACCCGCCAAGCGACTGCAACCGAGTAAAACCGACGGGGAAGGCGCTTTTTCCATAAGTGCTTTCCCCGCTTGATACAATCCATCCAACCAAATGCAGAACGAAAGGGCGGAAGCTATTGCAGGAAAAGAGAAGGACCTATCCGCCGAACCCATGGAAGCAGAAGAGGATGCATCGGTCGCAATCGTTCCTGCGAATGAGCCGGCCATACGCGACCTCATATATACAGTGCGCGGGGTGCAGGCAATGGTGGACAGCGACCTGGCCACTCTGTACGGAGTGGAAACAGGCAATTTGAACAAAGCCGCAGGAAGGAACGCCGAGAGGTTTCCGAGCGAATTCCGCTTCAAACTCACTTCTGACGAATGGGCCTCTTTGCTCTTCCAAATTGGAAGAGCAAAACCCGAGGGTCGCGGCGGCAGACGAACACCACCTTACGTATATAGTGAACAAGGCGTGGCGATGCTCTCGGCAGTTCTTAAGAGTGAGACAGCCGTGCGTGTGAGTGTGCAGATTATGAAGTCTTTTGTCGAGATGCGTCACTTCATCGCCAGCAACGCCTCCATGTTCGAGCAGGTGCGTGGCGTAGAGTTGGTGTGTGTGATCCTCTCGCGTCTCGAAAGACCGTGAACGCCATCGGTTAAGGTCGCAGATTGCGACCTTAACCGAAAGCCCTACGCCAGCAGCTCGTTTACGCGTCTCTGCACGGATGCGTAGCTCGAACCCAAACGCCGCTTTCGCTCTTTTCCGTTGCCGTAGTCGCCATTGATTACGGCACGGGCAAGCACGTCGATGTCAGCTGAAGAACCAGAAGAGCCAGAGGGCAAACCAATGCTAAGGATCTCATTAACACGACTCTGGACGCCAGAATACTTATCGCCCAAAGCCGCCCTGCACCACCGTGCGGAGCAGACGCCACTGCCAGTCGTTGCTCGTCAGAAATTCGTCCATGTCATGCCACCTTCCCCTTGATCTCCTCGATGTCGTGCTTGGTCACCGCCATGTCCTGCTCCAGCTTGTAGGTGCGCTCCAAGACCCGGTTATACTTCTCGACCTTGGCCGTCAGGGCGTCAAGCTTGACCTCCATGACGGCCCTCAACTTGGAATTGGAGAGGATCACCCCGACGAGAGTCACCACCCCCATGATACACGCGACGATGATTGACTCCATAAAGAACTGCCTCCCGAGATCGACTTTCCGTCTTCGGGAGGCAGTATCAGTTGGTGTCATAAGTACGTGGTTGTTGCCCTATTTCCGCGACTGGAGCCTGCAAGATTAACAGTAGTGGAGACGTAAAGAAAATCTAGTAATCCTCAGATGTCATGAGCACTTTGGGCGTGGCTTCTTCGCTTGGCACCATTTTCTTCACCAAAGCGAAGCATTCTGCGAAGTAGTCACTTGACAAATAGAATTCCCTCTGTCTTCTGGATCCGTCGAGATACGTGACGCCGAAGGTAGTAGCGCCTACGTCAATGGCAGAGGCCTCGTCTTTCTGCTCCAGAAGAATATCTGCAACTATTTGAACAAGCTCGTCAAACAGCAACCTGTGATCTTGGCTGCTTGACTGGTAAGCCCACCTCAGAGGCAAGTTGCTTGCCGAATACTCTTGAGGTTCGTACTTGTAGCGTATCGAATTGGGCGTAATAGTGACACAATCCTTATAGACTTCATCAACGCTGCAGTGCCCCGAAGTTCCGCCGATAACGATACGGGTCATTGCAGGCAAACTGACCACAGGTAGATGCTTGTACTTCTCCTCAAACGAACTTGCATAGTTATCATCGGGTTCAGGCGCATAAACCTTTACAAAATCCCGTTCCTCAAGATACTCAAGCATCGCATCGATCACATCGCCTTCGTCTTGCCAGCCCATCGTTTGGAAGTACTCAAGGTCTTCTACTGGTTTGGCTATCGTGGGAAACCAGTGATGAAGTATCTGCGTTGTGTATCGGTCAAGGGTCTGTTCGAGCTCTCGCCTTTGACTCCAGCTAAGTTTTTTGAAATCACCTTCTGATATTCCATGGATTAGCAGCGTGTCCATCAGCTGTTTGTTGACCCCAATCCTTTCCTGCTCTACAAGCTGATATGGGAACTGTTTGGGGTCTAGGTAATTGCCGCGCCAGTAGTCGCGAACGCTCTCATTGTTCATGATTTCTAGCTCCAGAGTCCATGCATACTTGCCTGCAAGGTAATCAGGATGGACGTCGAGTTTCTTGGCGATTTCATCCAGAAGTGCGTACGAAATCGACCCCCTCTTAACAGCCCTTCGTATGGTTCTTTCAGTCTTGCTTATTTCTTTGTCACTGCCGAGCTTACGGATGCTTGAATCCTGCCTATGGATAACCCATTTAAACCAGTCAGGTTCTATCTTCTCGTAAACGGCATCGTTTCGATCAACGGACATATTGCCTCCTGTATATATGCGGACATTTATCCCCACTCATGACACTATCCAAAGCACAATACTTCGCACTACCATGCATTATGTGGCCACAAGGTGCGGACATCAAGCGCACAATCAATACGGAATATTAGCAGGCCTCTAATTGGCCCGAGAATGGAGAATGAACAATGGAGACCAACACGTTGGCAGCGCATTTTAACGACAATGTCATGGATCGGAAGGCCTTTGTTGATTATGCCAAGCAAAGCCTGAGCAAGGTCATGGATATCAACCATTCCATTGCCATGCGTCAGATAGAAGTCTTGAGCATGCAGACAGATGAGACGCAGACTCTGCTCCAAAGCGGCAATCTGACCGATGAACAGTTCGATAAGGCATTGGAGGAATCTGAGAAGATCAGGCAGACGATGTCTGACACCACGATGAATCTGAACAAGTCGAACTTCGAGTTGGTCGTAGGCACATGTGTCATATCGCTCATAGGTAGTCTGTACATTGGCTTGCGTGCTGCCTAGCAGGAATGCACGAGGGGGATGCAATCATCGCCCCTCGCATTGGTTTCGCGCAGCGGTGATGTATTCAGGCGTGCTTGCGGTGCCGATGCGGAAGTGCGCGTACCCCGTATTCGAGCTCGTCCACGCCGTGCCGGCGCCGTCCAAGCGGACAATACGATATTTGCCGTCATCGGTCACGGCAAGCTTGAAGTTGGTGAACCCAAATTTCAGTAGTAGTGCGTTTATTGCATCTGCTGTCTCTCTGACGTTGGTCTTGCTTCTCTCTGCTGCATCGAGTTCTTTTTCTGCTGTGTGTATCGATTTGTCAAGCCCTTCGATGCTCTTCTTAAGACCGTCGATTTTGCTCTGCGCCTTCAAGCGGCTTACATCAAATGCGCCAATGCGAGACTTAGCAGCTATAGCCGCATATAGCCATAAGTCGGCTATGATCTGTCTCTTTTGTTCGCTTCGATGGCTAATTATGTCGTTGTGTTGAGCGACTGCGACGCTTGCTTCGTTCAACAGACTCTCGAGAGCCTCGCATATATTAGCGGCACTTTGAAGCGTGATCAGGATACTCGGCTCGACGAGCTTTTTATCAAGCAGTGATTTGGTTGCCTGCACGTTAGTCTTTAGGTCGGCAAGTCAGGCTTCCATTGCCGGCATGTCGATAAAATCCTCGTGGGTTTTCATTATTTGAATTATCGCATCGATGATTGCAGTAGCGTTCTCAGCGTATTGATCTGCTAAAAGTCTGATTTCGGCTTTATCGGTCTCGTAAGTCTCGTCAAAGAAGGTGCTTATTTCTTCTCTGAACTTGTCAGTTATCATGGTTGTTGGCAGAATGGACAGATGTCACCCTCGGTAGCATAGTCAATACCCTGCGAAACCCAATCACTGTTCTCGAGTTTTTTAATGAGCGCCCCTAAAGGTAAGTCTTCCCTTCCGACGATTTTCTTCTGCAAGATAGGCTCATCTTCGTAATCGACAAGTTGCGAGAGTTGGATTGTGGGTATTTCAGGTACCGTATTTGCGTTATCGTCAAAGACAATCGCGATTCGTCTCTCTATGTCTCGCAAATCTGGTTGAATGTCATCGGGCTTGATGGCGGCGATTCTTGGTAGAAGCTCATCGCGGAAAGAATCTTTTCGTCCGGTGCCGGTCCAAACCTTCTTAACGTCATCTGGGATTTCTGTCCTAAAGGTCCAACATGCTTCGCGAATACCGTTCTCAACGTCGGTCATCTCGTCGTATGCTTGGCGTAAATTGTCATTCGCCTTCTGTATCTTTTCCTGATCCTTCTTTATTTGGTTGGTGAGACGATCGATGCTACTCTGTGTGTCAACAGTCTCTTTACCCATGGCGAATACGCCAGGCACGATCGAGATCATCAATCGTTACTTGTTCGTGGTCGAAGGGCGTTCTTAAAGGCAGTCGTATGCTTGTAATCATCATACATCCTGCAGCATTCGATCACACTGCCTTAAATAGCTTCCATACACGCCACGTTAAGACGCTCGAATTCCTGAAGGGTTCTATAAAACTGCTGGAATCTTCTCCGTCGACTACTGAGAGCACCGTTTGCAGGATCTAGACATGAAGCAAGACGCGGATCCTCGGCACAAGCCCTCTTAATCCTGGCTTGCAATAGCTTCGTTGCTTCAACGACTTTGGCGTGTCTCTCATCATTCGGGTCGTATTCGCTAATAAGGCTAAGGGGCAGCGTGTGGATATGACGCTTCCCGAAGTTGCCTTCGGGTTGAAATTCTTTTATTGCGTCGTTGATGGCGTCGCTGTTGAGAAGGCCGACATAATAGAGGGCTTCATCCTCGCTGTTTGCCCCTCGCCAGTAGAGAGTCTGGTCAATAGCCAGCTTATGTGCCCTGCTGATTTCCTCGCAATTAACAGCCGACGCACTAATGTTGCTGCCGCCGGCGCCGTACAAGACACGCCATTTTGAAGTGTCGTGCAGTGTATGCGAAAGCTTGTTTCTCGTGTCCAGATATGCGAGATAGCCGCCCTTTTCCTGGTAGAACTCAACACCGCCTTCCGTGCAATGTTTGACCTTGTCAGCAAGTACTTTGTTACTTCTTCCAAGCAAAGCAAGGTCTCGATCGGATAGCTCGACGGCTCCTTGTCCGGGGACGTACTTCACAGGTAGGAAAGCCCTTACAGGCTGGACAGGCGCAAAGGGCATGACCTGGTTAGATGTAATCATTTCATAGAGCAAACTGCCGTCAATATTTGCGACCGTGCCGATGCTGAAATTCTTACATTTCTTGCCATCCTTTATGGCAAAAGATAGCGAGTCGCCGTTTGCTGGAATCGAGCTAACTGTCCAGAGGTGATTCTGTTGCTGCTCGCATTTGAAGATAACAGCCGTTCGCGGCATTCCATCAAAGCCCTGGTTGAAGTTAACGGCGTCTAGGGCTTTCTCAACATTTTGGGTGCTGTAGGAAAAGGCAGTTGCCTTTCCGTTAGTTATAAGCTTGTATGTGACTTGGGTCTCATCGAGGCTGCTATCGAACACAATGCCTGCAACTTCTCTGCTCGCAGTATCGGTGTGCTCCTTTTTGGCAAAGATGACTGCAGCGCGATTATTGAAGGCTTCCTTTGGTAGTTCCCAGATTTCGGTTAACTTAAATTCGGTTGTTAGCTCTGAACGAAGGTAGCCCCCTGTCCTGAAAGACTCTTCATGCCTACCGTTAAGCATCGAGTGAGGCATGATGCATGCTATCACGCCGTCATCTGACACGTATCTTCGTATAGATGCCACCAAGAAAATGGTTGCAAGTTCAACGTGGGGGAAGGAGCTGCCGTGTGGCATTATGCCGTGCGAATTCGCCAGCTTAATAAGCGCGTCATGATATGGGTTCCCGCGCAGCCTGCTGAGCGCAAGCCAAGGTGGGTTGGATACGATGCCGTTGAAGAACGATGTGGCAAATGCGGGCTTGAACGAGTTGCTCAGAACAAAAGGCCAGATGCCATTTCTGTCTCGGTTGCGCAAGTCACTCAGCACTCGGATAAGAGTGGCAAACGTAGCTGCGGCAGAGTGATAGTTGTTCTCATCGAGTTCCATCCCCATATGCGTTACCAAGCTGGCGAAAATCCCATCCGTATCTGCGGTGTCGACCTCTTGTTCCTTTTTTGAGTAGTCGGCAGCGACGACGTCGGCTTTGACCATCATCTCGTCGAACAGTTGCCTATAAGGCCTGCTTATGAGGAACTGCGGAATCGAAACCGATCTATCGTGAAGGTGGGCAACAAGTTCGTTGCTGCTTGTATCATCGTGCGTGCTCACGGGTGTGCGCGTGAATAGGGAGTCGGCATGGTACACTGGAATATGTACGGGTCCCGCGAAAAAGCCAAGGTACTTCTTCATCACGAGCACCCAGTTGACTTTCGAAAGGATGACGGCAAGCGGGTCAACGTCGAAGCCATATATGGATTCGCTGAGCATAATGAGCTCAGTGTCTTCTAGGCTTGCCGGATTGCCCATGTTGTCGATGAGCTGTGACAGCGTTTCGACAATGAAGATCCCCGATCCGCAACACATGTCAACGAGATGGGGCGCTCGCCCGTTAAGGTTTTCTATAACCTTGCTGACCATTCTTGCAGCGATGGGCTGAGGGGTTGGTGCCTGACCGAGAAGTATTTTCTTGTCGACTCCTGCCATCTGAGAGATGAGTCCACCAAACAGGTCCGTTGTTGCCACGTTTGCGAAGTCGTAGACCATGAGGTCTCGCTGCAGTTCGATTGCGCAGTCGATAAGATCGTCAATGTACGGGTCTGCGTTCAGCCAGCCGAAATAATCGTATTCAACGAGGTTTTCGATGCCCAAACTCACGAAGTAGCTACCTTCAAGAATCTCTCGTATCTGCCCTGCGCTTCTCTCTGGCGCACCACCGTCAAGTATGTTTGCCGCTATAAGCTTTGCGAGGGTGATGATATAAAGCTCATGCGAGTAGTCTTCCGTGAACCCCGAGCCTACCCCAGTTACACCTTCGACGAAGTTTGACCATAGGCCCTCAACGAGCTTCGCGTACCCAGGATTCTTTTTACAGGCGGTAGCGACTAAATCTCGTATGGCATCAGTCCTGGTCTTAGTGCTTCCGCTGTACAGGCCGAAGTCAGACACAAGCGCTTTCGGGGTGAGCTCTTTCGAACCGATGCGTCCGTAATATTTGTTGATGAATTTCTCGAATCTCCCCAGGTTCTCGTCGGAAGTGTCTGTCATGTCGAGTCGATCGATTTCACAAAGCTTTAGGTCATCCCGGCCCCAGAGGCCGTTCTCGGCCGTGGGTCGTCCGTCATATTCGATGTCAACTCGATAGGCGTACCAGTGCACGGTGTCGGAAAGGATTCCGACGATGTTGTCACGATCGACGTTTTTGTTAAGGAGACCCGCGCAATAGTCTTCGACCTGCTCGTATCCGTGATCGAATATGCTGCTTTGCGCTAGGTTCTTTTCGTATTCGACGGCGGTGTGGCCAATTAGCACGTCGGCAAATCCGCTCCTTTGCGTATTGTCGACGCTGTACGTTTCATTCGCTTCTGCTCTTCTGGCATGCTCGTCAATCCACCAAGGCTTGCTGGGGAACATTGTCGGCAACCGTGTACAGAAGAGGTAGCGTAAGGGGTCTTCCTTTGACCTGTCCTGTATGTCGTGACTTGCCTGCGTGAAGAAGTCTCTGGCGGCCTCGTAGTCGAGCTCCGCGCGAAGCTCGTAGTCTTTCATATCCATAGTAGTCACTCGTTCCTTAGCTTCAGCCTAATGTCAAGCTCTTCCCTCCATCGTGCAAGCAGGACACTGGCTTGTTCGTTCACGGCCATCACGTGCGCAATATCGCTGTCGATACTTGTCTGGATGGCCGTTGCCTCATCGATGGTGCGAGCTATCGCAAGCTCGGCTCCGCGCCGGCTCAGTGCCTCTATCAGTTCGCTCTTTGGTTTAGGCAGCTCCAACTTGCGTAACGACACGGCTTCGCACTTCAAAGCCCCGCCGCCCAGTACGCTGCAGTGGCGCTCAAGCTCGAGCCTGACGTAAGTTGAGTTCAGCAGCGCGAGCGCGGCGTGCGCCATTTTGCGGTCCTTGCCGCTAACCCAAATCGTGGAGAAGTTGGCATCTGCTACAACCTGTCTGCCACCAGCAAGTAGGTAGGCGCGCACGACGCCTCCATTGATGCGGGGGATCACCAAGTCTGGCAGGTGTCTGTCTTTGAGCGCGGGCAGCATGTACCAGTATCGATCTACGTCGGGCGTGCTACTGAGGGGTCCGTTTGTCCTAACAGCCGAAAGGCTTGGTATATGCTGGCGTCGTCCACCCTGGACAACATCATGCTCTTCGCAGTAATCGATATATTTCCTCAAGCTTGTCAATTCTCGCTCTGCAATATCGGGGCTGTTCTCGATGGGCTTGCTGATGAGCAATAGCCGATATCCAGTTTTGCGTGCTGCTACAGTGTACGCATCTCCGATTTCGTCCTGGTAGCGCAGTGCCGGCATAAGCGGAAGGCGACAAGCGTTGGCAGGCTCCAATCCGGCACAATTCTCCCAAATACTGTTGCTGACCCGTCCGTCCTCGTTCTCCATCAGGTAGAAGAACCCGTTTGCACCTGTGCGCAAGCCTTGGCCAACGTTAAGCCTCCAGTCGCGAAGAGATACCGTTCTCGTTTTGGCTTCTGGACACGATGCGTATGAAACACGGCTGAGGTCTTCACGTCGTGCCCATACGAAGCTGTTCGAGAGATTCACTCCGTTTCGGCATAGATCAACAAACACCTCGTCGCCAGCATGTCCCTTGTACGCTAATGCGCCGGAAAGAGAATGCTCGCTAGCTGCCCGCTTCGACAAGCCTATATGATGCACATGCGTGTTATCTGGTGTCGTTCTGCTGTCATTGCGTTTGGTGGCAATAAGGAGGTTTGTCTTGACCTGCGCATCCGGGAACCAGGTGCGGCTTTCGTCAATGATAATCCGGTCAATCGTGAAATCAGTGTTCAGAACGTCATAGATGACGCTGGCATACTCTCTCTTCAGCCAGGCATCAGGCAGCACCATTGCAAGCTTGCCGCCGGGTTTAACTAGGCATGCGCAAAGAATCCAGCAAGGCACAGCGAGGTCGGATAGCCCCGAGTACGATCTAGCTGCTTCGAGATACGGTCGCTTTGATCTCGCGGCATCGAGCGCCTCAAGGGTTTCGATGAGACGTTTGCGTATGGTCTCTACCGAATTCTCGCCGTAAAAGGTGTCGAGGGCCTGATACCTGACATAGGGCGGGTTCGTTATGACCAGGTCCCACTCATGTGAATTGTACAAGTCGGTAGCCGATGGGCTCAATGCATCGCACTTAAGAAAATAGCTGTTTCCTAGCCTTGCCTTTGCAGCATTAACGGCATCGCCGTCGATATCAATCCCGTATAGCCGTTCTGCGTGCGCTCCGTGTTGCTGCAGGGCTACGAGCATGTCTGCCTGCCCGACCATAGGATCGATGGCGTAAGTAGATTCGATATCGGCGATCTCTGCAGCGAGCACAAGAAGATTGGAGACTCTGGGTCCCGAGAAGAATTGGCCAATTTCCTTGTTGCTCATGTTATTGCCCCGAATGATGTAAATCTCTCGTAGGCATCGCGGGCGTCCAGCTCTACCCGCAATCCGTTTTCGAGGCAATGGTTTACGTATGAGGCATATGCTTCCCGCGGGTTGTTGGGGCATTCGTAAAAAACAGGCTCTGCTTCCGTGTCGACAGATGTGCCTGACTTATGCTCCGTCTTGCCCAGCAGTATAAGAGAGTCACCTCTCACGCCACCTGCTGAGACCACCTGCTTGAAGCTCTCTTGGGACTTTGCGAGATGCGTGGTTGTAACCACATCGAGACCTGCGTCTTCTATTGCCGAAGCGAGCGCTTGCCACACATCCGCTTTTGATGAGTGGAACACGAGCGTCATGAGTCCGTCGTCTTTTAGAACGCGTTTGGCCTCAGCCAGTGAAGCCATAATCATATGACCGTACTTATTGGCATCCTTATCTTGAGAGGGGCTGATGATGACCTCATCTGAGCGATCAGTAGTCGCGTCCAGCCAAAGCTCGTTGATCTGATTAACCTCCGCATAGGGGATGAAGTCTCCAAACGGCGGATCGGTGAAGACGTATGAAATCGTCCTGTCGTCCTCTTGAAGTCTGTCACTGCTTTGGTTGACAACCTTAACATGTCCGGTGCACCCATTTACGTAGGAGAAGGCCCTTGCGAAGGGCTTTATTTTACGTTGTAGACCCTTAAGGATGTTCTTCTCAACAGGTAGGTTGCTAACGTATAGCACGCCGCTTTGGGCGCCTGTCAGCACGAAATCTGACGAATTGTGCTTGGCGACCACTCTCGTCATGAGAGTTGCGTGCGTGGCGTTGTAGCTGAGTATTAGGAGGCGCAGCGCGTCCCGAACGTCGCTTTCGTAATCTGCAGCCTTTTTCCAGAGTGCTTCGATAATGAGAAAATTGCGCTTCGTGTAGAAGTGGTGCAGGTGAGAAATCCCGCTGTGATACCCAGCCCTATACAGCTCACCCCATTCAATTGGCTGTGGCTTTGTGTCCTTCGGATAGGCGAGAGCTTCGATTCTGGTTACACCATCGAGGTCCGTTGTATTTGCGGCACGTCGCCAGTTTCGCCCATTGGTTTCGCCATAGACCAGAACCGGAATCCTACGACGGCTACTTATGCTCTTGTCGAGCAAGGCGTCGTATTTCGTTTCCATTGAAAACGCGTTATCGCCTGTCGTCACTCTCGCACCGCAGTGAGGGCACTTGCCATTTGAATCGATTCTAAGGGGGTCCCAACTGACCATGCCTTCATAGAACGTGAAGTCACGGTCGCATTGCCTGCATGTTAGGACGCTTGACCAAATAATATGGCGAATAGTGCCAACATGCCCTTGGTCATCCTTAGCCTGATACAGATGGCCTAGTTCGACGTCCACGTCACGAATTAGTTTCTCTGCTGACTTGACGAAGAGATCCGAAGAGGGGGGGTTCGTCATCACACGAGTTGCAAAGGTGCCGTAAGTGCTTATGTCGTAGAGAATGGCGTTTCTAGGACCCCATTTGGGATCTACGCCGAGCTTCTCAGCAATGCTCAACATGCTTTGAGTCGGGTGCTCGCACATCTGGGCGGCTAGCCCCGTCGCCCCGCTCCCTGAGAACAAATCGAGGACCGTGTCTCCAGGATCAGTATGCGTGGCGATGTAGACGGCAATCGATTCTGGCGCTATCTTAGTTGGATACGCGTAGGTATTGAAGAAGACACCCGAGCGGAACGACGGCAACGCCTGTCGGTATAGTGTCGAAAGGTTGTTTTGCATAGCTCGGATGTTGCTCCAAATCAGGCTAGATAGTTGCGTACAGTACAACCGAGTTATTTTACAATCTAAGCGGTTCTCTCAAGTCTAGGTCCTTGTTTTTGGCGACGTAAAAACATATTCGTTCTGACGAGCGGCTCGTAGTCCATTATTTATGCGATATGCCGTTAAGGATGGTTTTCGAGTGCTCTAGCGTTCTCCTAACCCGTTAATGATTCTTTGTTGAGAATCGCCGAATCCGTTAGCCCCACGTCGTCGAATTTTTCTGTGCCGCCATCCCCGGTCGCTGACCTGGTCGCGCGGTGCGTCGTCTGCTCTCCAGATACATCCACTCATGACCATGGAGGCGCCCACTCCAGCAGCACAGCCGCCCGCACTCCGGGTGTGCTGCTGAGCCGTGCGAGCCACGCGGCAGCCATGGCGCGCGCCACGGACTCATCCTCGCCGCACCAGCGCCCTTTGCGGGGTCTTGCCCTCTGGCCGCCAAGCCGCTTCGCTTCTCGGCTCTAGCTGCGCATGCCAGCAAGCTGTCATGCTCCGCAGCTCCATAAGCCTTGCCGTCAATGCGCAAATCATGAACCACCCCTCAAAGGGGTGGTTTGCTCTAGGTCTATAAGGTCAAAGGGTGCCGACAGCGTCTAAAGGCGCTTGCCTTTCACTTCGTTCAAGCCGTATCGCCTTTGACGCTTAGCAAGCCGCTGAAAGCGGCTTTTGTATTACAGGGCTGCCCCTAAAGGGGCTTTAGCTATCATTTCTTGAATGGATCCTCGTACTCTTTGACACTCAACTTATCGAGCGCTTGGTCATGGGCTTCCTGTTCTCTGATGTATTTAGCGATAGTAGCCTCATTCAACCCGACGGTCGATACATAGTAGCCTTCAGACCAGAAGTGACGGTTTCCGAACTTGTACTTCAGGTTCGCATGTTTGTCGAACATCATAAGGGCGCTTTTGCCTTTCAGATACCCCATGAAACTCGATACGCTGTACTTGGGCGGAATCGCAAGCAGCATGTGCACATGATCGGGCATAAGATGCCCCTCGATTATCTCCACGCCTTTGTAGCCGCAAAGTTTCCTGAAGATATCCCCCAAAGACTTCCTGTATTCGTTGTAGATGAGCTTTCTCCTGTATTTCGGAGTGAACACGATATGGTATTTGCACATCCATTTCGTGTGAGACAAGCTGTATGATTTATTTGCCAAAATGACCACCTTTCCCAAGAATGATACGACCTGAACAATCGCATCATATTCCTTGCCGGGTGGTCATCTGGTCTTTCAAGGGCAAAGCCTTCAATGCGCACCCGCATAGCGGGGACATACAGGCAAAAAGTGTGTAGGATTCTCACTTGACATCCCTGTTCAGGCAAGCTTTTTCCAAGAAAAAGTCAGTTATGGGCAGGGGTGAGCAGTGTTTACTAGAAAATGTGCAATCTGCGGCGGCAAGATGAAGAAAAAGGATTTACAAAAGCAGGAAGGCAGAGGTGGAGATGTAGCTTATGCGGAGGCTCTAGCGTTAGGAAAAACGATACCACCGTAAGATGGCTTAAAGTGTTTGTTGGATGGCTTTTGGGTAAACTTACTCAAAGCGAACTTGGAATGGCTGCAAGAACCTTTCGAGACAAGACATCTGTATTCTGGTCGCTTTGGCCAATCCTTCCCATTTGCGATGAGGTCCATCATGTCATCTATATGGATGGCATATGGCTCGTTCGCAACAAGGCGGTAATCCTTATAGCCTTAGCCGAGAGGCATGTCGTCGGCTACCATCTGGCGAAGTCCGAAAACTCCAAGGACTGGGGATGCCTCATGCAGAGGATCGCCGCTCCAGACGTGCTGGTTTGCGACGGGACAGGCGGCATCAGAAAAGTCATGCACGCCTTCTGACCTAACACCCGAATGCAAAGGTGCACCTTCCATGTGTTCTGCCAGGTCAAAAGGTGCACCACCGCGCGCCCGAAGACGCAGGCAGGGGTCGACCTGTACGCGATCGCCAAGGATCTCATACATGTCAAAACCAGCACGGAGGCGGCCGTATGGATGGCGCGCTTCCAGAGGTGGTGCACAGATTATGAAGAGTTCTTAAAAGAGAGATCTGAGACTGACCACAGAAAGTACAAACACGAAAAGCTCAGGAAGGCGAAGCACATTCTCACAGAGCATTGTAACTCAGGGATGCTTTTCACCTATCTGGATGAGGATGTGCTCACCGAAGGTCCTGTTTCCTCAACATCTAACAGAATAGAAAACCTAAACGGACGCATAAGGCGCATGCTATCTACACATCGCGGCATGAACATAGACCATCGTATTAAAGCTGTGTTTTGGTTTTGCTATATGGAATCAGAAGAACCGATTCCCTTCGCAAGAATGACCAAAGAATTCCCAACCGATGAAGATATCGCCAGATGGCGATACCAAGCCGCAAGACAGCTTGGCGATGATGGCAGCACACCAGCGAGATGGGGAGAAGGCCTGGTTTGGTCGGAGTTCCACAACAGCACTCCTACCCCTTTGCGATGGACTGAGCCTTACACACTTTTCTGCTTATATGCCCCGCATTAACCCATGCCTGTCACGTGTTGGTCAAAAAAATCCCCGACCCGTTTAACCAAGTCAGGGATTAAGTTTTTGGTCGCGGGGGCAGGATTTGAACCTACGACCTTCGGGGTAATAGGTTCATTATCTCCCGCGACCCCTACTATCAGGTATTTTGTGTATGTTTTCCCTGTTCGTCAACATATTTCAAAATCCTGCTTGTCACTCAATCAACAACCAATAACACCGATTTGCACGCGATTAGTATTACTTTTTGTATTGCTTTTTCACGGGGTTTACGCTGGGCATATAACCTGTGATGCTTCGCTTGCGAATCAACCCGATTATACCCGGTAAGACCCATGCGCAAGCGACCACCCCTTAAACCGTCATAGAACGGTTCAGAGCCGTTCTAAGCCTTTTTAAGAGGTTCGAGTGGAAAGATACCCACTCATACAAAAACAGGGGCTTAAATCGCCCCTGTTTCAGTCTTATTGCGTTGGATTCGCTTATTCATCGTCTTTGATGAAGTTCTTCGCTTGGTTGCCATCCTTTGTTCCTTTCCTTTGTTTGTCTTGATACCTAACAAATCCTTTTTGCTTATCCACTTGTTCCGAATCAGGCAAAGAAAGAGTTCAAGCGATTCGAAAATAACGACTTCATATAGTTTTCCATCCACTCCCAATCAGGCTCTCCTGATGCAGTACTTGGAAGTAATATTTTATGTCGCTTATAGTCTTTCTGACGATATTGTCTTCCATAGCTAAAACGATACTTATCTTGCAGTAGAACACTCACTATAAAATTACCTGATAGTTCGTTAAGTTTTTCGTTCTTTAAGACAAGAATATTGTCATCGCATTTGAACTTGCCTTTTTGATAAAAGGCATTACAAAACATATCGATAGTAATCGCATCAGAATGTGTTGTGGCTTCGGAATTAGAAATATAAGAAGAGATTCCATGGTCGCTTTCCCCTGCGGTAACAAAAGGTATATCACCTGGCTCTCTATCTTCTTGCGTAATTCTAGTTCCTCTTACAGGGTCACCAAAAAGGTCTTTCAAATCAAATTCTTGCCACGTTGATATATCAAGATTCATAGACTTGCCCTTCTTTCATCAAATAAGCTAAGTAATTGTTTGTGGTATTCAGAAAATCGGTTTCAGTCAGAAGCATATAGTCTGTTTCCATATATGCTTCTGCCACCCATTCCTCTTTTCCTTTAACTTCACACATCGCACTATACCCAGCTTCTACTTTTTTATTTTTGTACAGGTCAAGCCATTTTTCCTGAATCTGTTTCCAATTACTTTGTCCTTCGTCGTTAAACTGCTCGACACGCCCAAGATTCTTTTTCTTAATGAATCCATCGTCCTTGTAAAACCCGAAAAAAGTTTGCTTTCTCGGCGTAACACCATCTGTTTCGTAATGAGAGCGGTTCAGTGTGAATACCATGCAAACAGCCTGAACAGCTGCTCCTGGATAAAATATATCGGGAGGCAAAGTAAAAACGGCTTCGAGCGTGTTGTCCTGAAGAAGTCGTTCTTTAATACCGCCAACTCTTTCTTTAGTACCAATCGCAGCAGCCATAGGAAGTAGTACGGCAAGACGCACCCCGTCCCAGCCTTCTTCTTTGGCAATATCAGATAGATACTTAACAAAAACCATTCCCTTCGTAGGGTCTGATTTACCGTTCTTTTCTGAAGCTGTCCAATCGGTTTTGTATCTATCAGGAATAGTTCTTGGTTTTGCGTTATACGGTGGATTCATCAGCATTACCGTAGGCTTCGCGTCAACGATAAACTTCTGCTTATCGAAGCAAGAACCGAACTCAACATTTGAATTACCGTCACCATGAATAAGCATGTTCGTAGTGGCTAATCCGTATGCTTTTTCCTCGTTCTCAATTCCAAAGATATGCTTCTGCTTGATTTCATCAGCAAGCTCTTTGAATTGCACTTCAGTATGTCCGCGCCTTGCATCTGCAAGCTCTTTAACCATTGCTTGAACTAAGAACGAGCCACTGCCGCAGCACTCGTCAAGCACAACATCTTTGAAAGTAACGTCTACGACTTGACACATAAAATCGGTGATATGGTCAGGCGTAAATGCTTGATTCTTATCTGCCTTGCCAACGTATTTGTTAAACGTAATGAAGAACAGATTAAGAATGTCCTGACCTTCTGAAGAATCAGCGTCAATATAGCGATAGATATTCATAAGAATATCAGTTAGGACTTCAATCCACTCTTCCTGCGTAAGTGCTTTAACCTTTTGGTCGTTCAGAACGTCTCGCTGAAGCAGCTTAACTTTCAATTCTTTGTTCTTGCTACCGTCAAGTAGACCTTCAAGAACTTCACCAATAGCAGAGCGAATTTGTGTAGGGGTAAACTCACTCCAACGCTCTTGCAATTTCTTTTTCATTTCATCAGTAATACGTCCACCATGTCCGTATTTCTCGACTTCGCTCTTGATAAACAAAAGACAAGTACCGACAAACTGGCTACGGTTGCGCTCGTCAATATCTTTTCTATGCAACAACTCATTCAGTGCATAAGTATTACGCATGACTTTTTCTCGGTCGTTCTGACGCTCGACAGAGAAAAGCTTTTTGTAATGCTCCATGCTGTCCAAAACTGTTTCATCGGGAAGAAGATGCTCGCCATCAACTTCTGACTTCCAAGCACGAATACGGTCATCGTTTGTGTTCGCCAAAATTGCAATGATTTTAGTTCCTCGATGCAGCGCATATTCTTCTTCAATATACGCTCTTAATTGTTCTGCATCTTCGTCTCTAAAGTTCTGCTTTGTTTCAATCAGAACTGCATAATCTCCCGTATCGTCACTATCTGCAAATCGAATATCAAGCTTGAAACGTTCAGGTGTTTCACCACCGAGTTTTGCTGTCAAAGTTGCCATATCTCCAGCATCTTTAACGTAGCTCCACTCTCCACCTTCTATATTCGATTCGTGGTATTGAGAGCCCACGGTTTCAACCATATTGTGACGGTTCATATAGACCTACTTTCCTTCCTCAAAACTCATTATGCCATTGGAGAACCGATAGCGGATTGACTATCGGTTATTCTCTAAATTCTCTTCTGTCTTGAAACTGCGAATCAAACGAAGAATCAACCCTGTTTACTTGTTCACGCTGCTGTTGCTTCACAATTTCCTTATACACTGTGTTACGCAGAAATTGGTGCAGCAGCTTTAAGAACTGTTGAACGGCTTTGTTCTTTGCAGCAATAGTTTTGTTTATGATTTGAACGAAGTTATCAAACCCCTCGTCCAACTTATCGTAATCTTGTTTGAAGCTATGAAGACCTTCAATCTGTGATTCTGTTTCCTTCAACTCTTGCTTCTTTTCTTCGTTCGCTATTTCGAGTTCTGATGATTCTTTCTTAGCATCGGAAACAATCGAATCTGCTTTCTGTTTTGCATCAACTAACATCTCGCTACTTTTAGCTTTTGTCATGTCAGCTATCTGCTTTGCAGATTGAAGATTTGCTTCTCTAAGCTCTTCAGCTTTTTCAACTTCTTTTTAAGTCTCTTCGAGTTCCGTAGCTGCTTTTTCGTTCTCTTCTTTGAGCTTTTGTCTGTCTTTGAGTTCGCGGTAATGCCTAAACTCTGTCGGCTCCATGTGTGGACACTTTGAACGGTTTTCATCATCAAGAATCAAACCTCTTTCATCGCACCAACTATGGGCATAACTTTCAGCTACAGAGCGAAGATTTGCGGTGAACGTAACCTTCGGAGAGTTCTTCTGTTCGAAGTAACTATCTTTCTTATCTTCAAGTTTCTTGACATTAACTGCTTTCTGTTTCTCGGAAATATCTGTTTTTGCTTTCTCTTTTTCAATGAGCAAAGTTTGATATTCTTTCGTGCTCCCAAACGGTGCATAGATATGATGTTCAAGAAGAGTATTCTTAACGTCAATCTTTCCTTTATTGATCATCGCAAAACGAATATGCAGATGCGGAGAACCTTGAACTCTGACAGCTTCATTACTCGAAATTTTTCGTTCTTCAGTCGTTACATCTTTGACAAAATTTTCAGGGTCTTCTGCTTCATCGTTGTGCAAGCCCCAACTCAAAACAACTCCACCCGAACGCTCAATTTCTGCTTTGATTAAATCAGCTACACCAAGACAAAAAGAATCATCTACAAAACCGTTCTCAAAGTCCTCATGCGTTCCAATTTGTAAAATCATTTCTTGTGGCATGTGCTTCTTGTGATAGTCAACCATAGTCATAAGTCTTTCTTCGTGGCTTGAATCTATGGCTCTTTGGTTTTACGCATCGAGCGTTTCTCTAAACGTCTTCTCATACCATTCAAGCTCTGATTTGTGCGAGTTCCCCATGCCCATAACGTCATAGTGAACATTCTTTCCTCGCATCTCGTACCCATCCTTATGCATTGAACGGTCGTTGTGTCTTGCTGTATCTTTAGCAGTCGCAATATGACAACTAACTTTCACTGTATGTCCGCTCATAATTTCACCCCTTTCTAAGACCTCTAAAACCTGTGTTCAACGTCTGTTTCGCCAGACGTAACTCAATACGTCCTGCCGGACATTTCGCCCCTCACACGCCGGGGTGCTTCGTTCGCCTATCGGCGAAATGAGAGAGGGATAACGCTCCCTCTCTCAAACTCTCTCTTCTAATAAATAGGACGACCTGTCATTGGGTCAATTCTTTTAGGTATCTAGGTCGTCTTCGAGTTCTGGCATAAATGCTCTCGCAAGCATTCGACTAAACAAGCTCTTGCCAATTCCCGAGCCATGTTCTGAATCGCGAAGGCAAATATAGAAGTTGATTCGATGGTCTGGAAGCGGTGCGGCATCAGTCAGATATACCCCTCGTAACTGCTGCAATTTATTCAAATCATCGGCATAACCCAAGGGTCATATTTGCGTGCCTCGCGAAGCGTCATACCCTCTTCTTGAACCTTCATACGAAGTTCTTGTTTCGGGGTTAAGTAACGCTTTCCACATTTTGCGATTCTTGCCTGTAAAGCATCGACTTCTTCGCGGGGGTTGCAATTCTTTGTGTAAACAACAGCACTTTCATCGTAATGAGTTTTGTTTTGCTCTATAGCAGATGTTGATTCATGAAAACCGTACTCTAGGCAATCTTCAAACGCTCCATGCCCCTTTTTGATTTCGACATATTGAGGATCAACATCGAACCATTTGGCGATAGTTTTTACTCCTAACGCCTTATCTGATTTCAAATAAATATGAAGATGCTCTGGCTTTGCCCAGCCTGCAACATTTATAGGATTATTCCGCTCATCTTCCTCTGTGTAACAGTCATTTGAATGCGCGAAGATTGCAGCTCTTTTTATGGTTGCGTGATCCTCGCACGCTTCAATAGCTTTTTCTTTTGTAATCAAAGGCTTGTCATCAGCAAATTCAGGAAGCAATTTCCCTGCTAATTCGCTGTCAGCGTTACGCTCCAAATGGTGCGGATGATAAAGGTAATACATCACTTCAAAAAAGCGTACCGTAGGTTCTGTTGGGGTCTTATTGCTCATGACAACCACCCCCAAAATGGGTACAGTTGGTACAGTTGGGAAATCGCCCTAAACACAAGCCCAATATAGGGCGATTTCCCAGTTCAGAGGGAATCAGTTTTGTATTTAGATACAGTTGGTACAGTGGTTTTAAGAAAACTTTTTTGTAGGTGTCTTTTTGCATCAGAATCACCCACTACGCTTCGAGAGCGTCTGCCCACTTTTTAAGGTCTGCCAGTTTATATCGAGCAGGAGAACGACCGTTACCCTTTGAGTAACGTACAAACTTTGGACCTTTACCAGCATTACGCCAGTTTCGCGGTTTTATCCTCATGCCTTACAATGCGTTTGGTGCCAAATTGGTGCCAAGGATGGTGCCAACTTGGTGCCAAGACGATTCAGGGCATGTTTGAACGATGAGTGTTTTGACAAAGAAAAAGCAGGTCAGACAACTTTTTCGGATTATCCAACCTGCTATTGAAGTTGGTCGCGGGGGCAGGATTTGAACCTACGACCTCCGGGTTATGAGCGATTCAAACCCTGTTAGCAGGTTTAATCAGGCTTTCCGCGCTTACTGCAAATAGGCCCTTGACCTTGAGTTTATTGTATCAGGCTTTGTCACGCATTTTCATGTTCTCCAACTTTTTTGACGCGTTTTGGTGGTCATTTGGTGGTCACTAAGGTGATCATTTGGTGGTCACGATTTCTCCACCGTGCATTGTTGAAAGCGCTGGAAAGGAATCATCATGCAATACAAACCGAAGAGCCTGAGACGCCGCAGAGGCACAAACAAGTGGGAATGCGCCCTCACGCACGACGACCCCATCTCGGGAGAAGAGGTCATCACTTACCACACCGTTGAGGGCAAGACCAGAAACCAGGCGGTACAGGCGAGATGCGACCTCATCATCAAGCTGAAAACCGAAGGGCTCGCCGCATCCTCCGATATGACCGTTCAGCAGTTCATGGGCTGCTTTCTGGAATACAAGGTGCGGTCAAAGACGATAGAGCCCTCTACCATCCGCGGCTACAGAGGCGAAACGAAGATGATCTGCCGCTACATTGGCTCCGAGGAGCTATCCAAGCTGACGATTCCCGTCGTCAACGCGTGGATGGCCTCCATGTCGCAGGATGGGTACGCGCCGAAGAGCGTCTCCAAATGCTTCCGCCTTCTCAAGCAAGCGCTCAACTACGCCATCGCCCAGGACCTTATCAAGAAGAACCCCTGCAACTTCTGCAAGCCGCCCAAGAGGGTGAAGACGAAGATCAACGCGCTGTCACGCGAGGAGCGCAGTCGCATGCTCGATCTTACGAGGAGGGCGCAGCCCAACGCCCTTGCCGTCGCCATAGAGCTTATGCTCACGACGGGCATGCGCAGAGGAGAGGTCTGCGCGCTCATGTGGGACGACTTCGACGAGACAAAGCGCGAGGTCGCCGTCTCTCATTCCCTCGGCAACGGAGAGGGCGGCTTCTATCTGAAAGAGCCCAAGTCTGGGAGAACGCGCACCATTCCGCTCACGGAGCACACGTTCAACATGCTCAAGGGGATGCAGGACGACGTGAAGTGGATGTGCGCGAAGCTGAAGGTGAAGCTGGGACAAGCCTACATTCTCGGCACCCTCGAAACGGAAAGCCGTCCTTACAACCCGACCCAGCTCGGCAAGGATTTCGCGGCGTTCTGTAAGATGAACGGCTTCGAGTGCACGCTTCACGATCTGCGCCACACATTTGCGACCTATATGATCGCAGAGGGTGCCGATGTCCGCACCGTCTCCGACTACCTCGGCCATGCGAACCCCTCCATGACGCTCGACATCTATGCCGATGTTGACCCGGAGGCGAAGCGCTCCGCAGTGAAGTACATCGAAGGCGCGTTCGATGACGCCATGAGCGTTTTCCAACGTGACATCGAGCGCCGGAAGGCCGATCTTGACGGTTCGGAGGCGCAGTCATGTCCGGAGAGGATCTCTGGCGTCTCGCCGGAATCCATCCCGTTTTCCATAGAAGAGCTCGAAGAGATGATAGCCGTGCTGAAGAAGGCGTCGTAAGGGTCAGCGATACGTCCACTGGGACAATTTGTCCCAGTGGACAGCTAACAGGCGGGCCCTCTGCAAGTCACCTGCCATGCATTGGGCGCAATGCGTTTCGAACGGCGGCGCTTGAAGGAAAAGGCCGTGGGGCGATTAGGGGTGCGTGTTTATGCCCGCAAATCTGAGAAGCTCGCTTGCAGCATCCATGGCCTGCTCGAAAGACACGCCAACAGCGTAGGACGCGTCTTGGACATAGGAGTCCCATACGCCACTCATCGCATCAGACGAGCGAACCTCCTCCACAACGCTTTCCCAATCCTCCATCGCATCCAATGACCCGCGCCTCTCGCAAGTGGATTGCAGCGCTTCGCTCAGCTCTTCGGGATTCAGCTGGTCGGCTACCGTATGACGCAGGATATAGAGGTCGTAGTAATCCCTTCCGCGCGTGTTCGCAGTTCCCCGGCTGATCACCGTCTCCAGCTTTTCCGCAACGACCGTAGCCAAATGGTATGAGAGAATCTCCAACGAACCTTGATCGAACATGAGCGCATAGGGATAGCTGATTGCCCTCGGTCGCAAGGCGTCTCCGGTCGTAATGTCGATCTTGATGGGAGCGTTAATCTTGCCGTACCGCACATTGATGTGGGCTCGCCAGTTGGCGTACTCGTCATCCTCGCGAATGGGCTCTATCCTCACGAATTCGTAAGCCATCCCATCGCCAACTTCGATATCGCAGATCTTCTCGATTGCGGCTCTCACAGTTTCTTCATCCATGTTCATGCCTATGACCGTCGTGTCCATGTCCATGGTCGTACGCTGGACAACCCCCGTAATGGCGGATATGAGTAATCCGCCCTTGAGTACGAACTTGTCAGCATATGGGCTTTTCTCTAGCCTCATAAGCAAGTGCTCGAACAGATACATCTGGAGAACCTCTTGGGGCTTGAGCGCATGGTCTTTTGCGAACTGGCGTATCTTGCCTTTCAGGCTCGCATCGCTTTTGATCTTGTTCATGTGAGCACCTCCAGGTAGGTTTGCAGCTCGTCACGCACCCCTAACGCCTCGCTCATCTTGGCGAGTTTGGGCAGGTCGCGGTCGCTCTTCCTGAAATACCCCACCAAGGCGTCTCTGACGAGTTGTGGGTTCACAGTGCCCTTCGCCCTCTCTTGGATGATGTCGGCTATGGAGCGCTCCGCATCGTAGGCGGGCACGACGATGCCCATGGGGTCCTTCACCGTGGTCCTGCCCAGTCCGTAGAGCTTGTCGCCCTCGCGGTAGATCCTCATGTCCGGATGGGTGCGCCTCAGCTCCTGCGGATTATATCCCCGCGGGACACTTACGCTCAGGTTCCCGGGCACGCGGTCGGAGAGCCCCAGCAAGTACAGCGCCGTGCCATGCGAGAGGATGCACTTCGGCCAGCGCATCGTGACGGCCGCGAACTCGTCGTCCAGCACGTCGAGGGAGCAGTAGACGCCACGGGTGAGACGGTCGATCCTGCCGCTGCTGAAGGCGTGCTCAATCACGCCGGGCGAGAACCCGGCCTCCTTGAGCTGCGCCGCGGTCGCCACGCCCCCCAGCTCCTCGATATGCTCCGCTACCGACCTTGTCACTTGAACTCCTAGATTTTTAGACACATATTTTATTGTATTTGTGTCTATAAGTCTAATTCCATTCAATTACCGCGACCCCCTATGGCAGACCACCTTCCCTTCAAGCGAAAAAACTTGCCGAGAACCTGAATGCACGCAAGGACCGCGAAAACTTTTTATGTAGGTGGCTCATTTCTTACACCGCCATAAAAACTCGGGCCCTCACGGGTTTCGCGTTTCTCCCTTGCGTGCACGACGGAGCCCCGGCGCCCCTCCGCTCGGAAGGCGAAGGCATAGGGCCTCGCCGAAGATCAGGAGGTCGCAAACCATGGGAAATCGAGCCGTCATAACGACCAAGGACCGCAAGCTCGGCGTGTATGTGCATTGGAACGCACGGGCAAGGCGTACGTCGGGCGCTACGGCTCAGATGGCGACTACTCGCAGAACCCGAACAACCACCCGCAAGGCGAGACGTGCCGCATCAAGCCCCGCAGATAGGCTCGCCCCCAGCGCCGTCGGCCTACGCCGCTGGCGGCGCTTCCCCCAAACCATCATCGTCACGAAAGGAGCTTCGATGCCCCACTCAAAGAAGACCTTCACTCCGCAAGATGCCGATCTGCGCCGGATCACGGAGGCCTTTTCGCGCCTGAAGACGGCGGGAAGGGACGATCGCGACATCTGGTCCGCCTTCGTCACGATGGCTGCAGCACCCATGGCCATGGCGGCTGGCTGCGCACCCGGCTCGCTCGTCGAGGACGCCGAAAGGCGGTTCAAGAGATACGATGGGCTCACAGACGAGTTCGACGAGATGCTCTCCGCTCTCACCGACGCGCTTGAGGCGGATTCCGACCGCGATGTCATGGGCCACGTATACAACGCCCTCGGCCTTCCGATGCGCTCCCGCTCACAGTTCTTCACGCCCTATGGCATCTCCAGGATGATCGCGCGGATGATGCTTTCCGACAGCGCGAAAGCCAAGGAGAAGGGCTACGTCACGATATGCGACCACCCGCGAGGGCTACGAGCGTATTTGCAGGCGCGTGGACGAGCTGAGCGAGGGCCGTGACGCCTATCCGCTCATCGGCACGGAGCGGGAGCCTGAGTTCTTCGAGGAGCAGGACGGCTCAGTGGTGTTCGGCTGGGACTGGGTCAAGTGGTACGACGGGCAGCTTGCGGACGTGACGGACGTCTCCGATGCGCTTTCCGAGATCGCGGATGACGGCATCGCTTGCGCGCGGCGTGCCCGACCTCCGGATAGCCGGCGTGACAGATCGGGCTGCCAGCGAGATCTGTCACGCCGGATTCCCCTTTAAGCCATTTCTCCACCATCGATCAAAATGCTGGAGCCTGTCACCCACTGAGAAGCATCTGATGCTAAATACAAAACTCCATTGGCGATATCTTCAGGCTGACCCAATCGCCGTAAGGGGATCCTTTGTGCAGCAGGGGCCACGAATTTCTCGAATTGCTCGTCCATTCCTTCTGGATGAGTCATCTCTGTCTCGATAAGGCCCGGTATAACAGCATTGACGCGAATCTTTTCCGGTGCGAGCTTCTTAGCGAAGAACTTGGTCCATGCCTTGATCGCACCCTTCGCTGCTGTATATGCAGCGCTACCAGCAGCATGAAGACTGGCAAGGGAGTTGACAAGTATGATTGAGCCATTATCCGATTTGGCACATTCTTTGTGTCCGTACTTGAGCATGTAGAAAACGCCATCTAGGTTTATATCCAATACATTTCTGTAGTTCTCCATGTCGAACTCGTCATCGATGGTTCGTCCATTTAAGCCATTAATGCCATGGGCAAGGACGATGACATCAAGTCTTCCAAAACGACTGACGCACTCTGTGATCGCTCGCTTGCATTGTTCTGGATCCGAGACATCAATGGCGCAATATCCGGCTTCAACGCCGTAGGCTTTGATTTCCTCTACAGCCTCAGCTAATCGATCTTCGCGTCTCGCTATCAAGAAGACGTTAGCCCCTGCTTCTGCTAGCACTCGAGCAGAAGCTTTGCCGATGCCCTCACTGCTTGCTCCGGTAATAAGCGCAACGCGCCCTTCCATACTGAATTGATCTAAGTTCATTCTTCTCCTTCAGCAACTTATCTAACACACGTTTCTTACTAACCCATTTCCCTTATGAAATCGGTTTCACCATCCCAATCTTTACCGGCATTGATCACCATGTCGTGAATGAATTTCGCTCCATCATCAATAAGTTGAACCATCATTCCTAATTCCTCGGTCATGTCTACGACCATGAATCCGATCTTGTTCTCATCCAAGCCTAGCGTTGAAGGATCGATCCCCATCGCTTCGCATTTCTCCAATGCTCCTGAGATGTCGGTATACCCAATAACGACAATCGGGATACCAAGTTCCTCACATGCCTCTTTGGCTTCTTCGAGACTTTCGACGAAAACATGAAGATGATTGATCCCAGGTTTATCCATATCGTTGTAATCGGTATACATGGAGTCGCCTGGGGTTAATTGCTGTACAACTTCCACAGAATGACTTCCCCATGCGCCGTAATACGCCCGAAGCTCAAAAGGGTTTTCAAGCTCTTTCCCTCGATAGATCACCTTGCTGAATTTGTTTACTGTTGTGAAATAAGGGCCTGAGCCGAATAACCTGTTGTGCTCTCTAGCAAATCGTTCACCATCTGGGGCATAAAAGCCGATCTGATGAACAAAGTCTCTGCCCTTGAAGTAATTTTGATACCTGCTGCTCATCGTTCTCCTCCTTTTGGATCGAATTCCAGACCGTATTAATTCACGTTATTTATCATTCGCTCTAGATTCTCGTACCCACCTTGTAATGGTTTTTGCGTAACGATGTCTTTTGCGCCGATCTTTATCAGATAGCCCAAATCGTTCTCCACTGACTGAATCCTTGAATCCAACGGGCCATTTATCAAGGTCATCCATGTATGGGACTCGTCCTTCAAAAGCGGAAGTAACAATTCGAGGATTTCTTCAGATCCTGAGACATCGAGAACATAGGCGATCAGAAGACCTAGCAGCCTTCTTTGCTCAATGGTGCATGGGTCGTCAAACAAGGCTGAAACATCAAAGAGCGAAGCGCCTAGGTAATATCTGATCTGATTTAGAATTCCATAGTAATCTTCAGCAATTTCTAGGGGAACTTGCACTTCATTGGCGGCATTTCCAAGCAAAACCAAATCATCTTTTGGAATTCCATCTGAAGAGAGCTTGAGGATAAGGTCTCTGGTAATAAGGAAATTGCTAAAGGGGGGTATGATTCCGTGTGCCATTATGTCTCCTTGAGTATCCTTATCTTCAACTTTAATTGCTTCGGATTATTTCGCCATTCACAAAAAAAACTGACTGCATTAGACCTATGAACAAATCTTAAGAATCATTCATTTTAGGGTTGCAATTCCTAAAAATGTAACCTTGATCTCGTCATCCATTAAAGCTGTGAATTGAGACTAGGCGCAATATTCGCAATTATGGAATCACCCGATAGAAAGAGGTGACCCATGGCTTTGTCGGTAAAAACAAAGTTGAAGGAGATCATGAAGCGCGAGGATGCAATGGACGTTCTCGAAGAGTACGTACCAGGTGTTAAGGAAAATCCGAAGCTTAAACTCGGTGCTTCAATGCCAATAGACATGCTTGCGAAAATGGCACCTGACATGCTTCCGCCAGACAAGATCCCTGAACTGGATGCTGCACTTCAAAAGCTTCCAGATTAAATCTTCTTAAAGCTGGAGACTCTGTACCTAGAAAAATGACCCTGGCAATATCAGGGTCATTTTTAGTTTGTGAATAGCTGAGAACTATGTCTTTATTCTTCGACGGGCATAGGGAAATATTCCAGAACCGTCCCAATATCATCACGGAAATCGTAATACTCCCACTCAAATGGAATGCCCTTTTGATAACCCGCCAACAAGAGCTTATGACCTGAATTCCTTAGGTCGTCCTCATCATCAGTAGAGACGCTAATATGATGCAGAGAAATCCACGTATCGAGCTTGTCTAACCAATGTGCATAGTCTGAATGATCATCGAGTGGCTGAATCAATTCTATCTCGATGTCCAATTCAGAATCTGTTGCGCAAAGGAAAGCATAGTCCTGTTTCTCTCCATCACAAATCATCCCAGTAAATTCTTCGTTTGATACTTTGGTTACAGGACTCCAATCCGTAAGTCCCACCTTGGTGAAGTTCTCTATTGCCTTCTCTATGTCCCTTGTAACGAAACCAAGTTGCTTTATTTCTGTAATATGATTTGCCATATTATGTCCTTCTAACGAATCAAAATCTCACGGATCAAAGGTCTGCGAGTTTCATCCAATAGTTAATGCTCATATCGTTGAAAAGCTTCGAAAGATTGCTTGCGCTCACTTGCTGGCCGTCTTTTAGCCATCTTTGAATCAAGACTGCGTTGCCTGCAGCAAAATAGTAGCTAACATATTCTTTGCGCCAATCCGAATCATCCATGCCGAGATTGGAGAGTATCTCGGTATTCAATATTCTGATGTTCTTGATCAGAGCTTCCACTAAGGGGCTATCTATGTCTCCAGCTTTGCAGCAGAGACGAGAATAGAATTCGAAATCTTCGCTGATCTCTTTGTAGATCATCTCGTTTACAGCAGTCGGAAAAGTGGTTCTAAGCTCCGGATTCTCCATCATAGACATTACGACATCAGATAACTGAATCAATGGTCGAATCAATTTCTCATGCACCAATTGATCGACAATGTCGTATTTACTCTTGTAGTGAACGTAAAAGGTCTTTCTAGACACGTTCGCATTGTCGCAGATTTGGTACACAGCGACTTTGTCATAAGAAATCCCTTTATTCACAATGAGATCTCTGAAGCTCTCTGCAATGACCTCTTTTGCGTTCATGACCTTTTCCGAAACGACAATAGGTAGGATAAGTCTTCTTATCCTACCTATCTAATTTTACACTCTTGATACTCGGTTATTTGAGCGCAATGTTGCCCATTCCGATGGATTTCTCCTTAGTAGAAACATTTCCTTTGTAGGACTTTCCTCCACCATGGATGGTGAGCTCTAGCTCCTCTTCGGGAAGATTTCTGAGCCAGAAATCTCCAAAAGCATCAGTCTTTACCGTCCAGCTCCCACTTGGACTTTTAGCGGTAACCGTAGCACCTGTTACTACTTCTTCGATTTCAGGATCATAAACTTTACCAGCAACGAATCTCTTTGGAAGACCGCGATAATAAACGCGGGTCTTGAGGCCAAACTCAGGCTTTAGCCTCTCTGTATCCGCAAGGTCCAGCTCAGATTCTTCGCCGAATTGAATTGCATCAAGGTGGCAGTTATCAACACACCTAGGAACACTGATCGGATGGCCACGATCGATAAGATGCGCACAGCCGGTGCACTTCTGCGGAATCTCAAGCTCTTCGTTCCAGAAGATTGCCTTGTAAGGGCAAGCATCAACAATCTGCTTTTGACCCTTTGCCTTCTCAGGATCGATGATCACTAGACCATCTTCTCTTTGATATACTGCATCGTCTTTCGCCGCCTTGATGCAAGGAGCATTCTCGCAATGCTGGCACATGACAGGAACATAAGAAACCTTTACATGAGGGCGTGCGCCATGTTCGGTTTCGTATAGGTGCAGCCAAAATTGCCCAGTGTCAGGCTGTGACTCAGCGTAGGGCATCCAACAATTGCCGCAATGCTCATCTTTGCAGCCAATCTGGCAATCGTAGCATCCTACGCACTTGTTCAAATCAACAAGAAAGGCTTTCATATTATTCGACTCCTTCTACCCAGCCATCATAATGAGAGCCAGATGCAGGATCGTATGCTCTCTCGAAGGCTTCAGGATATTGTTTGACCCATCCAGCCATCTCCTCGTCAGAGACCTTCTGAACGTCTACAAGATAGCCACTAACCGCAAAGCCATAGCAATGCTTAGAGATTGGTCCTGCAGGGCTGATCAGATTGATATTTCCTCCGCGGTCGAATTCACTAGCTATTGGATCTGAACGTGAACCCTTGTTCACCATTACTGACTGAGGAAGGATTCTCTCTGAAACCTTAGCTCCGCAAAGAACGGTGCCACGCTCGTTATAAACCTTAACGATATCGCCATCCTCGATGCCCTGCTTCTTCGCATCCTCAGGGGACATCCAGCAAGGCTCATAGAGGTATCCATCCTTACCAACAACCTTTGCTGTTGGGATCTCGCGATGCCAAGTGATATCGTCGCATTGTGCATGGAAGCGCCAACGTCCAGTGCAAGCATTGACCAAGAATGGATACTTCTTGGCTCGCTCGCCCGCAAGGGTTTCATCATGAGTCCAGCCCTCTGACTCAGGACCGCCTACGATCCATTTTGCGAGCGGCTGACGCTCTTTGTCATCAGGGAAATTCTCTTCGAGCTGATCAGAATAGAACTCGATCTTTCCAGAAGGCGTGCCAACCGGGAAGCTCTCAGGATCTTCGTAGAAGAGTCGAGCATTTGGCTTGTAGTCCTTTGCGTATGGATCCTGTTTCGGTACGTAGAAACCCTTAGCCTTTAGCTCTTCCCAACCGATTTCACTAACAATTGGCGAACGTTCATATTCAGACTTCTTCTGCTGTTCGATTGTGAGTCCGAATGCCGGCTCACCCTCGATGCGACCTTCCGCCATCTGTTTAGGAAGCTCAGGGTCGAAACGCTCTGCTATCTTCAGGGAGATTTCGTAGTCAGACAGCGACTCGCCGACAGGTGGGATCGCAGCGTCTTGGACAGCGACCACCTCAATAGAGTCGCCCATGCCTGATCCTACGATATCCGATTCTTCAGCAGGGGTGGTTACAGGAAGAACAAGGTCTGCAAAAAGCGAGTCGTTCTCAAGCCAAGGATGATTCGTGATCACACACTCTAGATCCTTGTTGCGCATCGCCTCTTGGAATTCGAATCCGCCATTCCAGCAAGTTTGATTACAAGGCTTTTCAGACCAGAGCATATGGACCTTAGCGCCGCCCTCATCTTCCTCGATGGGATAGAAATTATGCTCGAATTGCTCGTCTGGCATCGCGAAGATGATCTGCGGGCTTCCCCACCAATCCGAATGTCCATTCTGAATCGAGCGAGCAACCAAGGTTCTCGGGATTGTCTGATCTGCTGGATAGAACTGCATAGCATGCATTTCTGAGAACATCATAGGGCCGTAAGGAGTAGGACGAACCGCCTGCTTGCCTCCGCCATACGAGAACAGATGGATCTGCTGTACGCCAGGAGCGCCAAAGCCCTGCAGAGCGAGTTTGTATACCTCAGTGCGTCCAGGCTCATGGCTGTATGGCCCACGAACATGGCAGCCGCAGTAGTGCAGAATAGAGGTTGTCTTAGTGCCCCATTCGCGTGCGAGTGCTTTAATTGTCCAAGGCTCTACTCCGCAAATCTCAGAAGCCCATTTTGGAGTCTTAGGAATACCATCTTCTTCGCCTAGGACATATGCCTTCAGCTTATCGAAGCCATATGTATGGGTCTCCACATAGTTGACGTCATAAAGGCCTTCCGTAAGCCAAACGTACATCATGCCGTAGTCGAGAGCGACATCAGTATTTGGAAGCAGCGGGATCCATGTGATCTCGTCATGGCAAACAGAGGTGTATGTGCAGAATGGGTCAACAACTACAAGCTTGATGCCGATATCCATCCAGAAGCGCATGACGCGACTCATCCATTGGCTGGCATAATTTTGGGTGGTCTCAAGGTCGCCCGCCTGCATGATGACCATGTCGGCATTTTTGGTGACATCTTCGATAACGTTCCATCCGTTATCGAACATTCCCAAACCAGCTTGCACCTGTGCGCCCCAAGCGAACTTGGCTCCCCAGTAGAATCCCTCAACTGAGTCTGGGGTTCTGACCTCACGAGTGAAACCGCCGGTTCTCATGAGCAAGTTGATGTGATTACCACCAACCATGTGGATGATCTTCGATTGGCAATGTCCATCTTCGCCGACTGCAAGTACGGAATTCTCACCGTAAGTCTTGCGAACACGTTTGATCTCATCGGCGATGATATCGCATGCTTCATCCCAGCTAATGCGAACGAATTTGGATTTGCCGCGGTTCTCGGCGTTGATCTTGTCGGGGTCTCCGCCTGGTTCCCAGTCAACGCGTTTTAGTGGATACTTTACGCGATTCTTCGAATAGATGCGCTTCTTGTATGCAAGCGACTGATAAGGTGGAGCGGTTTTCACTGGACATTTCAGCGTCTTTCCTCTTGCCGTGAAAGACCAAAGGCTGTCTTTGAGCTCATCCATCGAATACTCATCGGTATATCGAATAGGACGAATTCTGACTACCTTGCCGTCTTTCGAATCAATGGCTGATAGTTCACCGCCTGTGCCACCGCAAGCCATCCCACGATAGATCGTAGTTTCTGGTTCTTGCCATGGGCCGCTTGCGACCTCATGCTCTGCCATATCCACTCCTCTCTTGTTTTGTCAGATTATTCCGACATTACAAAGGTAGGAGACGGGACTAAGTCAACTCAATTCTCAAAAAGGTATGCTTTGGCAAAACAGTTGACAGTTTTGCCAAATAGAACAAACCGGGTTACAAAAGAAAAGATTCGTCACTCATTATCATGTTCACAGTGAAGATGCGCCTTACACCCGCATTCCTTTTCATGATGGTATTCTTCGTGGCTTATCGCATCTTCTTCGGAGTTGATAATTTTTACTACAGAGATCTTGTAGTTAATAGCATTTCCCGCTAGTTCATGATTGTGGTCAAAAGTAACGGTATCATCTGAAACTTCGACTACCTTTGTCCGCATAGGCCCCATATCAGTGTTGAAGATTATATAGTCGCCAACAGGAAGAGCGTCTGCGTTTGGAATGTCTGATCTCGGAACTTTTTCAATAAGATTTGGATCGTATTCACCATAAGCATCTTTTGCTTCGACCCTCTGTGTGATCCGGCTATCTTTATCCAAACCGAGTAGAATCTCATTCAGCAGTGGCAGGATTTCTTTTTGCTGCAAGTCAATTTCTATAGGTATCCCACCTTGGCGATGGGTGTCGAAGAAGGTTCTTCCATCGTCAAGGCTAGCTGTGATGTGAATCTTAGCCTTGCTGTTTTTCTCTATCATCTCATCTCCCCTTTTTTTGAATCTATCAAGTGATTCGCGATCATGGAACTTCTCAATATGTATATTTGTATAACTTCTTCAGGAACTTTACTGGATTATGTCACCCGCATTGTTTGAGACATCTTTAATTGAGAATGGTAAGCAACGGGGATTAAGGGTAGCTTTAAATCACTTGCAAGTTCAGAAAGAGCGCATCGGTCTCTTTCTGGCTCGAGAACAATTTTGAGAGGACGATGGCGTATGGAAAGCGAGATGAAAGTAGATGTAAACAAGGCATTCGATTTAACTGGCAGAGTAGCACTTATCACTGGTGCTAGCTCATGGGGTATCGGATCCGCTTCGGCCGAGGCTATGGCAGAAAAAGGAGCAAAGGTTTTCTTAGTTGCACGTCGCGAGGAACAGCTAAAGCAAAAGGTTGAAGAGTTCGAGAAGAAGGGCTATACAGCTGCATATGCGGTTTGTGATGTTGAAAAAGAAGAAGAATGCAAGGCAGCAGTTGATAAGTGTGTGGAGGCGTTCGGTCGCCTTGACATCCTCGTGACGTCCGCAGGCAATGCTGGTGAAGCGCCCTATGAGATCGCAGACGAGTTCGATACAGACAATTGGAGATGGGTGCATAGCCTGAATCTTGATGGAAGCATCTGGTTCATGAAGTATGCATGGAAAGAGTGTTCAAAACACAAGGTTGGATCGATTATCTTCATCTCTTCGCTCGGAGCATTTACTGCAGATGGGTGTGCTGCATATTGCTCGACAAAAGGCGCTTTGCGAAGTCTGACAACCCACTTTGGTTATCATCTGGCGCCATTCGGCGTGCGCGTTAATAGTATCTATCCAGGATACATTGCTACAGATCTAACCAAAGAAGCATTCCTGAATCCCTATTCCAGCGGTAATTTCATCGAAAGGGTTCCGATGGGGCGTCTTGGTATGCCAGAGGATATTGCATACGGAGCGTTATTCCTTGCGTCTGACGCATCGGCATTCATGACAGGGCAAGGCCTCATCATAGATGGCGGTCAGATCATCGAAGGAAGGGGCTTTCTTGAGTATGAAGGATAAATTATAAGCACTGCGCCAGTTCTTACTTTTCCCATTCTCTTGACTACCTGACTCCCCTAGATCAGGTAGCCTTTTTTATGTTAATCCTCATTGAAGTAGACGAACTTTTCTGTATAGGTTCAGAGCTTTCCTAAGAAGTTATCTCTGGGCAACTGATGTATCTTCGGCTTGTTCGGTGGCTTGTTCGGTATTCCCGCTTGTTAGCGCATCATCTTGTTCCCCAGCCCAATCCAGGTGCATGAACCGATTCTTCAATACGTTGTCCTCCCCGAGCAAAAGATTCCTGAAGAACGTCTCCAAGCCCTTGGCATCCGATGCTGTCGTTCAAGTCTCAGATTGAGTTCTGTTTGCTTTTGGTCGCGGGGCATGATTTGGATCTTTGATCTCCGGGTTATAAACAGATATGGGCCTGTTCGCAGTTGAAACGAACAGGTCCATTGTTTATTCAGGCGCAATCCGACATTTCCATGTCCGATTCCAGCCAATCCATGCAGTGGCCGCAGGCTAGAATCTATCCGCCAGCGCAACGAGGCGTTCACATCTGATTACAGGGAGGTTTCCATGAGGCGCAGGAAGAGGGAGGTCCTCGACAAGGACGAGGTCTTCGGGATACTCGCGAGGTGCAAAACCGTGCGCATCGGGATGTTCGGCGATAGGTACCCCAACCACCCGCGAGGGCTACGAGCGCATTTGTAGGCGCGTGGACGAGCTGAGCGAGGGCCGTGACGCCTATCCGCTCATCGGCACGGAGCGGGAGCCTGAGTTCTTCGAGGAGCAGGACGGCTCAGTGGTGTTCGGCTGGGACTGGGTCAAGTGGTACGACGGGCAGCTTGCGGACGTGACGGACGTCTCCGATGCGCTTTCCGAGATCGCGGATGACGGCATCGCTTGCGCGCGGCGTGCCCGACCTCCGGATAACCGGCGTAACAGCCCGAGCTGCCAGCGAGATCAGAGCACTGGTCCTGGCGGCGATGAAGACGCGAGGCATCCGACTGCCGAAACGCGCCGTCACGGTCGACCTCGTGTTCGACGTGCCTTTCGAAGCGATAAGCGAGCTGAGTCTCGCCGTATATGCCTCGTTGGTCTCTGCGTCTGGGATAATATAGGAGCTTGACAAGATGTTTGCCCAGCTGAGACAAATTGTCCCAATTGGGGTCAAGAGGGGAGGACGGAAATGGGCGCAACGCGAAGTCAGAAGAGGACTTTGATCGCCTTCTGCGAGTTATGCATTGCCCTTTACACTTACGGCGTCATCTCTGCTTCATATATACCAAGCCATATCGAGGGCATCGTTTTGCCTCTCGACTTCATGGTTGGGATCCCGCTGGGCTTCTATATTCTCGTCGTCAGGCCGCGAAGGCTTACGCTGCTGGCTATCATCCCTGTCATCTGGATCGGATACGGGCTGAGCGTGATTGCGCTCGGGTCGCCCAATGCGGGCATGCTTCCGTATCTGCTCGCCGTGTTAATTCCTTTCGAGCTTGCCATCGCGGTCTGGGAATGCCTGAAGGTCGTCAAGGTCTACAGGTCTGCGAAGGCGAAGAGCGAAGACCCTGTTGTCTGGTTCAAGGAGACGATGCTCTATCTCGTCCGGAAGGACGCGCCTGCGAGCATGGCGGCAGCCGAGCTCAGCGTCTGGTACTACGCATTGCTCTCGTGGCGAAAGAAGCCCTACGTGCTGCCGGGCGAAAGGGTGTTCAGCTACCATAACGCGGGCGGCTATATGAACATGATGCTCGGTATCGCGCTCGCGTTCCCGGTGGAAATCATTGGCGTCCATGTCCTCATATCCCAGTGGAGCGTCGTCGCTGCATGTGTCGTCACGGCGCTCTCGATCTATGCGGCTATCTGGCTCGCAGGCGATGCGCGAGCCCGCGTGATGCGACCTGTCACGTTAGGCGATGGCTATATCCGTCTGGAATGCGGCATCCAGATGAAGGCAGTGGTTCCGTTTTCCGACATAGAAAAGGTTTGTTTTTCCGAAAGCGAAATCAACGCTTTTGCGAAGACGGACAAGCTCAACTATGGAACCTTTTACCAAGCGAACGTATGGGTTGTTGTTAAGCATCCAGTTGAAGTCAGCACGATGCTCGGAAAAAAGCGCGTACGCGTCGTCGGATTGAGCCTGGACAATCCGGTGGCGTTAAAGAATTCTCTATCGGAACAGGAGTCGAGAGGACAATGATAAGGCTCCCCGCCCCCATCGGGTTTTGGGAAGGTGCGTACCCTTTCAAGCCGAAGTTGTCAGCCGTGCATGCGGTTTAGCTCTGCATTAGCAGCCAGCGCTATGAGGCCGTTCGCCCAGCCGGCCAGCTGCTTTTGCAGGTCGGCATCATCCGTTGACACAACGATCTCCTGCCCGAAAGGCGCAACCCTCAAAATCGCATAGCCATCCTTCAACTCGGCCCTTCGTCCTCCCTGCCATGAGATGTTAATCCTTTCGTCGGCGAAAAACGGCTCCAGCTTCCAGAGGGTCATCTTGTTCTGGCCCTCCAAGGTAAGAACGAGCGAATCGCTGTTCTTGATATTCTCGTCGGTTTCGTTGAACTTGAACGTGCCGTGCTCGCTTGGAGTATAGAGCCGGTTGTTTGGGCGCTCCGGGTTTTTGCAATGGGGATGCCAAGGGTAGCGCTCGATGCCCTCTGGCCTGTCTAGCTTCTCTTCGACCTTCAGCAGTTCAGATGAATTTCTTCAGCTCCGTTTCGCGCGTGATAGGCGCTAGTCCCAAAATCCTATCAGCTTCACCTCGTCGTCGGGGCTGCCGTCGAGGCAGGGCAGCCCATCTCTTCCTGCCCCGTAGACGAAGTCGTAGACGCTCCGCAGGTTCTTTCGCAAAAGGCGAAGGGCGGTGCACCAGCCGCCGTGCTCGAGCCTCTTCTCTATCAGCAGGTCGTCAGGCACATCGTCGAGGCGGCGGCCAGAAGATCATTTCGCTGAGGTCGTCCAGGGCCAGCCATTCTTCGTCGCGAACGAGGCCGTCTTCGCCGAACAGCTCCGCAGGCTCGTCGGCAAGACCGCCGAACGCGTCTTGGACGCGGTCTTGCAGCTCTTGCTTCTCATGCTCGGGAAGGCTCTGGGCCTCGAGCAGCGTGTAGCCGAAGTAGCCGAGGACGCGCTTATGAACAGGCTCGAACTTGCGTACACAGGGCATGGGAGTTCCTCTCCATGAGGGAATGGGCAGTGCGTGACGCACATGGCGAGCGCCGCTCATGACGAGAAGCGTGAAGCGTCTCACATCTCCAATGCCTACTATCTTCGATCCCGCATCAAGTCGGGACGAAAGGAAGAGGTGCACATGCAAAATGTAACAAGGGAAAGAAGGGGGCTGCTCTCAGGGACAGCAGAGCCGGCAGGACTTGCAAGACTCACAGGAATCGCGGGGTTGGCACTGCCAGCAGAGGGACTGATCGTGACCAGCCCGGACAAGCCACGTGGAGCAGGCGCCTGCTTGCTGCGGGCATGGCCTTCTCGGTATTGAGCGTTGCGGTGTTCATCGCCTCCAGGCAGCCGTATGCGGGAATCGTCCGTTTCGCCCTTCTCGTGATAAAAGGATTCTTTTTGAGGTAGATTATGCGATTCTACAAAAACAGCTCTGGGTCCTTCTTCTCCATGCAGGCCTTCTTGATGGCCTTCGCGGCAACAGACACCATCATCTTGTTGATGCTGCGTGCATTCTTTGGGCAGACTTGGATGCAACGCATGCACGAGATGCAGAGGGCCTTGTTGGCAGCATAATCCTCCGAATTAATGGCGGCGGCTGGACACGCGCGTGCGCACTCTCCGCACGAGACGCAATTGCCGGTCACTTTGGGAACCAGCGGAACAGACCCCGCCTTCTTATATGGCGTGTTCCCAGGAACCTCGAACGGCTCGTTGGCCCCTGCTTGCATCTTCTCCTTTATTTCTTCAGCAAATTTCTTGAGAGCATCGACTTCGGGAAGATCGGGCATTCCCGTTGCATACTGGTGCATGATCGAATGCTCCGTAATGGCCGATATGGCGGCGATAACATCAAACCCCATCTTCTCGGCTGAATCCTTGAGCTCGAGCAGCGCATCGTCGTAAGCGCGGTTACCGTAGGCGATTACAACTATGGATTTCGAGCCCTGAGGATCGATCTTTTGCAAGCGCTCCAAAGCGAGCGCCGGAACCCTTCCCCCGAAGCAAGGCATCGATATAACCGAGAGGCCGACCGGATCCAAGACGAGATCGCTCTCGTTTACGAAGGGGTCCGAGAGGTCTATGGTCCTTATCTCGCCGCCGTCCGACAGCGATTCGCACAATACGCCGGCGATCTTCCCGGTTCCTCCTGTAGGGCTGAAGACTATGTTGTTGATAATCATCGTTCTTCCTCTCTTGGTCATGCCTAAGAGCCCGTGCGCTTCGGCAGCCGCGCACGGGCGGGGTCGTTCGCGGGCGGGGTCTTATAGCGAGCGTCCTTCCGCTAGCAGGACAACGCCCGTCTCGTCGATCTCTATCGGTTCGATGGAAGCGACCCAGCCATAGAGATACTCGTTCGCGGTGTACTTCAGCGGATGGCATGGATGGTCTGCACACTGCTTTCGCTCCCACTCGCAGTTCCCCTTGCACAAGGGCAGCAGCGAGCATTCCGGACATGCCGGGTCATCAAAGGGATACGCCGGCGCCAATCCCGTCGGGATATCGGTCGCGTCGCCTATCGAATCAAGGTTGAAGGCCAGATGATCGGTCCTCCCCATGCGGCCATCGCACTTGTACACATCTCCCATCGCATCAATGGCATAGTAGCGTTCCTTCTGGCCACGGCAGAATAGCGGTATCGGCTGGAGCAGCGCGGCGAATTCGGCAAATGCGTGCCCTTCTTCGCAGAAGCGCTCGCATTGAAGGCGCGAAAATTCGCGATGGTCCATAAGCGAGAAGCGCGGCTCGCAGAATCGGCCGCGACCGAACGTGCCGTAGTAATCGTTCAACTTCGCGCGGATTGCGCTCATGCCGAACCGTTCTTGGAGCTGCGAATTCAGTTCGCTGAGGCACGAGTCGTTCACCTTGTCGGTGTTCATCAGCACCGTGACGCCGATGCCCTCGCCGAGCAAATTGCCGATGCCATCGAGAACGGCCTCGTACGAATTGCCGCCATTTCTCATGGGACGCCGCCCGTTATGCACAGCCTCCGGGCCGTCGACGGTGACGAGGGCCTCGGTCACGCGGCTCCGTCCCAGCATAGCGGCTTCCTCAGCACCGATGCGCGTCGCGTTCGACACCATGTTCGCGCTGAATCCGAGACCGCGCTCCTCGCAGAAGCGCATGAGCCCGGCCGAAATAGCATCTATCGCATCGGGCATGAGCATGGGCTCGCCGCCGTACCATTGGACCTCGATGCTCTCGTACGGCTCCGCTTCGAAGGCCAGCCTTGCGAAGTCGACGATCTTCTTCTGCATCGACCGGTCCATCCTCTTGCCCGAAGAGCTGCGCCCCTCTTCGTAGCAGTAGGGGCAAGCGAGATTGCAAGTGTAGGTCGGTACTATGCAGAGCGAGAGCACCGAGGAATCCTGCTGTAGCGCGCGGTGTTCCGCTACCGCTTCGGCGAGCTCGTCACAGGCGGCAGCGACGAGAAGCCCCGATCTTGCCAGCTGGGCTACAGCTCTCGCATCTATTCTCGCAAAGTCGCTTTCTTCGAGCAGCGCGCTCATCCCGAGGACGGCCGCAATGCTCTCATCGACGAGCGCCAGCGCTCCTGTGCGAGTGTTGTAGACAATCGAGCCATCGCGGCTCTCTTGCAATGCGACGATGTTGTATCTGGAGGGCTTCAGTTCCATGGAGCCATTGTATCTTTCGCGCAAGGGCTGAGCAAGGACACGTTATCGTCACAGCCTCACGCTCGTCTTTTCTGTTGATTGAAATCCGAGGCGCGCCCCCAGCCATTGCGCTTACTTATTCAATTAAGGGACAAGAGGGACTGATTGCTTGAAGCCTAAATTGTCAAACCCATCCGACTACGGTTGTTTCTCTATCGAGCCTATCCGCGCTCTGAAGCTGAAACTCGTTGAATCCCATGAGAGACCGCCCCTTGATCGTCAGGCATCATTGAAATCAGATTGAGAGTCGGCCACAAGGTGAAAACTGGGCTGGTCTAGCCCTCTTCGAGGTCTATGCCTTCTTTTTGATCCAGCAGCACTATTTCGCAGCATCAATCTCCAGCCTGACCGACGAGCGGTCCGCGAGCTCCTGGTAGTCAGGTCCAAGCCAGAGAGGCAGCTCCTCCCGGCGGACGACGAGCGGCATCCGGTGGTGTATCGGCGCCATATCGGCGTTCGCCTCGGTCGTGACCATGGAGAACCGGTCGCCCTTCCATGTGCAGCCTATGAGTATCACGTCCTCGCCCGGCACCCTGAACTCGTACTGCCGCTTTATCGGCCTTCCCGTCTTCGGAGATACAAAAGTCTCGTCCCTGTGCGTCTCGTAGAACGACGCGACGGGGATGATGCATCTCCTGTGCTCCATGGAGTCGCGCCAAGTCGGCTTCATCGCGCTCTCGATGCGGGTATTGAAGATGACGCCGGACCTCCACGGCTCCTCGAAGCCCCAGCCCATCTCGCGGGCGGACAGGCTGCCCTCTTGCAGCTTCGCAATGCCGACGGCGGTGTCGAACTGCGGAACGATGAGCGGAGCCGCGGAGTTGGGGTATGCCTGGATCCTGCGCGCCGGCCAGTCCGGCTCGAAGTTGAACGCGGCGTCCAGCTCGATCTCCTTTACGATCTCAAGCACCTCGTCGAATGTGAATATGACGCATCTCCCGCACATGTTTCCATCCTTGCTCAGCAGACATGCCCGTCTGTGATTTTCTCCTCCACGAACCATCGCAGATCCTCGTGATAGAGGAACGTTTCCCTGCCGTTGATGACGACGGCGTAGCAGACCCCGTCGCCTCCCACGCGCTTGGAGGAGCGACGGCAGACCGAGACCACCTTCTCGATCGGATAGGTCGTCCCGTCCCACCACTGCACCGACATGGGACGCGTCCTGCCGTCCTCGTCGATGCGCTCCGTCACGCAGCCAGATTTCTTCGCCTACAGGTCAAATTCGCCTCGTAGCTCTGAATGGGGCTTTTGGAAAAGAGTTTCATTCCGCAAGAGAATAGATTAATGCAGATCGCGTCACGATGCCAGGCAAACACTGGCTATCTCGTTGACGAAGTCGCGTATCACAGCAGCGGGGTCTTTTGAATAGATCAGGCCATAGGGCACCCGATAGCTCCACTCCATGGGTAGCGAGACGAAGCCGGGATGCACGCCCTCCCACGCATCGAGTGTCTCCATGAGCATGGACTTCCTCTCGCATTCGTTGAAGGTCTCGATGCTGTAGAAGCGCGGGGTGTCTTCAATATTGATGTTCGAATAGTCTCTCTCGATCTCGCTTCGGAGAGAGTCCATCACCGGCGAGGCCCCCTTCTGGACCAGCATGATCGATTGCCCTTCGAGGTCGCTCCATGTCAAGGATCGCCTCTGCGCAAGTGGATGGCTTCTTGGAACCGCCACTTCGCATTCATAGAAACCGAGCTTCAAGACGCCGCATGTCCTATGCCAGGCGGGCGCATCGCATGGCCCGAGGAAACAATCGATATGCGACCCCAATTGGGAAACCACCGCGTCAAGCTCCGTGTCGTCGTCAAAGGGAACGACCTCTATGCCGAACTCGCTGTGCCGCCCTATGCGCGACCACACTTCGAGAAGCCTTGAGCAGGGGCGCAGAAGCGATGTACCTACCCTTATCGTCCTCTTCTCCGCCTCACCCAGTGCCTTTATCTCGCTGGAGGTGGAACCAGAGATCTCGTTCATCCTCAGCGCGCCCTCAAGCAGGATGCGCCCCGCTTCCGTCAGGCTAACGCCGCGATTGGTTCTGGCGAGAAGCTTGGTCGCTAATTCTGCTTCAAGCGAATCCATCTGCTTTTTGACGGAAACCGCTGACAAGAAAAGAACATCAGCGGCCTTAGAGAAACTGCCAGCCTCTGCAACAGCGAGGAAAGTTACTATGCGAGCATCGAGCAAACCCATGGACGAATCCTTTCTGAATTAACCACAAGTTAACACGCATTAGTTAATTGAACCATTCCGGGATTCATCGGTAAAGCCTAGAGTTAACGACATCAGATCAATCTCTAGCGCGAAAGGAAGGCAGAGCATGAGCAAGAAGGTCGTAGTTATCGGAGCAGGCCCCGGTCTCGGCAACGCAGTTGCAAGGAAGTTCGGCAAGGAGGGCTATGAGGTCGCGCTGGTTTCGAGGAACCAGGGTAATCTTGATGCTTACAAGAAAGAGTTCGAAGAGCAAGGCATCGTGACGACTGTCTACGTTGCCGATGTGTCGGACATCCCCGAGTTGGACAAGACGATCGAGGACATCCAAGCGGATCACGGCGATCCCGATGTGATCATCTACAACGTCGGAATCACATCTGTTGACGAGGATCCCCTGACCGCCGAAGACGTCAAGCGCCACTTTGCGGCAGATGTCGTTGGCGCATATGAGACCATACAGAAGTTCTCAACACCAGGCTTCGCCGAGAGGCGCGGCTCCATCATCCTGACAGGCGGCATCTTGGCCGAGTCTCCCTATCCCGGTTACGTCGCCCTCTCTATGGACAAGGCGGCCCTGAGAAACCTCGCGCTTGAAAAGAACCAGGAACTTGCCGATAGCGGCATCTTCGTCGGCACGGTGATGGTATGCGGGATCATCGGCGGCAACGAGCATTTCGACCCGGACAACATCGCCGAATCGTATTGGAAGCTGAACGAGACTAGGAACGCATTCGAGGTCAAATTCGAGTAGACGATCGACAGACATCTGAAAGCAGGAATGAACATGAGCACGCTATTCATCAACGGAAGTCCCAACAAGAGAGGAAACACCGCGCAGCTGGCGGATGTGCTCATGGAAGGGCGACCCTACGATACGCTCGATCTGGTCGATTACAAGATCTACGCCTACGGCCAGCACTTCGATGACGATCAACTGGACGAGGTGCTCGCCGCGATGGACGGCGCGGACACCGTCGTCATCGGGTCGCCGGTCTACTGGCACAACCTGAGCGGAGCGGTGCGAAACCTGCTCGACCGCCTCTACGGCGCGATCGACCATGGACGCTTCAGGGGAAAGCGCCTCGCGCTCCTCTTCCAGGGCGCGGCGCCGGCGCCCTGGATGATAGAGGCCGGAGAGTACTCCATAAAGAAGTTCTGCGAACTGTATGGCCTTGCCTATGTCGGCATGGCCACAACCAGGCGCGAGGCAGAGAAGCTCGGGGGCTCGCTATGACACCGCCGGCCACGCCTTCAATAGAGCTCGTCAACGGCACTGCCATGCCGATGGTGGGATATGGCACGTACCGCACCTCTTCAGCGAAGACCGAATACGCCGTGCGCGAGGCGCTTGAAATCGGATACCGCTCGATCGATACCGCCCAGTGCTACGGCAACGAGGACGGGGTCGGCAGGGCGCTTGCGGCTTCGGAGCTTCCTCGCGAAGAGGTCTTCCTCACCACGAAGACCTGGACGAACGGCTATTCAGATACGAAGCGCTCCATCGATCGCAGCCTCTCCGATCTTCGAACAGACTATGTTGACCTGCTTCTCGTCCATGAGCCTACAGGGGACATCCCCGGGATCTACGCCGCTCTCGAAGAAGCGTTGCAGGAAGGAAAAGCGCGCGGCATCGGCGTATCCAACTTCATTGGAGACGTGCTCGACGATCTATTGAAGAGCGCCCGTGTGAAGCCCATGGTCAACCAAGTGGAGACCCACCCCTATCGTCAGCAGGTCGAGCTGCAGAAGCGATGCTTCAATGACGGGATAATCATGGAATCATGGTCGCCGCTCGTGGCCGGGAGCAGGTCGCTTCTTCGAGACGAAGTGATAGGCCGCATCGCTCAGGTCCATGAAAAGAGCCCGGCACAGGTGGTATTGCGCTGGCTCGTTCAGCGCGGCATCCCCGTCATCCCCAAGACCCTGAACGCCGAACACATGAGGGCCAACCTCGCTATCTTCGACTTCGCCTTAACGAAAGGCGAGATGGCTGAGGTCGCCAGGCTCGACACGGGTCAGAGCCAATTCGGATGGTGGTAGGCACCACATGAGGGACATCGGCAAAATGAAGGCTGAAACTGCACCCGGGTTCAAGTTGACCGGACCCTTGGTCGCGCTACTGACGATCGCATCGGGCTTGGCCATAGGCAACCTCTATTGGGCACAACCCCTGCTCGTGCAGATCGCAGGAGAGCTCGACATCGCTGTTGCCGACAGCGGCCTGCTCATCACGTCAACGCAGGTCGGCTACGCTCTGGGCATCCTGCTCATCGTTCCCCTGGGAGACATATGCCCCAGGCGAAAGCTGATCGCGATCGTGATGCTTCTCGCTGCGCTTTCCCTGGTTGCGTGCGCTATCGCACCGAGCTTCCTGCTTTTGGCATTCGCGCTCTCCGCCCTTGGCATCACCACGGTATCGGGGCAGATCATCGTGCCGATGACGCGCGACCTCGCTGATCCATCGCAGCAGGGCAAAGCAGTCGGCACAGTTGCCGCGGGCATCACGATCGGTATCCTCGCCGCACGTACTGTGAGCGGGCTTGTGGCCGACCTCCTCGGTTGGCGCGCTATCTATGCCCTGGCGGCGGGTTTGAACCTCGCGCTTATGGCTGTGATCTGGAGGTGCCTGCCGAGGCTTGCGCCCAAGGAGCATGTTCCTTACGGGAGGCTCATCGGAGACGTGTTCGCGTCGATCTCGCGCTACCGTGCGCTCAAATGGATCCTCCTCACCAACGGCCTCGTGTTCGGCGTGGTGTTCAACCTTTTCTGGAACGCCGTGACCTTCCGGCTCGGAGGCGCGCCCTTCGACTTCACCACCTTTCAGATCGGCCTCGTGAGCTTAGCCGGGGTGACCGGTGCCGCAGGCTCGGTCGGCGTTGGAAAGCTGCAGGATAAGGGGCTCGGCATCCCTGCCGTAGGCGCGTTCATAGCCCTCTCGCTCGCGAGCATGCTCCTGGCGCTTTTCGCGGGCAGTTCCGTCGCGATCGTCGTTGTTGCTGCAGCGCTTTACTCCCTCGGCGTGCAGGGCGTGGGCGCGTTGAACCAGCTTCGCGTCATGGCCCTCGACCCCGTCAAGAGCAGCCGTCTCAACACAGTCTTCGTCTTCAACAACTTCGTGTTCAGCGCCCTTGGCAGCGCGGCCTCAGGACTGATCTGGGCGCAGGCAGGGTGGAGCGGGATCTGCATGGCGGCCTTAGCTGCGCTGTCTGTCTCCTTCGCCGGCTGGCTTGCAAGCCGGAAAATGAGCTAGACTACATCGACTACTACCTCATTCACGACACCCAGACCGTGTTCTACGAGAGCGAGCTGGTGAACAAGGCTGCCGATTGGATGATAGGCAAGTTGTTCTTCTAGGAAAGGAACTGAGAGATGAAGGTCCAATTGGAATTCGGGGATACCAAAGCCGTTTTCGCGACCCTAAACAACACCGAAACCGCCAAGGCGTTCGCAGAGGCGCTTCCCGTAACGTTGCACGTCGGCTCTTCTGGCATGGACTTCTGCGGGCAGATCGGCATGAGACTGCCCTATACGGAGTCGCAGGTTCACAACGGCTGGAAGAACGGACAGTTGAACTACAACCCGGAAGGCGGTTGGCTCGCTGTGTTCTATGGCGGCGAGGAGCAGTCGTCTGCCTATGGAGACCAAGTGGTAATGGGCCAACTGGATGACGGCGAGATAGAGAAGCTTCGCCAACTCGGCAGCTCCTATGACCTGACAATAAAGGCGGTGTAGCAGATGAAGATATTGGTTTTGCAGGGTAGCGCACGGAAGAACGGACGAACCTCAGCTTTGGCTCGCGCCTTCGCCAAGGGTGCTACTTCGGCAGGTCATGACGTGACCGTTATGGACGTGGCGAATATGAACATCCACGGATGTACCGGATGTGAATGGTGCCACACCAAAGGAAACGGCGAGTGTGTCCAGAAAGACGACATGGCGCGAATCTACCCGCTCTACGATTCGGCAGACATGATAGTGATTGCAAGCCCCATATACTACGGCTCGCTCACCGGCCAGATGCACTGCGCTATCCACAGGACCTATGCGCTTGGCAAACCTGCGGGCTGCAAGAAGATGGCGCTTATCCTCGACTCGGACGCAAATGGTGTATACGATGCCGCCGAGAAGGTCTACCACGGCTTCTTGCAAGGATGGTACGGGGTTGAAGACTGCGGCGTGTTCGAATATGCCGGGTCACGCGCGTCATCGCCTGAGAGTCTAGCAGAGCTTGAGGCGTTCGGTGCCAATCTAAGATAGGAGAAGCGAGTGGCCAAAAGATGCATGGCGCTCCTGATGGCTTCATTCGTGCTGTCCGGCATGCTTGTTTCGGGCTGCGCGGGAGCATCGAGCGATAGTGCCGAGTTCTCAAGTCCGGCAACTGAGGAGAGCACATCGCAAAGCGAGCCTGAATCGCCGACAGACGATAATAATGAGGAGGAACCAATGAGCCGCGATGCCGCCAGGGCTTCACGGGTAAGCGCCACCCTGAACGGCACAGAGTTCATCGTCGACCTAGCGGATAACCCGACCGCGAAGGCGTTTGCGTCAACGCTTCCAATGGAATGCGAGATGAGCGAGCTCAACGGCAACGAGAAGTACGTATTGCTCGACGAGGCGCTCCCGTCTGACCCGACGAATCCTGGCACCATCGAGGCGGGTGATGTGATGCTCTATCAGAATGCTTACATCGTCGTGTTCTACGAGACGCATGCCGCTGACTACGCCTATTCCAGAATCGGGAGGATTGAGAACCCAAATGGCTTGAGCGCGGCCGTGGGTACGGGGTCTGTTAGGACGTCGTTTACGCTGCTGCAATGACCCGATAACAACTGAGATGCGTTTGATATTGAAAAAAAAGTGAAGGGCTATGCTTGGTTGCTCGCAGTTGAGGGGCAACGCGAACGGCTTCGCCGCGAACTTTGTTATTGATGTTCCAAGAATAGCCGCCGTCATGATCGTAGCGCTCCACGTAGGAAACTCCACTCATGTCAACGCCGTTGCACTTCCCGGTGCCGAATCCTACGACGGGATGCGTCTTCCGACTCTGACGAAGGCATCCGGATAGAAGTACTCTTCTCAAGGGGGCCAACAGACGAAGAGCCTTCATGATCCCGTCCTAGCTCAGTAGATATGCCCGTCTGTGATTTTCTCCTCCACGAACCAGCGCGGGTCCTCGTGGTAAAGGAACGTCTCCTTGCCGTTAATGATAACGGTGTAGCAGATACCATCGCCCCCAACGCGCTTGGATGAGCGGCGACAGACCGAGACCACCTTCTCGATTGGATAGGTCTCCCCGTTCCACCACTGCACCGACATGGGGCGCGTCCTGCCGTCCTCGTCGATGCGCACCGTCACGTCCATCCAGGACTCGTCGAGCCCGAACGGCTCCACCTGGTTGGTGTATTCGTAGCAGATCATGCGGGCGAGCGTCGAGTACCTCTTGTACGCGGCATAGTCGGGCGGCACCACGATGAGCTCCGGGCACTTCTGCCTAGCCTGCCATATCGCCTCTGCGGTCTTCACGCCGCACGCCTTCGCCTCGCGCGACTTCGCGAGGATGATGCCGCTGCGACGCTCCGGGTCTCCGGCCACGGCCACCGGCCTGCCCCTGAGTGCAGGGTCGAGGTGCTGGGCCACAGACGCGTAGAAGGCGTTCATGTCGATGTGCATCACGGCGCGCTCGCGCAAGGGGGTCACCTCCTCGGTATAGGTACATTTGTTCGACTGTGAGACATCCAATGATGAACTCGCTCGCCTAATCCGTCAATCGAACAGACTGTGGATTTTTCGAGTCGGGTGGCGCTCGTCGCATTCCGGGGAAACGCGATGCCGAACCAGCATCATTCGAGCGCTCTGAGACGGGATGCCCACGCTCCTGGCTCGTAGGCGCAGGCTTCGGAGATGGTGGCGAGCTATGTCTGAGGCAGCCTCATGCCCGCTGGGACAAATTGCCCCAGTTGCCTCGGAGCTTTATGTTAGATTCGAATTATCTCCTCTGGCTTGGAGATGCTCAGCGACTTTAGCTTTCGTCTCGCTTCTTCGCGCAGCGTCAAAGCTAGATTAAAAACGTACTCGTACTGAAATGCGTAGCTCGTGAGCTCGTAGCAGTATCGGATTATCGGGAACGCATCTCTATTTTCATGCAGCTGCAGCATGAATTCGTCGCGATCGCGAGTATGGGTTCCTGGGCCCATGGGAAAGCTGCTCAAAACCGACTCTCTTGAATCGGCTTCGATTTTTGCGAATAACTCGTCCAGCTTATGCAGTTTTCCAGGCGTTTCGCACTGAGACAGCAATAGGGTTTTGAGGAACAGCTCACACGAGAATGATGCGTTGGCAAAAGCAGCTGAGCAGAAGACGTCTTCCAATCTTCCGAGGAGCATTGGAAGGCAGACGGTACGCAAGAACGAATCGGCGCTGTCGAAACAAGAGGACGCAGCCCTATGATAGTCCTCTTCCGTCTCCAGCTGCCTTTTCAGTTCCTTGGCGGTCTTGTTGAGGTCAAAATAGCCAAGCGGCTTCGAGTCGCACGTATCGTTCAAGGGTTCACCTCTTCGCGGTCTTATAGCTCCTGCTCACGCTAGACCAGCTGATATGCGTAGCTTGTTGCAACCAAGCATTTATCTAAGCCCTATTGTTCTTTGGACTCTACGACGATCCATCTACCCGCCTTGTCTGAACCTTCTCGGAGTAGCTTTCCGTTGTCCTGCAGTTCCTTCAAAGCACGCCTTACCGTTCTGACGCTCGCTGCGGTTGTTTCAGCGATTTCTTCTGCCGTGATGCCCGAGTCACGCGCAATTAGCTCCAGTATCTTTGCGTTTCTTGAATCCTTGCCCCTTAGCGGCGTTTGAGGATTCTTTACCGTGACATTTACCGTGTCATTTACCGTGACATCTGGCACTGTATCTCCTGGCGATACTTGTGCAAATGCATCGTTTCTGTGGAAAACCAGCTTGGTCCCGCTTGGAACCCGCACGTATTCGACCCTGATGTTGGCGGCATCGCACGATTCCTTGATCCTCTTGATGCCGGTCCCGTATGCCTCTATGTCACCCGACCGGTACAGCGTCCTGGAAATAAGAGGGTTGCGGCTGATGGACGAGTTGTCCTCACCGGAGAGATGACGGTCGGGATCCTGCCCCTCGATGAACCATCCCGGGCTCGTGATCTCAACCGCATCGCTGTAGATGTCCACGACTACCGCATCATAGGTCTGCCAATCGCGATGCGCGAAGGCATTCATCAGCGCCTCACGGATCGCAGCCCTCGGAATCTCGAAATACACGGGGCTGGGCCCGCCCGTGGATGTGTCGACGCGGTTCCGGATATTCGAGATGATGTAGTACTCGCCCTTGTCGATGAGATCGAAGAAGATGCCCGCCTCCTGCTTGAGGTCGAGGATGTCCGTCCTCGCATGGCTTGCGAGAATCCCCATCTTAATTCCCGTGTAGATCGAGGGGCAGAACAGAACGGCTGCCGCATTGCGCAGGTTGTCTCCCTCCAGCAGGCCGAGGCGCTCAAGCACCTCCTTGGCATTCGTGTAGGGAAATGGGATCCTGCCCTCCTTCTGCCCGCGCTCTACGAACTTGCGAAGAGTGTCCTCGTCTGCGTCATCGACGGTCTTGTCCGATATGCGCCCATCCCAAGGATTCACACGATTCTCGGCTTCCTTGAAATGATGGCGAAGCTGACTCGGAGACATGATGACGTCCTCGTCTGCCCTGCGGATGCGGTACTTCCCGTTGCATGTATACGGCCCATCGTCCCCGGAAAAGGCCACCTTCACGTAATCTCTGCCATCAGGCGTCTTCTCGTGGGCGACTATCGGGTAGATGGTCGGATCTATCGAGTTGCCGATCGCCTGGCTTATCTTGCGCAGGGTTGATTCCGACACGTCCTGCCCGCACACCTCGCCATCTGGATTGACACCGAAGTACAAGACCCCTTTGCCATGCTTGTTCAGGATGGCAGCGATCGACTCCATGCCTTCCTTCAGCTCGGAGGTCGTCTTCTTGAACTCCGTGTACTCGTCCTCTTGTCCCAGGTTCATCGCATCTCACCTGCCTCGTCTTCGTCTATCCCGCCGAAGTCGCCTCGCCAGAGGGCGTACTCGACCTGCGATATGTCGCCGCCCTTGAGGGCTTTTCGCTGCTCGTTCCACTTCTCCAGCGCCATGGCCATCTTCGGCGCATGCGGCGCGTTCGGATCCACGGCGATGACGACGCCGTTCTTGGTCTCCGCAGGCTCTACGCCGAAACCGGCCTCCTCCATCGTGAGGAGCGCATCCAGCACGTCGACAACGGTTTCAAGACCGCGGTCCCTAAGCGATTCCGGCAGGATCCCGAGCGCGCCTGCGATGTCTGCGATCGTTGCCTCGTCGGGCGTGCGGTCGCCCTTCTCGTAGTTCGCGATGGCGCTTTTCGTCTTGCCTATGGCATCGGCGAGCTGCTGCTGGGTCATCCCCGTCGTCTTCCGCGCCTTGCGTATCCGCTCGCCCGTGCCCAAGATCGCATCCTCTCGCCTCGCTTTTTTGTCTGTCTCCATTATCGCGCATCGTTCACGATTCCGTGCATCCACACCCACGGACGGCGAGCAGATCGACATCGTGGCCGAGAACGGGGACGCGCTCGTGTTCATCGACGTGAAGGCGCGCCGCGACGTCGGCAAAGGCTTTCCGAGCGAGAGCATGACCAAGCGCACGCGCGAGAGGCGCGAGAAGGCCGCCATACAATGGCTCAGAAGCGAAGGGATGGGCTATCGCGACCGACCGGTTCGCTTCGACAGCGTCTCGCTCCTGATGCTGGCGACCGACCGAGCCCTCATAAGGCACACCATAAACGCAATGGGTTGCGATTCATGCGCTCCGGCCGGGTGCGAGCCCGAGCCCGCGCCGGAATCCGAACTGGCCTGTGCGACCGCATAGCGACCTTCCGGTCGCATACGGCGTGGAGACTCCCTGGTGCTGACCGGGGAGTCTCGTTTCAATCATATCAGTTCACGCTATTGTGAACTTATGGTGTTATAATGGGGACGTATTACAAAGACGGCATGCGAGCCGCTTCCACACTTTCAGGCAAGCATGCCACAAGCAAAGGATGCGCAATGGGAACCATAGCCATCAGCAACTACAAAGGAGGCGCTACAGCGAAGCGTTGCTACCGCCAGGGCGAAACCATGCTGAGGATGCTTTCATCATAGCGACACCAACTGTGGAGAAATACAGATAATAACGGTTTTGTCCGTATGCCTTACAATGCGTTTGGTGCCAAATTGGTGCCAAGGCTGGTGCCAAATTGGTGCCAAGGCGATTCAAGGCATGTTTGAACGATAGGCATTTTGGCAAAGAAAAAGCAGGTCGGACAACCTTTTCAGATTATCCAACCTGCTGTTGCGGTTGGTCGCGGGGGCTGGATTTGAACCAACGACCTCCGGGTTATGAGCCCGGCGAGCTACCAGACTGCTCCACCCCGCATCGTTATGCCTTTATTGGCGAATCTCTATTCTACACCTATTGCTAAAAAATGCAAAACATACCTTACTATTTTACAGTAACCACAGGACAATTCGCCTCATGCAGCACCGCATAACTTACGCTGCCCAACATGCTGCGCAGCGCGCCTAGTCCGCGTCTACCCATAACTATCATGTCAATCTCATTGTCTTCCGCATATTCGCAAATACCCATTGCTGGCTTGCTAGCAGCCACAACATCTATCGTAACTTCGCACTTCAAATCGTCCAGCTGATCATCAAGCTGCTCTTCCACACTTTTTGCAGTATTGTTCTTGGCATTCGCCAGCAGCGCCTCGTATGTTTCCATGTCGGGAAAAATCTGCTGCACACTGCCAATTGGCTCTATGGGTGACTCAACTCCAACACCTACCGCCCCCAGCGGAATAACCGCAAGTATATGCATAACCGCATCGGGCATATCGCCAATCATATTCTTCGCCACATTAAGCGCGCCTTGCGACGGTTCGGATCCATCATAGGCAACCAGCAGATTCTTATACATCATTGAAGTCTCCTCACACAACAGTTCATACGTCGCACTAATTAACCTAATTAGCCCAATTAGCCTATCACGCATCACGACGCAAATCTAACAAATCAATGTTACCTCAACACAACACCAATAAACTGCCAAATAAAAGCCTGAAAGCAAACCGTTCCCAAATGCCATGCGGCAAAATCCACCAAGTATCAAGCAATATAAAGTAGAATCGAAAAAACCTGCCAACATAAACAAAGCGAGAATTACATGCCTGTAATAGATTGTCATTGTCATATATACCCCGCCAAGATAGCCGATCGCGCCGTGGAAGGAGTTGGCAACTTCTACAACATACACATGGATGCGTGCGGCGGAACATCGCAGGCGCTAATTGCCGACAGCGCACCAGCGCCAATAACCCACCATGTGGTACATTCGGTAGCCACGCGCCCCGAACAAGTACGCAGCATTAACAACTTTATCGCTCAAGAATGTGCTGCAAACCCGCACCTTATCGGCTTTATGACATTGCATCAAGATATGGAAGATCCGCTGGCGGAAATAGAGCGCGCCTGCGCAATGGGGCTTGTTGGCGTAAAACTTCACCCCGACACACAGCGCGTGAACATGGACGATGCGCGCCTAATGCGTATATACGAAGCTATCGAAGGTCGGCTGCCGCTAATAATGCACTGTGGCGATTACCGCTACGACTTCAGCCATCCACGCCGTATGCGAAAAATTCTAGACACATTTCCGAATTTAGTGGTGAACGCCGCGCATTTTGGCGGCTGGTCTATTTTTGATGTAGCCGTAGAATACATGGAAGATGCGCACTGTTTCATGGACGTATCTAGCAGCATGAAATTTTTGGGGAACAGACGCACCACAGAACTAATTCAGCTTTATGGCACCGATCGCATAATGTTTGGCAGCGATTTTCCCATGTGGAACCCGGCGGATGAATACCAACGCTTCACATCGCTTCCGTTTTCGCCCGCCGAATTCGAGAATATGACATGGCACAATGCCGAGAAATTTTTAGGACGCAGCATTAGCGATTAGCTTTACGGCTGCGCTTGCCGGGCGCTTTCTCGCGTGCCCGCCACCGCGCCTCTTCGCGACGCTGCTGCACATCTGCCGTTTCTTGGCGCAGCTGCATATACGTATTGAAGCGCTCCTGCGCCAAACTGCCCGACTCTACCGCCAAGCGCACAGCACAACCGGGCTCGCGCCCATGCTTGCAGTCGCGAAAACGACAGCTTGCAGCCAACTCTTCTATATCGGCGAAAGCTGCATCTATGCCTGCGTCTGCCTCCCAAAGCCCCAAGCCGCGAACTCCCGGCATATCCACTATACAGCCGCCATCTGGAATTGGGATTATTTCGCGATTCACAGTGGTGTGTCGCCCTTTTCCGTCAACTTCGCGAACATTTGCCGTGCGCCGCGTTTCTTCGCCGGTTAAAAAATTAATTAGTGTAGACTTCCCAACACCAGAACGTCCTATCAATACTGCAGTAGTACCCTTAGGCACTAGCTGCCTTACCCGCTCAACCGATTCAGCATCGCCATCCGCCATAACCACAACAGACACATCGGCTCCCACAAGCTCGTGCACCCGTTTGCGCACTTCGCGAACCGCCAGTTCGTCGTCTGCCAAATCTGCCTTAGTAAGCACTACAGCAACGCGCGCACCCGTTTCAAACGCCAAGACCAATTCGCGCTGAAGCCGCCGCATATTCACCTGCCCGACCGGCTGCGCTATTATCACTGTGTCGAAATTGGCAGCCAATACCTGAGGTATAGCACGCTCTGTAGGATCTTTACGTACAAGCTGTGTGCGGCGCTCAAGAATTTCCTGAATTACGCCAACATCGTGACCGCGCGGCAGCAACACTTGCACTTCGTCGCCTATAACAGCCCGACTTTCGCCAGTCTTTACAAGTTCGGTAGAATGCTCGCAGCGCACATTATGCCCGCTTCGCAGCGCAACCAGCGGAAGCCCCCTATCAAGCTTTACCACCTGTCCCTGTACAATTTCGTCTGCCGCAGACATACCCACACTAACGCCTTCGCTCGCCAAGATATCTATAAATGACGGTTAGCGCCGCACCAATTACTATAAGAACAAGCCCGGGCACAAAATGACTTGGATTGAATTGCGATTCGCTGATAGCGCCGCGCCCCACCAGCGCAACATGGTCGGCATGAATGCCAGTAAGACCCGTGTGTTGCGTGCAAGCCATAGTGAATGTACCGCGCACCTGCAATGTGGTTCCGCGCTTTCCATAAACTCCATAAGTATCTATTACGCGGGCAAGCGACCTTGGCATAAACACGTTTACCTCAGAATACGAGCCATCGTTAGCCTGCAGAGTTATCCAACAATAATCGGGCTGTAAATCATCGGCAATACAATCGCCAACCACCTCACCTGTAACTTGTACAGTTTGACCCTCCATGTACGAGTCGGCATTTTCCAAGTCGGCTATTGAAGCGTCGTAAATAAACGAACTGTCGGGAAGCTGTGTAGGGTTCATTAAATTTCGCGAATTTTCGGCACCCATATCGGATGCAATGCCACCAGCTTCGTCCGTTTTTACCTGCCGACCGCAACCAGTAAGCGTGCCACAAACAAGAACAGCCACCGCTAGCAAAGTGCATATAAACCGTACACAATTCGAATTTTTCATGCTGCACCCCTGCGTCTGCGGAATCTAGGCACAACACTAACAGCAACCTGCACCAACAATGCAAGCAACGCAATAAACTCCAAACGACCCACCCACATTTGGAAAATGTAAAATAACTCTAATGTCCACGGCATGCCCGGAGCCGCCACACCAGTGGTTATGCCGCCGTTCGATGTCATAGCAACCGATTCAAAAATGGCTTGCGTAGCTTCGTAGCCATGAGCAATGCCCACCAATGTCCCAATCGCATACGTTGTTACATACAAAATAAAAACGGTCATAGCCTCTTTCACGGCATCCGGCGTTAAAATGCGCCGCCCCAAATGGCTGTACGACACCACCACGCGCGCGCTGTCGGGCGCAATGGTTTCTTTAATGGTTGCCACTATCGATTTCGCAATTATTCCCACGCGATACAACTTTATACCGCCAGCCGTTGACCCAGCACTAGCGCCTACAGCCATAACAATGGCTATCGCCAGAAATGCACCCGAGGTAAAAACGCTTAACAGCTGGTTTGTGGTTACTACGGAAAATCCAGTGGTAGTCATAGCGGATATCAGCATGAATGTGCCGCGCCTAAGCATGGCAGATAAGTTCGAAAACAATGTGCTACCCGCAAGTGCCGCTGTAAGTACGCAAAGCATAACAGCTAGCCAGATTATTGTTGTGCGCGTTTCTATGTCGCGGAAAAATGTTTTCGTGTCGCCTTTCCACACATCGGCGTAGATAACGAAACTGATAGAACCCATCAGCATCAGAATCATCATTACAACTTCGATGGAAAACGAGTGGTAATACATAATTGATTGCTGCATTGGGGTGAAACCGCCGGTTACAAAGCCCGAAATAGATGTCCAAAACGCATGCAGCAGCGCACGAGCAGGCTCCATGCCATCAAGCAACATAAGCACGGTGACAACAATGGTGGCAACAATAATTACAATAGCGGTTATTTTGCTAATGAAGCGTGTGGTTTGCACTACGTTTGGCACCACATGTTCATTGCGACCTTCCGACCTGTAAAGCGCGCTGCCTATGCGCTTGCCAAATATCCCAAGCGAAAGCGCCACAACAATAAGCCCTAAACCGCCAAGCAAATGCATCATAAAGCGGAACATATTGTCTGCGTAAGATAGATGATCTAAATCGACAATTAGGCTGGCACCTGTTGTGGTTAGACCCGATACGCCGTCGAAAACCGCGTCTAAATATGTAGTGTAGTGCCCCGAAAAGTAAAGCGGAATAGAGCAGAAAATTCCCAGCACAATCCACGCAAGACCCACAACCGCTATAGCTTGCTGACGGTTTAAGCGCCCCGGCTGAATGCGGCAGAAGCGCAATGCCGAACCAACAACCAGCGCAATACCTATAGAGTAAAAGTAGCGAGCCGCCGGATCCCATTCCTGAAACACCAGCGCAGTAACAAGAGGCACCACCATTAACAATGCGGAAAATAACACCAACATTCCTAAGTAGTGTCCGACTGCTCGCAGGTCGTCAAATGTGAAACGCTGCCACATAGATGCGCTTAACTATCCTGCAGGAACAAGAACGCGAACTACAGCCATAAGAATCCAAAGCGCCACAATAAAACTAAAGAGCGCCAGAATAAGCATCCCCATACCGCGTAGGGCAGGTGCTGCTTTCTCACGTATGTCCGCAAAAGAATTATGCATGCGCACATTGTACCGCTGAACTTCCCATTAAGGTGAGACAACAGAGTGCGATTGTCAAATTCGCTCCTGTAAATTTTTACGTAATCTGCAAACCGCAAAATGGAACCAACTACTCTTTGCAAAAAAGGCGCACCATAAAGTATGAATGCATAGCCGTAGAACTGGGAAACAATAGCAAAAACTATTACCTCAGCAAATTATTGATGAACAAACCTATATATTGACATACTCAAGTCATAATTATATAATAATTCTATCATTATTATTGCTTTTAACTGATAGGATTCTATATGCCATGCATTATTCCATCTACCGATCTTCGAAATAATTTCAGCGATATTGAAGAGCTGGCTAAAAAGACTCGCGAACCTATTTACCTTACGAAAAACGGTCGTGGAAGCCTTGTACTTATGGATATAAATGCATTTGAGGAATATCAGGATGCAAGGGCATATCGCCATTACATTGACACGGCACTTGCAGAAGCTAAAAGCAACAAACTTGACGGAAAATCGAAATACTACGATATAGAGTTTGCGTTCGAAAAACTCCTAGATGAAGAAGACCCCGAAACCTCATTAGGAGTACTAGATGCAACGGCGTAGAATTCTTTTATTAAGTGATGCAATTCGAGATGTTCAGAAAATATACGATGACATTCTGTCTATTTCAAAATCAAAGACTGTTGCTCAAAATTATCTCAAGAAACTCAGGCATGAGTTGCGCCATTTGGAATTTACTGCTGAAGCTTGCACTCATTATGTATTAGACGATGGAAGCAGTACGGACTATCGTTTTTGTCCAGCGTGCAACTATATTGCGTTTTTTCGTTTGACCGAAAACGCAATAGAAATCGATAGGATACTTTATAGTAGATCAGATTTCATACGTCACTTAGATTTATAGCAAACTAAGACAGATTCTGTAGAGTTTCGCAATAGATTAGTCAAACAACAATCAAATTGCTAATTCAATCCCAATGTACGCCGCATAGGCAGAATCGAGGAAGCAAAATGAAGGCTGTGCAGCTTCTGAATGAAGCTTCCCCGATTCTTTATACATGAAGTGTCTACTTAGCGCCTTTCACCACATTGCGACTAGTTAGATACGTGACCAGCATGTACCCGCCATAAATAACCCCCACAAACGCAGCCGCCATAGCAATGGGCTCTACCACAGACACACCCAAAGCGTCGAACAGCTGCTCTGACATAACTCCAATAGCGCATGCGGAATGACACACTGCAACCACTAATGGAAGCAAGAAGTAAACGACCAGCTGCACCAAAAGCGAACGATTTATCATGCGCTGACTACATCCAATACGCGACAGCATGCGATAGCGCGGCAGCGAATCGGTAGTTTGCGACAACTGCTGTACAGCCAAAATAGCCGCAGTAGAAATAAGGAAAACAAAGCCGATATATAGCGCCAAATAGGTTATCAGCATCTTCAGACCACCCGATTGAGTAATCATTTCATGCGCAGTTAGCACCCGCGTAACCGGCCACAATAAACTTGCCCATTTATCATCGGCACCCGAAGTGCCTTTCTCGAAACCGCCCATATCCTTCGGCTGCGTAGCCGCAATAATGTCGCCTAAAGCCTCATCGTTTTGCACTTCGCTTTTTCCGTTTTCGGCATACATTACGTTCAGCACCGACCTAGACGGAATAGCACCCTGCGACCGCAAGTTGTCAATCGCATAATCGGGAACAACAATAGTAACCGCAGTAGCTTTTATAGCGTTGTCTTCAAGTTGAGTGTCCACCATGTCGCCCACAAACGTTAGCTGCGTACCCATTGCGTCTATCGTAGGTCGCGCCTCCACAACCATTTCGGCAACGTCTTTAGAAATGTCCATGTTGTTCACCATGACGCATTCATCGGCTTGAAGCTGCACGGGTGTCTGCCCTGTAAGCGCGCGTGCCGCATTTAAGTCGGAAAGCGAAATTACAAGCAAATTAGACTCTTTCAAAGTGGGCTGAATCTCGTTCAGCTTATCTAGCGCTTCAGACCCCACTTGCTCAAGAATGTTGCCATAAGTTGTACTGGGAAGAAAATAGAAATCTACCTGCGAGTTGTTAGCTATAGTTTCATCCCACAGCTGCGGCGCGTTCTCGCGCAACGCCGCCGCCATATCCCAGTTGTACGCCACTCCACTTTCGTAGCGCTCGGGCGCTTCTGCCTGCATAGCCTTAGCACGCGAATCGGGCGCCTCGGATGTATCGCGAATCGCCATCATAGTGTCTTCGCTATAAATTTCAGCACTTAACGTAGCGCTATATGGGTTCGCTTCTTCTATGCCATCGGTAAATACATTCACCAAACCCATTCCTATGGAAAACACCGTAATCGAGAAAAACAGCATTACGCACACAGCCCAAAGCGACAAAAACGCTGTGTTCACGCGGCTTGCAATCTGCCGCACGGTAAACGGCACAAGCCCACGCAAATACACACCGCGCGCATGCGTAAGCACCGCAATAACAAACCCAGCAAGCGACCAAAACAACATAAACGTGCCAATTAACATGCACACTGTAGCGCGTATAAAACGCGGGTCGTCCAGCATAACCATGCCACTTTCAATCAGCTGCTGATACGCATACGCCAAAACACCAACAGAGACAATGAAAACAACAAGGCAAACCCACGGGTTGCGCACTGCCACTTTCTGATTTTTAGAATCGGCGTACAAAAGGTCAATAAGCTTGCACCTGTTAACCGAAAACGTATTGAATATGGCAACCACCACATAGATAACCACAAAGCTAACAATGGTTACGCCAAGCGCCTCGGGCGAAAAGACGAACTGATAGTTTTTAATGGTTGCGCCAAACAGCGAAGCCGTGAAAAACGACATAGCTTGCGAAAGCAGAAAGCCCACCACAAGACCAAGCACCAACGAAACCACGCCCACCATAATCGTTTCAATAAGCATAATTAGCGACATGTTTCGCGAACTCATGCCAAGCAGCATATAAGTGCCAAATTCGCGCTTCCGGCGTTTTATAAGAAATCCATTCGAATACAGAATCAGAAATCCCAGCACACACGCGATAAGCCACGAAAACATGCCCATAAATACTTGCGTTGTTTCAAATTGGCGCACGTCGGCTTGCGATTCTAAGTCGAACATTACCTCTTGACTGCCAATGGAATTAAATGCGTAAAACACCGCAACGCCAAATAAAAGCGTTAGAAAATAGATAGTATAGTCGCGCACCGAATGACGAATGTTGCGCCAAGCCAGTTTAAGCAGCATGACCTACCTCGCCCCCAAGAAACGACACTACCTCCATAATGCGTGCGAAAAATTCCTCGCGCGACATTGCGCCGCGGCGAATTTCATTGAACAGACGCCCATCCTTTATGAACAACACGCGATTTGTAAACGATGCCGCATACGAGTCGTGCGTAACCATCATTATTGTGGCACCCATCTGCGTATTCATCATTTCCAAAGTTTCCAGCAACACGGCGGCAGAGCGCGAATCAAGTGCGCCCGTGGGCTCGTCAGCCAAAATTAGCTTCGGATCTCCCACTATTGCACGCGCCGCAGCCACACGCTGCTTCTGCCCGCCAGACATTTGATTGGGATACTTTTTCAGAACATCGGTCACGCCCAGCGTTTGCGCTATTTCATGCACGCGGCGCGAAATTTCCGCAGGTGGCACATGCTTAATAGTAAGCGCCAGCGATATATTCTCTATGCCATTCAGCGTATCAAGCAAGTTGAAATCTTGGAAAATGAAGCCCAATTCGTCGCGGCGGAATTTTGACAACGCCCGCTTCGACATAGTTGTTATGTCCTGACCATCCACCAAAATTTGCCCACTAGTAACTTTGTCAATAGTGGACACGCAATTCAAAAGCGTGGTTTTCCCGCTGCCCGAAGCGCCCATAATGCTTACAAATTCGCCTTTTTCCACGTCGAAACTGACGCCATCTAGCGCTTGTGTTATGGAATCGCGGCTTCCGTAAACCTTCTTCACCTGATGCACCGAAAGCGCCAAAGGCTGTTCACGCTGCATCTGAGTATTCATTGAATGCGCGGGAGTTGCATATACTTCTGCCATGATTAACCTCAAGCTTTCACAAGACGCGGCGACTCATACACAACAAGTGCGCCTATCGTTATTAGTATCGCTAATGAAACAGCAACTTTTCCTGCAGTTGTCATAGTTTCCTCCTATCTGCTGCCGGATTAAATGCGCCGGCAAACTGCAGTTAGAACTATGCGCTTGCGCCTTTCAAGTTGCCATCGAAGCACCTTACATTCAGCTTACAAGAATGTAAGGGTGCGGACAGACCACCTTTAGCGCATTCTGGAGACTTATTTGGTCAAAACTTCCAGCTTTCCACACTCAAACACACCTAATAGCCCCCGTCGAGGCATCATTGAACACTGTTTGCCCAGTGTCCTCCACAATTCAGGTCAACCGTAGGGCAGTTTAATCGTGGAAAGTCGGAAGTTTTGACCATTTTTAGGAAAATTTTATTCCCTGCTCGTGCAAACGCCTGCGATCGTGCGGAAATGAAAGCATAACACGCGTGCCCACGCCCTCTTCGCTAGCAAGAGAAACACCAAGACTTAGCCGCGCGCACATAAGCGACACAAGATAAAGACCCATCCCAGTTGCCGACCCGCTTTCCCTGCCATTGCTGCCGGTAAAACCACGGTCAAACACGCGCGGCATGTCGGCGGCACTTATCCCGCAACCATTGTCGCGCACTTCCAAAACAGTGCGCCCGTGCGGCGTATTGGCGGCTTCCTCAGTTGCCGTAAAACTTACCGAAGATGCCCCGTACTGCGCAGCGTTTGCCAAAATTTGACCCAGCATAAACACAAGCCAAGGCTCGTCGGATAAAACTTGCACATCGTCTGATATATCTATAGACGGAATGGTTTGCTTCTCTATAAGGAATCGCGCTTGGCGCTTGCACGCCTCGCGCGCCGCATGCGCCAGCGACACCTGACGAATTGAGTAGTCTTTGTTCAAGGCGGTAGAGCGGGCATAATAAAGCGCCTGATCGATCTGATTCCCCACGCGCTCAAGTTCGCGGGATAGCGCATCGGCATCCGCACCGCCCATGCGATCCAAAATTAGCTTCGCAGCCGCAATGGGCGTCTTAGCTTCGTGAATCCACAGTTCTATGTATTCGCGATATTCGGTCGAGCTGCGCTGAGCCAGTGTAAGCTCGGTATTCGACAAATCAGACAATCGCTCTAGTGCCGCATACGACAGGCGTCCCTCCAAAAACGAGGGCTCTTTTATAAGCGAAGTAACCTCGCAAGTATGGCGAATATCCTCGTTCATTTTGCAAACGCTGCGCCAATAGCGTGCGCGACGCACATACTCACACACAAGCAACAAACAAATACACAGAAGAATAAATACAGAAACCGCTATACAAGCCTGAAATCCCACGCCCAGCGTTGCGCACATACCATAGACACCCAGCACGCAAACACATCCAATAATAAGCGCAAGCCATCTATCGCGCAGATACCTGCCTACAGAGAAGCTGGGCTGAATGCTAAAGTCTTCGTCGAAGTTGCGCATCATATGACATACCCTATGCCACGGCGCGTTTTGATAAACTCTTCGCCAACGCCCAAATCTGAAAGCACCCTGCGCAGGCGATTTATGTTTACGGTCAGCGTATTGTCGTCTATAAAAGAATCTGATTCCCAGAGATGCACCATCAGTTGTTGGCGACTAACCACCTGCCCGGCGTTGCGCATTAGCATCTGCAATATACGCAGTTCATTGCGGGTAAGCTCCGCCCGCTTGCTGCCAAATATCACCGTTCCAGAAGCCTCATCTAACTGCAATCCGTCGTGCTCTAGCACAGGTAAAGCAGAAGCTGAACTACGGCGAAGAACACCTTGAATGCGCGCTATCAGAGTGGCTGGTCTATAAGGTTTCGTTACGTAGTCGTCGGCACCTAGCCCCAGCGCCATCACTTCGTCAAATTCGTTCTCTGACGATGTAAGCATTATTATTGGAACCGCAGATTTAGCACGTATATCGCGGCATACTTGGTGCCCATCGGCACCGGGCAGTTTTAGATCTAGAACAACGCAGTCGGCATTGGCTTGTAAGGCGCGCGCCGCCGCGCAAGAAAAATCTTCACAATGTGCAGTTGTAAAACCCTGCAATTCCAGCAGCCGCTCTAATTCGTCTCGCAGCGCGGTATCGTCTTCTATCACATAAATGTGCGCCATTTTAGCCATTCTATCGCTGTCTATTCGAACACAGCCACTAACGATCGGTTTTCCGCTACTCGTATGCGAAAATCGCGCGACGTATTCAGCGGCTCTGCCACCTTCGGATTGCGACCATCGGCATACCATCCCTTAAACGTAGAACCGCGCCCCTCGAATGCGCGCACAACTGCCCAATCGCCTGCTGTAAGGCACTCGGCACCTACCGCGTCGCAGCGCTTTCCTCCTTGCGTGCTAACACTTGCGCTCAAATTGCAACCGATATCAGTGTGACGAACCTCGGCTTTAGGTGCCAGCTCAGACCATGCAATAGTTGCTCCCGCGCCTATCTTTAGTGGACCATACTCATCTTGGCTGAGTGTGCGACCCATAGCATCTTGGCACGCCACAGTAACGCCAAACGAATGCCCGTCGCGGTCGCGCAGTTCTATACAGTAATCGTCTAAACTGCCATCCGCCATCCAAACACTTGCCGCGCATGTGTCGGAATCATAGTAGACCGGCAGCGCACCCTGCACATCTTTCACGCGCTCGACCGACCCCTTCCACACAGAAGCAAGTTTTTTACCGGACGCATCTTTAACTACCACATCAACTTCGCCATAAGCGGTAAAGCATGTCATGCGCGCATCTGCACTAGCCGGCAAATTCAGCCCCGCCTCAGCTGCAGCCATCATGCACGCCAAATAGCCCTCTTCACTATGGGTGCCCATTGTCTTGTTCGCCGGCACCGTATTCTTTAGGAAGTACTCCGCAAAACGCCGAAATGGACCGGGAGACAAACGCCCCATATTCAGCGACTCTTTAACAAAACGCGCCCCTTTGCTATGCCCCATTTCCGTAAAAATTTGAAAGTACTGCGCGAATGTTTTGCGCCCGAATTTCGTTTGACGCACTTTTGTATATGCAGTCGTCAGCGTGGGGCTTACGCTGGCAATATCGCGCACCAAACGAGCAGTTGGTCCAATGCTGTCAAATGTTGGGCGCTCGGTTTCAGCGAATTGCTCGAACAGCTGCGCAGCACGTTTGTAATATTCTTCAGTACCGCCCAAACACATGCGCTGCGCCGGCAAGTACATCGTTTTTCCGAAACGGCGAAAACCCCAATGTTCCAGCGGAAGCCGCGGAACGTAATCGCGCGGGTCTATTATGTTGAAGATGTTGTTGAAGCGCGCATCTTCCGCATCGGTGCGGCGCGTAACCGGCGGAGTTGCGAAAGCGTACACAAACACCTGCGCAGGGTCGAATTCGTCAGACTCGCACATATACGAACCAATTATGTTGGCAACTGCACCGCCTCTGCTGTGCCCTATAAGCCATATCTTCGCTTCGCTTGCAGATATTCCGCAGCGCTCAATATAGTCAGCAAAGTTGCTATAAGCCTCTTCAGCTGCCGCATCAAAGCCTTCATGATATTCAACGTTGTAGTTGCCATCGGCTACCGCATCTGCCACGTTTGCATTGCTGCGCCACTCGCAAGTGCGCGATGTACCGCGTACTGCCGCCACCACAAGCGGCACTTGCTTGCCCGACGCACTTGGGCTTGGTATCAGCTGATGCGCAAAAGCGTATGCAACTAAGTCTTTGTCGCGCTTGTAGTCTTCATCGTCTGTTTCGTTGCGATGCTTAAAGCTGCTTACATCTACATCTTGAAAACCCAACGATTCCAGCGCACCCACAGCATAGCGAAAGTTATTACGCTGAGTATTGCGCACCATCGATGCCGCCACAGCCATACTGGTAACAGCCAATTGCGAATTGAAAGAGTCGCTACACGCATTGAACCAATCTGAATTCCAAGGCACTTCACAAATAGCCTCTATTTCATGACGCGCACGACCCGCATCATGCTTAAAAGGCGAGAGAAACTTTATCTGGCGCTTTTCCTGAATTTCAAATTGAGAAGATGCCATATTGCCTCTGCTTCCTAGAAAATTGTATGAAGTAAGCCTACCACTTGTAAGCTGCATTCGTACTTCAGATATATTTCCTATGCAAAAGGCACGACCATGCCGTTCAACATATCAAGCGAAATTGTAAGCACGCCACCAAAAAAGCAAATAAAAAAAAGCGGAACCCTGCCGTATCTGGCAAGGTTCCAACATTAAAAACAACGTGCAGTAGTGCACCTGCGTAATTTACGCCTGCGAAACGCACCTGCGAAACGCGCCTGCGAAACGCGCTTGTGCAATTTACGCCTGCGAAACGCGCCCGCGCGATTTACGCCACGCAATTTACTTCATAAGGGCGCTTATTGCTTGGGCGAATGCCAGCGGATCGTCTATAGGCAAACCTTCTACAAGCATAGCCTGATCGTACAAAATGCTGGTGTAAGTTTTCACCTTGCCGGAATCGCCGCCTTCTTGCGCAGCTTTCAGAACCTCAAACACCGGATGCTTTGCATTCACTTCCATTACTACCTGCGCCTCGGGAACGCCCTCTTGGCTGCCGGGCTGACTTTTCAGCATTTGCGACATCTGAAGACTAACCGCACCCTCGGTGGTAAGCACCACAGGCGCATCGGTTAGGCGCGTAGACACTACTACTTTCTGCACTTTGCCATCTAGCGCCTCGCGCATCGCATCAAACAGCGACGCATTCTGCTCGGTGGCTTCCTCAGCTTCTTTCTTCTCTTCCTCGGTGGTAAGACCCAAATCTTCGCCGCCAACATTCTTTAGCTGCCACATGGTTGGGGCTTCGTCGCCCTCGCCGGTGCCCGGCTCTTCAAATGCACCCAGCGCCATCATGCAGAATTCGTCCACATTTTCGTCGCACAGCAACACGTCGTAGCCTTTTGCAAGCACCGTGGTAACTATGGGCATTTGCGCCAAGCGCTCACGCGAATCGCCCGCAGCGAAGAAAATGGAGTCTTGACCTTCGGGTGCCGCCGACACATATTCAGCCAGCGTTACCATGCGCTTTTCCTTAGCCGACCAGAAAATTAACAAGTCAGCCAGCACATCGCGCGCCTGCCCATACGTTGAATACAGGCCGTATTTCATGGTGCGCCCAAATTCCTTGAAGAAGCCCTCGTATGCCTCGCGATTGTCAGACAGCATGTTCGCAAGCTCGGTCTTAACCTTCTTTTCCAAGCGACGAGCAATAGCACGCAACTGCCCGTTGTGTTGCAGCGTTTCGCGGCTAATATTCAGCGTAAGGTCAGCCGAATCTACCACGCCACGCATAAAGCTAAAGTAGTCGGGCACAAGCTCTTCGCACTTATCCATAATAAGCACGCCGCTGCTATACAGCGCCAGCCCCTTCTTGTAATCCTTCGACCACATGTCCCACGGCGCGTGCGCCGGCACAAACATCAGCGCATCGTATGTAAGCGTGCCCTCTGCATGCAGGCTCATGGTGCGCAACGGGTCTTCAAAATCGTGGAAGTCGGTCTTGTAAAATTCGTTGTATTCCTCTTGGCTGACCTCAGATTTCTTGCGTTTCCAAATTGGAATCATGGAGTTGATTGTTTCCAGCTCAGTGTAGTTTTCAAACTGAGGCTTGTAGTCATCGCCCGCATCGTCTGGCTTCGGAAGTTCGCGGCTCTTAGTTACTTCCATCTGAATTGGGTAGCGCACATAGTTACTGTAGCGCTTGATAAGCTCGGTTAGACCGTATTCGGTGGCGAAAGTACCATAGCGCTCGTCGTCTGAGTCGTCTTTCAGGAACACTATTACGTCGGTGCCGTGTTCGGCGCGCTCGGCTGGCTCTATGGTGTAGCCATCTACGCCGTCGCTTTCCCAAGCCCACGCCTCGTCGGAGCCGAACGCGCGAGACACCACTCGCACGCGCTTGCCAACCATAAATGCGCTGTAAAAGCCAACACCAAACTGACCGATTATGTCTACATCGGTCATATCGGCAAGACCCTTACCGCCATCCGCTTCACCTTCGCCAGCAGCTTGTTCGGTCTTAAATTCGAACGAATCGCTATGTGCAATTGTGCCCAAATTCTTGTCTAGGTCGTCTTTGTCCATGCCGATGCCGTTATCTGACACGGTAACGGTGCGTTCGTCTTTGTTATAGCCCACCAAAATTGCCAAATCGGCACGATTTATTTTGCACGAATCGTCGGTTAAGCTGCGGAAATACAGCTTATCCACCGCATCTGACGCATTCGAAATAAGCTCGCGCAAGAATATCTCGCGATTCGTATATATGCTGTTAATCATAAGATCGAGCAGCTTTTTACTCTCGGTTTTGAATTTCCTCATCGTCTGCCTTTCAGCTTTAGAATTTCTACTCTATATTGTTTTCCGCATTTTAGCACTCTAACGCCTAGAGTGCTAATTCCGCATTGCGATATCGCCCAGCAAACGGCTAGATTGCAATACAGTAACGGTGGTGCAGGCAGGCGCTTGCGCACTTAGGTGCCCCCTAGAATGAAGTCGTGTCAATACAGTGTTTCAAACGACCGCAAAGCAAAATGAAAGGGGCACTTCCATGAAGGGCAACACAAAGCTTGTTAATAAACTGAACGACCTTCTAGCGGACGAATTAACCGCCATCAACCAGTACATGCTGCACGCCGAAATGTGCGAGGACTGGGGCTATACGAAGCTATCCCAGAATTTCAAAACCCGCGCAATTACCGAAATGCATCATGCCGAAAAGCTGATGGAGCGTATTTTGTTCCTAGAAGGCAAACCCATCGTTTCTAATCTGAACGAAATGCACATTGGTGCCACCGTGCCAGATCAGGTAGACAACGACCACGATCTGGAAGAACACACAATTAAAAACTACAACGACGCCATAAAGATGGCTAGCGAAGTTGGCGACAACGCAACGCGCGACGTTCTGAAGGATATTCTGATGGACGAAGATCGCCACGCAGATGAACTGGAAGAATTACAGGATCAGATGGAGCAGATGTCTCTGCAAATATTCCTGTCCACCCAAGTGTAGGGCTAGCGTCGCACGTTTGCGCAGTCCGTTTATGTGGCGCACACAGCCCGCGGCACACAACGTGTAGTGCGCAGCCCGCGACACACAACCCGCAATGTACAACGTGCGGTGCGCAGCCCGCGACACACAACCCGCAATGTACAACGTGCGGTGCGCAGCCCGCGGCGCATCATCTCATTGATGTCGATGGTCCCATCCTCGCGAAATGGAAGGTTTTCGAGCGTTCCTTTATCCTGTAAAGTGTCCATGGTGGCCGTTGCCTTTCTGCTGAATCGGTTACTTTCACAAAAACGATTCTAGGCAATGGTCACTTCTATCTCAAAGTGACTCCTGACACCAACTTTCGGCACACGATCAAAATTTTCCGAAAAAATGGTCAAAACTTCCGACTTTCCATGGTGAAAAACGTGAAATTCTGCCTACTAGTACACTGGCATCTCCTGTTTGCCCAGTGTTCTCCACAATTCAGGTTGGCTATGCGGCATGCCAACCATGGAAAGCCGGAAGTTTTGACCATTTCTCTGTCGGTTTTTGCCTAATTGGCTAGAAAAGAGGCTTACGCAAGCTTTGGGGTTCGCTTGCGTAAGCCTTTGAGTTTAGAGTCTGCAATACTGATTACTAATTTACTAATCGCGCGGCTTACGAGCGTGAACGCGACGGTTCTTGCGACTGTTCGTAAGCACAAGCACCGCAGTCGCCCCACACGCCACCGCCAAAAGTGCACACATAAGAGCTGCGTTCATATCGCCTGTCTTCGCAAGCTGGCTTAAAGCGCCGCCCAAAGTGCTTGGCACGCGAACAAACTTATTGCCGGAACCAGACGATACAATCGGCGTAAATGTAACCTCTAGCGTATGCGTATTGCCCGCCTTTTCATCCTTGGCTTTGTAAACATACTTAGTAGAACTGTAGAATTGCGATATTCCATCTACGGAAATTGACGAAACCGTATACCCAGTATCGGGCATGAAATTGTACTCGGCATCTGCCGTTAAGTCGTAAGCCATAGTCCCCGACGGGCTTACCGTACCATGCCCGGTAGAAGACGCCGTTATCTGATACTTTTGGTCTTTGCCGACATTACCGCCGCTACCACCGCTGCCGCCATCGCCGCTGCTGCTGCCACCACTACTGCTGCTTTCGTCGCGCATAAAAGAGTAACTAATTGTCGGGTTCGCTTTTGTAGTGCGCAAGCGCGTAACGGCGGCCGTCTCAGATTCTGCCGCATAAGCTTTTTGCTTGAAACAACCCTCATCTATTACGCCGGGATCTATAACCTCAAAACCATCCAGTTCAACGCTTTTCACCTTATAGCCTGCATCGGCAACGGCCTCAATAGATATCTCCTGCCCAATAGAGACGGGAATGTTCTCGCCATGACGCATAACATGACGATATATCTTGCCGTCAACCACGCGCGTTACTACCAAATAGCCGCTGTCTGTTTGCGTGCGAACATTGGCAAGATTGTCGAAGTAAAACACATCGGCTGGCGAATTTTTATCGGTGGCATTTACGCTAACCTGAGGCACACTTCCGTCGGCACCAGCCACTACGTTCCAAGTAAACGAATCATCTGCCGGATTGTATTCCAAATTCGCATCTGGATGCGCACCGTTAAAGCTGTCCACCGCACCTTGAATTATCTTGTCTGCATCCTCGCTGCTGGTGCCGCTAGGTATTTCAGGCACAACAAATACATTGTCGCCAATCTGAATCTTCGTTATATCTTCGCCGGTAGCCGGTGTAGCCGTCATGTTAATAGTGTCGCCCGGAGCAACATATGCATCGCTTCCCGAAGGCTTAACCGATGCGCCTCCGCTAGACTCAACTTCAACCTTTGAAATTGAATCTTTATCGTATATGCAGCTATCTGCGCTCTTCTTAATAACAACATTCAGTACAGTGTCTTCGCGAATATCGTTTACAAGCACATACTTGTAGGGCTGCGCTGCATCGCGGGCACCTTCAAGCCCTGTGCCACCTATGTCCATTATCGGAAGCGGAGTTGTCTTGCCCGCAGAAGAAACATTTGCAGAAACCACTTCATAGCCATCGTTTGGCATTATGTAGAACTTCTTGGAAGAGCCTTTGGGCAAACTTGCATAAGTAGGCGACACACGGCAGAAGTTTGCGCTGCCAGCACTTGAATCTTGTATGCGCACGTCTACATTTACGTCTGCATCCGGCTCGAAGTAAGACGAGCCATCCGTATTGGCGAACTCAGCCACAAATCTTAAATCTTGCGAAACGGCAGGCACAGTGTAGCTAAGCCCAACCACTCCACTAGTAACATCTGTTTGCTCACCTGCCGCATGCACAACAAGTCGTTTCAGAAGCGCTCCATTGTCAGGCTGAAGCGTGAACGTAAAGGGCTTGCCATTTGCAACCTGAACACACCCCGCCGGATACACATTGCCGGGTCCATTAGCAGAAACGCTAACTGCGTGGTTCGTATAACTAGGCACAGTTTCGCCCGCACCCACAGGCTTAAACACCGCAAACACGTCCATGTTGGAAGACACTTCGCGCAGCGTGAATGAATTCCCGTCAACAGCAATTGGGTTTTTAGTGCCATTCTTCATAAGCACATACGCACCATCAACTTTGTAGCCCTCATCTGGAATTAGCGTGAAAGTCTGCGCCGCATGCGCTCGCACAACATTCGTGCCCGCTGGCGACACAGCACCACCGCTGCCCTCAACACCAGCGTTCACAATATATGACACATCTTCATTTATTTCAGCATTATCAAGCCCAGTGTTAGGAAGTAACGCTGCCTCAAATTCTGCAACTAGCCTGTATGTGCCACTACCGCGATAAGCAAGCGGAACGCGAACACCAGATTCGCCCGCTTCGGGCGCATAAGTGCTGCCTACACGTGAACCTGCTTCATCTATAAAGTACGCCTGTTTAACAGCAAAACCATGATTTGGCAGCACCTCAGCTGATTGCGCCGCGCCCGATTTTACGAACACAACCCCACTGGGACTAGCATAGCCCTTACCAGAGCCACCAAGCGTTAAGTCGTAAGCTGTGAAGTTCTCAACCGCCTGAGTGTCGCTAACAAACACCGCCACCACAGAGTGGTCAGCCTGAATATTTGCGAACGTGTATTGCCCGCGCGCCACATCGGCTGCACTTACGTATTCGCCAGCCAAAACGTTGCCGTCGGAATCGACCGTTCCATCAATTGCAAGGTAACTTAGCTTGTGTCCCGCATTTGCTTTCGCGGTGAACACAAGATTTGCGCCAGCATTCACCAGCGTGTCGCCCGCAGGCGTTATGGTGCCACCACCAACAGCCTGCGCTTTTACGGTGAACTTTTCGTATTCGGGAAGTTGCTCAGCTTCGCTACCAGATGCTGAATTGAACACAACCAGCACACGCATGTCGCACGATATGTTGCTAAGCGAATAGCTGCCGGCAACTTGGCGCAAGTCGCTGTGGTCAGAAGCATCGAAAATTGACGCTTGCCCAACCTTTATATAAGTAGCGCATCCACTTTCCGGGAAGAACGAGAACGCCTGCGCGCCGCCTGCCGGCACCTTCATCGTGGTCTTACCGCCAGCTTGAGTAATGTTTCCCGGATAAACAGAGCCCGCGCCTTGCACTTCTACTTCTATCGAATATTCATCGCGCTGAACCTCAGCCGCGTTTTTCTCAAACTCAGCATTTATTCCCACGGTGCTGCCGCCAACATTTGAGGCGCTGCTAATTTTTAACGTGTAGGTGCCATTGCCGTTGTTCACAAGCTGAACACCACTGGCACCAGAAGCATTCAGCGACACATCTTTAATATGGTATTCCGCCGTAGGCTTCACAGTAAATGTGTATTCATTTATCTTGCCAGCTTCGCTTGGCACAACTGCCTCGTACACGGAAGGCTCAATAGTGCCACCGTATCCTGCGCTTGCTTCTATGCGCACGCGCGCATCTGTTGACGGCGGCTGCTCTTCATCGCCAAGCGCAGGCGTGCCACCCGGTTCTGTTTTGTCCACTTCGGCAAACGTGGCAACCAGCTTGGCAATGCTTGCGCCACTGTACCCTTGCGCCGCAACAAATTCCTCTATGGAAGCCACATCAAGCGTCCAGTCGTTTGTTTTCGCAGCATTGGCTAAATCGGCTCCGCCAAGCGTTTTTATTTCGCCATTTTCTAGACGCATGTCAACCGTAACGCTGGTCAGGTCTACCACTTTCGCACTTGCGCTAGCTGCATTCGCAATGAATGTGAAGGCTGTATTCTTGCCTTCAACCAGCTCCACCGCACCAGCGGGCGAAACGCGCCCCGGTCCCTTCGCTTCCACAAGCACAAGCGAGGTATCTGTCACAACGTTTTCGTATTCCACCACAACAGAGTGGTCCGCCGACACATTGAACAGCTCAAGTGTGCTGCCGCTTACATCAGCCACAACCGGTTTTCCGTCTAGCCGCACATCTTTAATGCGCCAGCCAGCGTCGGGAATAAACGTAACGCTAATGTTTGCGCCATCGTTAACATCGGTTGCGCCCAAAGGCGAAACAGTACCGCCACAGCTGCCCACCACACTGGTCTCTATGCTGTGCACACGCGGCACAGGTTTGCCCGCCTCGGGTGCAAATTCCACCCGCAAGTCGGTATCTTTCACAACATTTTCAAGCGTGTATTCGCTAACGCCAGCAGCCACTTGCACGCCGTCAACATAAACTGCGCGCACAACGTAGCCTGCCTTATTCACAAAACTGAATGTTTGCGACGCGCCCGCCGCCACATCTACGCCATCTTGCCCTTCGCACATGCCGGGAGAAATGTATCCCGCACCAGACGGTCCACTTACGCTGGTAGATACATGCCAAGTTTTGTCGTTTATGCTTTGCGCCGTAAATGTGGCTATAACATTTATGCGCCCCGTGTTGTCCGCGCTATCGGTCTTAGCGAAACGAGTTATCAAATCGCTAGGCAGCGCATAGGTAAATGTGTCGCCCGCATCATTTGCGGTTATGCGGCTATCGGTCGGGCTTATTTCGGCTTCGTATTTATCGCTTTCAAATTCACCCGTAACCTTCAGCGCCGCAAAACTGTAGCCTTCTTGCGCCTTTATGCTAAACGACAGGCTTGCGTCAGCTAAAACATTTTGCAGCCCCGCGGGCGATATGGTGCCACCAGTAAGTGCAGCAGATGTAACCGCCACCACTTTCTTGTTGATCGGTGCTACCTCGCCCGGGTTTAGCTTAGCGAATTTCACCAGTACAAGCGTGTTTTCATCGACCGTAATAGACAGCGTACCGGCGCTGGCAAGGCTAGTTACCACACGCGAGGTGCCCTCTATGGGCGCGCCGTCTGCATCTAAATCTTGCAGCGTTACGCAATCTATTCTGCTATCTTTATCGGGAATAATAGAGATGCTTTGCTTTTCTCCCGCACTTGTCCAAGTGGTTCCCGAAGGCGTAGTAGTACCCGTACCCGTGCCAGACGCATCAGTACGCACCACCAACATGCGCTGCGTATAGTCAGGGTCTTCAGATTCTAACTTCTTGAATTCGGCATACACCTTATATTGCGCCGTGCCGCTAGACGCAGCCTGCGGAATAAACGAAAGCGTGTTGCCAACAACATAGGGCACGTCAATTCCTGCCGCATCCTTGTACGTGGCATTTGTTACATCTACCATCTTGCCGCCACCAACCGACAGCCAAATGCAACTTAGTTCATACCCCGTTTCTGGAATTAGCGTGAACGACTGCGCCACGCCACAATTAACGCCCGCGTAAACCCATTCGCCCGCATCGTTTTGCACACCCGCCGGATCAATAGTGCAGCCCGCATTCGCCGCTAGCACAATGTCGGCTTTCGCGGGCTCGGGCGCTACATCGCCGCCACTTCCCGCTTCTGTAAAGTAAACATCTATTGCGAAGGTTGTGCCCTTATAAGTGTTTGCATCAAACACCCAGCTCCACTTATCCGTTAAATCGGCAAATGCAACCGTTGCCGTTTCGCCTTCATTCGACGAAATTTCTATACGGTCTACGTGAGTGTCTTTGTATTCGTCGCCTTCAAGACGGCTAAAATTCAGCGTTAGCTTGCCGCTTTCCGCATCTAGCGTGTGCTTGCCCTGCGGCGCAACATTGCCACCGTGCCCAGCCACGTCAACCGTTTTCAAAGTTGCCGGAATGTCAGGGTCGGCTTCGGGGAAAAGCATCGGACACACCGAAACATTGCCCACAGCCTTAAAGCTAAGCGTATATGTGCCGCTTGAATTTTTCGCCAGCGTGTAGCCATCTTTGCCGCCAGCTGCCATCAGCTCATCTGTTGTATAAGTGTTCTCGCCTACAACAATTTTCCCAAGCGTATAGTTCTTGGCTGGCGTTATGTATATCTCTACGTCTTCACCAGCATTTACGCTATAGGGCGATGTGCCCTCCATATTGGTTTCTATGGTGGCTCCAGCCACACTTGCAGGCACGCTTATCTGCACTTTGTCGCCCACGAAGCGCACAACAACATTATGATTTGCCCGCACATTTGTAATTGTAAGCGTGTATTTTTGCATGCCCTCCGCGGCGCTAACCGCCACGCCGTCAAGCTCTAAACTGCCAATTGTGTACCCCTCATCGGCATTCACGCTAACATGTTGGAAATCGCCCGCAACCACCGTAGCGCTGTAATTTGTTATGGGGTGCTGCCCGCTTTCGTCAACACTTACGCCAAAATTTCCGCTGCCTTCAGCTATTTCACCGGTAACGGTATACGTTACATGCGCAGGCGGAATGCCGGGCGCAAACACCACCTCTATGCTGGTGTTATCGTGCATGGTACTTAAAGTATACGTGCTGCCAGTAACAGCAACTTCTACTCCATTAACTTTCAGGCTTTTTAGGCACGAGCCCTCGCCCGGAAAGAGATTCAAATACACCGGCGAGCCCGCCTGCACCATGTTAAAAGTCTTGGAACCGCTGAATTTTGTGGTGTCGCTGTTGGTGGGCACTTTGTCCGCGCCCAGCACAACTGTGTCTACCGACACTTCGCCCGACGCGCCTGTCTCAGACGTGCTGCTAACATCCAACTTCCAGTAGGCGTGAGACTCAGCTTCAGATTCGGTGTATTCGGTGAATGTGATGCTTATCGTTACATTCGTTGCTGCCGCCGTGTCGCTTAGCGTAATGAAATTTGCACCTAGAGTGTATTGGTCGGCATTAAGCCCCGAAACTACCACATCGCTTGCGTTTGCCAGATAGAAATTTTCGCTCGGGCTGAAATAAAACGTTGGGGTTGCGCCGCGCGCAAATTCCTTCGCGTGCGCCTCGTCTATGGTGCCACCCGTAGCGCTGGTGGTTACTTGGAATTTTTGCGTGCTTTTATAAGTAATGGCGAAAGCGCCCGGAGCCGCACCCAAGTTTTTCACGGAGAAAGTGACGTGCGCAGGGGTGCTTGTGCCCGTGCCCGTGCCCGCACCCGAGCCAGCACCCGCGCCCGCGCCCGAGCCTTCGCCACCTTCGCCCGCACTTTCCGCCGGCTTAAACGTAAGTTTATCTGTGCTGTCAGCCGCATTCGCGTATTCATTGCTGCTGCCCACGCGTTTGTACTCTACGCGCTTCACCTGCCCGTCCACCAACGCAAGCACACTAATTGTGCCATCTGCCTTGTCCGCCAAATCGGCACTTACAGGAAGCGTTACCGTATCAACCTGCTTGTACAGTTCGTTTACGTTGAAAAGCGTGCCATTCGTTACGTCTAGCTGGTAAGCCGTATCTATGGCATTTGCGCCCGCTTCGCTTTGCAGTGTGGTAAATGCCGGACTAGCTGCACCAGATGCAGCTGCCGCCTTAATATTTGTAGCCTCAAGTGTCGCGTGACCGTAGAAAGCACCTGTCATGTAAAGGTTATCGGGGTTCGCCTCGTCGGCATTAATGCGATCTTTCAGGAAGTCGTCTGGCACTATCCAGAAATTAACAACGCATTCGGGCGCCTCTGCAGCGCCTGTTGTAACTATCTTGAAATCGTAAGAGCCGTAGAAATAACTTGCGTTTTCGTTGCTTATTGATTCTTCGGCGAATTCTTCCAGCGCGTCTTTTAACACAATGGTAACTACGGGCGCGTTGCCGCCATCTTCCACCACTCCGCCCGTAAGCTGCTTCGTAGTGCCACTAGATTGAAGCGTGCCGTCGCTCTTGAAAGCCGTGCGCGTAACTTCCAGCGAATATTCGTAGCCCAGCGCGCCGCCGTCAAGCTTTTTCGGAGCGCCCTTTTCGTATTCCACAACCAAATTGCCCGACGCTTTTTCGGGATCAGCCACATCATCTATGGTTGCATTTTGCTGCGGACCCGTCCAGCGCGTCCAGTTGAATTCCGAAAGCGTGCGCACAGAAACAGACGTGGAAGCGCCTTCGGTAGTAGCCTGCGCTGCTTCTCCTGTGTGTTCAGTGGCGTATTCATCTGCCGCCTCTTGCACGCCTTCATGTTCGATGCGCTCGGTGTTTTCCTGCGTGCGCGTGTAATCTGCGCCCGCAGCTGCACCCGCAGTCGCAGTCGCGCCGGGTGTGGATGCCCCGCCCGCACCGGCGCCCGCAGCCAAAGCCGCCGCCGGAGTAAGCGACGTAACCATGCAGCACGCCACCACTATTGCCAGAATTTTCTTTGCGATGCTTTCCATGATGTTCCCTTATCCCAAATCCCTTTACTTACCCAAGCACTTTCACTACTACCTTGGCTGCCGCCTGCCCAACTTCGTCTTCCGTCTCCATGTCGTAAGCGAAGAAATTGGCTGTGCAATCGTAGGTGCCTGCCGGCAGCGCAACATCTAAGGTGTCGGTTTGAATGTGGTGGTTCGGTTCAACGTAATCGGTCGTGTATATAACTTCGCCCGTGTCGTCGCGAACGACCTCTACCCGCATCAGGTAACGGTTGTTCGGGACGTTCTCTATGCGCACCTCGCCGGGTGCGGTGCCGTTTTCGAACTCAATCACGGACGCGATGGAAATGTTGAACATGCCTTCTTCTACCACGCGGTCTAGCTCGGCTTGAATTTCGGCATCGGTCTTGCCAGCAAGCTGACCTTGGTCGCCCTGACGCGCACCACGCCCGCCGCCGCTGCACATGTTGAATGCCAGAAGCGCCGCAAGAATTAGCGCGACTATGGCAACTATTATGCCTATCCAAAACCCTGCACCATGCTTGCGTTTCCTGCTTTCCTGCGCAGGTTGCAGCGGCTGTTGTGCGTGCGGTGCGCGCTGCGCGTGCGGTGCGGAAGCCGCCGCCGTTGCCGTTGCCGCCGGTCGCGCTTGTTGCTGTGCCGCGTTTGCGCCCGACTGCTGATGTGCCGCATTTGCGCCCGACTGGGGAGCCGCCTTGCGGTTGGCTCCCCATGCTATTCCGTATTCATATGCGCGTGAATTTGTGGCGCTTTTGGCGCTTTCACCTAAGGGCGCATCCGAAAATGCGTCCTGCGTATTCTGGGAATTTGCGCGCTTTGCGCCCTGTGTATCGTCATATGTCATTAGATAGCCTTGTTCATTCAGTCGGACTTTTTGGTTTTAGGATTAAGCACCCGCAGGAGTAGTAGGAACAGGATGAGGACTGTCAACAACACCTTCAACAGCATCTACACTAGGAGCAAAGGTGTATTTAATCTTAAATACTTCCATGTGCATGCCATCTTTTACCTGATTGAGAAGCTGAGAGTTAGAACCTTTCATAGTGATACTATAAGGATTATCTGTAATCGTTCCTGCATTATCAACAGACTGTTTAGGGAGTACCCAATTAAGAGTTTCACCAACATTAACTGCTTCAGCCTTTTTATTTTCTTTTAGTTGCATCTTTGTTCCGCTATTACCTTCAAGAGTTATATACAAATTACCAAAATTATCTCCAGACTCATTAGGGAGCTTCGAATCAGGTGTGCCAGCCTTTGCCAAACTTGAATCGTTAACAATCTTCCAACCAGTAATATATGTATCACTAGCGTTTTTACAAAAATCCCAATCAATCTTTGAAACTTTCAGATCGAGACTCGTTGATTTATTAGTCAGCTTATAAACATCAGAGCTTGGGCACTTTAGACCTTCTCCAGCTGTGGTCGAACCTACAACATCAGCATATACAATAGCCTCAAGCGGAACTTGTACAGAGATGTTAGAGATATAGCTTTTTACGCCAACAGTTGTGCCGTCTGTGCCTGTGCCACTTGGTAAAGATGTATTACTGTACGTATTGCCGTTTATTTCCGAAAGCGAACCTGCAGGCTCACCTTCTGCAAATGCTGGCAGCGCGCAACCGATAGCAAGCGCGGCGCTAAGCCCTATAGCACCCAATACCTTACTAGTCTTCTTCATGGCTAATCCTCCTTTAGTTTTAAGCCATTTCCTACTTGCGTTTATGTTCAAGCTGGTTTCCCTACCAGCTAGATACCGTTTTGTTTCAAAATGTTTCACGTGAAACATTTTTGGGCGAACCCCAAGAGGTTGGAGAGCGAAGACGTGCTCACAAAGCGAGTTCCGCAGCGAACAGAAATGTTCTGTGAACATTTCTGCAGAGCGAGGACTGTAGAGCGACTGAGCATATCCCCGCTCTCGCCCCAGCATGCATCCCCCGCTCTTTCCGCAGCCTGCTCGCCCCAGCATGCGTCCTCCGCTTCTCCATCGCACCCTGCCCTTACCCTTCTACATTCAGAGTTATCTTTGCGGCAGCCTGCCCCACTTCCTCGTATGTGTTTTCATCAAGCGCTGTAAACGTGGCAGTTGCCGGATACGAACCCGGCTCTAAATCGCGGGTAAGCGTGATTTTTTCAATAAACTGATTCGGCTCAAGCACGCCGCTTTCGTAAAGCACGCTGCCGTCTGAATCATCCGTAATAGTTACCTGCATGTTGTAGCGATTACCCGGCACATTCTCGATGTACGCCGTGCCATCGCTTGTCCCATTCGCAAACGGAATAACGCTGGCAATAGAAATGTTGAACATGCCTTCCTCAACCACGCGGTCAAGCTCAGCCTGCATTTCTTCTTCGCTCTTGTACGGCGCTTGACCGGTCTGCGCGTTAGGGTCAATCAGGCTGCTGCCGTTGCATGCGAACAGCCACACAAGCACCCATATTGCAATTGCCACCACAACAACGCCCAGCACCAAAATTATTGTGCGCTTGGCATTTTTGCTTGGCTGCGTCGGCGCGGCAGCAGGCTTCGCAGAAGTTGTGCGCTGTACGCCGTCGCCCGCCTGAGTACCTTTTGCGCCATAGTTCACACTTGGACGCTTGCCGTTCTGTTTGTTCAAATCGTTTGCCATGTTTATCCGTTTCGTCTATCGCCTATATTTGTAAGACCACAACCACGTGTGGCGTGCGCCGGCACACTCTGCATGCGCCGGCGTATTACCTACGCGCTCGGACTGCCCCAAAGCTCGCTTTCGCCGGGAGTAGTCTCGGTGCTATAGCGCACCGTGTATTTCAACTTCGCAATGTCGGAATAAGTGTCTGCCTGCGAAAGTTTTGCCTTATCAGCCTCGAAGCCGTTTAAGCCAAGGTTGAAAGCCACCTGCGTAACAGCCTGCGCAGTTGAACTTGCCGCTTTAGCAACCACAATGTTGCTAGGTGTGCCGACGACAGGTGCGCGCTCGCCCAAGAAGTAGTTGTAGGTAGCAGCGCCGCCCGTGCCCAAGCCCGAAAGCTGCAGCCACACCTTTGCATTGCTGATACTTGTACCTACGTTGGTTTCGCCAAACAACTCTGTTGCAGCCGCTTCACGAGCGTTTATCTCTTCGGCAGTTCCAGCCTCGCTTATAGACACAATTTCCAGCGGCTCTACAGTTTGCGAAGTGAAGTGCCACGGGCTGTCATCTGAAGCCGCCGTACCGTCTGATGTACGTTTGGCGCTAACTTCACCAGTTGCCAAGTCGAGGTCCATCTTTATGTCCACCGGAATATCTACATTTACAATTAAATTCCAGCGAGCATAAAGCGTAATGGTGTCGTAATTCTCGCCTGCAGTTGCCTTGTTGGCTAAATCCTTCAAGCTGTCGGTGCTAAGCGCACTACCTGCCTGCCACGAACACCAGCCCTTACTTGTAGCTCCGGTGTCGCCAGCTTCGGGCACCATTATGGGCACATACCAGCTGTCGGTTAGTTTCACATACCCGTCCACCCCATACGTGCTATCCACTGTGGGAAGCGTAGGCTCGGCAGCGTCGGAGTAGTCGCCCTTCTTACCTAGGTCAACCCACTGATATATACCTGCATCAACGCCGGTTTTGCGGAAAGGCGCACCGCCACTTACTTTTACGGTCGCATCATCAAAGCTGCTTACTTCAGTGGCTGTACTGTTTACAACAAGCGCATGATCCTTCGGCGTAGCAGACGCGTACTTCACAAGCAGCCACTTCGTTGTAAGAATCTCTGTCCATGTACCACTTATAACAACGTTTTGGTTTGGCATTGTTATGGCGCCATTTGTGATTGCTAGACCTTCAGGCTCTGTTACAACCCACTCGAAGTTATAGTTGTCAGCCGTAGGCTTGCTGGGCAGCGTATAGGTTTGCCCATAGCGCACGTTTGCCACATCGGTAGGCCATCCAGTAATAGCACTGTCTTCTGGAACACCTTCACCCGTAGGCTTCACGAAACTAATTGAGTAAGTTAAACGATCGTAATAAACGCACAGCGTATCGTTTGCGCCGCCCTCGCGCTTCATCCAGCTAGATAACACATTGCCAGAGCTTTTTAGCGCAAAACCCTCGGGCGCGGCGGGCGCAGTTACCGTTATGTCAGCGTCGGTTAGTGCCCTGCCCGCAAGTGCAGCAGACATATCCTCATCTAGCGTATAGTCATTATCGTTTGCGTTTTGTAGGTAAACATTTACCTCATAGTCTTGCTCAACGGGGCTCCACTTGGCTACAAACTGATAATTGTCAGCATAGCGAACTTGGAAAGTTTGCCGCGGCTGATACAGCTTAGCCGCAACACTAGCGCCTTCGCCCTCGGTTACAAGCGTGCCATTAATGCGCAGCGCCCAACCATCGAAGTCGTAACCCGTGCACTCCGGAGCATCGGGCACAACAACGGTAGCGCCAGTAGTTACATCACCTAGTACCGCATCTTGCACACCGCCGCCAGCTTTACCACTCCAAGAAACAGTGTTGCCGCTGCCATCTTTCGTGTAAATAATTTGATTGTGAGCGCTTTGGTACAGCAGCGCATCGTCACCCACTAAGTCGTAATCTATAAAAGTAGCATGCGCATTGTTCGTAATTTTTATACCAAGTGTGGTTTCGGCAATTACCTCGCTGCCGGAAGACGAAACTGTAGAGCTGCCCGACTCGTCAGGGTTCGGCGAACTGTTCGTAATCTTGATGCCCAGCCACATGTTTGAAGTTACTTCGGTGTCGCCAGACGAAACAGTCGTGTTGCCAGAAACACCGTCCACCACAGCCGCGCTGTTCGTAATCTTGATGCCCAGCCACATGTTTGAAGTTACTTCGGTGTCGCCAGACGAAACAGTGGTATTACCCGTTACGCCATCTACCGCAGCAGCACTATTCGTCAGCTTAATGCCAAGCGTAAGTGTCGCATCGACGTAAGGCGTGAAGCCGGGTTCCTCTTCGTCTGTAATCGTATAGCTATAAGTTTCGGCATGCGCACGCTGCGTAAAAACACTACCCGGACAAAGCCCCAGCACCAGCGCCACGGTCAGCACGCAAGCAAGCGCTGCCGGCAGGTCGCCGGACATTTTTTGCCGCAGCAATCTGCATCTGTCAGCTAAACCAGCTAAACCTGCCATTACAAAACCCCTTTACGTATAAGTATCCAAGCCACAGCATTAGTGGCTAGTAATAGTATTTGTGAAATTGATGAATAGGGTTCGGGAAAATTTGCCCAAATTTTGGCACTACAGTGCAGTTTTACACCCCACCGAACCCTATTCGGTTGTTAATGTGCTAGTTAAAAATTGGAAATGAATCAGCTAACTCCTACAAAGCAAACCCCGGACGAACTGGATAAGGATCAGACCAATGAGAGTGACCCGTTCTATTTCCATTTCCGTTGATATGAAAAGTATTCCCTGCTCCACCATAATCTCCGGTTATGTAATCGCATGAAACACCGGCATAGCTAGCCGGCACGCCAAAACCACCAACCGCACACATTCTGTTACGCTGATCATATTGATAATATCGATACAGGTCTTGTGATGATCCACACATTCTGCTAGCACTTATAGCAAACAATCGAGTCCATAGCCCTGCCGCATTCGGTGAGTCCATTAACATAACATTGCTTGTTACATTACTGCAAACATCATAGAAATAACTAATACCATTACTTTGGTCATGCATTTCCAAACTATTAGTGTGCAGAGGAATCTCGGTTTTCAGATTATTATGTAAATACGTTTCTAACGAAGTGAAATATCTAAGCAACTCTGCATAATCTGCATCCGTGTAGGAAGCCTCTTTCTCTATCGGTCTAAAAAAGCCATACATGTTTCCAGAAAGCACTTTACTTGGATCTTTCTTTGAATGTACCGAAAAAGAACGCTTATTAGTATCTTGAATTGGTGTATTGCCTATAGCTCTCTTAAATTGAAAAACAATATTATCTTTAGTTTGTGTTTCATCTATCGCAGCAGGATCTTCCATGCTGTCTACGTAAGAGTCTAAAACAACAACTTCTTCGTAATTGTTACCCGTGCCAAATTGAATCTTGCATGTATATCTAGAGGGGTCTATCGCCAAATCTCTATAATGCGTGCAATACGGAGATTTTTCACCCTTGCTTTTTATATCGGCAACTTGCTTTTTAATATCATCAAGACTGTATACTTGATTGTATTCATTATCTATTAAATACATCGGCACATTTTCTGCCTCTAATTGCGCAGCATTTTTACCATTGTAGCTACCACTAACCCAGCTGTAATCAAATAACGGATATCCCGTGCCTGTTATAGTTACAGTTAACTGAGCGAGTTTATTTACAACATCGTAGTTGTATTTGCCTTCACCCGGTGTGGTGCCAGCAACAACTAAATTGTCAGTATTAACAGCATATTTTGCATCTTTCACTTGATCGGTGTTCGTTAAATTCAGGCGGAATGTACACTGTGCTGTACTATTCCTGTTAGCACCGATATACACGCCTGCACCCTTTTCCACGGTGCTACCAGTTGTAGCATCGCCCGGACCGAAATCTATTCTTTGCGATTCGTCTTCAGTCAAATACAAACTAAACAGCGGGTCTTCCGCACCCACTGCAGGCTTGCCTTCCGTGCCATTCATTTTGTAGAACAGCTTTGTAGCGCCTAAATCTTTACTTACAATTTGAGACACATAGGCATTAGTCTTGCCGCTATTCACCAAGCTGAAATCTGACGTAATACTTGAAGCCGGATTCGAAACGTCGTAGCCCTCTTCGCCACCAAACGTAACAAATAGAGGCACTGTCATGCACACATTCGCGCCCACCTGCGGCACAGGGTCATTTGCTGCATACGCTTTTGATTGGTCGCTCCCAAATGCGCCGGCAGCAAACGGCGTCATGGTAAGCGCCATGGCGGCGGCACATGCGATAGATGTCGCACGTTTTAAGATGCTTGTCTTCTTCATTTCCCTTCTTCCTTTTCCAAATCGGGCACGCGTGTGCCTAGACCTAAATCTAAAATCCCCGGGTGTTGTCTATTTAATTGAGAGGTATTTCTATATGCGCGGTGCCGTCTAGCGTGGGCACGTCAAGCGCCAGCACAAGGCTTATGCTGAAGTTGCCGGCGCCGGTCTGCTTTGCCGTTACGGTGCCTGCGTCAATATCTAAGCTGATATATTTGGCTTTGTAGCTGCATATTGGCTGCACAGCGCCCGGCGCATATATGTAGCCGTTGTCGTCTAGCAGGCTGACGGTTTGCCCCACCTTCAGGTCGTTCAAATTTTCGGCGGCTTTCACGCCGTAGGGCATAAGGCGATTGCCCGTGGTTGGCAAGCCCACCTGCCAGTTGTATACGCCTTGCGCGTTGTAGGGCACATACACGCTTGTGCGCGTGGCACCAAGAAGCACGGTGGGCGACACGTTGGCGGTGGCGAAGCGGTCGGCAATTGTTAGGTTGTTTAGCCCGGCGAATACTTCGCTGCCAATTTGCGCGGCGGCTTGCGGCACAATGAACGTGGTAAGCGCCGTGTTTGCAAATGCGCGGTTGCCGACAGTTTCCACGGTTTCGGGCAGATGCGCGGCTTTAAGATTTGTGCAGTTTTCGAATGCGCCTTCGCCAATTGTTGTTACGCTTGCCGGGATGTTGACAATTTGCGGCGCTTGCAAATTTGAGAAACCGGCTGGCGCGATGGTCGATACCTTGTATTCCACGCCGTTAATTGCGCCGGCTTCTGGGATTGTTAGTTCTGCGGGCGGTTCGGCTTTGCCGCTGTCGGCGCTTGCGACTTCGCCGTTGTCGGCGCTTGCGACTTCGCCGTTGCCTTCGCCTTCACCGCTGTCGGCGCTTGCGGCTTCGCCGTTGCCGGCAGCTTCAACGTTACCTTCGCCTTCACCGTTACCTTCGCCTTCACCTTCACCGTTACCTTCGCCTTCACCGTTGCCAGCCGCCCAGCTGACTGCCAAGGTGTAGTCGGGTAACAGCGTGTAAGCAAAGCCCGATTCATTTTCTGCAGGCGCTGCCACATCGCCCGGCTGCGCCGGAGTTACGAAATGAGTAAATCCAGCCGCTTCCCATGCGACGGTATTGCTGGTAACAACTGTTGCGTTGGCAACAGTTTCGCCGCTGAACGCGGGTATTGGCGTGGTGGTTTGCACATCGCTAGATGCCGCACCGCCTTCCGCACCTTCCGCACCTTCCGCAGCTTCCACCGCTTCTACAGCTTCCGCGCCTTCCGCGGTTTCCGCATTTGCTTGCTCGTTTGCTTGCTCGGCTTCGCTTTCGGAATTAGCAACCGCTATGCTGGCAACTTCACCCGTGCTAACGATTGTGCGCAGATCAGCATTTCCCCAAAACGCGCCCTGCGATATGGCGGTGCACTCAGGAGCCAAAGCCACACTAGCACCAATGCCAGCAGGAGCAGCTATGAGTGAGGACAAGTCGTAGCGAAGAAATTGGCTGTGCAATCGTAGGTGCCTGCCGGCAGCGCAACATCTAAGGTGTCGGTTTGAATGTGGTGGTTCGGTTCAACGTAATCGGTCGTGTATATAACTTCGCCCGTGTCGTCGCGAACGACCTCTACCCGCATCAGGTAACGGTTGTTCGGGACGTTCTCTATGCGCACCTCGCCGGGTGCGGTGCCGTTTTCGAACTCAATCACGGACGCGATGGAAATGTTGAACATGCCTTCTTCTACCACGCGGTCTAGCTCGGCTTGAATTTCGGCATCGGTCTTGCCAGCAAGCTGACCTTGGTCGCCCTGACGCGCACCACGCCCGCCGCCGCTGCACATGTTGAATGCCAGAAGCGCCGCAAGAATTAGCGCGACTATGGCAACTATTATGCCTATCCAAAACCCTGCACCATGCTTGCGTTTCCTGCTTTCCTGCGCAGGTTGCAGCGGCTGTTGTGCGTGCGGTGCGCGCTGCGCGTGCGGTGCGGAAGCCGCCGCCGTTGCCGTTGCCGCCGGTCGCGCTTGTTGCTGTGCCGCGTTTGCGCCCGACTGCTGATGTGCCGCATTTGCGCCCGACTGGGGAGCCGCCTTGCGGTTGGCTCCCCATGCTATTCCGTATTCATATGCGCGTGAATTTGTGGCGCTTTTGGCGCTTTCACCTAAGGGCGCATCCGAAAATGCGTCCTGCGTATTCTGGGAATTTGCGCGCTTTGCGCCCTGTGTATCGTCATATGTCATTAGATAGCCTTGTTCATTCAGTCGGACTTTTTGGTTTTAGGATTAAGCACCCGCAGGAGTAGTAGGAACAGGATGAGGACTGTCAACAACACCTTCAACAGCATCTACACTAGGAGCAAAGGTGTATTTAATCTTAAATACTTCCATGTGCATGCCATCTTTTACCTGATTGAGAAGCTGAGAGTTAGAACCTTTCATAGTGATACTATAAGGATTATCTGTAATCGTTCCTGCATTATCAACAGACTGTTTAGGGAGTACCCAATTAAGAGTTTCACCAACATTAACTGCTTCAGCCTTTTTATTTTCTTTTAGTTGCATCTTTGTTCCGCTATTACCTTCAAGAGTTATATACAAATTACCAAAATTATCTCCAGACTCATTAGGGAGCTTCGAATCAGGTGTGCCAGCCTTTGCCAAACTTGAATCGTTAACAATCTTCCAACCAGTAATATATGTATCACTAGCGTTTTTACAAAAATCCCAATCAATCTTTGAAACTTTCAGATCGAGACTCGTTGATTTATTAGTCAGCTTATAAACATCAGAGCTTGGGCACTTTAGACCTTCTCCAGCTGTGGTCGAACCTACAACATCAGCATATACAATAGCCTCAAGCGGAACTTGTACAGAGATGTTAGAGATATAGCTTTTTACGCCAACAGTTGTGCCGTCTGTGCCTGTGCCACTTGGTAAAGATGTATTACTGTACGTATTGCCGTTTATTTCCGAAAGCGAACCTGCAGGCTCACCTTCTGCAAATGCTGGCAGCGCGCAACCGATAGCAAGCGCGGCGCTAAGCCCTATAGCACCCAATACCTTACTAGTCTTCTTCATGGCTAATCCTCCTTTAGTTTTAAGCCATTTCCTACTTGCGTTTATGTTCAAGCTGGTTTCCCTACCAGCTAGATACCGTTTTGTTTCAAAATGTTTCACGTGAAACATTTTTGGGCGAACCCCAAGAGGTTGGAGAGCGAAGACGTGCTCACAAAGCGAGTTCCGCAGCGAACAGAAATGTTCTGTGAACATTTCTGCAGAGCGAGGACTGTAGAGCGACTGAGCATATCCCCGCTCTCGCCCCAGCATGCATCCCCCGCTCTTTCCGCAGCCTGCTCGCCCCAGCATGCGTCCTCCGCTTCTCCATCGCACCCTGCCCTTACCCTTCTACATTCAGAGTTATCTTTGCGGCAGCCTGCCCCACTTCCTCGTATGTGTTTTCATCAAGCGCTGTAAACGTGGCAGTTGCCGGATACGAACCCGGCTCTAAATCGCGGGTAAGCGTGATTTTTTCAATAAACTGATTCGGCTCAAGCACGCCGCTTTCGTAAAGCACGCTGCCGTCTGAATCATCCGTAATAGTTACCTGCATGTTGTAGCGATTACCCGGCACATTCTCGATGTACGCCGTGCCATCGCTTGTCCCATTCGCAAACGGAATAACGCTGGCAATAGAAATGTTGAACATGCCTTCCTCAACCACGCGGTCAAGCTCAGCCTGCATTTCTTCTTCGCTCTTGTACGGCGCTTGACCGGTCTGCGCGTTAGGGTCAATCAGGCTGCTGCCGTTGCATGCGAACAGCCACACAAGCACCCATATTGCAATTGCCACCACAACAACGCCCAGCACCAAAATTATTGTGCGCTTGGCATTTTTGCTTGGCTGCGTCGGCGCGGCAGCAGGCTTCGCAGAAGTTGTGCGCTGTACGCCGTCGCCCGCCTGAGTACCTTTTGCGCCATAGTTCACACTTGGACGCTTGCCGTTCTGTTTGTTCAAATCGTTTGCCATGTTTATCCGTTTCGTCTATCGCCTATATTTGTAAGACCACAACCACGTGTGGCGTGCGCCGGCACACTCTGCATGCGCCGGCGTATTACCTACGCGCTCGGACTGCCCCAAAGCTCGCTTTCGCCGGGAGTAGTCTCGGTGCTATAGCGCACCGTGTATTTCAACTTCGCAATGTCGGAATAAGTGTCTGCCTGCGAAAGTTTTGCCTTATCAGCCTCGAAGCCGTTTAAGCCAAGGTTGAAAGCCACCTGCGTAACAGCCTGCGCAGTTGAACTTGCCGCTTTAGCAACCACAATGTTGCTAGGTGTGCCGACGACAGGTGCGCGCTCGCCCAAGAAGTAGTTGTAGGTAGCAGCGCCGCCCGTGCCCAAGCCCGAAAGCTGCAGCCACACCTTTGCATTGCTGATACTTGTACCTACGTTGGTTTCGCCAAACAACTCTGTTGCAGCCGCTTCACGAGCGTTTATCTCTTCGGCAGTTCCAGCCTCGCTTATAGACACAATTTCCAGCGGCTCTACAGTTTGCGAAGTGAAGTGCCACGGGCTGTCATCTGAAGCCGCCGTACCGTCTGATGTACGTTTGGCGCTAACTTCACCAGTTGCCAAGTCGAGGTCCATCTTTATGTCCACCGGAATATCTACATTTACAATTAAATTCCAGCGAGCATAAAGCGTAATGGTGTCGTAATTCTCGCCTGCAGTTGCCTTGTTGGCTAAATCCTTCAAGCTGTCGGTGCTAAGCGCACTACCTGCCTGCCACGAACACCAGCCCTTACTTGTAGCTCCGGTGTCGCCAGCTTCGGGCACCATTATGGGCACATACCAGCTGTCGGTTAGTTTCACATACCCGTCCACCCCATACGTGCTATCCACTGTGGGAAGCGTAGGCTCGGCAGCGTCGGAGTAGTCGCCCTTCTTACCTAGGTCAACCCACTGATATATACCTGCATCAACGCCGGTTTTGCGGAAAGGCGCACCGCCACTTACTTTTACGGTCGCATCATCAAAGCTGCTTACTTCAGTGGCTGTACTGTTTACAACAAGCGCATGATCCTTCGGCGTAGCAGACGCGTACTTCACAAGCAGCCACTTCGTTGTAAGAATCTCTGTCCATGTACCACTTATAACAACGTTTTGGTTTGGCATTGTTATGGCGCCATTTGTGATTGCTAGACCTTCAGGCTCTGTTACAACCCACTCGAAGTTATAGTTGTCAGCCGTAGGCTTGCTGGGCAGCGTATAGGTTTGCCCATAGCGCACGTTTGCCACATCGGTAGGCCATCCAGTAATAGCACTGTCTTCTGGAACACCTTCACCCGTAGGCTTCACGAAACTAATTGAGTAAGTTAAACGATCGTAATAAACGCACAGCGTATCGTTTGCGCCGCCCTCGCGCTTCATCCAGCTAGATAACACATTGCCAGAGCTTTTTAGCGCAAAACCCTCGGGCGCGGCGGGCGCAGTTACCGTTATGTCAGCGTCGGTTAGTGCCCTGCCCGCAAGTGCAGCAGACATATCCTCATCTAGCGTATAGTCATTATCGTTTGCGTTTTGTAGGTAAACATTTACCTCATAGTCTTGCTCAACGGGGCTCCACTTGGCTACAAACTGATAATTGTCAGCATAGCGAACTTGGAAAGTTTGCCGCGGCTGATACAGCTTAGCCGCAACACTAGCGCCTTCGCCCTCGGTTACAAGCGTGCCATTAATGCGCAGCGCCCAACCATCGAAGTCGTAACCCGTGCACTCCGGAGCATCGGGCACAACAACGGTAGCGCCAGTAGTTACATCACCTAGTACCGCATCTTGCACACCGCCGCCAGCTTTACCACTCCAAGAAACAGTGTTGCCGCTGCCATCTTTCGTGTAAATAATTTGATTGTGAGCGCTTTGGTACAGCAGCGCATCGTCACCCACTAAGTCGTAATCTATAAAAGTAGCATGCGCATTGTTCGTAATTTTTATACCAAGTGTGGTTTCGGCAATTACCTCGCTGCCGGAAGACGAAACTGTAGAGCTGCCCGACTCGTCAGGGTTCGGCGAACTGTTCGTAATCTTGATGCCCAGCCACATGTTTGAAGTTACTTCGGTGTCGCCAGACGAAACAGTCGTGTTGCCAGAAACACCGTCCACCACAGCCGCGCTGTTCGTAATCTTGATGCCCAGCCACATGTTTGAAGTTACTTCGGTGTCGCCAGACGAAACAGTGGTATTACCCGTTACGCCATCTACCGCAGCAGCACTATTCGTCAGCTTAATGCCAAGCGTAAGTGTCGCATCGACGTAAGGCGTGAAGCCGGGTTCCTCTTCGTCTGTAATCGTATAGCTATAAGTTTCGGCATGCGCACGCTGCGTAAAAACACTACCCGGACAAAGCCCCAGCACCAGCGCCACGGTCAGCACGCAAGCAAGCGCTGCCGGCAGGTCGCCGGACATTTTTTGCCGCAGCAATCTGCATCTGTCAGCTAAACCAGCTAAACCTGCCATTACAAAACCCCTTTACGTATAAGTATCCAAGCCACAGCATTAGTGGCTAGTAATAGTATTTGTGAAATTGATGAATAGGGTTCGGGAAAATTTGCCCAAATTTTGGCACTACAGTGCAGTTTTACACCCCACCGAACCCTATTCGGTTGTTAATGTGCTAGTTAAAAATTGGAAATGAATCAGCTAACTCCTACAAAGCAAACCCCGGACGAACTGGATAAGGATCAGACCAATGAGAGTGACCCGTTCTATTTCCATTTCCGTTGATATGAAAAGTATTCCCTGCTCCACCATAATCTCCGGTTATGTAATCGCATGAAACACCGGCATAGCTAGCCGGCACGCCAAAACCACCAACCGCACACATTCTGTTACGCTGATCATATTGATAATATCGATACAGGTCTTGTGATGATCCACACATTCTGCTAGCACTTATAGCAAACAATCGAGTCCATAGCCCTGCCGCATTCGGTGAGTCCATTAACATAACATTGCTTGTTACATTACTGCAAACATCATAGAAATAACTAATACCATTACTTTGGTCATGCATTTCCAAACTATTAGTGTGCAGAGGAATCTCGGTTTTCAGATTATTATGTAAATACGTTTCTAACGAAGTGAAATATCTAAGCAACTCTGCATAATCTGCATCCGTGTAGGAAGCCTCTTTCTCTATCGGTCTAAAAAAGCCATACATGTTTCCAGAAAGCACTTTACTTGGATCTTTCTTTGAATGTACCGAAAAAGAACGCTTATTAGTATCTTGAATTGGTGTATTGCCTATAGCTCTCTTAAATTGAAAAACAATATTATCTTTAGTTTGTGTTTCATCTATCGCAGCAGGATCTTCCATGCTGTCTACGTAAGAGTCTAAAACAACAACTTCTTCGTAATTGTTACCCGTGCCAAATTGAATCTTGCATGTATATCTAGAGGGGTCTATCGCCAAATCTCTATAATGCGTGCAATACGGAGATTTTTCACCCTTGCTTTTTATATCGGCAACTTGCTTTTTAATATCATCAAGACTGTATACTTGATTGTATTCATTATCTATTAAATACATCGGCACATTTTCTGCCTCTAATTGCGCAGCATTTTTACCATTGTAGCTACCACTAACCCAGCTGTAATCAAATAACGGATATCCCGTGCCTGTTATAGTTACAGTTAACTGAGCGAGTTTATTTACAACATCGTAGTTGTATTTGCCTTCACCCGGTGTGGTGCCAGCAACAACTAAATTGTCAGTATTAACAGCATATTTTGCATCTTTCACTTGATCGGTGTTCGTTAAATTCAGGCGGAATGTACACTGTGCTGTACTATTCCTGTTAGCACCGATATACACGCCTGCACCCTTTTCCACGGTGCTACCAGTTGTAGCATCGCCCGGACCGAAATCTATTCTTTGCGATTCGTCTTCAGTCAAATACAAACTAAACAGCGGGTCTTCCGCACCCACTGCAGGCTTGCCTTCCGTGCCATTCATTTTGTAGAACAGCTTTGTAGCGCCTAAATCTTTACTTACAATTTGAGACACATAGGCATTAGTCTTGCCGCTATTCACCAAGCTGAAATCTGACGTAATACTTGAAGCCGGATTCGAAACGTCGTAGCCCTCTTCGCCACCAAACGTAACAAATAGAGGCACTGTCATGCACACATTCGCGCCCACCTGCGGCACAGGGTCATTTGCTGCATACGCTTTTGATTGGTCGCTCCCAAATGCGCCGGCAGCAAACGGCGTCATGGTAAGCGCCATGGCGGCGGCACATGCGATAGATGTCGCACGTTTTAAGATGCTTGTCTTCTTCATTTCCCTTCTTCCTTTTCCAAATCGGGCACGCGTGTGCCTAGACCTAAATCTAAAATCCCCGGGTGTTGTCTATTTAATTGAGAGGTATTTCTATATGCGCGGTGCCGTCTAGCGTGGGCACGTCAAGCGCCAGCACAAGGCTTATGCTGAAGTTGCCGGCGCCGGTCTGCTTTGCCGTTACGGTGCCTGCGTCAATATCTAAGCTGATATATTTGGCTTTGTAGCTGCATATTGGCTGCACAGCGCCCGGCGCATATATGTAGCCGTTGTCGTCTAGCAGGCTGACGGTTTGCCCCACCTTCAGGTCGTTCAAATTTTCGGCGGCTTTCACGCCGTAGGGCATAAGGCGATTGCCCGTGGTTGGCAAGCCCACCTGCCAGTTGTATACGCCTTGCGCGTTGTAGGGCACATACACGCTTGTGCGCGTGGCACCAAGAAGCACGGTGGGCGACACGTTGGCGGTGGCGAAGCGGTCGGCAATTGTTAGGTTGTTTAGCCCGGCGAATACTTCGCTGCCAATTTGCGCGGCGGCTTGCGGCACAATGAACGTGGTAAGCGCCGTGTTTGCAAATGCGCGGTTGCCGACAGTTTCCACGGTTTCGGGCAGATGCGCGGCTTTAAGATTTGTGCAGTTTTCGAATGCGCCTTCGCCAATTGTTGTTACGCTTGCCGGGATGTTGACAATTTGCGGCGCTTGCAAATTTGAGAAACCGGCTGGCGCGATGGTCGATACCTTGTATTCCACGCCGTTAATTGCGCCGGCTTCTGGGATTGTTAGTTCTGCGGGCGGTTCGGCTTTGCCGCTGTCGGCGCTTGCGACTTCGCCGTTGTCGGCGCTTGCGACTTCGCCGTTGCCTTCGCCTTCACCGCTGTCGGCGCTTGCGGCTTCGCCGTTGCCGGCAGCTTCAACGTTACCTTCGCCTTCACCGTTACCTTCGCCTTCACCTTCACCGTTACCTTCGCCTTCACCGTTGCCAGCCGCCCAGCTGACTGCCAAGGTGTAGTCGGGTAACAGCGTGTAAGCAAAGCCCGATTCATTTTCTGCAGGCGCTGCCACATCGCCCGGCTGCGCCGGAGTTACGAAATGAGTAAATCCAGCCGCTTCCCATGCGACGGTATTGCTGGTAACAACTGTTGCGTTGGCAACAGTTTCGCCGCTGAACGCGGGTATTGGCGTGGTGGTTTGCACATCGCTAGATGCCGCACCGCCTTCCGCACCTTCCGCACCTTCCGCAGCTTCCACCGCTTCTACAGCTTCCGCGCCTTCCGCGGTTTCCGCATTTGCTTGCTCGTTTGCTTGCTCGGCTTCGCTTTCGGAATTAGCAACCGCTATGCTGGCAACTTCACCCGTGCTAACGATTGTGCGCAGATCAGCATTTCCCCAAAACGCGCCCTGCGATATGGCGGTGCACTCAGGAGCCAAAGCCACACTAGCACCAATGCCAGCAGGAGCAGCTATGAGTGAGGACAAGTCGTTTGTATATAAGATTCCATCTTGGGCGGCATAGGCACTAGAAGCTGCGCTCCCTGTATTTGCAACAGAAATGGCCATAAGCT
>NZ_JAAKEG010000007.1 GCF_011039075.1 Adlercreutzia sp. ZJ304
TTCAGCTGTGCCCAAAGATATACACAAGACAGTATTAGATATATACCCAATACTATGATGTCCCACATTAGCGGACTTGCAAGATTTGAGTATGCAAATAGCTCCCAAAGGCGCGCAGGTTGTCCCAAATCTACTACTACAAATCCAATAGCAGCTATGGTACATGCAATAGAAGAAAATACTGCGATTTTGCTAATTGCTCCAAAACCTTGTATTCCAAATGCCTTAGGTACAGAAGATATGATTAGACCTCCTGCACTAAGACCTACAAAAAACATGAACATAGTAATGTATAAGCCCCAGCTATCAAGGTTTCTCATGGATGTTTGCACCATGCCACCTGTAAGCTGTATACCCCACAGCACAATTCCTGCTACAGCAAGTATTGCACACACCAAAATTCCTATATTTACACCCTTGTTGTTAAACAATGCACCCTTAGGCTTTGCTTGTTTTTGTTCGCCTGATGTGGGCGATTTGACATTGGCGGCAGTAGCCGCAGAAGTTGTCTCAGTCATAATTTATCCCCTTACCTGCAGTTATTCGAGATAGTAGGTGGAAGGTTTTGTACCACGATCAGGTAACAGTTGTTTATATGCACGCGTAGATATTAATTTTGATACTTCCGAATTGGGATCGTCTAAATCACCATAAAAGCGCGCATTGCCCGGGCAGAGAACCATACAAGCAGGTTTTTCTCCCCTAGCAAGTCTCTGGTAGCAGAATGTGCATTTCTCAACTACGTGCTTTTGGTGTTTAGGTATATCAATATCACCCGTTGCAAAATCCAACGCATATTTTGGTTCTTCCCAATTGAAGCTACGCACACCTGTGTATGGGCAAGCGCTTATACACATACGACACCCGATGCACTTGTCGTAATCTTGTCGCACAACACCAGTTTCTTCGTCTCTGTAAGTTGCTCCTACTGGGCACACCTTAACGCAAGCTGGGTTCTCGCAATGCTGACAAGTAATGGTTATGGGTTGAATATAGTTATTGGGATAAGTTCCCCCCGGCGAATCAAGCACTTCAGAACCCTGCGTTAGTGTACGATTCCACCACACACCTTGCGGAACGTTATTAGCAGCTTTACATGCAACCTCACATGTATGACAGCCTATACATCTTTTTAAGTCTATGACCATTCCGTATTTCATATCTCTCAAGCCCCCTCATATTTCTCTACTTCGCATAAAGCATCGAAGTAATAATTGTTATAGAACGCCGGGTGAACATGATTTGATGTAAGGTCTGAACTGCATCCTTTTACATGTTCGAAAGCTTGAAATCCTTTTGGATATACAACCATTCCTGCTCTTATACCGTTATTGATTTCAGCACGAGCTACCATTTCGCCTCGGTCGTTATACGCGCGAACCATGTCGCCAGTTTTTATGTCACGCGCCGCAGCATCTTGAGGACTTAATCTTATAGTGGCTTCTGGTCTAAGTTCACGCATCCAATCGCAACTATAGAATTGCGTATGAGTGCGGAATCTGTTTCGTATAGACGTAAATATAAGAGGATATTTCGCAAACAGAGGATTTTCTTCCCAAGCTTCCATAGGAGGCTCAAAATGAGGCAGATGCTCTAGACTTTCATCAAACACATCGCCATCGTCTGCACCTTCCCACGCAATAGATCTACTAACATCTTCAAGATAGAATTCAAACTTACCAGTAGGAGTCGTGTATTTACCGCCTGCACCTTGTATCTCTAAACCACCCTCTGCTGTAACAAATACTTTTTCTTTACGCAGACGATCCATTGTGAACCCATACATCTGAGCTAATTTGTTATCAAAATGGTCATCAAGGAATTCTGCAGCAGTCCACGGCATATCAAAGCCCATGCCTTTTGCTAAAAGCTGCGCAATTTCGTAGTCGGGCTTACTCTCGTACAGCGGCTCAATTGCTTTCTCTTGTATGTTTATGAATGGAGTCTGGTTGCCCATTACGATATCTTCATATTCAAACCATCCGGCAGTTGGAAGAACATAGTCAGCATGCCGCGCAGTATCTGTCATTTCATGATCGGCAACTACAACCAAATCCATACCGTTATACATACGCAACGTGTCTAAACGATTTGTTATATTCGCCAATGCATTACTTTTAGCCAGCAAGAAGCTGTGCATATCAACCGGAACGTCTCCAAGTTTCTTTGTATCAAATACTTTAGTTAACTTAACGTTTGGAATAGAAGGACCGGGCGTTACACCTTTGACTGTTGCAATTTTAGGATTATTTACCGCGTAAGACAATTGGCACGGTATAGTGCCGCTCATGCCGGCACCTTTTTTGCCATAATTGCCCGTAATGGCAAACAGTGCGAGTGCGGCATGATAACCCTTATGTCCGCCTGCATAGTGGTCAACGCCGAAACCACACCATAGTGTAGTTGGACCCATGTTAGCAACACGATCGGCTATTTCCACTATAGTATCAGCCGGAATGTCGCAAACTGTTTCCGCCTTTTCTGGCGTCCATTCCTGCACTGTATCAACGAGAAGTTGATATGCTGGAGACACTTTAAACCCATTTATGTCATATGTGCCTTCAATAGCAGGATTTACTGATTGACCCGCAACAGATTGCGTCTGAGAATCGGCATCCCATACAACAATTGGATCTATCATTGTGGGCTTGCCTGTAGTGGTGCTTATAGGGCCCTCTGTGGGCGCTACACCCAAATCGCTCATGCGCAAGTACTTACCATTTTCTTTCACAAGGTATGGTGCCACGGTATTTTTAATTAAGAAATCTCTGTCTATCCAATCATTATCAGCGCATACTTTTATTAAAGATAAGAAAAACGCAGTATCGGTACCGGGCTTAATAGGAACAAATTGATCGCATTTAGAAGAAGTGATGCTGTAAACAGGATCAACATGAATGAGTTTTGCTCCTCTGTCGTGCGCCTCCATAACGAATTTAAAATCTACAACATTTGCCTCAGCTGGATTACATCCCCAAAGCAACACGGTTTTTGCATCCATATCATTTATATGAGTGTTACCTGCTAGATATGGGGTCATGCCGACCACTTTAACCGACATGCCCAGTCCGGCTCCGTCAAAATTTCCATTAGTTGTTGACGCACCCGTTAATCTTGCAAGGTAGTTATAGCCGCCATAGCCTATTTTTCCTTGGCTGCCCGTACCCTGAGAGATTACTATACAGTTTTTCCCATATTTTTCTTGCAGTTCTTTCCATTTGGAAGTTATATCATCTATGGCTTCCTCCCAGCTGATACGCTCCCAAACCCCTTCGCCACGCGCCGTACCCGCCACACGTCGCATAGGATATTTCACGCGCTCAGAGTTATAAACACGCTGCGGGTGACTTATTCCTTTCGAGCATATCCTGTTGTATTCAGGAATAGGGAATTCAGCCATATCGACGTTTGCAATATTACCATCACGCTTTCTTATTTTAAGTCTGCATCCGCCCATACAATTACCGCGACATTGACCGAAGTAAATTTCTTCATCAACTGCAGCATTGTTTTGCTTAGTTTCCGCGAAAGCCTGTAGCGTGTTTGTAGCTGACGCACCCACAACTGCCGCCATGCCGGCTGTTACCGCTGTGGTTTTTAGAAAGCTACGTCGAGTTAGACCTGTCTTGCCTTGAATCGTGTCCGACATGTTTTCTCCTCTCATTCTTACTTATAAGAATGCTCTAGGAAATCTTGCAGGCACCCGCACAACAATTCCCTATATGTTTGTCTACAGGGTATCTGCGGGATTTCCTTAAAATGAGAATCGGCCGATTATTTGATTGTCATATTATCACAATGTATTGCGACAATCAATCGTTATTTGATGACAAATTGATATTTTTATTGCTGAATTGCCATAAAGGTCGTTCGCAAACTTCTTGGTACGAAAAACTACGCTGAATTCCTATGGTCCATACGGCTGCGCACCATAGATAAAATAGCATCATCACTCATACCGGCATTCGAGCCGGCACGAATCATCTCATCTACCAGCGAGGTTAGCGAATCATCTATCGCAACTATTTCTTTACCCTCTATTTCGGCTACAAAAGTGCCGCGACCTTTCCGTGTAGATATATAGCCCTCGCGCTCTAAGTCCATATAAGCCCGATTCACAGTGTTGTAGCTTATATCCAGATTAACTGCCAACGCGCGCACCGTGGGCAATCTGTCTCCCGCTTTGTATTCCCCCGAAGCAATAAGATACGCTAGGCGATTTCTAACCTGCATCCAAACTGGTAGTCCGCTTTCGTAGTTTATCTCTAGCGTTTCAATTCCACCCATTGAAGTTTTTTCCAAAAGAGCATCCCAGTTGTTGTCAATTTTTGCCTTTTTCAAACCCATTCCCCTATGCCTAAATTAATCGTTCTAACTATTTAAGCCCTGTATTAATTGATCCATAGCAGATTCAGCTGTTTCACTTGTCCCAGACAACGAGCTAGGCAGCGTAACTACAGCGCTGTTAGACCCCTTTACAGTATCGTATTGCAGCAGTAACGTGCGCAGACGCAAAGCGGCATCCGGATCATTATAGACCGATGCTGCATCTTTAAGAATTTCAGCTATGTCAACTTCTGCACCCACCACAGCCATACGCGCGCTTTTCATACGATCAGCCTGCGCCTCAAGTGACATAACTTCCTGAAGTTCATCTGGCAAAACTATATCGCGCACCCTAACCGATATAATATCTACGCCCCAATTAGACACCTCTTTTTCTATTGCTTCTTTTATCTCTATGTCTAGCTGGTCGCGCCGCAGCGCCACTTCCGCCACACCCGAGCGCCCAATAGCCTCGCGCATCGCCGTTTGCGCCAGAAAAACTACAGCACTGTAGTAATCTTCTACCTCGATACAAGCCTTTTCAGCATCCCAGACAACCCAATAAAGCACCGCATCTATGTTTATAGGAACAAGATCGGCTGTAAGCGTTTTCTCAGCTGAAAATGGTGTTGCCACTATTCTGTGATCTATACGAATTGTGCCGTGCTCTATAACCGGAATGGTGAAATAAAGCCCGGGTCCGGCTATTCTGTTAAATTCCCCAAACCGCAAAACTACAACCTTTTCCCACTGAAGTGCAATATGAAAAGACGAAACCATAAATAGACCGGCAATCAACATGCATATTATGGTGCCAACCCCCACATAGCCTAAGCCAAACCAAGATATCGCCCATACCAAAACACACGCAACAACAAATAAAGTAATGCTGAAAATTATTGCGCCATTTCGCGATGAACGCTTGGGTAAATACCCCGGTGTTTTACGGAACGCCCGAGTATCTGCATCGGCTCGATCGGCTTTATCGCTTTTCCGAAAGATGCTCATACAAGCTCCCTTCCTGAAAGTTGTACGTTATACGTAAATGACAGAACTGCTAAATCCGGTTCAGCCGCATCAGATTTGACCGGAAGATTGAAAGCTTTGGATATATTCTGAGTAATGTCGTACATGCCAGCCTGCACAAAACACACACGCAACGCTAAAGCGCCAGTAAGCGCAAAAAGCACCACCCATAACACAAGCGCACTAGATAAACTTTTAACAATAATAATTTCCATAACAACAGGACCCACTAACCCGCATAAAAATACTCCTGCCCAAAAAATCCACGCTAAATCGCCAATCAACAAGGCATCGGTAGAGGTAACAGATGCAGACATGCTTTTCGCTATAAACAGATACGCAATAATGGACACAGTCTCTAGCATCACAACTATCATATCGGTTCTGCAAAGCCACACTACTACCCGATATTTTCGAGCGCTATCTCTGGTATTCACAAAAACACTACCTAAAAGCACCAATGCAACACCGCTAGAAATAGAAGACAGCAAAAACACAACGGGCAATAGCGGATTCATCCAGAATACAATTGAGGGCATATTTTGAAGCAGCATTCCGGTATACACAGCTGCCACAATACCGGATACGCAGCCAACGATAGACAGCACCAAAGTACCCGCGCCGGCAATGTTCTCCCAGCCCAAAAGCCGCCATGCGCTGTTGATTGCAGCACAAACAAGCGCAATGGCAATAGCATAAGCGCCAACGCTCATAATAGATGGTGCAGGGGTAATGAATATATTAATGATGCGATCTAGTCTTCCCAAGTCGAACACTAAACAAAGAACGGCAAACACTATGGTAATAAAGCATATCGGCCACGCTAACTTCAGAATACCTTCGAGGCAATTTTCATCTGTAAAACTGTCGGGAGAAAATGAACTTTGGTTTTGTGCGTGTGCCACATGTCGCAAATTAACAATCTCTAAAATGCAGAGAACTACAAGAGAACCGGCTCCGGCTCCTCCAAGAAAAAGATAAAGTATGGTCAGTTCGTTTAGCACTGCACAACTTCCTTTTGCAGCGTGCAATATTACTATACGCATCTACTTGCAATTCTATCACCTATGACGCAATAAAATGCGACATTAAGTTTTCTCAACACCCTATTTCAAACGCAGAGCCTTAGAGGAGGTAGTGCGGAGTGAAGGCTGGCAGCTTCTGAACGCAGCATCACCTCATCTAAGGCGCACAATTCACACAAAAGGCGCTCCCGAAGGAGCGCCGAAACGAGGACTTTCCTTTGCTGAGCAAAGATTAGCTTATAGCTGGTCCGGGTATAATCATCATAGCTACCGTAAGTATAACTAGACAGACCACACCAAGTATCAAGAACAGCTTCCAGCCAAACTTCAACCATGTGGTGTACTCAATCTTAGCCAATGCTAAGCCGCCCATAATAGCGCCCGATGTAGGTGTGAACAGGTTCACAAGACCATTGCCGGCACTGAAGATCATCGTCATAACATCTGGCGAGAATCCAAGCCCATTCGCCAAACCGCCCATAATGGGGATAGACACAGTTGCCATGCCGGAAGAAGACGGAATCAGGAACGACAAAACCACATAGAGCAAGAACGATAGCGGTGCGAAAATCAGCGCCGATAGTCCCGCCAAAGCTGCTGCCGCATTGGTAAGAATCCACATATCCAGACCAGTCTCGCCCATAAGCACCGTGATAGAACGAGCCAAAGCGATGATAAGAACAACACTCATCATGTCGGCAGCACCACTGATAAACGTCTTAACGAAACGGCTTTCAGATACGCCACCTATAACACCAATGATAAGAGCCATGATTAGGAACCATGTTGAAGCTTCATCAAAGTACCACTGTCCCAGCGGAAGACCAGTTAGGAACGAAGACCAAGCAGGTGTAACTTCTTCTTCAGATGTAGCTGTAGCCTCTACATCGCCCTCAAGTGTCAGTGCAGTACCTGTGGCTTCATCATACACACTAGTTATTTCTTCAGCATCTACAGGCGCTACAACTTCTTCATAAGTTGCGCCCTCAACAAACGCATTTACGCCCAAGTCTTCCCAAGGAATGAAGCTAACTATCATAACTACAAACGTCAAAGCAAATACGATAAGCGACCATTTCTGGCGACCAGTCATCTTAGGAGCAGGCTTCTCATCGTCAGAAGCAGCCTCAACCTCAGATTCGACCATGCCCCATTCGTTCATCATATCTTCCTGCTCTTGCAGAGAAAGAATAGTAGAACCCTTATCAGCCTTTACTTTTTTAGCGTAACGCATAACAAATACAATGGAGATAGCAAGTGTAGACAACCAAAGCACAACACCTAGCCCCATTACTACTACCTGATCGGGCACTATGCCCATGCTGTTTAGCGCATCGTTGGCAACACCTACTGCAAACGGATTAACCGTAGAACCCAAAACACCACAACCAGCACCTAGGAGAACAACTGCCGCACCAGTAATGCTGTCGAATCCAGCAGCAACCATCGTGGCTGCTAGCAGTAGATAAAATGGCACTGTTTCTTCGCACATGCCATATGTAGTGCCACCAACAGAGAAGATAAACATCAGGATAGGAATAAGAATAAGTTCGTTGCCCTTAAGCTTATGCACAAGTGCTGCGATGCCCGCATCCAATGCGCCTGTCTCGGTAATTATTCCGAGGAAGCCGCCCAGGATGAGGACGAACAGACAAACACCAATTGCATCTTGGAAGCCAAGTACGGGAGCAGTAACTATATTAGCAAGAGTTGCGCCTTCCACACCTTCTACCCCGAGTGCGCCCATAATCATGGTTATGACCGCAAGAACAACGAGGATAATTAGCAAAATTGTAAAAGCGGAAATAGCTGCACGCTTCTTCTTTTGCTTCGTGCCAGTATTCTCAGCTGACATGATCTTACCTTTCTACTAGACTCGGATATATCCGAGTCGCAGGGTATACACCCTACCCCACCGTTATGGTGGTGCCCGTCTCGCCGCGTAAGCCCTCGGCTGCTTTTTCAAGAGACGTAATCAGTGCAGTACCCTTTGGATGTTCAGTTAGATACTCTATACATGCCTGCACCTTTGGAAGCATCGAACCTGGAGCAAATTGTCCTTCCTCGATATAAGAGCGCGCTTCCGAAACGCTCATGTGGTCAATATCTTGTTGATTTGGCTTGCCAAAATTAATGGCAACCTTTTCAACTGCCGTCAGAATAACGAGCATGTCTGCGTTAAAACCAGCTGCCAGCTTCGCACTGGTGCGGTCTTTGTCTATAACAGCAGGAACGCCGTGATATGAATCGTCATATTCGAACACGGGAACGCCACCGCCACCCGCTGCTATAACCACATATCCGTCATCCATTAGGTCTTTGATAGCGTCTATCTCTACAATGCGTTGCGGCTTTGGACTCGCAACCATCATTCTCCAACCACGACCCGCATCTTCGGCATATGTAGCGCCCGTTTCCTCTGCGCGCTGCTTTGCCTCTTCTTCGGTGAAAAATGGTCCGACTGGTTTAGTTGGATGCTGAAAAGCCGGGTCTTCTGGGTATACAACCGTTTGCGTCATAACGCATGCAGTAGAGCGAAGGATAGACCTGCGCTTCAATTCTCCCAAAAGCGCTTGGGAAAGCTGATAGCCAATGTAGCCTTGGCTCATAGCTCCGCACTCTGGAAACGGCATCTCCGGAATAGAGGAATCGCTTGTACTGGCTTCCGAAAACGCATTCGATATCATACCGACCTGCGGTCCATTGCCATGCGATACTACAACATTTATGCCTTCAGCTATCATATCTGCAATATGAACTGCGGTTTCTTCAACCAACTGAAGCTGTTCCTCGGGAGTGTTTCCCAGTGCATTACCGCCGAGCGCAATAACTACGCTTTTGCCATCGCCTTTTGCGTATGCCAACTGTATCACCCCTTCCTTTGTTGTGTTGGACAGAACAAAGAGCCGCAAGACAACGCAACCCTACGGCTCTTTCATTAACTAGCGCATAGTTGCGTACATAACCGCCTTAATGCTGTGCATACGGTTTTCGGCTTCGTCAAACACTTTCGAACGACTAGATTCAAATACCTCGTCGGCAACTTCCATTTCGGTAACGCCAAACTTCTCAGCGATATCAGCGCCGATTGTGGTGTTCGTGTCGTGGAAAGACGGTAAGCAATGCATAAATATTGCATCCTCATCAGCCGTATCCATTATTTCTGTGGTTACACGATAAGGCTCTAGTTCTTTAATGCGCTTTGCCCAAAGCTCTTCGGGCTCGCCCATAGATACCCAAATGTCGGTATAGATAACCTTAGCGCCGCTAGCAGCCTCTTTGGGATCTTCTGTAAAGTGAACAGAGCCGCCCGTTTCCTTGCAAATTTCTTTGCAGGTATCTATTAGGCTAGCCTCGGGCTTCAAATCATCGGGACCACAACCGACGAAATGCATACCAAGTTTAGCGCACGTAACCATCAGTGAATTGCCCATATTGTTGCGGCAATCGCCAAAGAAGACAAACTTCAAACCCTTCAATCCCATTGGGAAGTTTTCTTCAATAGTCATCATGTCTGCAATCATCTGCGTTGGATGGAATTTGTCGGTAAGACCATTCCAAACCGGAACGCCCGCAACACTAGCCAATTCCTCTACAAGCTCTTGGCTAAATCCGCGATATTCAATACCGTCGTAGAAGCGTCCAAGTACACGCCCGGTATCTTCAATAGACTCTTTTTTACCCATCTGAGAAGAGCCGGGATCTAGATAGGTTACACCCATACCTAAATCGTAGCCCGCAACCTCAAACGAGCAGCGTGTGCGAGTAGAAGTCTTCTCAAACAGAAGTACAATATTTTTGCCCTCAAGGTAGCGATGCGGAACGCCAGCCATCTTCAGGCTTTTAAACTCGCGTGAAAGCTTGATAAGGTAACGAATTTCATCTGGAGTAAAGTCGAGCAATTTCAAAAAGCTACGGCCACTAAGATTAACTGGCATGTTAGTTCCTTTCCTAAAGGGTCTATTGACCCGATCAATACTGCGCCTCAACTAGTTTTCTACTAATCAGCACGGCACTACTTTCCAACTTCAAATAACGAATTGTTGCAGCTGTGTATAGGCATCGCAGCTGCAACTAATTTACTACTGATCTTCGCGCCAGATAGGCATGCTCATGCAGCGCGGACCACCACGACCACGTGACAGTTCAGCAGACGGCATCTCTAAAACGTTAATGCCTTCTTTACGCAGCACTTCGTTGGTAACGTTGTTGCGCTGATAAACCACAACAGTACCCGGGCGCACGCATAAGGTGTTGCTGCCATCGTTCCACTGTTCACGCTCGGCAGCAATGCGATCGCCACCGCCGCATGGGATTAGCTTCACTTTCTCGCCAACATACTCGGTAAGTACCTCTTCGAGAGTTTCATTGCGCTCGCGCACATGAATGCCGCCTTCACCATCAGGCTTAATTTCGAATACGGTCAGCGGACCCATAATGCCCGGATGAATGGTGAATTTGTCGTAGTCAATCTGAGTAAATACCGTATCAAGGTGCATAAACGCACGAGAGTTCGGAATATTGAATGCCAGAATTGTCTCTACAGGAGAAGTGTCTGAGTAGAAAATATTCTTCGCAATCTGATCAATAGCGTCGGGCTCGGTGCGCTGCGAAATACCAATAGCTAAGGTATTTTCGTTAATATTCAGTATGTCGCCGCCTTCAATGTGGAACGTATAATCGCGCTCATAGTATTGCGGCACGCTCTGATAATCTTTGTGGTACTTGAAAATGTAATCGCCGTAGATAGTTTCCCTATTGCGGGTTTGCGAATACATACGATTAATAGATACGCCATTACCTATCATGGCAAATGGGTCGCGCGTGAAATAAAGATTTGGCATTGGCGCACATACCAATTTAGATGTGTCACTTACAAGATCTACCAGCGAATCGCTTTTATCGGTATGAAGTTCTTGCAGGTTAACACCCGCCATAGTTTTTTGCACCAAATCTTTATTAGCAGGATAGCTGTCGTTGATGTAATCATAAATGATCTTCTGATAACGCTCAGTGCGAATACCTGCTTCAAAAATCCATTGCTTCAGGAATTTCTCGCGAAGTTCAGGATACTGATCTAGAACTTCAGCCATCAAATCTTCAAGATAAACTACCTCTACGCCTTCATCGCGAAGTATTTTCGCAAAGGCATCGTGCTCAGCCTGCGCCACCTCTAGAAATGGGATGTCGTCAAAGAGCAATTCCTCCAACGTATTCGGAGTAAGGTTCAAAAGCTCATCTCCGGGACGGTGAAGTAGAACCTTCTTCAGCGGCATGATCTCGCTTCTAACGTTCACGCCTGACATGGTACCACCTCTTCTTTCTGGGATCGGTACTGATGATTTTGCGCCCGTTTAGACGCTATAACTATGCTTCAATTGTAGAAATCACTGGTTCTAATTACTATGTGTAAAGTAGCCATATTTTCTTAAATTTTATGGTTATAATTAACATAAAATATTGGATTTTTAACGCGAAATAGCAAAGCGCGATACGAATAGGTAACGGTTTGGGGAGGCGCTTCATCATGATGTTTCCGCTTGATATTATTGTTGGACTTTGTGAGCGTTCCAGCATTGCAGTACTAAAGCAACCGAAGCACCCCAATTCGCAATTTGGCTGGATTTCCGCCATTCCGGATACAGAAAGCATCAGTTCAAAAACTGTAGGCAATACAGTATATGTTGTAGAAAATGTATCGTTTGCGCCCAAGAATGCAACATGCGTAATAACACGCCCCGACCCCGATAAATCAAAATGGGACCAAAATTCCGACCACATTTTCATCAGTACCGACTTACCACCCATTACTGTGGCGGACATCCTTCAACGCAGATTGGTAAATATAATTCAATGGAATGACAAAATGGCACAAATGTTAGAGGACGGCTGCATAAACCAAGATCTTCTAAAAGCTAGCGAAAGCGTGCTTAAATGCTATGTAGGTCTATCGGATTCCACCTTTTCGCACATTGCCCATACTCCCAATTTGCACCCACTAGATAAACACAGCCAATATTTTGTAGAACATGGATGTTACAGCCAAAAAACGGTTGACCAAATAAGACAAAGCGGACTTATGCATAAGTGGAATTCACAAGACTTCACAATAGCAAACAACGATGAAAGCATATTGGACGGTTTTCCGTATGCCAGCCATGTTATAAAGCGCCATGGGCGCTACGCTGCACACTTAATAATGGTTTCCCCAACTCGCATAACACCGCACTACATATTTCTATTCAATCTTCTTGCGAAAAAAGTTGAGGTATGCCTTTCGCGCTATTGGCGACTGGAAAACCCGCTTGAGCAACGATATACATATTTCCTAAAAGAAGTTTTAAGCGGCAACACATACGACAAAGCCGGTCTGGAAGAGCGCGCGCGTATGCACGGACTTCCCACAACTGGGCTATTCGAGATATGTGTCGCAAATAGTGCTTGGAAAACAATGCCAACCGAATATTTTGCAAGGCTTATACTTACAGAAATCCCCGAATGTAAAGTAGCTGTAAACGAAGAAAAAATCGTCGTGCTAATTTGCGCCGATTCAAATAAGCCGCAAAATTTAATTGACACCGAAAAGGCGCTTTGCAATCTGGCGCAGCGCATGGATGTAGAAATTGGCGTATCTGACAGGTTCACGCATTTAAGTAAAGCCGATTTTGCGCTGGAAAAGGCGCGCATTGCACTAAATTATGGACACAGATATTCACAGCGCTATATAGCATTTGAAGGTCAAGATACTGAAACAACAACAATGTATCGGTTCTATAGATACTTCCCATACTTCGCCACAGATCCTTTTGCGCATTCGGAAAAGTTTATCGCAAAGTTAATTGTCAGAGATAATCCTATAGCAGGCTTGCGCACAACCGACAAAACACGCGGCACCAACGATTACGAAATATTGCGTGTATACCTGCGCAGCGAAGGGCATATAAATATGGTGTGTGAAATTATGCACATGCATCGAAATACAGTTATGTACAGACTTAGCAAAATTAAGCAAGCTATCGGAGAAGACTTAGACAACGGCGATGTGCGTATGTATCTGCGAATACTTTATTTATTGTCCGATTGATTGCCAACATCATTTTCATCATCCGATGAACTGTCGTGCTTTTTACCACGCCTATTCACATTCTGAAATTCGGCAACAAAACCAGCTGAGAATATACCTCCGGGTATAGCTACCAGCGCCACCGATAAAAACATAATGACAGAACCAATAGCACGCCCAAGCGGCGTTACAGGAGCAATATCACCATATCCTGTAGCAGTTATAGTAGTAACCGCCCAATAGACACCCGAAAGTAAATCGCTAAATTTGTCAGGCTGTACCGGATGCTCTATTTCATACATAACCACACTGGTGACAATTATCAACAAAGCAAGCACAAGAAAAGCCGCTATTATTTCATGGCGACGTTTCTCTAATACGCGCCCTATAGTGCGAAGACCCCGCATATATCTGGATATCTTCACCAAACGAACCAAACGTACAATGTTTACAATTGTGCGCAGCGCAGGTGTCATAGGAATAAACCATGCTAATACGCTAGGGAAAAATGACAGCAAATCTATTATCCCCAGTGGCGAACATATATAGTGAAGGCGCGCTTTTGCCTTAGAGTTGTCCTCGAACACAATGTCGGCTACCCAAATACGAGCCAGATATTCCGCAAAGAAACATAACGTAGAGAAAGTATAAAACGCCGAAATGGCACTAGATGTAAAAGAGTCTAGTCCAGACTGCGTAGATATAAACACCACTACGGCATTTAGCACTATTAATATGAACAGCGCACACCCAATAACTTTGCCTACAGCATTCGCGCACATAACACTTTCTAGCGCATAATATGTTTGGCGCTTTAAGTTTGAAACGCGGGCAAGCTTTGAACGACGCGTTTGTTTTTTCGTTTGCGCATCTTGGCTGTTTTGGTTGTCTTGCTCATCGGGCATTCGCGAAACCCTTCCATCCTAGATAACATGCATTATATTAGTTGAAAGAGCTAAGCAAAATCATGTGAAGGGTATTACATACGCCGAGGAGGAATTCTAAAAGACATTTTTACTAAAGCAAAAGAGCAGCATTTTACAATAACGATATACTGATTTATGAATAATTGCTATACATACAAAGGAGCTCTCCATGCATGCCGAGCAGCATAGTCTTATTACCGCGCAAGATTGGAACAATGCATGGAAAGCATCTTGGGCAAATCGCGCAGAACCACATGGGTCAACTTATTGGAATACGCGCGCCAAGACATTCGGAGGAAAAGATTCGCCCGGTTCATACACTGGTCAATTTTTAGAGCTTGCAGAAATATTGCCAGAAGAATCGGTGTTCGATATGGGATGCGGCACGGGCAACTTATCTGTACCTTTAGGCACCGCAGGTCATAATGTACTTGCAGCAGATTTCTCATCTGTAATGCTAAATCGCCTTAATGAAAACTTGCAAAAACACGATATAGCATGCGTAAAAACAACATTGCTGTCATGGGAAGACAATTGGCAAGAATGTGGAATACTGCCAGAAAGCTACGATGTATGCGTGGCATCTCGCTCTATTGCCACATCCGATCTTGCAGATTCACTTGCCAAACTTACCACCATTGCCAAGCGGCGTGTTTGCGTAACATTGGCACATGGTGCATCCCCTCGAATAGATGACAAACTTCTTCGCGATATGGGAATTGAAGTACCACCCAATTACGATTTTGTCTACGCCATCGCCATACTTAAAGCACAGGGGTTTATTCCTGAACTTAGATATATACCCACCGAGCGCCGTGACTATTTTACGGACAAAGAAGAGGCTGTCGAAAAATACTCCGAGATGATTACAACTGCCGTCGGCAACAATTCACCCAAGCTTCCAGATGCATTAGAACGCTTGCCTAAATGGCTTGATCAAAATTTAGAAAGTCAAGACGGCATGCTTACATTAAAACATCCGCGGCAAGTGCCTTGGGCATTTATCTCTTGGAATAAGTTCTAAACAAAAGCAAAGCATTCTGATGGGGGTAAAATGGTTGAATTTCAAATATATGAAAGCGTCTATAAGAGCGAAATGCTTGGCGATATAACTGTAGCCAGCGATGGCAAAAATATAGTTGGACTATGGCTTTCAGGACAAAAGTATTTTGAAGCAACCATAGAAGGCACCACAAAGTCTGGCGACGAATTGCCCGTTATAAAAAAGACGAAGAAATGGCTGGACAGCTATTTCGCTGGCGAAAATCCACCTATAAGCGACTTACCCCTAGCTCCTAATGGTAGTACTTTTCGCAAGCGCGTATGGAAAAAACTTTGCGCCATTGCGTATGGGCAAACCCGCACTTACGGTGATATTGCCGCCGAATTGGCGCGCGAAGATGGCAAAACACGAATGTCAGCACAGGCGGTAGGCGGCGCTGTTGGGCATAACCCCATATCTATAATAATTCCCTGCCACCGTGTAGTAGGAGCAAACGGCAATCTTACCGGTTATGCCGGCGGAATAGATAAAAAGATATACCTATTAAAACACGAAGGCGCCTACACTCAAAACATGTTTGCGCCAAAAACTGGTACTGCTCTGTAAACCTCGAAAGCGATAGAAAGCAAAATGATAGGAACAATAGCCAACACGATTGCAATTATTATAGGGTCAATCATAGGCAGCGCCGCCAAACGTGGATTAGGGCAGCGCTATCAAGACATATTATTTGCAGCCATGGGCTTGGCAGCAGTAGGCATAGGCATTAATGCGGTTGTAGTAGGTATGGCAGATAGCATATATCCGGTACTGTTTATCGCAAGTCTAGCTATTGGAGGCGTTATAGGAACTGGGCTAGATATATCTGGGCGGTTCGACAAACTTGTGTCAAAGCATTCAAAACAAGACAGTGAAGGGAAAAACCTATCGCAAGGTCTTTCAACTGCCATAATGCTATTTTGCTTCGGTACGCTTTCCATATTGGGTCCAATAAATAGCGCACTATACGGCGACGAAACCTACCTATTCACTAATGCTACGCTAGATTTTGTAACATCTATGGTGCTTGCATCGTCATTTGGAATAGGCATTGCGCTTGCCGCAGTCGTTCTATTTTGCTGGCAAGGAGCCATTTTTCTATTAGCCAATCAATTAGCACCACTACTTACTTCGCAGCTTATGTGCGAGATAACAATCGTTGGCGGCTTTCTCATATTGGCATCAGGATTAGGAATTTTGAAAATAAAAGATATTCCCACAATGAATTTACTGCCCGCTTTATTCGTACCGCCAATCTGGTTTGCGGCAATTTCGCTAGCGTCAAATTTTGGGCTTACTTTTTAAGGGCACATATCGGATGCATAAAATCGAAGAAGAATTATGTTCTGAAGCTGCGCAGCCTTCGCTCCACCCTCCTTCGGTTTTTTGATGCAATATATATCAGGATACAGCAACTTAACAATTCTCTGAACTGGGCTTTGCAACCAGTGGGCGCATTAAATCACTTAAAAAGATGCCAAAAGTTTATGGCGCGCCACCAATGTATAAACTAATGTAGTCGCATCGGCAGCCGAATAAACTGAAACACCGAAGCAAGAAAGGCAACAAATGAGTTTTCGCGACAATCTATTACACTTACGCGCATCGCACAATATGACACAAGAGCAGCTGGCTATGATATTAGGGGTAAGCCGCCAATCGGTTACGAAGTGGGAGTCGGAGCGATCGTATCCAGAAATGGACAAACTGTTAAAGCTATGCCAAACATTCGACTGCACACTAGACGATCTAGTTCAGGGTGACTTAACCAACCAGCAGCCTAACGCAGCTTGCAAAGTAACCACCAACACACCACCCGCAGATGTATTCGGCTACGACGAACACATGCGCAAATTCGCAAATAAAATAGCGGGCGGGGTACTATCAGTAGTATTGGGGTGCGCTATATCTATTATTTTCTTCAGCGCAGGCGATCCAAGCACAGCAAGTCTGTTTTCACTTCCTGAAAATACAGCCGCAGCAATAGGAACCATTTGCGTACTTATAGGCGTGGCGATCGGCTTGATACTATTCATTCCAGCCGGAATGGAACATTCCCAATTTGTACGCGAACATCCATATATTGAAGATTTCTACACCAGCGAACAAAAAACCAGTGCACGCACAGCATTTTATTGGCAGCTTATTGGTGGTATCGCCATCATTTTTGCAGGTATTTGCATAATATTACTTTTTTCCGACTCTCCATATGAAGATAGTATAGGAACGGTGTCGATGGTTGCCTGCGTAGCCATAGGTGCAGCACTTATCGTGCGCGGCAGCATAAACCTTAGCCGCATCAATCTGTCCAACTACAATTTAGCCGCAGGCGAAATACTAGAAGCCCACGAAATAAATGAGTCAAATATTCCGCAAGAGCAGAAAGAAGAACTACTTGCTGTAAAGCGTACAGACAAACGTATTGGCGCTATCTGTGGAACAATAATGATGGTAGCCACCATAGTCGGACTAGTTATGCTGTTTGTGCCTGAATATTCCACACCATTTTTCTGGCTAGCATGGCCTATCGGCGGCTTGCTGTGCGGAATATCATCCGTGCTAATAAAAGGATTCAGTAACAACTAATAAGCTGCATGTTTGCTATGCTATAGCCCATGTGTTCAAGCAACCGAAGGAGTATAAATGTTGGACGCTAAGCAAATACGCGCCTATTTAGATAGATTAGAAATAAGCGCTATGCCAACGCCAACAAAAGAGAACTTAGACGCTCTTGTCTATGCGCATCAAACACATATCCCATTTGAAACTATAGGTGTTCACCGCAGCAAAGATGCACCCAATCTTTCCCTAAATTCGCTATTTAATAAGATTATTTGCGAACATAAAGGTGGATACTGCTTTGAATTAAACAAATTTTTTGAAGCGCTGCTTGTATCGCTTGGCTATAATGCACGCCCTGCGCTTTGCCGATCAGTGCGCGGGCGAGAAGTGCGCATGCCAATAAACCACCGCGGCATTATTGTTGCATTTAACGATACATCGTGCTTTGTCGATGTGGGTTTCGGCGGACCTATGCCAGCAGAATCGCTACCACTTACTCCCGATGTAGAGCAAAATGTACGCGGCGAAATATTTATTGTAGAAAACGATAGCAACTCTTGGCTAAAAATTGACCGAATCACTAAAGCGAAAGCCGATTTGCACGATGACGGAACCCCAGCGCGCCGTCAAACAGAACTAGAGCTTTGCACAGCGCATGTAGAGGATATAGATTTCAATGCGCTGAATTTGATGTGCTCGCAATCTGGCACTCTATTTCGCGACTACGAGATTGTAAATTTACGCACCAATAATGGCTATAAAGGATACAGAGACGGCGTGTTAACCATTCGCGAAAACGGCAATAAAACTGTTTTGGAAATTAGCGACACCGACAAAACAGATGCGCTGCATGAACATTTCGGGTTGGTGTATTGATGGAACTTTTAGCACCAGCAGGAGGAATGGAACAACTGCAAGCCGCAATAGCATTTGGAGCCGACGCAGTATATCTAGCAACCGACCGCTTCGGCATGCGCGCTCGTGCCGACAATTTCAACATAGAAGAATTGGCGCACGCTGTTACTTTTGCTCATTCGCGCAACGTAAAGATACACGTAGCCTGCAATGTTCTTATGATGCCCAACGACACAGCACAGTTGCCGTCGTATTTCGAAGAAGTGCAAGCAACCGGTGCCGATGCCCTAATAATAGGCGACATTGGCGCCTTCGCTATTGCGCGCGAATATGCTCCCAAAATGGAACTTCACGTGTCCACGCAGGCTAGCGTGGCTAACGCCGAAGCTGCAAAAGTATGGCACAGCTTAGGAGCGGCACGCGTAGTTTGTGCCCGCGAAATGTCGCTGTCCGACATAGCGCGCATGCGGCAAGAAACGCCGCCTAGCTTAAAAATAGAAGCTTTCGCACACGGGGCTATGTGCATGGCGGTATCCGGTCGCTGCCTTATAAGTTCTTACTTAACCGGACGCAGCGGCAATCGCGGAAATTGTTCGCAATCGTGTAGATGGAACTACACACTTGAAGAGGAAAAGCGCCCGGGCGAGCATTTTCCTATAGAGCAAACCGACCGCGGCACGCTAATAATGAACGCTAAAGACCTGAATATGCTGGCACACCTTGACGCACTAGCCGAAGCGGGCGTAGATTCTATAAAAATAGAGGGACGCAACAAAAAGGCATTCTATGTTGCTACTGTTGTTGGCGCGTATCGCAGAGTGCTAAACGGCGAACCTGCCGAAAATGTGTACAGCGAGCTTCTAACCATTTCACATCGCCCCTACAATACCGGGTTTTATTTTGGAGAAGCTGAGCAAGAATGCGTGGAGGAAGGCTACACGAAACAGACCGTTCATGTAGCCGACGTAATAGACTGCAGCACACACGCAGGCGCGTATCTCATAACCGCGCGATGCCGCAATCGCTTTTCCGAGCGCGACACAGTGGAAGTTTTAGCGCCAAATTCCCCCGCAAATACCCTGCAAATAAAAAACCTGTGCTGGATTCCAGAGAACGGAGTGTCCACACCAGTTCCAACAGCAAACAGATCGTGCAATATTTATACTTTCGAGGCGATGCAAGCTATACAGCCCGGCTCGTTTTTACGCATGCGTACTGAAAACTTCTTTAGCGAAGTCTGTACAGAAAACGCATCGCAATCCTAACTTCGCCGCATTTATAAGCCGAATCTAACATTGTTGCATACGGCGGAGACGGCGCATCTCCCATACGATAAATATGGCAACCGTAAAAATTGCCAAAAAGTCAGATATAGGCGCAGCGAAATAAAGCGCATCTAGCCCGTCAAACTGCGGTGCCATAATCGGCAGCAAGTTAGGCATAATGAACAGCAGCGGCACAAGGAACAATATCTGGCGTGTAAGCGTAAGAAATATAGACTTAGCAGGCTGCCCTGTTGCCTGAAAATAATTCGAACCCACAATCTGAAAGCCCACAAACGGCAACATTAAGAACTGCACCTTCAAAGCAAACGCCGTAAACTCTACAAGAGCCGCATCCTGTATACCAAACGCATTGGCTATAGCGTTCGGGAACGCTGTTATAACAATCCATTCAATCAGGCTAAATGCAGTTGCCACAGCAATCCCCAGCCAAAGAGTCTTTCTAACACGATCAATTTTCTTCGCGCCGTAATTGAAGCCAAGCAGCGGCTGAATTGCTATAGCTATACCAATAAGCGGCATAACTGAAAACATACCGATACGATTTATAACGCCAATAGAAGCAAGCGCATTCACCGTGCCAATGTCGCTTAGAGCGCCATATTTCACCAGCTGGAAATTCAGCACAAAATTCACAACAGCCATACCAGCTTGCACAGCAAAGCTAGGAAAACCATACGCCAATATGGTTCCCACTACACGCCATATTGGTGTCATACAACTAAGGCGTATACGAAGCGCCACATCTTTAGTGCAGAAAAAATACGCAAGCACTGCCGCCGCCGAACAAGCCTGTCCAGCAAGTGTGGCAAACGCGCTACCAGCCACGCCCCATCCGTTCACTATAACGAACCAGTAGTTAAACCCTGTAGCTGCAAAAAGACCTACAACCATAGTGCCTAGCGCAATATTAGGAGAGCCGCACGTGCGAATAAAATTATTTACACCCATACCAATACTTTGCAGCACAAATCCAAAGCAAAGTATCTGAATAAACGTATGAGCATACGGACGCACTTCATCCGTCGCGCTAGATGCTGTTAAAAGCGCATCCATCAATGAAGGCACAGCAGCAGCCGCAGCCACCACCACCCACAGCACAATGCTTAGAGTAATAACGTTGCCAAGCGCACGTTCTGCCTCGTCGCGCTTGCCCTGCCCCAACTTCAGCGCCGCCAACGCATTGCCGCCATTGCCAATAAGCATAGCAAGCGCCATAAACACAATCATTATGGGATTAGCCACAGTTACCGCCGACAAGCCAATCTCGCCTACCGCATGCCCCAAAAATATAGAGTCTATCAGGTTGTACGACCCATTAACCAACATGCCCACAACAGAAGGTATGGCAAATTCCGCGATAAGCTTTGGGATAGACTCTGTACCCATACGGGTAACACGTTCTGCCCGCTTATCAACTGGAAACTGCTCTTTATTGCGCTTTTCTGCCTCTGTACTGCGAGCCTCTTGTGTCATGCCCTCACACTCTATCCAATCTATCCTAAATCTTCTATAACCTCAGAAATTGAACGCACTATGTTGCGACGGCTAATAGTACCAACCAGTCGCCCGTCTTTCACTACTGGCACTTTCTTTATACGGCGTTCGGCTAAAACTCGGCAAACTTCATCAATTGGCGTATCTTCTTCCACCGATATAACACGTTTCGTAGCTATATCTGCCGCTTTAAGTTCCAACAGATCGAACAAACGCTGCTTCATAGCTTCGCTGTCTATGAAGCGATACAAATTCATAGAAGTATCGAAGAAAGATATTTCGTTTTTGCCCAGATACGAAGCTATATCTCCATCGGATATAAATCCTGCCAAATCGCCTGCAGCGTTTACCAGCGGAAGCCCGCTAGTATCATTTGCAGCCATGGTGCGTATTACATCACGCATTGCAGCGTCTTCTAACGCAAATACAGGATTGCAAGTCATAGCATCTTTAGCGCATATCTCAGAATAGGGATCGTCTGCCTGCGTAACAACACTACCAGCAGCAACCGCACCATCCGCCTGCGCGCGCAAGCTGTCTGAAATACGCTGCGCATCGCTGCCGGCAACCGCCTTTTTATCTTTCTTTACATCGCGCACAAAGAACAGAATTACAAGTACTGCCACCACCATAAGCGCACATGTTGTACTAAACGCTAAATGATTACCGACGTATGCCTGCTCTAGGGGAGAAGCCTCTGGCACCATATAAGGTGCCAACGCAGAAATAGACACCAGCACCGCTGTTCCTAGCGATGCCGCCACCTGATTCAAAGTATTCGACAACCCTTGCGCATGCTGTATAACACTATTGTCTAGCGAATTCACACCCCACGTATTCAATGGTGTCATAGTAAACTGAAGCCCCATTGTAAGTACGGTATATGCCAGCGCTATGAATACAAAATCGGTATCGATACCAAGAAGCACCAGCCCGATTCCGCCTAGCAACGCAACAATAGCGCCGGGAATAACTACGCGCCGCACACCAAAGCGATCGAACAGGCGCCCAGCAAGCAACCCCATGAAAGCGCCAATAACCGCACCCGGCAGCATAGCAACACCCGACATAGTAGCCGAATAACCACGCACACCCTGAATATACAGCGGCGTAATAACACCTGTACCCATTAGCGCCGCTTGCACGATAACAATAATTATTACTGCAGTAGCGTATTTACGCGTTTTTAATATGTCCACTTTCAACATAGGAGATGGCAGTGTTAGCTGACGACGCACATATAGCGCCAGCACAACCAAACCGACCACAATAAGCGCGGCGGTTACGAACAAATTCTGGCTAGATGAAAATGTGGAAAGCCCATAAAGCAAACACACCAAACCAACCGTAGACAAAACGACTGACAGTTTATCGAATGTAGTGCGCTTAAAGTCGCCGTAATTACGCAATACGAATATCGACAGAATTATAACCACCACAGATAGCGCTGTGGTTATAGCAAACAGCGCACGCCAACCAACTGTATCAACTAAAAGACCCGCAAGAGAAGGACCAATAGCCGGCGCAAAACCTATGATAAGCCCTATAACGCCCATTGCGGTACCGCGTTTTTCACGCGGGAATACAAGAAGTATTACTGTAAATACCATTGGCATAGACATGCCCGTGCACACCGCTTGCAAAACACGCCCTAGCAACAATACATAGAAGTTTGGTGCTAATGTTGCTGCCAAACTGCCTATCGCAAATATTACGAATGCACTTATAAATAATTGCCGCGTACTAAAACGCCCTATGAGATACGCCGAAAGCGGGATAATTACAGCCTCTACCAGCGAGTATCCACTGGTCAGCCATTGCACCGTAGTTGCATCTACTCCCAAATCAGCCATAATGGCAGGCAATGCGGGCGACAATAACGTCTGATTTAATACTGCTAAAAGAGTGCCCGCCAAAAGCACTCCAACCATAACCATATTTCTGCGATCTACACCTAATGCCATGCGAAAAACAACTCCCAAATACTTTATCTTTAATTTTTTGCGTGATGTTTTAGTATATTCGTATATTTAAACGCAGCTAAAGAAAACCACAATTGACGCAAAATTCAAGCCACACGGTAACTTCTAGGTAAATTCCGGGAAAATGGTCAAAACTTCCGACTTTCCATGGTTGAACTGCCCCATGGTTGCCCTGAATTGTGGAGAACACTGGGCAAACAGTGTTCAATGATGCTTCGGCGGGCGCTATTAGGTGTGTCTGAGTGTGGAAAGCTGGAAGTTTTGACCATTTTTTCTCTAAAATTAACCTCGCGTCTTTGCGGTACGGGAATTCTTGCCGTCAATCCCGTATCATGCGGGTCCAGCTTGCTGTATCTCTTTCGGAACGTGGCTATACTTCTTAGCAAAATTGTCACGAAACATACCAGCCAACTTCACGGCTTGCAAATCGTATTCCGCACGGCTAGCCCACGACTGCACCGGATCTAACATGTAGGACGGACAACCCGGACAACTACTTGGCACCATAAATCCGAAGTGAGCATCCCGCACATAGTCCACATTATCAAGTTGCCCATCTAAAGCAGCGTTCACCATAGCACGTGTGTATTTCAACGGCATTCGCTCGCCGCGCCCATTCCATCCCGAATTGACCAAATATACATCGGCGCGGGCATTGCGAACCTTTTCCTTTAACATTAGCGCATAGCGAAGTGGATCTAGCGGCAAGAAAGGCTCTCCGAAGCAAGTAGAAAACGTGGGCACCGGTTCGCTGACACCAACTTCAGTTCCCGCTACCTTCGATGTATAACCGCTAAGAAAATAATACATTGCCTGATTTAGATTGAGTTTCGCAATGGGTGGCAGCACTCCAAAAGCATCGGCTGTCAAGAATATAACCGTACTGGGTACGCGTCCCTTGCCATCAGCTTGTATATTTGAAATATAACTTACAGGATATCCCACGCGCGTATTCTCGGTTATGCTGCTGTCGGCAAAATCAAGCTGTCGCGTCTTGGGATTTACCACCACATTTTCTACCAACGCACCAAAGCGAATTGCATTATAAATATCGGGCTCGTGCTGTTCGCTAAGGTCGATGCATTTTGCATAACAACCACCTTCGAAATTAAACACCATATCATCAGCCCAACCGTGTTCATCGTCGCCTATCAAACGCCGCATCCGATCGGTAGAAAGCGTAGTTTTGCCCGTACCAGACAATCCGAAAAAGACTGCAGTAGAGCCATCTTGCGCCATATTGGCAGAACAATGCATGGGCAACACACCCTGACTGGGTAACACGTAATTCATTATCGAAAATACCGTCTTTTTTATCTCGCCTGAATAACGCGTGCCAGCAATTACTACTTTCCTGTTAATATAATCTATCATTACGGCTGCATCGCTTCGCGTGCCATCGCGCTTCGGATCGCACTTGAAACTTGGCGCTACCAAAAATGTGTAATCAGGCTGAAAACCAACCAACATTTTATCGCTAGGGCGGCGCAACAACTGATTGGCAAACAACGCCTGCGAAGCCAACTCGCCAACTATACGAAACCGTTTTGCATAATCGGGCGGCACGCCAGCATACCCATCAAACACATAGATATCACCGTCTGAAAGATGAGCCGCCACACGGCTATAAAGCGCATCAAAAACTTCCTGAGAAATTGCTACATTAACCGCACCCCACGCTATTTCATCATGCACTTCAGAAGAATCAACAATAAATTTATCTTTAGCAGAACGCCCTGTGCGCAAAGCCGTGTTCACAACTAAAGCACCGGTTTCAGAAAGCACGCCTTCACCATTGCGCAGCGCATGTTCCACCAAATCTGCCACAGCTAAATTGCGATACACATTTTGTGTGGGTTGAACGCCTGTTTCTTCCAAAGCACGCAGACTCATGTCTCTCCTTTTGTTTGACTACATGGATTGTAGCGGAAAGATGCGCTCTTTAACCAGCTGTACGCCTATACTATATTCATGCAAGTATAAAGCAAACTAGACTAGCTCATTAAATTCTAAGCGAAAGGCAAAACATGACTTGGACGATTTACGATCAATTAATTGATGGAGTTCCAGAAGATGTAAAGGTAATAGATTATTGCCTCGGAAAAAACTGGAGCTATGTAGAAGCTGAAAGCGCAATGGGAGTTTCTTTTACCTGTAGCGGCGGCGCTAAACCCACCGACAATCGCGATTTTCGCCAACTGCCTTTGCGCGAAATGGCAAAGCTTTCCAAATCGTGGTGTTTTGAAGAAGCCACATTAGGAATTGCCGCCCTGAATGCTTGGTATGGACAAAAGCATCTTATAGACAAGATGGGCGCCACTTATGACAAGCCCATCGAATTGCCGGATGGATCTATTCACAAAATTGACGCTTTCGAAATTATGCGTCCACGCATCGAACAAACCGAAAATGCCGAAGTTGTTGTTGTCGGGCATTTTCCCCACGTAGATCGCATATTGGAATACGCAAACCTAACCGTATTAGAGCGCAACTGCCGAAGTGAGCTAGATACCCCTGATCCGGCGTGCGAATACGTACTTCCAAATGCCAATTTTGCATTCATAACAGGGGTTACACTAGAAAATAAAACCTGTCCACGCCTGCTAGAGTTGGCTTGCAACGCCCACGTAACAATGGTTGGACCCTCAGTAGTTATGTCGCAGGCACTTATGGATGCAGGTGTTAACATGTTAGCTGGCAGTATTGTTTTAGACCCCGAACGCGCGCGACAATCCGTGAAATCGGGCGGCGCAATGTCGTTTGGCGGAGCCTTGCAGATGGTTAGCGCAGAAAAGCTCCAATAGCACCTACAATACACCTTTGCGCTTTCAAAACACTGAAAGGAAGCAGTTATGCAGGTACTTTTAGTTGAAGACGACAATGCAATAGTGCATGCACTAACCGATATTCTGTCCGCTGAAGGTCTGTCTACTGTATCCGAAAGCACTCAATCAGCAGCATTGGCGCAACTTGAATCGCAGCACTTCGACATAGCGCTGCTAGATGTTACGCTTGCCGAGGGAAACGGCTTTGCAGTATGTGCTGCAGCGCGCAAGACAGCGCCTTCTATGCCTATCATCTTCCTTACAGCATCAGATGATGAATACTCAACCGTTGCCGGCTTAGACATGGGTGCTGTTGACTACATTTCAAAACCGTTTCGCGCACGCGAACTGGTATCGCGCATCAAAGCAGCACTTCGCCAAGCAAATCCAGCCGAGCGAATACTTAGTGCAGGCGATATACAACTTGATGCCACATCGGCTCAGGTAATGAAAGCCGGACAGGAACTTTTTCTATCCGCATTAGAATATCGACTTCTGCTCTATTTTTTGCAGCACAAAACCCGGCTAATCACGCGCGAAAACCTAAAGGATGCCATTTGGGATAGCGCAGGCGAATACGTATCAGATAACGCAATAAACGTATACATAAAGCGCCTGCGCGAAAAAATTGAAACCGACCCAACAGAGCCGCAAATAATAACAACGGTACGCGGCATGGGATATAAAGTGGGTAAATAAGTGGGTTCCTACTCTACACTACTAAAACAAAGCATTGCTCTGGCGATAGTAATAGCGCTAATAACTTGCTTGGCTCCACCTAATGCAATGCTTTGGTGTGCAGGAGTAGGCATTGCCGCACTGGCTTTCTTCATAGCAATATCTCTTTGGCGGCACCGACAAATTATGCGTCTCTCAACCAGCATTGACGAAATACTGCATAGCGGGCATCGTGTGAAACTTGCTGAATGCCGCGAAGGCGATGTAGCTATCCTATCCAACGAGCTAGAAAAAATGGTAGCGTGCTTATCGCGCACAACCGAGCAGTTGCAGCAAGAGAGAAATGCATTAGCCAACTCATTGGCAGACATATCGCATCAAATACGAACACCGCTAACGGCAGTAGAGTTAATGCTTCCAGATATAGAACGTATAGACAACCCAGAACAGCGCAAACGCGCAGTTCGCGACTTAGAAGAAATGCTAGAGCGTATAGCATGGCTTGTAACCACTCTGCTAAAAATTGCGAAAGTGGACGCAGGTTCTATACAGGCACGCACAAGTCATATAAAAGTGGCAGATATTATCAAACGCGCTATAGCTCCACTGGAAATTTCTTTCGACATTCGAGACATTACCTTAAAAATAGACATCGAAGACAACGCGGCTTTTACAGGGGACGCACTTTGGACAGCCGAAGCTATAGAAAACATCCTGAAAAACTGCATGGAACACACACCGGCAGGTGGCGAAGTTCGCATTCAAGCATCTGAAAACACGCTGGCAACTACTATAACCATAAGCGATTCGGGATGCGGAATAGCACCTGAAGACCTACCGCATATATTTGAGCGTTTCTATCGCGGCGAGAGCGATTCGATTTCTTCCTCAGAAGGCTTCGGCATAGGACTGGCCTTGGCTCGAGCCCTAATATCTGTCCAAGGCGGCATGCTACGAGCCGACAATTCACCCGAAGGCGGCGCACTTTTCCAAATAGCTTTTCCAAAATTGATAGTGTAGCCCCAGCGACTACACGACTAAATAACTATTTTGTAATTTATAAGTCATTTAAGCGCAAGATACGCGACGCATAATTTTCTACAAGCCAAAAACGCAGTAGAAAGGCAGATAAAATGGATATATTAACTGTCGATCATCTAACGAAAACATACGGAGAAAATGAAGCCGCAACACACGCGCTAAATGACGTTAGCTTTTCAGTGGCAGAAGGCGAATTTGTCGCCATAGTGGGCTCTTCGGGGTCGGGCAAATCTACCCTGTTGCATTTAATTGGAGGCGTAGACAGACCAACATCGGGAAACGTATCTGTAAACGGCATAGATGTTTACAGTTCAACCGACGAGCAGCTAGCCGTATTTCGTCGCCGGGAAGTTGGGCTGGTTTATCAATTTTACAACTTGGTTCCAGTGTTAAATGTAGTTGAAAATATGACATTACCTGTAGCTTTAGATGGGCGCGCAGTAAACGTGCAGCGCCTTAGCGTATTGCTAAGCAAGCTAGGGCTGCGCGGACGCGAGGGGCACTTGCCCAGCCAACTATCGGGCGGACAACAACAGCGCGTAGCAATAGGTCGTGCCCTCATGAATGCGCCGTCAATTGTGCTGGCTGATGAACCTACGGGCAATCTAGACACGAAAAACAGCCGCGAAATTATGCAGCTACTTCGCGATTCAAACAAAGAAATGGGTCAAACGATGCTGGTTATTACCCACGACGAAGAAATAGCTCTTAGCGCCGATCGGATAATAGCCATAGAAGATGGACGCATAGTGCGCGACGAGAGGATACGTCGATGAACGCCATGGGCAGATTCACGCTTAAATCGCTGCGCGCAAACAAGGTTCGCACCGCAGTAACAGTAGCAGGCGTAGCTCTCGCGGCTGCACTTCTAATAGCCGTACTAACTTCGCTTACCACACTGAACGACTATCTTTATCACGCCGAAGAAGCTACGTCGGGCAACTGGATGGCGATGTCAAAACTAGACGATACAGATAATCCCACACAACAGCTAAACGAAGCTAAGGAAGCGGGCAAAATTGACGATTACGCCGTGTTGCAAGATGTAGGCTTCGGACAACTTAGCAACAAGCAACGCAATGTATTTGGATACTATTTCCCCATCGTTAACATTTCAGAAAATGCAGACACGCTGTGCGGTATACATGTGGCGGAAGGTCGCATGCCAGAAAATGAAAATGAAATTATCGTTATAGATACATGGAAAAAGCGCGAAGGTATAAAAATTGGCGATACGCTTGAAATGCCTGTTGGTCAGCGCATGGCAGTACTGGCAGACAACGCAAGCACATCCACCGCAGAACAGCCTAACAAAAGCGATGCAAACAGCAATAGTGCCAATATAAAAGAAGGCGATATTTTAGATTCCTCAATAGAATACCTAGACGCAAGCAAAGATGGCGGCACCTTCAACGAAACACTTACCAACATACAAGAGCGCAAATTTAGTGTTGTAGGTTTTTGTGACTATATTCCATACTCTCTATACTCTATATCTTACGACATCGGCATAGCGGCTTTCACCGCAAACGACCCAAATGCCAACGGCGCGGCTTTTGGCTATATAACAATGAGCGGAATGTCGAACACAGGGCAGATTGAACAGCGCGCCGAAGAAGTTTTTTCAAACTCGCAAGACATAACGCTGCATTCCAGCATGTTGCGTTACATGTGGATACGCGGAGATGGCGCAATCTGGAACACCTTCTTCGGCATAGTCGCCGTACTTGCATCCGTTATTATCGTGGCATGCGTTTCGCTTATCTATAACGCGTTTGCAATTTCTGTTGCAGAACGCATGGGACAGTTTGGTTTGCTTTCTTCTATAGGGGCATCACGTAAACAGCTGCGCCGCTCCGTTATGTTAGAAGCGCTTTTAGTGGCTATTGTAGGCATACCACTTGGCTTACTAATTGGCATAGGAGGATGCGCGGTTACATTCGCTGCGCTAGAGCCTTATCTTATTGTTGCAATTGGCGGCAAAGTGCCTTATGTCATATCTGTATCACCATGGGCTGTAGTTTTAGCTGCCTGCCTTACATTTGCAACAGTAATACTGTCGGTATTTATACCCACTTGGCGCGTTGGGCGCGTAAGCGCCATAGATGCACTACACAGCACAAATGAAAGACGTGTATCAAAACGCGGACGCAAAAAATCAGCAAAGCGCACCGATCTTGGCAGTTTATGGAAAAAGCGCAGAATTACAAGCCGTATATTCGGAATAGGCGGCACGCTGGCACATATCAACAATAAGCGCGGAACATCTAAAGGTAAAACTGCAGCGATATCTCTTGCTTTGGCAATAGTATTATTAATGACGGCAGGATCGCTGAATACCTTTATAGGCTATCTAGTTAAAGCAGCCGATGAAACCGTCAAATACGATGTAGGAATAGGCGCACAGCTCGAACCAGATGCAAGTCTAGATATAAATTCACAAATTCAAATATACGAAGACGCATACAATTCAATGTGCCAAGATGCCAACGCGCAGCCTCAAGGTTGGTTGCTAAGCAACTTAATACCTATCGTGTTTCCTGAAAACTTAGCAGGCGACAGCTTCCGCAATACAAACGACAGCTCAGCCTCTACACCCACAAATGGAGGAAAACTAGCAGATGGTTCATATGGCGCACTTGTCTATCTTATGTATATCGACGACAACACCTTTAACGCATTTGCTGAAAAAATAGGAGCTAGCCACGCCGAATTCTATAACCCAGACCATCCAAAAGCCATTGCCACAAAAAGCATATACGACAACAATGGCACCACTTACCAGCTAAACGAGATATTCAAGCAATCTGGAAATGTGCAGGTTATAACTGGCGGCGACTATAAAGGCACACCCGTTTCAGGATTTGGAAGCGAATATTCCACTAACACCGAAACTGGCGAAGCAGCTTTTACCTTTGTGCCAAGCATTAAAGGCGAAAACGACACTACCACAACTGTACCGATGGATGACGTGAAGGTTCAAACAGAATCGCTAGACATTGCATATCTGGCAGATGAAATGCCCGACATTGTCGGCATGACAGGAACACCCCGTTTAATAGTTCCTATGTCGCTTGCACAAACGCATTCGTTCGGCACCACTTCTCCATCGTTTTCCGCAGCGTTTAACGCAAAAGACAACAAACATGAAGAATTGGCTGAATCGCTTACAAATATAGCTAAAAACCAACTTAATTCAGCATCCGGCGAAAAGCTAGCTTGGTTTACGGTTAACGACTACCTGATTCAGCAAGACAATGCGCACATGATGGCTACAATAGTAAATGTATTCTGCCTGTTATTCACCAGCATACTTACACTTATTGCTGTAGCAAACGTTTTCAACACCGTAACAAACAGCTTAATATTGCGCAGGCGCGAATTTGCAGTCATGCGCTCTATCGGGCTATCCGACAAACAATTCCGCACAATGATAATGAACGAATGTGTAAGCTTCGGTGTAAAGGGGCTAATTCCCGGCATGTTGTTATCCGCTGTTGTGTCGTATTTGCTGTTCAGCATGGTTACACAATCTATGTCAGGGCTTGCATTTAACTTCCCGTGGACATACGCCGCCATAGCCATTGCAATAACAACCCTAGCTATGGGCGTATCTGCTGCATTTGGAATGCATCGCTGCAAAGCCAACAATGTAGTTGAAGCACTGAGAATGGATAATATCTGATTGCGCCAATAGCGAAGCAAGGTATGCGGCGCTATATCTAAAAGCTGCCGCATACCTTATATATAGCTGCCCCTTTCGTGGTACACTTCATTTGAAAACGCCACGAAAGGCAGGGCATGACCGCAAACAATAAATCGAAATTGAAGCTGCTTTACATCATGCAAATGCTTCAAAATGAAACTGACGAACAACATGGCATTTCTATGGCGCACATTATCGAGAACCTGAATGAACTTGGAATATATGCCGAGCGTAAAAGCGTTTATCGCGACATAAATGTACTTCGCGAATTCGGTATGGATATAAAAATTTACAAGCGCAAACCCGTAGAATATGCGATAGCGCAGCGCAGCTTCGAATTACCGGAATTAATGCTGCTAGTAGATGCCGTTGAGTCGAGCAAATTTTTAACCGTGCGCCAAAGCCGCGCGCTTACTACAAATATCAAACTTCTAGCCAGCAATTCGCAACGTAAGCAACTAGATCGGCAGATACACGTAGCCGGACGCATTAAGAATAAAAGCGATGGCGTTTTTGAATACATTGACACTATTCACAAAGCACTACGCGATCGCAAAAAGATATCGTTTGTGTACTGCAAATATGGAGTAGATGGCAAAAAGCATCCCACACACGATGGCAAGCCGCACATAGTAACGCCAGTTAAGGTTGTATACGCCGATGGTTTCTACTACCTTACCACGTGGAATGACAAGCACGAAAACTTTACGGAATTCCGCATAGACCGTATGGAGCGCTTAAAAGTGTCGGACGAGCACGCCGCCAGCAACAACGCCATAAGCAACCATATGTTCGACGAAACCGCACATGAATACTTTGGGCGCTTCGATGGTGAAGGTGTAATAGCCACGTTACACGTGCAGGGCGATAAGGTGGAAATACTGATGGATCGCTTTGGCGAACATGCGCGTATATCCCCTATAGGCGAAAATGAAGCACAAGCGCTTGTGCGCATTCGAAAAAGCGAACAGTTCTTTGGATGGATAGCCAGTATGGGTGGTGCGGTTACAATAGACAAACCAAAAAGCCTACTGCAAGAATACAAAGACTATCTAAGAAGACTTCTAGAAAACTAGACCAAAGAACGGGCAACAAAAACGTTGCCCGCACTTAGTTAAATTTAGATTGAGTATCAGCTAAGCCATGATCGATAAGATAAGGTAGTGCTTGTGCGCCTAATGCGCATCCTTGCTGAAATTCTATAGCAGCATCCGCCTTAGGACGGCTTAATACCCAATCGATTACAGGCATTCGTCCGGGAGGTCTACCAATTCCTATACGCACGCGATACCAATCGCGCGTGCATAGTTTTTCCGCAATAGAACGCAAGCCGTTATGCCCTGCCAAACCACCACCAAATTTCACCCGAATAGCGCTAGGGGCTATATCTAAATCGTCGTGAACTACTATGAGGTGATCGGGTGCAATACCGTACTTCTTCATTAACTGCGATACAGGTCCACCCGATGTGTTCATAAAACTTTGCGGCTTAGCTAATATCAGTTCAAAGCCGGAATATTTTACATGCGCCGTCTCCGAACCGCATTCGTTTTTCCAATAGTTAGCACCTAATTCCTCTGCCAGCAAATCGATAGTGTCAAATCCTGCATTGTGCCTAGTATGTGCATAATCCGACCCGGGATTGCCAAGCCCCGCCAATAAATACATATCAGAGTGCAAAATCTGGGTCGAACAAATCTGACACGCTGCCATTTTCGTAAACATTCGATATAGCGCGGGCAAACAGTGGCGCAACGCTAACTATCTTTATTTTGCCGCTCTGTTTTTCTAGCGGCACAGGAATAGTGTCGCATGCCACAACTTCCTCAACATCTGCATTTTCTAAACGCTCGTATGCCGGACCGCTAAACACGGGATGCGTACAGCAGATATAAACCTGTTCAGCGCCTTTAGATTTCAATGTATCGGCTGCAGCAGCTATAGTGCCACCTGTGTCTATCATGTCGTCGTTGATAATACATATCTTGCCTTTAACATCGCCAATTAGGGCAGTTATTTCGGCTTTGTTGTGCCCCGGACGCCCTTTATGCATTATCGCCAAATCGGCTTCTAGCATGTCGGAGAGTTTCTTAGCAGCTTTTGCGCGACCAACATCGGGCGAAACTACACATATCTTATCTTGTGGGAAATTCTTTGCCCGGAAATAATCAGCCAAAATGGGAAGCGCCGTTAAGTGATCTACAGGCATGTCAAAGAAACCCTGTATCTGACCTTGGTGAAGATCGATTGTCATAACACGATTTACCCCAGCTGTGGTTATCAAATTCGCAACCAATTTCGCAGTAATAGGCTCGCGCGCCGCAGCTTTGCGATCTTGCCGGGCGTACCCATAATGCGTAATTACGGCAGTTATTGTGCGCGCCGATGCACGTTTGGCAGCATCCGCCATTATGAGAAGTTCCATCAACGCATCGTTTACGTGTTCTCCTGCAACCGACTGAATAAGAAACACATCGGCTCCGCGCACGCTCTCTAAATAGCGAGCGTATATTTCGCCATTTGCGAATTTTTCCAGCTTAACGTTGCCTAAACTAACACCTAAATGATTCGCTATTTTCTCGGCTAATTCAGGTGCAACCGACCCCGAAAATAGCGCCATGAATTTCTTCATCTCGGTCATGTAAGCTCCTTCGTCTTTTTAGGCATCTACATAAGCTGCAGCAAAATTATACTTGCTCTGCATAATTGTAACGACACAACAGCAATAAGCTAGAGTGTTTTGTCTACTTCTTGGCATGTTTACAAGCCCAGTCTTCTATGATGCGCTCACGCGCACGCGCAACAGCTAGTGCTGAATCGGGCACATCTTTTGTTATTACCGAGCCGGCGCCTACAACCACATTAGATCCAATATTTACAGGTGCCACCATCATAGTGTCAGATCCTATAAATGAATTATCACCTATGGTTGTGGGATGTTTATGGGCACCGTCGTAATTGCAAGTTATACTACCGGCTCCTATGTTTACTCCCGAACCCATAACAGTGTCGCCTATATAGGAAAGATGCGGCACTTTAGAAGATGGTCCTATGGTTGACTTCTTTATTTCCACATGAGTGCCAGCCTTCGCGTTTTCCATAAGGTGAGCACCGGGACGCAAATAAGCGCGCGGACCACACGTAGCACCGTCATCTATACGTGCCTCTATGGCAACCGTTTCATCTATTACACAGCCGCATCCCACAATCGTATCGGTCAGACGGCAATTGGGACCTATTGTGCAATCTTGCCCTATTTCGGTATTGCCCATCAACATTACGCCGGGCAAAAGTTCTACATCAGCGGAAATTTTTACATCCGGACCAATCCACACCATGTCAGGAGCCATCATAGTAACTCCATTCTGCATATGAGCGGTGTTGATACGGCGCTGCATAGCGCGCGATGCCTCCGAAAGCTGAACTCTGGAATTTACGCCCATGCATTCTTCGGAATCTTCAGCCAAAACAGCAATGACGCGCTTACCAGCATTGCGCAATATAGCCAACACATCTGTCAGATAGTACTCACCAGCAGCATTGTCATTCCCAACTTGGTGCAAAGCATCAAACAGCAATTTGCAATCGAAGCAATAAAAGCCTGAATTGCATTCACATATTGCAGCCTCTTCATCACTTGCATCTTTTTGTTCTACTATGCGCTCCACTTCGCCAGCAGGCGTTCTAACTATGCGCCCATAGCCAAACGGATTTGACATTTTCATGCTAAGCACCGCACAGGCTGCCTTTTCTTTTTCGCGCGCAGACACCAACTGCTCTAGCGTACTTGCGCTAATCATGGGGCAATCGCCCGACAGCACCAACACTGACCCATCAAAATCAGCCAAAGCTGCCTGTGCACACATAACAGCATCGCCTGTTCCAAGACGCTGCGGCTGCTCTACGGCAATTGTGCCATCCACCAAAGGCTTGACCACATCGCTACCGTGACCAACAATGCTTACAATCGGATTTGCCCCAGCACTACGCGCCGCTTCCACAACCCATTGCACAAGTGGTCTTCCCAATATCTCATGCGCAACTTTAGGTTTTTTTGATTTCATGCGCGTGCCTTCGCCTGCACAAAGAATAATAGCCGCAGTCTGCATAAACCGCCTCCCCAGCATGTCGAACCGAATTCAGTAAGAGTGTATATCCTTTTTGACTGATTATGCGCGAGCATTGGTATACTCGGCACATATAAGTCGCGTGATGCGACACACACGATTAACCGGAGGGAATGATGGAAGGCTTCGAATTGATATCGACCGGCGCATGGTCGATAATTCCACCGCTTCTGGCGTTGGGATTGGCGCTTATCACGAAGGAAGTGTATTCATCGCTTACCGTGGGCGTCTTTGTGGGAATGATCATCTACCAGTTCACCCTGAATGGGGCAGGCGGTGAACAGCTTATCGCATCGTTTACCATGGTGCCGCAGATGATGGCTGAGCAAATTGCCGGCAATGGAGCGCTGTTGCTGTTCCTTGCCTTGCTGGGAGCGCTAACGGTAGTCATAGCCGTATCTGGCGGCTCCCGCGCCTATGCCGAATGGGTTTCGCAGCACATCAAAAATGCACGTATGGCATCTATTCTTACGGCGATATTGGGCATCATTATTTTCGTTGACGACTATTTCAACTGCCTAACTGTGGGTGCCGTTATGCGCCCCGTCACCGACCGTTTCCGTATCAGCCATGAGAAACTTGCGTGGATTATTGACTCCACAGCAGCTCCGGTTTGCATTATTGCGCCGGTATCCTCGTGGGCAGTAGCAGTGGGTGGATATTTGGGCGAAGGCGGATTTAACACTTTCGTTGCGTCTATTCCCTACAACCTTTACGCGCTGCTAACTATATTCTTTGTTTTCTTCATGCTTGCCATCAATGCCGATTTCGGTCCGATGCGCGCAGCAGAAGCAGCAGCAAGATGCAACGAAACGCCCGCAGAAGATGCCATCGAGCAAAGAAAGCTAGAGGCGGCTGCTAAAAAGCAAGCCAACTTACTTAAAGTTGCTGCCGGCAACAAGATTCCAAGCGACGATTGCGCAAATCCGAATTTGCCGCCTAAGGTAACAGAGCGCGCCGATATAGAAGACGCAGCGCATGGCGCAATTGAACAATACAAAGGTCTTAGCATATCGGAAAAGGGTAAAGTTTCCGACTTAGTTCTTCCAATTATCGTGCTTATTATCTTCTCAATTCTAGGAATGCTTTACTGTGGCGGTTTCTTCGAAGGGGTAGACTTCGCTACAGCGGTTGGCGAAAACCCTGTTATGGGTTTATGTATCGGTGTCTGTGTGGCATTGGTATTTGCAGCCGCAATGTTCTTACCGCGCAAACTAACAACGCTTGGTGGCTTCATGGATGCTATGTCGGAAGGCGTGCGCTCTATGGTAGGTGCCATTATGATATTAGTTTTAGCGTGGTCGCTTGGTGGAGTGTGCCGTTACTTGTTGGGTACTGGCGAATTTGTTTCCAGCTTCTTAAACAATATGGGAGTAGGGCTTGACTTACTACCAGCAATCATATTTGTTGTTGCAGCATTTATCGGTTTTGCAATGGGAACATCTTGGGGCACGGTAGCTCTTATCCTACCTATAGTTATAGGTGTGTTCGACGCATCCGATCCGCTATTCTTGGTGGCAGTAGGTGCTACGCTTGCGGGCGCTGTTTATGGCGACCATATCTCGCCTATCTCCGATACAACCATTCTGTCTTCGGCAGGTGCACAGTGTAACCACCTGCGCCATGTAGCAACACAGATTCCTTACGCAACTACAGTTATGGTTATTTGCTTTATTGGATATATAGTTGCCGGATTCACCAAAAACCCATGGATATCACTTGGTCTAGGTGCAGTTCTGGTAGTTATAGCAGTTCTTGTGCTTCATAAAATAAGCGAACGTAAAGCACAGGCAGAGCAAGCAGCGGAATAACCCTGCGCACAATCTAAACGCAAAGAAGCGGCACACAGCGATGCCGCTTCTTTTTTGCTCTAGTAACAGCTATTAACACAAATTGGTAACTCGTAGATTACAAATTGTAAACACCCCAGCACTAGTCCACTATTTTGACGTAATAGTCTTGTATCTTTTATTAAATTTGCATGCAGGCAATACCGGTCGCGCAGGCAAATACATATAGAAGACCACACCGATCACTGGGGTTCAATTGTTTTTAAAAGCATCCATAGACTACGGATTAAGAATGCTTCTCTACCTTGCCAAGCATGATCGGGTCTGCTCTTCCAAAGAGATATCTGAAAATATGCTTATTCCGCGCGACTATCTAATTCAACTGGCTCAAATAGAGCGCCACGCTGGGCTAATAGAGTCGCGCCCCGGAAAAAATGGCGGTTATATTATTTCTAAACCCGCAAACGAAATAACTCTGCTTGAAATTCTTAATGCTATAAATAATGGCGAAGACGAAATGGAAGAACCAAAACACGATATTGCAAGTGCGCGCCACACTAACGACGAAGTGACGCATATGCTAGATATTGTGACAAGCAGCTATGCAGCATTCCTAGACAGCATCACGCTAGACATGCTATCGAAATGCTTCGATGGAACAGTAAATGCCGAAGTATATTTGGCAGATCGCTTAAAAGAGGAAAGCCAGCGTCTTACGCAAAACCTAGCAACTGCATAATAAATAAAGCTATGGTTAAAGCAGCCACCACAAAAACGGCAGCCCACAACAAAAGCTTTGCCACTTTTCCACTCTTGTAATTCCCCATAATGCGCTTGTCCGCCGAAATTAGCGCCATAAACGCTAACAACACAGGCAAAATAACGCCGTTCACAAACTGAGCCGTTAACATCATGCCCATCAAATCCATATTAGGTATAAGCACGACCGCTGCCGCAAGCAATACAACTCCGGTAAATATACCTTTAAATGCCGGTGCCTCGCGCCACTCATATGACACTCCGGCTTCCCAACCAAACGCCTCGCAAATTACGAATGCAGTAGTAAGTGGCAACACACATGCCGCCAAAAACGATGCAGCTACAAGCCCTATAGCAAACAGAGCCTGAGCATATTGACCTGCAAATGGAGCTAGCGCCTGCGCAGCATCAGATGCGCTCTCTACAGCAATACCTTGTGGAAATAAAACAGCGCCCGTTGTAACTATGATAAACCAAGCTATAACGCATGCCGCAATAGACCCAGAAACTGCATCCACTTTTTGCGAGAACAAATCTTCTGTAGCTAAACCTTTTTCCACCACATTACTCTGCGTAAAGAACATCATCCACGGTGCTATGGTGGTGCCTATCATAGCTATAACCAATGACACAAATGCAGGCTGAGCGCTAAATGCTAGCAATACAGTAGAGCGTAGTGCCTCATTCCAATTAGGACCAGCCATAAACGCTGCCACAATATAAGTTATAAACACCAATGAAAGCACCAAGAAAACTCTTTGCACTCGCTTATACGACCCGCCAGCTATAAGCACCCATACAGCCACAGCCGCCACAGGAACGCTAATATACTTCGATACACCAAACATTTCCATGCCCGACGCTATGCCAGCAAATTCCGAAAACGTAGTAGCAACATTGCCAATAAGCAGCGCACACATTGCTAGCGTGGTAAGTCTTATTCCGAAACGCTCGCGTATAAGCGCTGCGAATCCCTTACCAGTAACAGCACCCATTTTCGACGCGGTTATCTCTACAAGAATAAGCAGCAAGCACATAATTGGTATAACCCAAAGCGTGCCAAATCCAAACTGAGCACCAGCTGTAGAGTATGTAGAAATTCCACCGGCATCGTTTCCTGCCATGGCAGTAATAATGCCCGGACCCATGGCTGCAAGCACTAACAGTATTTTGCTGCGACGCTTTTCAGGCACTTTGCAAACCTATCGTTTGAAATATCTGAATTAAGACTAGCGTATACAAAACCAAACCCAGAATGCCAGCAAGCACATATCCGCCTATGCGTAGAATATTGCGCTGCTTCTTTTCCGACACTCTATCTTCCTCTATGGCATCCCATGCATCTTCGGTGGTAACTATTCCAAGCATCGCACCGCGCTCGTCCACAACAGGCATGGCGGGTATATCGTATTTAAAAATGTCGGCTACAACATCTTCTTCGGTTTCGTCGGGCGGCACACTTATAACATCTGTATACATTATGTTGGCAAGACGTGCATCGTCTGCAGACAATACAAGTGTACGCATAGACAGTACGCCTACCAGTTTTCCATAGTTATCGGTAACGTATACATAATGCACGGTGGGGAAATCTTCTGACAAATCGCGCAAAACACCTATTGTTTCACGGACGGTAGAATCGCTTTGCACAGCAACAAACTGGGTAGTCATCATGCCGCCAGCTGTGCCGTCCTTAAAGCCCAAAAGTCGCCGTATTTCATCGGCATCATCCATACCCATTAAGCGAAGCAGTGTTTCCGCTTTTTCATATGAAAGATCGCGCACAATATCGGCAGCATCATCCGGATCCATGTTGCCTATCAGCCGAGCAGCCGTAGCATCGTCTAAGTCATCCAAGAATTCCGCTTGTACTTCATCTTCCATCTCTGATACAGCTTCGGTACGCGAAGATTCATCTAAGTGCTCAAACACAGCAGCGCGCTGCTGCGGATCAAGCTGCTCTAAAATGTCAGCCACATCCGCCGGATGCAATTCGTCTAAGCGCCTATGAGTTACAGAAAGCTGCACTTCCGACAAGTCGCGATCTAGCAAATCCATATAATTCCAAGCAATTATCTGCTCGTCTAACTTATGCCGAAATAGCTTTGATATTGCAACCGCAGCGCGTTCTAGCAAAGGATGCAGACCGCGCAATATGCCACGCGCGCCAACTTCCGCACCCAAAAGACGCAGCTGCGTGCCCGAAGGAGACAACTTTAGGTCGTTCACGCGAACAACTTTCATGCCCTGCGTATCTACAATTTGCCTATTCATCAAATCGCGCGCTAAAAGCACTTCTGTAGGTTGTAGATAGCTAAATCGTATATCGGGCGACTCAACGGCTAGCGTAATACCGTCATCGTCAAACTTATCAACATACTTGCGCCAAGAGATCATAAACGGAACATTGCCCGGTCCCTTAAACGCCAAACTTGTTATTCGGGGAAACATTTCCCCAGTTGAAATAGCGAGATCGGAAACAACCCCGATCTTCTCTTTGCCGGAATCCACAACAGGCTTTCCCAGCATTCGAGATAAATATAGCACGGCCTTCCCCTAACTAACCCACGCATGCAACCTTTCCGGCTGCTAAGAGACGCCATGCAGCCGAAGGTTACATACTGTGAGGCTTCTGTTTTCGAACCTTCAAGAATGAACCTTTCACGAATCGGACAAATTAAAGCTGGCGGAGGAAGTAGGATTCGAACCCACGGTACCTCTCGGCACAACAGTTTTCAAGACTGCCGCCTTCAACCACTCGGCCATTCCTCCGCTTGTATAAAGCCGCTTTTTTGCGGTTTGAACAGAATACCACAAACAATGCATTGCTATAAGAATGTATTGTCCAGATACAAAAAATGCAATTTTTTCGCTTAAGCCGATATATCCGCCGGATCAAACGGAACGCCATCGCGTTCGCAGCGCATCTGATGGCGTCTTTGCATGCAAATAGATGCTATTCCGCCGCCAGGAACCAGATAAGTGCTTTTATAACCACAGTTTCCATATCCGCTGCAAGAGCGACACTTTATATCATTCAAAGAAAACCCATCTAAAACCGCATCATCTAATATACGAAGGCTGCCTTTGGGTTTAGGTCTGCCAGTTGGTGCTTCTGTCATAACATCTCCTCGTATATTGGCTAATTTCCGGATGCTATTCTAAAAAATTGGCGCATCTTGGTAAAGTTCAAAACCAATCTAGTTTTATCTGAGTTTAGCGCATATCTATAGGCACATATTTTCGCGGCGACACACGTGCGCTGGCATATGCAGGACGAATTATGCGCTTGCCGCTAACCACTTCTTCAAAACGATGCGCCGCCCACCCAGCCATTCTGGCGCACGCAAAAAGCGGCGTATATAAATCTTCCGGTATTCCCATCATTGAATACACGAATCCTGAATACATATCTACATTGGCACAAAGCGTTTTCTCGATGCCGCGACCCTGTGTAATAATTTCCGGCGCCAAACGCTCAATTGTTTCTAGCAGACGATATTCGGCTTCATATTCGCTACCTTTAGCCAGTTCGCTTGCAAAACGCTTGCATACCACAGCACGTGGGTCGCTAAGTGTGTAAACAGCGTGTCCTATACCATATATAAGACCGGTATGGTCGTAAGCCTCTTTGTTTACTATGCGCCGCAAATAATCGGCTACAGCACCTTCATCTTCCCAGTTAGACACCTCGCGCTTTATTTCTTCGTGCATGGCGCGCACCTTATGATTAGCTCCACCGTGTCTATAGCCTTTTAGTGACCCGATGGCAGCAGAATATGCCGAATACGGATCGGTGTCGGCGCTGCTAAGCACACGCGTTGTGAAAGTTGAATTGTTGCCTCCGCCATGTTCGGCATGCAGGCACAGCATTACATCTAGCATACGCGCTTCATCTTGCGTGAAGTGACGGTCGGGGCGCAACATGCTAAGAATAGTCTCGGCGCTGGATTGCCCTTTAATAAAACGATGCATAATCATAGATTCGTGATAGAAGCGCGCGCGCTTGCTGTAGTAAGAAAGCACCATTATGCGTGGCAGGCGGCTAATTAGCGAAAGTGCCGTATGTATTTCATGTTTGGCTGTGCGCTCTTCGGCGTGCGAATCGTATGCATATAGATGCAAGATTGAACGCGACAGCACATTCATTAAGTTGCGTGGCGCAATTGGCATTATCGTATTCGCCGTGAAACCGTCGGGCAGTTCGCGCTGTAAATCTATAGCATCAACAAATTTATCGAGATTTTCTTGCGTAGGTAAGTCGCCCATCAAAAGCAAATAGCACAGCTCTTCGAACGCAAAGCGTTTTGAGGCGTCAACATTGCCTAGCAAGTCGTACAATTCGTATCCGCGAAGACGCAAAGACCCTTCTATGGGAACACGAACGCCATCCACAATCTCGTAGCCGTTAACTTCCGATATATTGGTAATTCCGGCAATAACGCCAGTACCATCCGAATTGCGAAGCCCGCGCTTAACGTTTTTATTTTTGTAAGCGCTAGCAGGAATCTGATTCACCTCTTCAAAAGTGCCGTACAGCCCAACACGACACGTCTCTTCGGGATGAATTTCTATCGTGTCGGCTTCTCCAACTTTTATGCGGCTGTCGTCATCCGCTATTAGGTTTTCATCTATCTCTATAACCATTGTGCGCTCCTAAAAATGTTTCGCTCATTCTACTCTTTCATTGTGCCTATCACAGTCTTACTAAAATCTTTTACTTAAAACTGTTGACACTTCGTTCGCTCTAGTACAAAATATCATTTGCTGAAAATCGTGCGCCATTACCTCAGCTGGATAGAGGAGCTGACTACGAATCAGACCGTCGGGGGTTCGAATCCCTCATGGCGCACCATCTTTTTACTGAAGAAATCCCATGAATTACAAAGCCGTAGTCCCGTTTTGGAAAGCCTAAATTTTCCTATTATAACCGGAAAAGTTTTGATATACGAATACTTTTCCTAGTATAACCGGAAAAGATTCCAACTGAAAAACTAACAAGCCCTGCAGCTTCAACAACCCATTCGCGGCATATAGGCAGAAAAGTGTGTAAGGCTCAGTCCATCGCAAAGGGGTAAGGAGTGCTATTGTGGAACTCTAACCAAACCTGATCGTGTGTTGCCTTCGTCACTTTTTAGGCGAAAAATGGTCAAAACTTCCGACTTTCCACAGTCTATAATGCCAAATTACGCCAATTACGAATCAAAATAGAATTGGAGAACCCTGTTTGCCCAGTGTCCTCCACAATTCAAGTTAGCTATGTGGCGCTATAACCATGGAAAGTCGGAAGTTTTGACCATTTTTCTTCGTCTTGCTGCCACAGATTGCACATTTTCTAGTAAACACTGCTCACACCTGTTCATAACTGACTTTTTCTTAGAAAAAGTCAGTTATGAACAGGCATATCAAGTGAGAATTAGGCGCACTTTTTTCCCATTCGCAAAACCATAAGCGCTCTTTGACAAAAATTAGACTTGCATAGACTTGCAATTTCAAGTCAGATTAATCTAGTATACGTACCTGCGACGAGGTCCTGACCGCGGCAATCCGACTAGAGAACCGCAGATAAGCCGATCTCGTCGCTATTTTTCATATGCTTGGTAAACAGATATTTCCCATTGCTTGCGAGTATTTTTAGCAACTGTATCAAGAACTAATCCAACAGTTAGGGAAAGCGCGCCGCAAAGCACCAATGCCACAGCCAACAAAGCCGTTGGGAAGCGCTCCACCAAATGCGTAACTGTAAATTCTGCAATAACTGGTATACCAGCAACTAGTCCTAAAATAACAAACAGCAGCGCAAGCCATCCAAAGAAAGCCATAGGTTTATAGTCTTTGAATAGCGACGCTATGGCCATCAGCACTTTTGCGCCATCCCCAAATGTTGACAACTTCGACTCGCTGCCCTCGGGTCGATCGCGATAATCAATCGGTACGTCCACAATGCGCCAACGCTTATCTACTGCATGAATAGAAAGTTCCGTTTCTATCTGAAACCCTGAAGATAACACAGGCATCGTTTTTACAAACATACGAGTAAAAGCGCGATACCCCGTCATTACATCCTCAAAAGCATACCCATAAATTACCTTTATAAGCCAGCGCACCAAGTCGTTGCCAAACCCATGAAAAGCACGGTCATTCTCTTCGCCATAGCTACCATTTGACAATCTGTCGCCCACAGTCATATCGGCTGCACCGCAATAAAGCGGCTCAAGCAACGCAGGAGCCGATTCAGCCGGATAAGTATCGTCTCCGTCTACCATTATGTAATAGTCAGCCTCTACATCGCGAAACATCTGGCGTACTACGTTACCCTTGCCCTGCCTAGGCTCCATGCGCACAATAGCACCATGCTCGCGCGCTATTTCTGCCGTTTTATCGCTTGAGTTGTTGTCGTAAACATACACATCAGCCAAGGGAAGCGTTTGGCGAAAATCATCAACCACTTTTCCTATGGTTAGTTCCTCGTTGTAGCAAGGTACCAACACAGCCACACCCGCACCTTTGCGAATTTCCTCTATGCGCGCATCCGACAAGTTAATTGCTTCAGTCATAGCAGCCTTCCGTAAGTAATAAGGCATAAACAAAATTGCTGTTCAAGCATTTTGATTATAAACCAGAAGCGGATACATTATGGCGCTCACGGTGCTATTCGTCGCCGTAAGCAAGCGCTCCGCAGCAATTTGTGAAGTAGCGTATAATATGTTTGTTTGTACAGATGCACAGGCGGCACCAGTCTGCTTTTTGATATACACGGAGAAGACGAGAATTTAGTGGATGAAAACCGTATCCTTCATAGTACCCTGCTATAACTCCGCCGCATACATGGATGTTTGCATCAAGTCGTTACTTGAATGCGGTAGCGATATTGAGATTATTATTGTTGACGACGGTTCAACCGACACCACATCTGACGTGGCAGATAAGTGGGCGCACAAGCTGCCTGATATTGTTCACGCTATACACAAACCCAACGGAGGGCACGGATCGGCCGTAAATGCAGGGCTAGACGCTGCCAGTGGTCTTTATTTCAAAGTCGTAGATTCAGACGACTGGCTAGATAAAGATGCCATGGCTCCGATAATGGACTACATGCGCACGCAGATGCATCGCGAATGCCCAACCGACCTTGTGGTTGCGAATTATGTGTATGAGAAAATTCACGAACATACGCGCAAAGTAATGGACCACAGAAACACCTACCCCACCGATCGAGAAATTACATGGCACGAACTGGGGAAATTTTCGCTTTTTCAATACCTACACATGCATGCAGTAATTTATCGCACACAGCTTCTGAAAGATATTGGATTGAAGCTGCCTGAACACTGCTTTTATGTAGACAACTTATATGTATATATTCCGCTGCCGCATGTTCGCAGCATTCGATATTTCGATTGCGACATGTATCGCTACTACATAGGTCGCGAAGGTCAGAGCGTAGGCGTAGAAGCCATGCTTGAACGAATCGATCAGCACCTAAGCGTTACTCGCACCATGATCGATTCGGTACATCTACCAGACGACGCACCCGACCCGAAATTGTTCCACTACATGAGCAACCATATGGCAATGATGATCTGCGTTTGTGCCATATTTTTGCGAATGCGCAACACCGTCGAAGACGATAAAAAGCTAGCTGACATGTGGGATTATCTGCATTTTCACAGCCCGGAATTATTCAAGCGCGTAAAGCGGCATCCGCTAGTAATAGGTTCGAATATCCCAACAACTATTGGACGCAAAGCCGGAATTTGGGGATATAACATCGGTCGAAAGATGTTTAATTTCAATTAAATTTTCATATTAGCGTCCAGCTGACCACTTTCATATACCCTGCCTCGATGTTGCAATGTGCATAGTCAACTAATCTGATATCCTTATACAAATGAAAATGCGTTGTACAGTGCAGAATCGATAATACGTAAGGGTAGCTGTTGAAGAAGGCACTTCTCATAATAGTCGCTATCCTTGCAGTAACTTTCTTCATGGGTAATGCCGACATGGTGTTCGACTTTATCGACATTGTAGGTACAGGTGCAACTATTCCACTTATTATCGCTGTAATTTTCATGGTGCTGCGCCATTTGACACAAGCCGCATCCTACGATGCCGCATTCGATGCTGTAGGCTTCAAAACCGGTTTTTTACACAACGTTATATTAATTTTCAGCCTTGTGTTTATAAACACATTCTGCCTTTTCAGCGGTGCCACCGGTCTAGCCTTCATCATAGATGACGCGCATCGCAAGGGCGCAAGCCTTGGAGTAGCTACCGGAGGCGGGCTGCTCTCGCAGATCGGCTTTTTTGCAGCAGTGTTTGTAATAGCTGTAATAGGCACTATAGTTATGTTTATATCCGATTCGATGAATTACGTTATACTCACCGGATTCATCGTTTTGGCCGCAGTATTATTCGGACAAACTGCCTGCTTTATCATAGGTTATTACAAACCAGATGCTCTTTATTGGCTACTTACACGCATTGAGAAAATAGGCAATTGGATCCTTCATTTTTTCAAGCGCAGCATGCGTGCAGCATGGGGTACATCTACCGCCGATCAGTTTATTGACGCATCGCGCATTCTTGCCCATAACCCTATGGGCGTTGTTATAACTATAGCTTGGGCATCGCTTTCTGCCATATTGAATATGGCGTGCCTTATGGCTATAGGTTTTGCATTCGACTTCACGCAGATAGCGCCTCTTGTAGCAGCGTTCGCACTAGCCGTGGTTACTATTATGCTATCGCCTACACCGCAAGGCATAGGAGTTACCGAAGCTGCTATTGCTATTGTTTTGACAGCAGCAGGTTCCACCGCCACCACCGCAGCCGCCATCGCTTTGGTTTATCGCGGCATAATGCTGTGGATACCATTTTTGATTGGCGCAGTTCTGCTTTCGCAGTCGGGCTTTTTCAAGAGCAAGAAAACTGCAGCCCCAGATCAGAAGCAAAAAGATTTCGCATGGATAACAGGAACTCTGCTAGCTTTATTTGGGGCAGTTAACATAGCACTGGCACTGGTTGCACCGGCTTTGGCACCATATGGAATACTAACTCAGTTCGTAGATTTAAGCGGCGTTTTAGGCGGCTCGTCGCTAATATTTGGCGGCATAGTTTTGTTTGTATGCGCTATAGGTATTATTCGCCGAAGCCGCATAATGTGGGCAGCTAGCATGTTAACTTTAAGCGTACTTGCCGGTTTAGAGCTTTACTACAACACTTGGCAAGTTGCTGTTCCTTTAATTGCTTTAGGAGTAGCGCTGTTTATTAAGCGTGATATATTCACAAAATCGCCTTTCTGGAGCGAAAGAGCAGAAAGCGAAGGAAAGCAACTATTGGAACCAGATATTGCCGAAGCTGCACAAGATATGGAAGACATGCCACGTACAGTGTCTTCAATTGAGGAAATGTCAGCCACATTAGACGATTTACATAACCGCTCGAAAAAAATGCAGCGTAAAAAATAAGGAAGCCGCATCATAAAATTGGGGGTCTTGCATCAAATACAAGACCCCCAATATAAAAACTAAAAGAATTACCTTATGCCTTATGCAGCTACAGCCGTCTTAGCAGCCTCAGCAACAGCGGCAAATGCCTTCGGATCGTTCACAGCCATATCAGCCAATACCTTACGATCTAGCTCTATGCCAGCCTTTTTCAGACCATTCATAAACACGGAATATGACATACCATTCAGGCGAGCCGCAGCGTTTATGCGAGTAATCCACAGACGGCGAATATCGCGCTTCTTGTTGCGGCGATCGCGATACATGTACTGCATCGAGTGGCGTACTTGCTCTTTCGCTGCCTTATATGAACGCGATTTCGCACCGTAGTATCCGCGTGCCTTCTTTAGTGTCTCGCGACGCTTCTTGCGTGCGTGAACCGACCTTTTTACACGTGCCATGCTATCTACCTCCTAGCGAAGACCTAGGTTGCGTGCTACAACCCTGCTATCGGCCTTCGTAACCTCAGTCTCGTGACGGAAATTGCGCTTACGCTTCTGGCTCTTTTTCGTCAGGATGTGGCTTTTATAAGCCTTAGCGCGCATAATCTTGCCGCTGCCGGTAACACGGAAACGCTTAGCCGTACCGCGATGAGTTTTCATTTTAGGCATTATCGGCATCTCCTTTCTTCGTATCGTCTTTCTTTTTAGCACTCTGTGGAAGGGGCGCTATTAACATGTGCATGTTGCGACCTTCCATCTTGGGTTGATTCTCAATTAATGCAACGTCTTTTAGATCGTCTGCCAGACGCTCAAGGATTGAAAGCCCCTGTTCTGGATGCGCCATTTCGCGACCGCGGAACATTATGGTTATTTTTACCTTGTTCCCAGCATCCAAGAAACGCAGTACATGCTTTTTCTTGGTAGCATAGTCGCCCACATCTATTTTCGGGCGGAACTTCATTTCCTTAATTTCGATCTTGCTTTGATTCTTGCGCGCCTGCTTTGCCTTTATGGCTTGATCGTATTTGAACTTGCCATAATCCATTACGCGGCAAACCGGCGGATCGGCATTTGGAGCTATTTCAACCAAATCAAGCCCAGCCGCATCAGCGATGCTCTGCGCCTGTTCGATGGGATACACACCCATCTGATTACCATCGAAATCAACCAGCCTGCAAGTATCAAGCGTGATCTGTTCGTTGAGCCGTGGCTCTTGAGCGGCTATCGCGCTCACCCCCTTCTTTGCACCTGTGGTGCAATACATATTGGCGCTCTGCGCCCTTGCTGCATTAAAAAACCCGCCTCGCAAACGCAGACGGGTATCGTCAATGAAAATGAATCGCAAACGCGACACGATATTCAAACGACCCATCGGCTGCCAGCGGCGCCGAACCAGGTGGAAAAGCATACAGCCCTTCACTTGATTAGCAACTGCAAATTCTATGCCATATATTCAAACACTTCAACCCCCTAGTTGCATAAAAATGCATCGTATTGTCAAAATTGGAAGCAATTAGAAAAATTGAAGCGCTAAGTCAAAATGCAATTTCTTACGCCTAGTCAAACATACGTTTATCGCAAGTTGTCAGCTTTGGAAGTTCGCGCATTTCGCCATCTTTCGCCTATAGAGTGAGCAATGTCGTAAACAAAAGCATCTCCAACTGCGTATACGGCGGCGTTTATAGCGCATAGACAATATCCGCACCACATATGCAATCGGAGATGCACGAAGAGAAAGGTGATAGCTATGAGGAAATTCACACGCTTTTGCTTGGTGATATTTATCATTGCTGCAATCTTAGGAATAGGCGTGCTTGCAGTCCTTTGGTTCTCGTGGGAACCTCTGCTTCCTCTAGCATCATGGCTGGCTGGAATGAGCTGGTTTAATATTGCGCTTCTTGTAGTGCTAGGCATTGTTGCTATCGGTCTGATCGCTCTTCTGATCTGTGCCCTAGCAACGCCAGGAAAAGGATCGAAGCTTTTGCTTAGGCGAGAAGACGGCACCGTTTCCATTACCAAAGAAGCCATCCGCTCGACCGCCAAATATGTGCTAGAAAGCCACAGTGGCATTGAGACTAAAGACTTAAAAGTAAGTATTCACGGCAAACATAATCCACGCATCTCTATCAGTGCAAATATCGAGCCGAAAGCCAACTTAAATCTTGCGTCCTTAGGCGAAACGCTACAACAAGAAATAATCTCAAGCGTTAGCACCCTAACGGGATACCCCGTAGAGAAGGTGGATATCACATTTGCCGGCAATCCTACGAATACGTTGTATACGGAAAACACCTCGATCAACGTGCGAAGGGAGGGCTCTCATGTCGGATACAAACGTCCAAGTCAAAGCGTCATTGGGGCGTAAGGCAAACAACACAACAAAACGCGAGACACCCGAAAAAGACAGCATTGCACCATCTGTTGGGTTTACCAGCAACGCCCAAGATCGCACAGAACAAGCAAAAGCACCCATATTCAACGCCGACGCAGAAGAAACTGCAAAAAACGATACCGATTTCACAGATCGCCTTCCCAAAAATGTAAAACCGTATTTTGAGAAGCATGGTCACGCAATCGTTTATGGGTTAATAGGTCTTATTGCCGCCATACTTATTTTGATAATTGGCTTTTGGCCCGTACTTCTACTGGCAATACTGACAGCAATCGGCATGCTTATAGGACGATATCGCGATGGCAATATGCAGATGAACGCCGCAACGCGCTCACTTGCAAGTATTTTCCGCAGATGATCAAGGAATCGGACAGAAATAAACCTAACGAAAGGATTTATCATGATTAACAATTCTAATAACAGCACAAAAAATACGGACAGCGCCAACAGTAGCACGAACAAAAGCGCAAACAATACAAACAACCTAAACGATAAGAAAACAGAAGCTGGCAAAGACGTTAATATCACCTCGCCCGAAACAGCCGTAGACAAAATAACCGGTGCCATTAATTCCGTATTGCCAAGCGACGACGAAGAGAAAAAAGAAGACACCGAGCGCAAACCGAAATACACCTTAACAATAGATGAAGGCGTAGTGGAAAAAATATCGTCTCTTGCAGCGCAAAATGTTGACGGCATTGTTGACATGAAAGGCAGCGTTTTCTCAATGATCCAAGAGGGACTTGGCGGAAACGACGACAAAAAGGGAGCGGATGCCGATATTAGCGATGGCGCAGTAACGGTAGAGCTATCCATCATTCTTGAATACGGCAAATCGGCATTAGAAGTGTTCGACAACATAAAAGAAACCGTCACCGACCAAGTAAAAGAGATGACAGGTCTTGAAGTTGCAGAGCTAACAGTTAATGTGGTTGACGTTGTAGATAAAGCCGAATACGACAAACTCCATGGCAATTCTGACGACGGCGAAAAAGAAAAGCGCACAGCCGTAACTCTTTCAAAATAGACGGACAAAGTCTATTAATGGCAAAAATGCCAAAGTCGATGCCGACAGACATAACGACGCACAGACAATAAGTCTAAATGCATCAAAGAGCGAAGGATAAGGCTTGGATGGTAATTCTTTCCAAGCCTTATCTATGTTAACAATAAAGTTAGCTTATCTAAATTGCACGTAAAATAAATGAATTAAGCGAAGGGAGGCAGAAATGCTTGACGCACTTCTATGGGCAGCTGCGGGAACAGGATTTACTTTTGCCTGTACAACTTTAGGCGCTGCGTCGGTATTTCTGCTACGCGGCAAAAAAGACGGCATAGCTCAAACGCTGTTTCTAGGATTTGCGGCAGGCGTTATGATAGCGGCTAGTGTGTGGTCGCTTTTAATTCCGGCAATAGAGCGCGCTGAAGAGGCTGGACAAATTGGATGGATTCCAGCAGCTGGAGGCTTTGTAATCGGTGTAGCTTTCTTGATGGCACTGCACGCGCTGCTACCCCATCTTAATTTTGGCAAAGAAAACCCAGAGGGCTTACCAAGCAGCTGGAATAGACCAACGCTGCTTTTTACAGCGGTTACACTCCACAACATTCCAGAGGGTATGTCGGTAGGCTTGCTATTCGCTATGGCAGCACAGCCGGGAGCCGACCCCGCTCTTAGCGGCATGGCTATAGCTCTAGCGCTAGGTATAGGCATTCAGAATATTCCAGAAGGTGCAGCGGTGTCGCTTCCGTTAGCGCAAGAAGGTATAAGCCGCCCTAAAGCATTTGCTTTCGGAGCATTGTCCGGCTTGGCGGAACCGATTTTTGGATGTCTTGTTGTACTGTTTGCAGGCATCATCGCACCATATATGCCATGGATGCTAGCCTTTTCCGCTGGCGCAATGATGTTTGTAGTTGTAGAGGAATTAATTCCCGAAGCCCATCTATCTAACAGCAGTAATTGGGGCACTATAGGCGTAATGGCAGGGTTTCTTATTATGATGATTTTGGACGTGGCTTTAGGCTAAATTCCCAAAACAACACTAACGCAGCGCAGCCTACATACCACAGCCTACATACGCATCTTAGACACAAGCGACATTATAGGTTTTGCTCCGGGAATCTGAAGTCTGCGGCGTACTTTTTTAAGTTCGTTTGGAATAGCTATGCCTTGCGGACAATGTTTAGCACATTTCCCACACTCTATACAATCGGAAGCATAATGCGGGTTATGACCTAAGGCGCCAGCACACATAAAGTAACCTATAGCGCCACTTATACGATCGGCAACATACGATGTGTTATAGCTTGCAAAACAACCCGGAATATTAATATCTTTTGGACACGGCATGCAATAATTACAGCCCGTGCAGGGAATACGATAGCTTTCACGAAATATTTTCTCGACGCTGCGAAACGTAGCTAATTCAGTTTCAGTTAACATGTTTGGCGTGGATTCCTTGGCAACACGAACATTGTTTGCAATTTGCTCAGCGCTATTCATGCCAGATAAAACCATGGTTACACCAGACTGATTCCATAACCAACGAAGCGCCCATGCAACAGACACATCTACACGGCTTGAATCTTTCACAGCCACGCCACTGTGCGCAGCTTCAGCTTCAAGAAATAAATCAGATGCCGCTTTCGGCAGACCATCTGCAAGTTTGCCACCTAGTAGTGGCTCCATAATAAACACGGGAATGCCGCGCGAGTACGCTTCTTCCAGACCGCTGCGTCCAGCTTGGTAATTTTCGTCGGCATAATTGTACTGAATTTGACAAAAATCCCAATTATAGGCATCTAATAAAGAAGCAAACTCGTGCTGCGGTCCATGGAACGAAAAACCGATAGCATTAATTGAACCGTCAGATTTGCGCTTTGTTATCCATTCCTCTATCCCTAAAGCGCAAAGACACTGCCACTGTTCAAGATTAACCACGTTGTGAATAAGATAATAGTCAATTCTATTCGTTTGAAGGCGTTTCAAAGATGTTTCGAAATAGCGCTCAATATCTGCGGCAGACTTTACGCTAGCATGCGGTAATTTTGTGGCTATAAACATGCGATCGCGAATATTATTGCGCTTAATTATGGCGCCAAGCGCTTCCTCATTTCCTCGATATAGATAGGCGGTGTCAAAATAGTTTATGCCCGCCTCAAGCGCTTGAAGGATAAGCTTTTCAGAAGTTTCAACATTGACAGACCCTAGCGCCGAACTTGGCAGACGCATGCAACCAAAACCAAGCGCAGATAGTTTATTGCCAGTTTTAGTATCAACGCAATAGCGCATAAACCGCCCTTCAGACCAGAATGTAATTTCTATCATATTAACATGCGCAAAAATACAGTTTTCCTTGTGCGCACAAGAATAAAACCGGCATAGATACCGGCTTTATTCCTGCTAGATTATGAAGAGCAAGTCTATTGCACACGAGATGGTACTCGTATTTCACCAACTTTAAAGAAAGTAAGGAAGGCGGCAATTACAGACAGCGCGAATATAATTATTGATGTTGAAATAGACACATTTATTAAATTTACCCCAACGCCAATAATAGCCCAGAGAAATACAAGAGGAATGGCTATATCATCGTAGCGTTTACGCATTAGAAAACCGGCAGCCAACACAACAGCGACTACAATTAAAGTAGATAATTCACCAACAAATGGTGCTAGAGATCCACCAGCTAGCCGCGTTATCACATGCGACGCATTAGCCAAAACAGCAACACTTATCCAACCAACATAGATAGATATGGGAACCCAACCCAGCACTTTTGCCCAAGTAGACGATAAGTATCGCGCATGAATATCGCGGTATAGAGCAACCAACACACCCCAAAGAGCAGCAATAACTACAAGAGCCACAATTGTCTGCTGAAAATGAAACAGAACAAGCCAAGCCACATTCAATATACAACTTGCTATAAAAAGACCTGCTGTTTTTGGTGTGAAATTAGTAACGTCTGCTGCATTGCGGCTTTCTTCGCGTGTGTAATACACCAACCATGCTAGCAATGCCACATAAATAAGACCCCAAATAGAAAAAACGTAACCTGCCGGCGTAAACCACGCAAATACAGAGGCTGACACCTCGGCAGATGTAGTGCCACCAAGACGCAACGCCTCAAAAAGTACATTGCATACCACCATAACCACGTATGCCACCCACATTGCAATAACAGGAGACATAGCGTGACCAGAAACATTCCACGAATTCCTAGAGTTTCGCCTGTTGCTTACTGGCTGATTAACGCTACCAAAAGAGAATGCTGGATACATTTTTACACAAGCCGCTCGATCGCTTTTCATATGTGTCGCCTCCTTATGTTTATAGCTTCGCTGCCTATAAGTGTAGAAGCAAAGCTATATGCGCAGGATGCGACAGCATTACAGATTAAGCACAACAAAGTAACGTGCTTGCCAGCAAAAACGACTTAACTACTTGCCTAAACAGCTGCGCCGTTACAGGCACAACACAATTAATACTAAACAAAGCTATTGCGGTAAATCTACTTGTTCAAAATCGCCGAATAACTCTATATACGTTTGCGCCGAAAGCCGCTTTATATAAGATCTGTCAAACGCTTTTTCGTCTCTGGAAATTATGAAATCTACAGGAATGCTTTCGGCACAAGCCCGAATAATACCATCTTCAAAATTGGGTTCGTTAGACAAAGCAGCTATGCGACATATTGATAGATCTACAGCAACGACCTGAAATAAATCCATAATAGCAACTATGAATTTCCTAGCCGAAGGTTCATCTGCATACTTTTCCAAAACGTAGTATACGTTCTTCAAAGATAGCGCTGACACATACCCTTGCACTTCAGAATAAGCCACTTCATCCATAAGTAAAGTTGCAGCAGCCCAACCCGGGCGCTCTACCATAGCCGCATCAAGTAATATATTTGTATCAATAAAAAGTTTCTTAGACATATTTGTTTGCAATTAAGTTCCGAATGTCCCGATCGGACATTTTGCCTATCTCTGGATTGCTAGATAAAGAAGCAAATTCCTTAATAAAAGAAACCGCACGACTTTTCTTCTCGTCCATCGTTTTATTATTGGCAATTTGAGGCATACGACCCGTACTCCCAATAGCTTCTAATAAAACAGTACCGCAATACTGCCCATAGGACAGCCCATATTCTTTACGAGCAATTGCATCGGCATATGCCAACAGATCTGCATCAGCTCTACTTGAAAACGTTTTCGTAGCCACAACTGCCCTCTCTATCGTAAACCTGTACATATTATACATGTAAACATGTTTACATAGCTAGACATTGAACGCACTACACCAACCCAAAAAGCCCCATTAAGACGTAGCTTTTGAATTTTTATCATAAAGTGCATTAGCCTTTTTCAGAGTTTCCTTGTTGCTGTATTCTTCTAATCTGTCTATAAGGCTTTGCTGAGAATTAATACCCATTTTCTGGTAGATATGATAAATGTGCGATTTGGCGGTGGCACCCGATATAACAAGTTTTTTGCTGATGTATTCAGCATTTCTCCCTTTCGCAAGAAGGCGAAATACCTCAATTTCTCTTGGAGACAGCTTAGCCGCACTAGTTAAGCCCGCGAACTTCGCATCAAATATTTCATTCGTTCGACTATCTTCTTTAGCGAGTATTTCTTCTTTGTTTCTATGTGTCAAAAGGTCGTAAAACTGTTTCTTAGATACCGAATCATCAAGTCCGTATATTGCAATAGCACAGACTATTAGCGATGCAATAACAATTGATACAAACATTAAGTCTACAAAAGACAAATCGCTGAACAGCCAAATAAAAGCCGACAACAACGAACCTATAAATATTCCAATCCAAACAGGAATTTGCATAACAGAAGATCTTTTGAGAGGCTTAATAGAAAATTCTGAATTTAATGTCATTGCGTTACTGAGGCTTATCACCGAGAAATGAGAAAGAGCAATATTTACTAGACAACAGAAAAATAACCGCCATAAATCATCCCCAAAAGGCAAGAAAAGTATCCCTATGACAACAGGCGGGAGCGTCAATCTTTGTATTGTTGAAATATCAATATCTATATTCCGATTGAACTTATATAAGGCAAAAGGCATTAAAGACCCAATGATTCCTGTCGAGCAACCTATAACAGTAGCTTCAGCCCCAAGACTGAACAGCGTTGTTGTTGTGTAGCCGAATACAAGCCCATAAGTACCTACAGCTATAGCACCTTGTGTTGTTATGTAATCAACAGTTTCATAGTTTTCAGATTCATTCACACGATCTTTTGGAAGCATTTTCATTAACGCCATTAATATCAAGAAAGAAATTACTTCTAACAAGGCAATCATAATTACACCAATTAAAGGAAGCGATATTGTGGCCACCACTATATAAAGACATGTTCCCAAACACGATGCAATTGCTATGACAATTGGTGTGTATCTAGTAGTTACAAGGCTAAGGTATATAGACCACCACATTAGTAGTGCAGCTTGGCTGACCCCTGCAATACTCCAAGTAACAATACAGGCAGCCATAGGTACTGCCCCCGGAAAGATTGAATGTATAGCAGCTATCGTTAATGGAAATATCGAAAACGCAACTCCAATTATGAACACTTTTGAGCGATAGCGATAAATAACTTCACTAAACCGCCAAAAAACAAACAGGCTTGCAATTAGACCACCTATCCAACACAAGCGAAGGACTATAACATCTTCTGTGTTGAATCCCTTTGCAAAAGGGGTGTTATACATGAATACACATAGAAGATCCCACAGAAAATAACCGGACAATCCGAATGTGGCTGCAAACGCAGCGAAGACACATAGCCGCTGTTTATCAGAGCCCTTGTTAACTACATCACTAAACTGCATAACAAGCCTCCCACCTGCGATTTTCAGTACACGAGTATGAGGTGTTTCTTAAATTCAATATGCCAATATGTTGCGACAAAACACAGGTTTCCCCTAACTTTCACCTACAGTCGCAATTCGATATTTAGACACTGTCGAAGGGAGTATTAAAAAGTTGGGGTTGGTGGAAAAGTAACCTGTTTGCAAGCAGATGTCAAGGAAGATGTCTGCTTTAGTCTGCCTGAACGTTCTGCTTAAACAGGTCCGAACGAGACGTTGATGGAGGAGAAACGTGGGAGAGTCAAAATACTTATTCGTTGAACACGAACGTCCTTTCAAGTATGAAGAAGATGGGCTTAACGTGACCCGCGGTAGCGCGTGGTCAGGTCCGGGATGCCACCTAGGTTGTGGCGTTTTGCTTTACACCGATGCAGAAGGAAAACTAGTTAAAGTAGAAGGCGATCCAGAAAATCCATACAATCAAGGAAGACTATGTCCAAGATGTTTGGCGCTTCCCGAAGTAACCAATCATGAAGATCGCCTCAAATACCCGATGAAACGCGCCAAGGAAGATAGGGGTCAAAATAAATGGACCCGCATAACATGGGATGAAGCGTTTGATACGATTGAGCGCGAACTTAAAGACATCAAACAAAAATATGGACCTGAAACTGTATTATTCATGCAGGGAACAGGGCGTGACATCGCTCCTTATATCACTCGCCTTTGCTGGTCATACGGAAGTCCAAATTTCTCATTGTTTTTAAGTGGAGCCGCCTGCTATGTTCCAAGGGTTATTGGATTAGCTGGAACATTCGGAGCATTTCTAGTTCCCGACTGTTCTCAGGTACACCCCGACAGATACGATAATCCAGAATACGTTATCCCAGAAGTTATATTCGTATGGGGAAATAATTGTGTCGTGTCTAATTCCGATGGCTTCTTCGGACATTGGGTGGTTGACCTTATGCAACGTGGAAGCAAGATTGTTGTAATAGATCCTCGAGTTACATGGCTATCTTCTAGGGCTGCTCTGCATCTTCGCGTTCGCCCGGGTACAGACGCTGCACTTGCTTTAGGCATGTTGAATGTCATTATCAGCGAAGAGCTGTATGACTACGATTTCGTGGATAAATGGTGCTACGGATTCGACGAATTGGCGCAACGAGTTAAGGAATACCCGGTTGAAAAAGTAGCCGAAATTACATGGATTCCCGAAGAAAAAATAGTGGCTGCTGCCCGCATGCTTGCAACCAGCAAGCCTGCTGCTTTGCAATGGGGTGTAGCTGTAGATATGACAAAAGAGGCCATACCAGCTGGACAGTCTATTTCTACCCTTTTCGCTATCACGGGTAACATTGAAGTGCCGGGAGGCATGATTGTTCCTCCTGAAATATTGAAATATGTAGGTGGATGGGGCAAAGATTTGCTCCCTGATGATGCGTACACAAAGCGCATCGGACAGGATAGGTATCCGCTATTCGCCTCTGAAGCACAACCCGATTGCATTGTTGAACAACTTGAGACGAGCGAGCCCTATAAAATACGTGCCGCATGGATACAAACGTCTAATTTCCTTGCATGCATGGCAGCTGATCCGCAGCGACTTTTCAATGCTATGAAAGACTTAGATTTCATAGCATATGTAGACATTTTTATGACACCGACAGCAATGGCTCTTGCCGATATAGTGCTTCCCGCTGCTACCTATCCCGAGCGCAACGGCATACGACTTGGAGACGGCGCGCAGCGTGGCGAAACAATTAATAAAGTGACATCAATTGGCGAGTGCAAGTCGGATATGGAAATTAACTTGGAACTTGGCAGGCGACTAAATCCAGAAGCATGGCCATGGGACACCGTAGAAGAAATGTTCACATTCCTGCTTCAAGATGACACCGGAATGACTTTTGAAGAGCTGCAAGAACAAGCCCCAGCATATCCGCCTTTCCAATACAGGCGGCACGAAAAAGGTCTTTTGCGCAAAGACGGTCAACTTGGTTTCAATACTGCTACAGGGCGAATAGAACTTTGGTCAACCTTCTACAGCAATGTGGGACTTGACCCACTTCCGTATTTCGAAGAGCCAACACCTGGTCCCGGCTCTACTCCAGAATTATTAGAAGAATACCCGCTAGTTCTTACTACAGGTGCTAGAAACTGGAGCATGTTCCATTCTGAGCATAGGCAAATTAAACGGATGCGCGCCCTTCACCCCGATCCAATAGTTGAAGTTAACCCCAAAACGCTGGAAAAGTTTGGAATTGCCGATGGCGGGTATGTTTGGGTAGAAAACCAGTATGGTCGCGCTAAACGAAAAGTCCGCGCCACAGAAGCGGTAGACGAGCGCATGTGCAGTACCGACCATGCATGGTGGCTCCCCGAAGGCGACCCCGACAAACTCTACAGCGTATTCGACCTTAATATCAACAACCTTGTTCAGTGGTCGCCGGGAAAAAGCGGCTTTGGAAGCAATTACAAAACTGCTCTCTGTCGGATCTACCCAGTTAATGAAAGTGAGTAAACATGGCTAATTTGGGAATGCTTTTAGATTACGAATGGTGTACCGGATGCCATAGCTGCGAAATTGCATGCCAAATGGAGCATGGATTTCCGGTGGGTAAGACAGGGATAAGCGTTCATACCATAGGTCCATGGGAAATAGAGCCAGACTCATGGCAGCTAGACAATATTGCAATACCAACAAAGCAGTGCAACGCATGCGTCGACAGACTTGCCAAAGGAAAACTTGCGGCGTGCGAACACCATTGTCAAGCGAAATGTTTGCATATTGGCGATATGGATGAGCTGGCAGATTCATTGAAAGAAAAACCTCGTCAAGCACTGTATCACCTGACCTAAATTGCAAGCATCTAACGCTGACTGACGCTTATTGAAAAGTTAGCTCGCAATTTTGAAAACATGGATGCCGAAGTCTTGCGTTTCGTTTTGGCATCCATGAATAAATCTGGATTAAGCAGGCATCTACTTGTCTATTTCAAAAGCCTTTCGCTTGAAAGGAGGTGATACCTATGTGCTTCAGACCCCCGACTTTGGAGAACCAAAAAATCAAATGTCCGAAATGCGGTGTAGAGGTTGATTCGTCGGCAAATGCCTGCCCTAATTGCGGAGCTACAGCTACTCAAGCTGGTCAGCCCGTAAAAAGTCCTTCTGCGCCTCCCGCGGTTCCAACAGTGCCCGGGGTGCCGGCTCCCCCAAGTGTTCCAAAGATGCCGGCAACACCGAAGCCACCGAGTGTGGACTAACTATAGAAGAGAGGAGAAAAGATGGCACAAGATGTTAAAGGAACGCCCATTGTCAAAGGCCTTGGCTTCAACAGTTTTGGTATTGGAACCAACGCCTGCACCGTGGATATAGACAAAGAAAATGACAAGATTCTTCGCATTAGACCTTTCCATTTTGACGAGCATCAAACACCCGAAGAATTAAATGCTTGGAAATTAGAAGCGCGCGGTTCAACTTTCGAACCCGGCTTCAAAACACTAATTTCACCATTATCTTTGTGCTATAAGAAACGTGTGTATTCGAAGAACAGGATTCCTTACCCACTAAAGCGTGTTGACTGGGATCCGAACGGTGACAGAAACCCCCAAAACCGTGGCACTAGTGGCTACGAGCGTATCAGCTGGGACGAAGCCGCAGAGTTGGTCGCCGCAGAAATCAAGCGTGTGCACGATCTGTATGGTCCTGCATCGATTCTTTGCGAGCTTGACGGTCATGGCGAAACGAAATTTGTTCATGCGCCGCACGGATGCCAAAGTCGCATGTTTGATCTAATTGGTCGCTATACGCTTCAAACTAGACAACCCGATAGCTGGGAAGGTTGGTATTGGGGCGCAAAGCATATATGGGGCATGGATCCGCTTGGTCAAAATTCGCTTCAGAACAACGTAATTCAGGATATCGCAAGAAATGGCGATGCTGTGCTGTTCTGGGGATGCGATGTAGAAACAACTCCTTTGGGTTGGGGCGGTTATCTGGCAAGCCGCATTTGCTTCTGGTTTACAGAGCTTGGCATCAAACAGATTCATATATCTCCGGATGTTAACTATACAAACGCCGTCCATGGTGACTATTGGATTCCCGTAAAACCAAACACGGACGCAGCATTGCAGCTAGCCATAGCTTATACATGGATTATCGAAGGCACTTACGACCAAGAATATCTTGATACCCATGCAATAGGTTTTGAAAACTTCAAGTATTACGTTCTTGGCGGCGAAGACGGCATTCCGAAGACACCGAAATGGGCAGAGGCGATATGCGGTGTTCCGTCGTATGTCATCAAGGCATTTGCAAGATACTGGGCAAAGCACGCCGTCTCCATAGCGCATTGCAACGGTGGCTCTTTCATTCGCTCTTGCTATGCACACGAACCCGCGCGCTTGGAAGTAGCTCTTCTGGGCATGCAGGCGGTTGGTAAACCCGGCGCAAACCAGTTCAAGTTCATCGAATGGACGCTGTACGGAATGGATACGGTAACCCCCTTGCCGCCTTCCTCAGAGATTCCAAACTGTAGCCCAGCATATCGCGGCTGGTTCCGCAGCTTCCCCGAAAGCTTCATTCCTAAGACCATGATCCCGCAGGCAATTATGAATCCACCGGTTACATGGTATGGTCATATTGGTGCCGGATTCCCAAGAGAAGACCAGTTTGAGGGCCCTTACACCTTCCCCTTGGAGGGCAACGAACGTCTGCACATGATCTGGTCTGACACCCCATGCTGGGAAACTTGCTGGAATGGCGGAAACGAAATGCAAGAAGCTCTTCGCCATGAATCTATCGAGTTCATAATTGTCCAGCATCCGTGGATGGAAAATGACTGCTTCTTTGCTGACGTTATTCTTCCTACCAATACAAAATTCGAGACAGAAGACATAGGAACCGACTCAGATAACGGGCAATGGAATGTTGTTTATTTCGAGCAACAAGCAATTCAGCCCCGACTAGATTCCAAGTCTGACATGGAAGCAGTTGGCGAAGTTGCCAAAAAGCTTGAAAAATACGGCGGCATTTACGAGAACCTTTACAAGCGCTATATGGGCGGCAAGACCTGCGAAGAGTATATCGAAGCTGGCTTTTTGAACACAGGTGCTGCAGAGAAAATGTCTTTTGAGGAATTCAAAGAGAGGCAGTACTACGCATTCCCAACCAAGGAAAATTGGGAAGAGCTGCCGGTGGGTCTTAGCCAATTCTACAACGACCCCGAAAGATATCCTCTGTCTACTCCGTCGGGCAAACTTGAATACTACTCCACCAGCCTTGCTGAGCAATTCCCAGATGACAAAGAGCGCGGTCCAATTCCGAAATGGATTGACGAGGGCGCAGGCCATCAGGAAAGACAATACCTTGCCCGCGGTCGTAAATACCCATTCTTGCTGGTATCTAATCATCCAAGGTGGCGCGTACATGCAAATCTTGACGATGTTACGTGGTTCCGCGAAATGGAAGAATACGTAAAAGTAACAGGACCTGACGGCTATAAGTACGAACCTGTATGGGTTCATCCTCAGGATGCAGGCATGTTGGGGCTAGAAACTGGCGACATTGTAAAGATATACAACGAGCGTGGAGCCGTTATGGGTGGCGTGCGCGTAACCGAGCGTATTCGTCCCGGCGTTGTTTACCAAGATCACGGATCGCGTGTTGACTCGGCTGTTCTTGGTCGAGGCGGCCTTGATCGTGGCGGCGCAAATAACCTTATCGCCCCCACACCAACCACTTCCGAACATGCACACGGAGAAGTTACGAGCGGCTTTTTGGTTAATGTTGAAAAGGTTGATGTATTCAAACTGGCTGAAGAATATCCAGAAGCATTCAACAGGAAATACGACCCCGACTGCGGTCTGGTAGCCGATGCCCGTATCGTGAAAGGAGAATAAGCATGGGAAAGATATTTATATTCGACCATGCTAAATGCAATGGTTGTAGAAATTGCCAGATTGCCTGCAAAGACGAGCATGTAGACAACGACTGGTCGCCTTATGCAAAGCCACAACCTGATACGGGTCAGTTTTGGACAAGAATTAACGAGACTGTCTGTGGTCAGGTTCCTAAAGTTAAGGTGTCTTACACGCTAGAGACATGCATGCATTGCGACAACGCCCCTTGCATTGCGGCTGCACCAGATGCCGTATATAAGCGCGAAGATGGTCTAGTGATTATTGATCCAGAAAAGTCAAAGGGTAAGGCAGAAATTGTAGACAGCTGTCCTTACGGCGCTATCTTCTGGAATGAAGAGCTTGATATTCCTCAGAAATGTAGCGGATGCGCACATCTTGTAGATGCTGGCGAAGTTCCACACTGTGTGGATGTATGCCCGCATGAGGCAATTCGTTTTGGCGATGAAGAAGATTTCGCTGACGAAATTCTTGCTAGTACATTGTTGTATCCAGAAAGAGAAGACGACAAACCAAGGGTTTACTATCTCAACCTTCCCAAGCGCTTCCTTGCCGGTGTTGTTGTTGACCCAGAAGCCGATGAAGTAATTATCGGCGCAAAGGTGACAGCAGAAAACGTAGACACCAACGAAGTCTTTGTTCAAAAGACAGACGACTTTGGTGATTTCTGGTTTACGCAAGTTGAGAAATCGAACTGGCGCGTTTATGTAGAAAGCGAAGGTTATCTTACGCGCGTAATAGAAGCCAGCACTGTTGAAGAAGACAGGAATGTTGGACCTGTATTTCTATACAAGTCTGACCTAGCTCAGTAATTAACAAACCCAATTTTGAACTGTCACTTCTTAAGTTTTCTCGAAGTGACAGTTCATACCAAATCTCATATCTAAGGAGGAGAGATGAGTTCAGAGACATTACAAAAAACGTTCTCTGTTAAAGGCGTGGTTGGTATAGTTTTATCAATTATTGTGCTGCTTATTGCAGGTTTTGTTCCCCCTACCGAGGCACTTTCACACCAAGGCGCACTAGGGCTGGGCATTATGGCGACAGCCGTTATATTGTGGATTTGCGAAACATTCCCCGCCGGCGTTACGGGTATATTGGTGCTCGTATTGGCTTCACTTCTTGGTGTAGTCCCCTTAAAAGAAGTATTTTCCGGATTCGGAATGACAACCATCTTCTTCGTTATTGGTGTTTTTAGTCTGACTATCCTAATGATGAAGACAAGTCTAGGACAGCACCTCACCAGAAAACTAATTGAGTGGGCTGGCTCTAACTCTAACAAACTTGTTTTAGCTTTTATGATTGGATCAGCTGTTATCTCAACAGTAATGACCGATACAGGCGCTGTTGTTATAACTATGGGTCTTGCCCTTCCGCTTCTTAAGGCGCTTGGACATGAGCCCGGAAAATCTAATCTCGGAAAATGCCTTATGCTAGGTGTGGCTTTCGCAGCCATTATGGGCGGCTTTTGCACTCCAGCTGGGCACTCTATGAATGTTTTATCAATGGGCATGCTGCAAGCATATAACGGAATGAGCATAGGCTTTTTGCAGTGGATGGCTATCGGTATTCCATTCGCGATTATCCTTATCCCTATCTGCTGGTTCTTCCTTACACGGATTCTTAAACCTGAGCAGATGACCGATAGCGATATTGAAGCAGTATTGGCAAGCACAAGCGATTTGGGCAAATTTAGCACAATGGACAAAAAAGCATTAGTTATGCTTATCGGCATTCCTGTGCTTTGGATTCTTGGTAATTGGATTCCCGTGCTAGACACCACCACTGTTGCTGTAATCGGTCTTGCTGTTATGTTCCTTCCGGGCGTAAACCTACTTACCTGGGAAGATGTTCAGAAAGGCGTTCCGTGGAATATAGTGCTTATGCTTGGTGGAATTTTATGCTTGGGCAACATTCTTGGAGCCACCGGTGGCGCGAAGTTTATCGCTGATCTCTTCTTGTCGAGTGGCGTTCTTGCCATGGATCCGCTGGTTGCGCTTTACATCATTGCAGTTGTGGTTTACCTGCTTCACACTTTCCTTCCAGTGGCACCTGCTATTTTGACGATATTCCTACCGCCACTGTTCGCATTTGCCACAGCGGCTGGAATTTCCCCAGCTATTCCGATGCTTATTGTAGTAGCAATTGTATCCGGCAACTTCATCTTGCCGCTTAACCCAACAATTACTGTTGCATATGCAGAAGGCTACTTCACATTTGGCGATACAGCACGCGCAGGAATAATCCCCGCTATTCTTTTCGTAGTAATTATTGTTCCTCTTGTTTACTTCATCGGAGGCGCTATATTACCTGTATAGAACCATATTGCAACGCATAACAATCAAGCAGGCTGAAGCATTTGCTTTGGTCTGCTTGATTTTTGCAGGGTTATTTTTGATGCTGGCTGCGATGGATCATCTGAAAAGCAATAACGCACACCACAGCAGCTATAACAGCAATAGCAGAAACAATTAAAACAGTAACAGGTAGTCCATCTCCTGTCTGCGACAAGGTTTGCGCTTCAACTAAACCAGTCTTGTAGGCATCAATCATACCTTGCGCTTGGTCTTTATTTACCGGATGAGCAAGCATTTCATCAGTTATTTCCAATTCTCCTCGGTCAATATCCGATCCGATGAAGTCGTCGCCGGGAAGCAAGTTTTCTATCTCGTCTTTATTAAATTCCTGATCTGGAAGACCCGGAGAAGGCGGATTCGGTGAATCATCAGGAACAACTACATTGTCTGGAATTTCTACATTATCGGGAAGATATTCAGATTCTGGAGTATAAAGCACGTTTATCACGTTATTGTCAGGATCTGTTCCCAGTCTAATTTGCGCCGGGTACGTGTCTATAACATAAGCACCGTCTATCATATATTCATAAGCATCACCATCAATAAGCGCGTCAAAACGCTGCCCAGTAAATGTTTCAGAACCTATTTTGTAAAACTTGACATTTCCAGATGCCAGCGCACCTGCCCAAGTGTCCGCGCTAAGGTCTGCCCCCGTCATCAAATAGTAGTTAACTGTGTATTCGCTATTCCATAGTTTTACATAGATAAGGTCCATAACGTTTTCTTCGGGATTAGAAGTTATTGTCAAATTCAGCGGCCACCCATCAAAGAAGAAGTGTCCCGGTATATCAACCACATAATCCCATGCATGCAAAACGTCTCCCACTTTAAGATTTTCTACAACATACTTCCCAAGTATTCGCCTACCGTTTTCATCCAAAATTGCATCTGGGTCTTCATATGTTGCATTTTCTAAATAATTTATAGTTGCGCTTGTAGTGGCTTCTTGTTCTGCTGCGCTTTCTTCAGTACTGTTTGGAAGCGTGGCACTATCTTGGAGATGGGCGTCTTCTTGAAGTTGGGCATCGCTTTTAATCTGGGTGCCTTCTTGAAGTTGAGAAAGTGTATTTTGCGGATTCTGTATATCTTCTGCCGAAGCAGATCTGGGTTCTGCGGTCATTAGCAAAAAGACAAACACAACAACAGTCGCTGCCAGAGAAAGCAACAATGCAAAATAAACGTTCTTTAATGCAGGTTTTTGCCCGCGAGACTCTTGCCAACCCATGATAATCAGCCTTCCAATCATCCTAGACTGAATAGAATCACATTACTTGGCGCAAATCGTAGCAACTCCATCTGTGCTTGCGCATGGTGGGCAAAAACTGTGAAACTATCATCTCCAGAATGTTGTCAAACTGTTTGCTCAGACTGACAGCATTGCGCAGGTATAACTTCTCCCTGTTCAACTATTCAGCATCGCTAAATAGTTGAACACATTAAAGATAAGACCAAAGCGAATCATTGAAAACCGCTGCGCCCTGTCCTAGAATGTAGCCACTGTAAAACCAAATCCTTTAAGGGGTTGTCTTTTTGGTCATTGTTCTGTAGAGAACGCTTAACCGAATAGGTGTTTCAAACGAGAGCCGTCAGGCTTTGTGGTTGGTGTTCGCATAATTCGACTTCATCCGTCCTACACTACAGAAAGAGACAACAATGAACCAATTTCCTAAATCAGAAACTTTCCCTTTAAATACTGTCCAATCTAAGATTATGGGTCCCAATCCTCTGAAGCTTTGCGAGGAACTTCTCCACGAACATGAAATTCCGAAAAATGCCGTGGTGTTAGACTTAGGGTCAGGAACCGGCATTACCTCGTGCATGTTAGCCCGCGAATATGGGTTTATCACCTACGCCGTAGACTTGTGGAGCGACCCCGGCGAAAACATGCGCTTCTTCGAAGAAATGGGGCTGTCTAACCGGCAAATCTGCCCCATCAAAGCCGATGCCACACAGGGACTACCCTTCGCCACAGAGTTTTTTGACGCAGTTATAAGCATAGACTCTTACAACTACTTTGGACGCGATTCCGCGTACCTTGGCGAGAAGCTGCTCCCGCACGTTAAGCACGGCGGACTGCTGTACTTCGCCATTCCCGGCATGGTGAAAGATTGCCACGACAACCTGCCTTGCGAATTGCTACTTAGTTGGACACCTGAACAACTAGAGTACATGCACGACATGGATTGGTGGCGCACCATGATCGAACCCACTTGTGGCGTACATATCGAAAGCATAAGTTCTCTGAGCTGCCATGACGAGGCATGGGCAGATTGGCTTACTTGCGAAAACGAGTATGCCGCCGGCGACCGCGCCTCAATGGAAGCTGGAGCTGGAAAGCTGCTGAACAGCATCGGTATCGTATTGAGAAAGCTATAGAAAAAATCAGGCAGCTGGCGCACCTGTCGCCAGCTGTCGTCTTCACCTAACACAGCATATTTCTAGCCAATACGTTAATTTGCGCAAAGCCGTTAAGCACCACAGCCCAGCGGCAATGGTTATTCGTTGCGCAATGCAGGAGAAAGAAAACACCCATCCGATGTGAAGCGTTTGCGATAGGCGGTAAAGCAAATTGCAACGATAGCCAAAGTTGTGGCAGCAGAAACCATCAGCAAAACGACTATTTGATACTTTGCTGCAATCATAGGATCGGCACCAGCAAGCACCTGCCCGGACATCATGCCGGGAATTTGAACAATGCCTGAAGCCGACATGGTAGCAAGAGCAGGAGTAAGACCCGACGCTATCGCCGCCCGAATCGAAGGGAACGCCGCCTCCCTTCGTGTGGAACCGAGCGCCAGATACGCCATAATCTCGTCAGAGCGCGCGTCCATATCCGAGAAGAGCCTGTCAATCGCCACAGCAGTCGCGCTCAAAGTGTTGCCGAGCACCATGCCTGATATCGGCACAAGCACGCGCGCATCATACCAAGGCGAAGCATGAACAATAGCCTCAACAACTATTAATGCCACAATCATTGATGATAAGAAGATAGAGCCGAACACTTCGGGCCAAATATTAAGCGCCTTACCCTTTATGCGCCCCAAGGCAATCTGCGTAGCAGCAAGTGACATTCCTATAAGCACAAGGCAGACGAGCCACCACGACTGGTATTTAAACAGGTAGACAAGAAGCAGCCCCATTGCCAACAGTTGCAAGAAACAGCGAACAGTCGCTATAACGATAGCCTTAGTCTGCCTAAGCCTGAGTGCCCACGCAACAACAGCTGCCACAAGCATAAATGCCGCAGCTCCAAAAAGTTCCGGATATCCTATATCAATAACGCCTGCGTCCATTCTATATCCTTGCTTCCGCACATTCGAGCTGAAAGATCTTGCCATTTTCCAGCCTAAACATTTTGTCTGCCACACCATCAGGAGGTCTATGACGAATACGCAAGCAAGCCGTATTGTTACCAATAAGCTTGCGCGTAAGATTGGAAACCGATCTTGCCGAATCGTTATCAAGCGCGGCTTCCACTTCGTCAAGCAAAAAGACATCCGGCTTAGTTGCAAAAGCGCGAAGAAGTGCGACCCTAGCAAGCTCGCCACCTGATAGCTGAGCAGCATCTCGATCAAGACTGACATCGCCAAGGGATGCTTCATCCATAAGCGAACAGAGAGTCTTGTCGTTTGGTGGATTATCGTTTCGGCGGACTCGAAAACTCCATGGCAACAAGAGGTTGTCGCGCACAGTACCAGCAATGACAGTGGGTTTCTGCGGCACGTAGCAGATGAGCCTTCGCCATTCTTCTGCCGAAAACGAACTCGAATCGACCCCTTTTAGCGCAAGGGTGCCGATAGCTTCGGGAAGAAGACGCGCGCAAGCGCAGAGCAGACTCGACTTACCAGATCCTGAAGGGCCCACAAGATCTACAATCTGCCCCTCTAAAAGTTCGAAACTAATATCGTCAAAAGGCTTAAATGAAATGCCGTTTCGCCTATAGGATACCGTTAGCCCTCTTGCCTCGAACAGCGCCACTTGAGCCTACCTCTACACGTACCTTATATGTCATATGTCGGGATGGTTGGGGGTTATGCGCTTTCCCCGTCTTTTTGTGCGCGAAATAATAGTAAACGACATTCAACAGCGCAACAAGCGCGTATTGCCAACACATCGCCCGACAACCCATCAATTCCACGATGACCCCGATTTCTGTAAACAAAAATGCCACATAGCGTATATGTGGTTGTCTTTATGTCATACTTTTACACAAGGGATAGAAAGGTGGGCGACGCGAGAAGAGGCTGCATGCGGGCAAAGAGAAAATGGCTGAAGGTGTTGGGAATCGCATGTACAGCGGTCGTAATTGTTGTGGCTGCGGCGGCACTCGCTATCGATGCTCACGTGCGCACTTCCACAGAAAGTCGCATCATCTCATCTAACGAAGCTGCACGTATGGACAATATCGATTGCGTATTGGTGCTCGGCTGTGGTGTCAACGCTGACGGTTCTCCCAGCGATATGCTCGCCGATCGGCTGAAACAGGGAATTTCCCTTTATGGACACAATGTAGCACCAAAAATACTGATGAGCGGCGACCACGGAAGCCAAGACTACAACGAAGTGGGCACCATGAAAGCAATTGCCATTAATGCAGGCATTCCCTCCAAGGATGTTTTTATGGATCATGCAGGCTTTTCCACTTACGAGAGCATGTATAGAGCACGCGATATCTTCCAAGCTAAGCGCATAATTGTGGTATCGCAGAGCTACCATCTTTTCCGTGCGCTGTATGTTGCAGAGAAGCTAGGGCTCGATGCGTATGGTGTGGCATCCGATTTGCGCCCTTATGCGGGTCAGATGATGCGCGATGTCCGTGAAGTGCTCGCCCGAAACAAGGATTTCGTCACCGCTATTGTGCGTCCTGCACCTACTTTCCAAGGCAGCAGCATCCCACTTACAGGCAGCGGCGACGAAACGAACGACTAGCGCCCGATGCTCCAACTTCTACCTTGGTCTTCGCTTGCCATTCCGATCGCCTCCTTGAGGCAATTGTGAACCTTAACGCAGCGTAAAGGTCAAGCAGCATGCGCGAAACAGCGCATCAATAGGATAAGTAATCTTTAAAAGTAATCTTCAAAATTACCGTCGAAAACTACGTCGGTGCCGGGTATCACGGAAGTCCGCTCGTCTGCGGGCGCGTGCAGCACCATAAGCAAACCGCGACATAACACACCAAGTCTCTCGGCAACCTCTTCATCGGTGAATTTAACTACCTCACTCGCACACATCGCGGCGATTCCGTGCACGTAAATCAACATATTCTCGTAAAGCCACATAGCTTGATCGCGATCGATATGGAAGGTGTTCATCACAGCACCGAGAACGTCCTCAAGATGTCCTGCATGCTCTAGAAATTCATTGATGCTTGCCTGCTCCGATTTGCGCATTAAAAGCAAGCGGAAAAGGCTCGGCTCCTCTACGGCGAAGCGAACGCATGCCATCCCAAACCCCTTGAACGCCGGCGTAAGCGCAAGCCCTTGCGCAACCCGTTCGTCGTATATCTGCCATGCCGCATCCGTTGCCGCAGTTCGAAGGTCCTCTACCGTGTCGAAATAGGTGAATATCGGGCGCGTGGACGTGCCTAGCTGCTTAGCCATAGCTTGTGCAGTAATAGCCTCAACGCCTTCGTCGCGGATGATATCGAGGGCGGTTTCAACTATCTGCTCTTTCGTGAACTTCGCCTTCGGTGGCATGCGAGCCTCCTTCCAACAAATGCTTGCATGTTGCGCTACGCTTATTATAGGCAGAGCTAGAGTGCCTCGAACCGCTTGCAGCCGCCCGACATAAGCCAGAGGCGAATACCTAAGCATGCCAAGATAGCCAGCACAGCTGCAATAACGAGATAAAGCACAGCCCCAATGTGCCACCCCTGCCAAAGCCAAATCACAGCGAAAGCGAATCCGCAAACCCAGCCTGCAATTATGGTTAGAATAACAGCCATGCTCCGCTTGACAGGTGCTGTCTCGTCTGTCCACTTGAGATTAGGCCAAAGAAGTCCCAGAGTAAGCCCTAAATGTGCGAGAAGTAGCATGAACAGCTGCGGAACAAGCAACACCAGCAGCGACTCTACCAACGAAACGCGCAGCACCAAAATCGCGCACAGGCTACAAAAGAATAGCGGCGGTGCCGTAAGGACTATCTGAAGATGAAGCTTCGACTGTAAGATTTGCCATGTCGAAACCGGCAGAGAACGTACAAGCCATAGATTTCTGCCCTCAAGAGACACCGAGGGAGAAGCTGCATCGTTCATAACCACGAGCATGCAGGCAACCGCGCAAAGCAAAATAGATGCGGTGCCGGGCATTCCTGCAAATATCTCGCCAAACAATTCTACGTACTCTTCCCCTTTCCAAAGCAAAAGCACTCCAAAAAGAGGAAGCAACACCGTTCCCAGACCGCAGTTGAGCATGTAGTTGACACTAGAAGTAAAACGTTGCAGCTCTTTTTTCAGAAGGGCGTGCGCGGGGCTCTTCTGTCGTATGGTCTTTTCGCGATACGTCGCCTTGTCCTGCGCGCCGCTCGCCGTGGCCGTATGCAAAAACGTGCGCGACAGAACGAGCCATACCACAGCGAAAACGGCTCCGACGACCGCCGTCATAATAAGCAGCGAAAACCAGTCACCTTCCGCAGCCCGACCAAAGTTGTACAGCACCGCCGCCGACTCCTGCACCTGCGCGCCGTATAAGGCGGCGTTGATAGCCAAGTCGTTTATCGCCGCATAGATCTGGCTGCAGAACACCCAATACGCAGCAAGAAGGAGTATCGCGGCGATCGCAGCCACAAGACCCTTGTCCTTCAGCTTCAGACTGATGCGCGCTACCACCCAGCCCAACGCGCAGGACAGCACCAGCACAATAGCCGACACGAGGAAGGTCCAGAGCAGACCGGCGCACACGACGGAAACGCCGCATGGGACCGTCACCCAGTACACTATCAGCGCAGGCGCACACACAATAGCCGCATACATCAGCCCGAGTAGATAGACGTTTAGCAAGCGCGCCGCAAGGATGGAGTTAAGCGGCACGGGCATGGAGAACAGCAAGTCGTTGTCCTTCGCAAGGTAAAGACCGGCGTAGCCGTTGAATATGCTGCCAAACGCCCCCAGAAGAATGGCAACCATCCCCATAACGACGAAGTACATCCATCCCATGCCGGCATCTGCGAACGGCTGGCAGAGAAAGAGAGCTAGCGCTGTGAAGATGCCCCCTAGAAGACCAATCATCAGCAGGGCGAACAACACGAACCTCATCGCCGTGGAAAACCGGGAGCGCGCCTTGTTCTCCTTCGCGTCGTAGAAGTACCCGCGCCACACCTCAGCCGTTTGCTTCTTGAGCAATATGCCAATCATTGCTGTCCCTCCAGCTCTAGGAAGGCATCCTCTAAAGAGTCGTCGCCCTTAACCTCTTCCACGGTGCCAAAGCGTACAAGCCTCCCTTGTTTAATGACGGCTACCTTGTCACAGAGCCTCTCAGCCACTTCCAACACATGAGTGGAGAAAAATATCGCGCCGCCGCTGTCGCATACCTCGCGCATCATGTCCTTGAGATGACGAGACGCTTTCGGGTCGAGTCCCACAAAAGGCTCGTCCATCACGATGAGCCTTGGATTGTGCAGCCATGCCGATACGATAGCAAGCTTCTGCCTCATGCCATGAGAGTAAGAAGCTATGGGCGAAGCCAAGTCGGCGGTTAGTTCGAACCGATCCGCATAGTCGCGTATGCGCGCCTGCCGCTGCGCCGCGCTTACCTCAAAGATGTCAGCAATGAAATTCAGATATTTGATTCCCGTCATAAATTCGTAGAGATCGGGATTATCGGGAATGTAGGCGAGCATTTGTTTGCAGGCGATTGGATCAGCTTTGATAGATATGCCATCGATATAAATCTCGCCGCTGTCGAACTGTTGGATGCCAACCACCGAACGCAGGGTCGTCGTCTTCCCCGCGCCGTTATGACCGATAAACCCGTAGATTTCTCCCGGCTTGATGTGCAGATTCAAATTGTCTACAGCGACTTTTTCGCCGAAGATCTTTGTTAGATGTTCAATTCTCAGCATAATGCCGCCTCCATTGACCAAGATTGAAACGCAAAAGTAAGAGTAATAATTGTTGCATAACAATCATTGCATAACGTAATGACAACGTCAACTGATTACCAAAATCCACGTAAAGCAACAGATTGCTTACACCATATCGTGTCGAAAATGCGATCATTAACACCGCCCAATCCGGACACAATAACAATAGAGTTCTCCGCCCTTCGGGCATCTTGAAGTAATATTCCACTGGCTGATTGCTATGTTCGTCGCAACGCATTGTTTCCAGCAGGATCCAACTCTATAATGCCATCTAAAGCACCAAAAGACGGGAATAGCGACATAAACAGAGTAGCCAAATCAAGGAGTGTTTTCTATGGCAAAGAACATCTTGGTAGTACATGCCAGTCCGCGCAAAGGTGGAAACTCAAGCATGCTCGCAGATGAATTCATCAAGGGTGCCGAAGCGGCCGGCAACAACGTGACGCGCGTCGATGTTGGACATGCAAAAATCGGTGGCTGCATGGCGTGCGAATATTGCTTCAGCCACGATGGTGCCTGCGTACAGCAAGACGAAATGCAGCAGTTCTATCCACTGCTACGCGAAACCGACGTGCTCGTATTCGCCACGCCCATGTACTACTACAACTTCCCCTCGCAACTACGCGCTTTTCAAGACCGCATGTTCTGCGGTATTGCCAAGCCGTTCGGCATCCCGCAAATCGGACTTCTTTTATGCTTTGAAGACAAGGATGCTTCCACCTGCGAGCCACTAGTAAACAGCTATAAGGTGTGCGCAAACTACTGCAAGCAAGAAAGCATCGGTGAGGTAATTGTGAACGGTGTGTACGAAAAGGGTGCCATCGCTGGCAATGCTGGTCTGCAGCAAGCTTACAATTTAGGTGCAAGCATTTCGTAACACAGACAGCAGCTAACAGTGAGTGTTGTTATCCCCGTTTCTTGTCACCCGATCGACTCATTCGACTGCCTGTATCTGAGCGGAGACAAATTTCTCGCATAAGAAAACCAGATCATTGATAGATAAGTCACCGTATTTGCCGGAAAGCCAATCAAGATAAGCATAGGTTACGGCTGATGCAATCATACCCGCAGTCAGTTCTAATTCCGCGCCTTCATGCCTCTCACTTCGCACTAGCTGGTTGCGAAATAAAATAGCGAACGTTTTACGGAACTGTGTCCGATAGAGTTCAAACTTGCCATCTGAAGCCACCAACCGGTAGAATTCCATCTCGTCCTGCATGGCAGAAGTTGCTGCAATAAGCAACGTTCTCACTTCACTGCCGCCTTCGTTGACACCGCCATCAACTTGCATAGCGCTCATGATGCGCGCCGCGACATCATCGATAAACTCCCGCAAAATATCCGAAACTTCGTCATAGTGCGAGTAAAACGTCATACGATTCACACCCGCGCGATCCGTTAGCTCTTTAACGGCGATGTTTGTACTGCGCTTTTCAAGCGTAATATCAATAAATGCGCGCTGAAGCGAATTACGACTTCTAACGAAGCGTAAATCGCTAGACTGTCTATACATGTTGCCCCTACCCTAGCGAGAGCCGCCCACAAACATGGCTCCTGCTGTCACTAATCATCACAACCGCCAATACTGATTATTGTTCAGTCTAATAATCACTTGTAAATTAAAACAATAAATGCCAATTTTCACCATCGAAAGGAAAACCATGGGCTTCATCCTTGCAATGTTGGTGGCAGGCTATCCTTCAGGTGACTGCCTTCCGGAGAATTTCATTCAACATCTTACACCGGGCGCGCCCGATTTTGGCTTCACCTTAGTGGCGGTCATACTTGCCGTAGTATTCGGTCTGCTGGTGTATATTATTCCAATTATTCTCACGGAAACCGAACATATTCAACCTTATCCCCTCTGGCTACACTGCTTCTACTTCGCCGCTGACTTCATGGGCATCTGGGTGTTTTTGGATGCTTTCTTGAAATACGACTTTTTCTATATGTTCGGACTTCTTGCCTTAGGTGAGGCCATATGGGTGGGCATGGAAACCTATTGTCTACAACGCGCCATGACCTACGAGCGCACACTGAACTGGAAGGCAGATTGGTCGTTCAAGAAGCGTTTAATGAACATTGTCCTTATGATCTTGGTGTTTTATGTGTCTCTAAATCTGCTGCGTGTGGAATTACATGACCCTACCATGTGGAAGTTCTGGATATTCACACAGGTGCTAGTTACCACCGTGCCGGGTCTTGTGCTGGAACAGCGCGGATATCGCATGGGCAACTGTCGCATACTTAATATCGTATTCATATGTGTAGTTTTAGTGTCGTTCAACCCATGGTGCAATATGTGGATGGCTATCGCGCCCGATTTCTTCGGTTTGCATGTAAACCCGTGGTACTACATAACCGGCGTGGTGTGCTTGTTTATGGCAATTCGCGGCTTCATTATTTACGAAAAGCTTCCCGCAAAACCTACCATTGTCGAAGCAACTGGAAAGAAGCCGCTTCTAAAGTAAGAGCGTCAAAACCACCGACTCTCTAAGGGTCTCAACGGCAAGGGACGATTCTCCATGCGAAGGCGGATCCCGCACAAGGCAGTTCATCTTCCCCGTAAAGTATGAGAGCTGCTTCTCGAAAAGGCGGCTGTCGGTCGTAAGGTCCGGAAGAGCGGGCTTTCTTCGTTGATGTTCAATATACAGGGGCGCGTTCCCATGCCTTCAAGAATTGAGGTAAAGTATCCAACTAATTGACCAGAATTTACAAATACTTAAAAACTAACCAATATATTGGATAAATACGAAATATAATCAGATTCATGCACAAACCTTGCACTTACGATGAAAGCAAAAGGCAGCGGATATGAAGAACATCCTGATACCCCGACCGCATGCGATGGAGTGGCTTGAGCGATGGCGCGATAAAGAGCCCATTAAGGTGATAACCGGCTTGCGGCGCTGCGGCAAATCGAGCGCACTTGCGCTTTTCCGCGACCAGCTTCATAAAAGCGGTGTACCAGCACAGAACATCCTCTCTATCAATTTCGAAAGCCTTGATGAGATATATCCAACTGAATCGCAAGCACTATACGACTATGTGGTCGAACGGTTGAGCTCGGGCATGAACTACATCTTCCTAGATGAGGTGCAGCACGTACGCGATTTCGAGCGCACAGTTGACGGTCTAGCGCTGCGCGACGATGTGGACATATATATAACTGGATCGAATGCCGACATGCTATCAGGCGAGCTGGCTACGCTAATAACGGGACGTTATGTGGAGTTCCAGATGTATCCGTTCTCGTTCGCAGAATACCGAATGGCTTTCACAGAGATGAATGAAGAAGTGCTGTTCGACCGGTATATAACCTATGGAGGCATGCCATATACGGTGAATTTGACTGATGATCAAAGCATCGCGGATTATCTGGGCGGCGTATTCAACACCATCGTAATGGGCGATGTGGCGCGCCGACATCCACGCATGAACATGCAAGCATTCCAGCGCACGGCATCGTTTCTGGCGGACAATGTGGGTAATATCACGTCGTTAAACCGCATCTCGTCGGGGCTCAAAAGATCGGGTGCCGCGGTTTCAGTCGGCTCAGTGAATGAATACGTGGGCGCACTGATGGAGAACTACCTGCTGAACAAAGCGCCCCGATTCAATATCAAAGGACGCGAATATCTCGAAACACTAGAGAAATATTACCTGAACGATCTGGGATTCCGATTTTGGCTACTAGGCAAGCGTCAGGGGGATGTGGGTCATCGCATAGAGAACGTGGTGTACGTCGAATTACTGCGGCGATTCACGTACGTGAGTGTGGGAAAGATGGGTCAGGCAGAGATCGATTTCGTAGCAGTAAAAGACGGCGTGCCCACATATATCCAAGTTGCGCAGAGTTTAATAAGCGATGAAGTGCGCGAGCGGGAATATGCGCCATTGCGCGCCATTATGGACAATCATGCAAAGTTGGTGCTGACGTTGGACCACATCGGCAATGGCGACCATGATGGCATCAAGCAAGTGAACCTGATCGACTGGCTGCTAGAGCAGTAGGCTAATCACAGCGCAACAAAATGTTGCTTGAAAGAGAGTGTTTGACCGCGCACAATGGTGCAAGTATGAAGGGAGATGAATATGTCTTTTAAAGAAACGCTTTCAAAAGCAAGGGAACAGCGCGGAATGACTCAGCAAGAGCTCTCCGATAAGCTCTACGTTACTAGACAAGCGGTGTCACGCTGGGAAAACGGTGAAACCGAGCCGTCTGTGGATATGCGTAAATTGATTGCCAACGTTTTAGACGTTCCCGTGATTCAGCTTCTCGATATCGACGTTTCGGAGCTATGTCAGTGCTGCGGAACGCCTTTTACTGTTCCTAATATGCCCCATGGCACCGATGCTGATGGCGAAGAGAACATAGAATATTGCAAGTGGTGCTACGATGGCGGCAAATTTATGTACAGCAGCGAAGAAGAGTTGATCGAAAAAACCGCCCCCTTCCTGATGGAGGCTACTGGAATGTCGCAAGATGAGGCTGTCTCATTCATGGGAGTTTTGGTTCCTAATCTGAAGCATTGGCAGTAGTAGGCGGAGAAGTTCGGTTTACTGAATTGAAGGCTAGCAGCAATATGGAAGCATCTTTCTGTACTCTTCTTGAAGCTGAGCGAGACTCATTTGAGCGTTGGCAGCACTGGTAGAAGGTAGCGCTATACGCTCAATATCGGGCCATTTTCCAGCGTTGTATTTTTCGAGAAGCTGCGTTGCCTTGGCACCTGTTGTAAATATGGCTCTTATGGGAGCAGCATCAATAATCCGCGAAAGATCGTTTGATTCACAGTTGCGAATGCTTGCGTCAGATGCGCCTTCTATGTCGCATGCGCGTAGCACGTCCCAAAGCGCTATCCCATGCCGCAATGCAAACGCTTTACGCTCTTCGGTGTTTTCGAGTTCGGCTTCGCCGAAAATGGCAGCCATCACCTTCCAGAATCTATTTTGCGGATGACCGTAGTAAAAACCAACTTTTCTGGATGCTGGCGAAGGCATGGTTCCAAGCACTAGCACGCGCGAGTGGCGGTCAAATACAGGGTCTATGGTGTGTTTTACTCGCATGCAGCGCGCGTTCTCTTCCTGCACCACACCTTCTATGACCTCTTCCACATGGCTCTTTATGCCAAAGAGCGTGCGTGTTGAAGATATACGTGGTTGCATGTTTCCACTAGATTCTGCTAGCAGCAATTGCTGCATGCGATTCCATCGCTTTTCTTCTGGAGTAATCATGCGAACAGTATAGCAATCTAATCGGTTAGGCTTTTGTTCGTATCCTTTGTGGAGCTTCTTACCCGCAAGAACAAATAACAACCCAAACAGGCAACATCGGCAAAGAAGAACGCCCATGGCTTATAGCCGAATATCCCCATATGGAAACCCGCGGAGCGAAAAAGTACAGAGGCGCGGAAAAACATCTGCACTCCCGCCAACTTACTTCCTCTAAGAGATAAAGAAGCCTTTTATCGCGAGAAGAGCTAAGCAGACAATTCCCGTATGCGCTTGCCTAGAAGCAATGAATATGCAGAATATGACAAATAAAACACGGAGCATATAGGCAGAAAAGTGTATAAGGCTCAGTCCATCGCAAAGGGGTAAGGAATGCTGTTGTGGAACTCTGGCCAAACCAGACCGTGTGTTATCTTCGTCACTTTTTAGGCGAAAAATGGTCAAAACTTCCGACTTTCCACAGTCTATAATGCCAAATTACACCAATTACGAATCAAAATGGAATTGAAGAACCCTGTTTGCCCAGTGTTCTCCACAATTCAAGTTATCTATGTGGCGCTATGACTATGGAAAGCTGGAAGTTTTGACCATTTTTCTAACTTTTTTGAACTAGTATGCGGATGAGTTGAATCGTAATCTAGTGTCAACTTTGAGAGAGTTTACCCAAAAGCCATCCAACAAACACTTTAAGCCATCTTGTGGGGGTATCGTTTCTCCTAACGCTATAGCCTCCACACAAGCTACATCTCCACCTTTGCCTTCCAGCTTGTAAACCCATTTTTCTTCATCTTGCCGCCACAGATTGCACATTTTCTAGTAAACACTGCTCACACCTGTTCATAACTGACTTTTTCTTAGAAAAAGTCAGTTATGAACAGGCATATCAAGTGAGAATTAGGCGCACTTTTCTGCCTATATGCCCAACACGGAAGACCGCCTATTTCAACAGGCGGTCTTCATGGTAGTATGCTTTCCTCTAATTACACATGTCGCTTCTCAATAGGCAACCAAACTTGGCTCTTGTAATCCTCAGCCGTCATATTCGGACCAAAATATAGTTCCACATCCGACTTCGATGCCCACTCATATCCCGAACTCGGCAGCCATTCGGTAAGTATGCGGTGTTGCAGCGCAACTTCGCCGATATCAATCCCACCTCGAAGGTTTTCCTCAATGTATCCCATGGCGCGGTTGAGGTCATCAATCCATTCCATGCACCACACCTTCTTCTAACACTGGTGATTCTGAAGGCTTAACCATTGTAAATCCTCGCACAGAGCGTACACATGTTGAGAGTATAGAGAAGACCGCTCGGAAAATGTCGGATGATTATGACTATGTTCTGAAAGGGGTCACCTCGTCGTAAGTCGCAGCATCTCCCCTGTTTGAATTCTTCGCGCGAATGGTCTACAAAAAGCATCTTAACAATAAAGGTAATATCTTGTATAATGCCGATATAGGTAATATCTTCTATATTTTGAGAGATGAATGAATATGGACAACGTCTTTGCGAGAATCAATTCGAAACAGATAGGAGAAAACTACTTTTTAATCGGTCTAATCAACCGCTTCAACAACAGCTTTCAGGCGGCAGCAGACGCTTTGCTTGAGGAGTTAAGTTGGAAACAAGTCTTCTTCATGAACTGCGTCGCTCTATTCCCAGAACCACCAACTATTAAGGACATGGCCGACCTACTAGGCTGCTCGCATCAAAACGCGAAGCAGGTTTTGTCCAAGCTGGAATCAGCCGGATATCTGCAAGTTCAGCAGGACACGGCAGACAAACGCAAGCAAAGAATAGCCCTGACCGAGAAAGCTATGCATTTCAGAAATCAGTACGAGCTGGCAAGCAAACAGGCAATGCAGCAGATTTTCGCGAATATTCCCGATGATGCGATCAGTAGCACGACTCAAATATTTATGCAGCTCATTGAAAACACTGAGAGGTTAAAAGGAGAAGAACATGAGAGCAATCGTAATCTATAACTCCAATACCGGGTTCACCGAGCAGTATGCACGCGAGCTATCCGAACGTTTAAGTTGCCCTTGCGTACCGCTGAAAAAGCTAGACAAAGCCGAGCTTCACGCATACGATCGAATTATTTTCGGCGGTTGGGTCATGGGAAGCATGATTGCGGGGCTGGATAAAATGCGCAGTATCGCAGCACCTGATGCCGTGTTCGCTGTTGGATGCACTCCCCCCTTTGATGAGGTTGTCGCTAATGTTCAAGAGCAAAACAATCTGACGGATACTCCGCTTTTTTATCTGGAGGGTGGCTTCCGCTTCGACAAACTAGGATTACCCCAAAAAATGATCTTGAAAGCGGTGAAAAAGTCCACAATCAAAAAGAGCAACCGCACCCGTCAGGAGAATTTCATGGTTGAAGTGCTAGGAACATCGTTCGACCATTTCGACAAGACACAGCTTGAACCTTTGGCAAAATATGCGGAAACATGGAAATAAAGTGCGCTCTTGTCGCATCCATTGTCGCCTTCATAAACAGGGTTGGACACTTGATTTCACTAAGCAGCTCCTCATGGGAAATTCCGCAATGAAATCTGTCCTAAAACCCAAGCTCTTCAATTGCCTGTTCGCGCATCTTGTATTTGAGCACCTTGCCTGCAGCGTTCATCGGGAAGGCATCCACATATTTGATATATCGAGGTACTTTGTGATGCGCCAAGCGCTCTTCCATGTATGAACGCATTTCAGCCTCATCAGCCTCTTCACCTGCCTTCATAATGATCCAAGCCATCGCCTCTTCACCGTACTTGGCATCAGGCACGCCGACTACCTGACAGTCTTGCACTTTGGGATGGGTCAGAACAAACTCTTCTATCTCTTTTGGATAAAGATTTTCGCCGCCACGGATAATCATGTCCTTAAGGCGTCCGGTGATTACATACGTTCCGTCTGAGTTGCGCATGGCAAGGTCGCCCGAGTGCAGCCATCTGTCGGAGTCGATCGCCTCAAGCGTCTCGTCGGGCATTTTGTAGTAGCCCTTCATGGTATTGTACCCGCGCGAGCAGAATTCACCGTTTACGCCATCCGGCACATCAAGACCCGTTTCGGGATCGACTACCTTGCACTCGATGTGAGGAAAAGCATAGCCTACCGTTTCAGTTCGAAGCTCAAGCGAATCGGTCCAAGCTGACATAGTGGAACCGGGTGCCGACTCGGTTTGTCCGTAAACGCTAACAATGCCCGTCATGTTCATCTCATTTGGATCTGCTGCGCGACGCATCAGCTCGGGAGGGCATCCTGACCCCGCCATGATTCCCGTGCGCATGTGCGAAAAGTCGGTCTTTTTGTAGTCGGGGTGATTAAACATGGCAATAAACATAGTTGGTACACCATTGAAGCACGTGATACGCTCTTGCGTGATACATGAAAGTGAAACTTTGGCGTTAAAGTAGGGAATCGGGCACATCGTCGTGCCATGAGTCATCGACGCAGTCATTGATAACACCATGCCAAAGCAGTGGAACATCGGCACTTGAATCATCATGCGATCGGCTGTCGAAAGATCCATTCTGTCCCCGATGCATTTACCATCATTGACAACGTTGCGATGCGTAAGCATAACGCCTTTAGGGAAACCCGTTGTGCCGGAGGTGTATTGCATGTTGCAAACGTCATCGGGACGCACATCTTTAGCCATGCGGTTAATCGTATCTAGCGATACGGAGTCTGCTCGCTTGAATGCGTCGTCAAATGTGAGGCAGCCGGGCATCTCGAAACCAACCGTGATGACATTACGTAAAAACGGAAGACGTTCGCAATGAAGAGGATCGCCGGGCTTCGAACTGGCGATTTCAGGGCACAGCTCGTTTACAATTCCTGCATAGTCTGAGTCAAGCGCCCCTTCGATCATGACAAGCGTATGCGTGTCGGACTGTCGCAGCAGATATTCAGCTTCATGTATTTTATACGCCGTGTTTACTGTAACAAGCACAGCGCCAATCTTGGTAGTCGCCCAAAACGTTATATACCATGCGGGAACGTTAGTAGCCCAGATGGCAACCTTGCTGCCAGAACGAACCCCAAGCGAAACGAGCGCTCGCGCAAAGTCATCAACATCCTTACGAAACTCTTCATACGTGCGCGTGTAGTCTAACGTCGTGTATTTGAAGGCATATTGATCGGGAAAAGCATCAACGATATGGTCGAGCACTTCTGGGAAAGTGAGGTCGATAAGCTCGTCTTTTTTCCAGAAGTATTGTCCTGTACCGTCGTGGTTTGGATAATAAGACCCCCTTTGACGTCTGGTGTAGCGATAGCGTCGCATGTAGTTCACGAAATAGGGAAGCAAAATCTCCATTTCGGTAAGCTCGTCCATCCACGCAGGTTTCCATTCCATCGAAACGAAACCACCGTAGTTGATGGACGAAAGCGCGCGCATAACCTCATCGATAGGCGCTGTCCCCTCGCCGACAAGGTTGTACGTACCATCGTCGTCAGAGTCGCGCATATGGACATGGCGCACGTATGCTCCAAGATTTCGTATCGTCTCAGAAGGCATCTCGCCAAAATCGCGATATGGATGATGTATATCCCAAAGCGCTGCCAGACTATCGCTTGCGTAAACATCAAGAAGCGATGTAAGCCGCTGTGTGTCAGCATATATGCCACTTGTCTCAATAACGATACAAACATCTTTATCGCGTGCATAAGGCACCAACTTATTAAGCACATAGCGAACTGTTTCCTCGTTGTCGCTTTGTGCCTTTACGCACACATAAGGCACCTTCATTTCAGCAGCAATATCGATCAACTTTTGGGTGTCAGCTACACAGAGCGGTTCTTCCTCGTTGCCTTTGCGCTCAGAAATGTCAATAGAAGAATCGAATACAGGTATCTGAAGGCCGCGATTGCGCAACTCGCGCGTCGTTGCGCGCGCATTGTACTTGTCGAACGGACCGCCCTTATCGATAAGCCTTTCATACTTAAGCAAATCATAGACCTCGATGCCCGAAAAACCCATGTCCTCGGCAGCATCGACAAGTCTTTCCCAGCTGTATTCATCCCATCCGCGAGTTGAGAAGGAAAGTTTCATTCGTTCTCCTCCTCATAAACAACCTTATTGAGCGCATTGATGTAGGCGCGGATGCTAGAACCAATGATGTCGGTCGAGATACCGCGACCTGAATAGATTTTGCCATCAGACATCAGCTTGATAACAGCCTCGCCCATGGCCTCCTGACCCTCAGTAACAGACTGCATTTGCCAGTCATCCAACTCATAGCTTTTGCCGACGATCTCGTCGATGGCGGCAAAAGCGGCATCGATAGGACCGTCACCCATACACGTCTTCTCGATCATCTCGCCTCTGATTGATATCTGCACATATGCAGTAGCTTTTATGCAGTTTCCAGAATTGATTGTGTACCGCTCAATCTTGTAGGTGGGAGGCACCTGCAGCGCCGCGGATGCAACAATGGCATCAAGTTCGCGCCCATCAATGCTCTGCTTTTTGGATGCGATGCGCTGGAAAGCTTCATAGACAAGCTCGATATCTTCATCTGAAAGGTCGTATCCAAGCTTTGCAACACATTCGGCAATTGATTCTTTTGTGTCGTGCATATCAAGTATGATGCCGCTATTATCATCTGCCGACGCAGCTGCTGGAAACAGAGACGGCTTAGGAGCGCTCTTGCTGCAAATGCGTTCAATATGCGCGATAGTACGTCCAAGAGATGTCATCTTTACTGAGCATGTCGCATTGTAAGCCTCGCCCTTATCTGCGATAATTTTCGCGATTTTCGGCAAGGATATAACATCTAGCGGAAAAGATGTCGCCTTTACTTCGCCAACTCCCTTTACTATTCCAGCAAAAGCAGTTGAGTTGACCATGTAAAGCTCATTGGAGCACGATATTCCTAAAGTAACGTCCTTGAGTTTTGGAATAGTCTCGAAAAGCTCACCGATGAAGTCGGAAAACTCAGTAGGCAGCATCGTTCCTGCATCGTCACAGATGGTAATTGTACTGGCACCCGAGTCTATTGCCTTGGTGATAACTTCAGATAAAAACTCGCCGTCTGTGCGTGTGGCATCCTCAGCAATAAATTCAACATTCTGCGTAAGCTTCGCGCATTCGCGCACCGTGTTTTCAACAGCGTCAAGCAGCGCCGGAGCCTTCATCTTATGCACGTATTCCATACGAGCAGGACTTGCCGCCACCTGCACCTGAAGTCTAGCGTTATGTGCCTCTGTTAGCGCATCCCAGACAGACTGCACATCGCTTCCGTCTATCGCAACAGGGACTGCAAGCGTGCAGTTTTTCACAATCGATGCTATCGATTTAATTCTTAGCGCATCGGCCTTGGGCTTTTCAATTCCCTCAATCTCGATGATGTCAACTCCAAGCCCGTCAAGAAGCTTCGCCAGTTCAAGTTTTTCCTTGAAGGTAAGTGCAAGCTCTTTTGTAGCGCCTGAGCGTTTCATTGTCTCGTCGCTTATGCGTATTTGTCTCATGGTTTTTCTTCTTTCGAGCTTAGATAATTGCGTAAAAACATATGTTAATAAAAAATGTCTGCTTTTTCGACGTAGTTCGCTACTTATCTGCAATATGTGAGAAGTACAGTTCTTAGTGCGAGATGCTTAGAGACTAGCCTTATAAGCCCGCATATCTCTAGGACAGCGATTTAACGAATTCATCCAGCAAACTATTTACCGCATTCGGCTTATCCGTATTCGAATTGTGACCTGCTCCTTCTATCCAATGGATGGGAATACCTTTTCGCTTTGACCATTCACGGTTGTATCGCTTAGCCGATCCAGCACCATCTTCCTCGCCGCAGATAAGAAGCACAGGACAGTCAGGCTCGTAGGCGCGATTCGTTTCGACCGCTTGGGCTAGTACCTTAAAGCCGTGAGCTGACAACTCACAGTACTCGCGCTTGTCATAGTCCTGCATCATCTCGCGCATGAGTTCTTGCCCGTACGATGAGGTTGCATTCCCTTTCGAACCTAGATCCACCAACATCTTCCACGGAAACGCCATGAACATAGCCTTAGTATGCTTGAGGGACCAAAGCTCCCAACCTTGATAATAGCTGCGCTGTAAAGGGCATGAATCGATAGAGACGAACCCCTTCGCCACACACGGGAACAAATCCATGAACGCCTGAGAAACGTAACCTCCCATAGACTGACCCACAAGCACCGGATTGGATACTCTTTCATTATCCAAAATTTCTTTGAGCCAGAGTGCTTTGTCATCAAGCGACCAATTGAGCGCGAACGGACGCGACTGACCATGGGATGGCGCGTCCCAGACAAGCAGATTCATCGATTTTGCGAAATTGGATACCTGCCGACCGAATAAACGATGGTCGGCAGTAAGCCCGGGAAGAAACACGATCCATGGCTGCTCAGAGCACACGTTATCCGAGATCCAATAAGCTATGGCTCCGGAAGGGGTTTGAAAATAGCGCTTCTCAAGATGTGTATCACTCATCGATGTCTCCTTTGGTGGTAAATTCAAAGTTACAACATTGACTTTTTGAGAATACAAGTAGGGATGTCAATTAAAACCCCAAGTTGCCTGTTCGAATTGGGTAAACCGAACAATACCTATGAGAGTACCGTAGAATACGAGAATATAATTGTCTTAGAAAAGTACCACCAGCACCAGAGCCATTGCCGCTGACACTATTCAAACGATCCGCTACAATCCGCTTTTCACTTCTTGGGAAGGCTACCCTAGAAAAACGCCGATCACTCGCTCAAGCCCTCGTATTCCTTATCACTCACAGGCTCCAGCCACTCGTTGCTCGAATCCTCTCCGGGAACCTCGATAGCAATATGCGAGAACCAGCTGTCCTTCTTGGCGCCGTGCCAATGCTTAACGTTAGGCGGGATAACGATGACGGTGCCATGGGTCAGGCTCACAGCCTCTTTGCCCTCTTCCTGATACCAGCCTTCACCAGCATGACAGATGAGCTGCTGACCTCCGCCGCTCTTCGCATGATGGATATGCCAATTGTTGCGACATCCCGGCTCAAAGGTTACATTTGCAAGGAAAAGGTCTGTCTTTTCGGGATCCACGAGCGGTTTCAGATAGGAGTTGCCGGTAAAGTACTGGGCATAAGCATCGTTGGGTGCGCCGATTCCGAACATGTCAACCTGCTCGAATGTCGCACGGTCTTTTATCTTCGTCATCTTCTATTCCTCTTCTCCGTAGATCTCTTTAGCGACTGAAAATGCACTCCACGCCTTCGGCCATCCGCTATAGAATGCCAACTGCGTGATAATCTCCACAATTTCATCCTTGGTGATGCCATTCGCCTTTCCCTTTGCCATATGGAATTTCAGCTGGTCAAATGAACCTGTGGCAATAAGCGCGGTGATCGTGATCATCGAGCGATCGCGCGCGCTGAGTTCCTCTGTCCTCGACCACACCTGCCCGAAAAGCACGTCGTCGTTGAATGCGGCGAACTCAGGAGCGAAGAAACCTAACTGATCCCTTCCTGCAGTCACCTTTTCCATTATTGAACCTCCTAAAGCCCTACCTGTATCTACACCTGTATTTATGTCCATGGTGCCTCATTGAATAATCATTCTATCAAAGTGGAATCTTCGATGGCATTCGAATGGTAGGTGCTGCAAATTTGTACTCTGAACAGGCATTATATCATGCGCCATTTAAGACCGAGTTACCCATCAAGAGCGCATGGCGAATAGGTTCTTCTCGAAGAACTCCTGTATGGTGTCGAACGGAATAATGTCCACCTGATCATAGAGATCGGTGTGACTCGCGCCCGGCACCACGACGAATTCCTTGTTAGCGGGATTGATGCCACTCTTAAGCACCTTGTAGGTATCCTCGCTGAAGTAGAACGAATGCGCTTTGTCACCGTGCACCAGCATGACGGCGTTCTCAATCTCGTCCGCATAGGTAGCCGTCGGGGTGTTAATGAAGGACTCGCAGCCAACGATGGTCCAACCATCGTTGGAGTTGAGCGAGCGGGCATGGTAGCCACGCGGGGTTTTGTAGTAGGCATGGTAGTCCTTTACGAACTGCGGCGCATCGTCGGGCAGAGGGTCCACGACACCACCAGCCCGGTTGTACTCGCCGCTCTTATAGGCTTTAGTGCGCTCCGCAGTCAGGCTCTTACGGGCTGCGTTGCGTGCCTCCACACTGTCATTAGCATCGAAGTAGCCATTGGCATTCACGCGGCTCATGTTGTACATAGTGGATGCCACGGTGGCCTTGATGCGCGGATCCCATGAAGCTGCGTTCACCGCCATGCCGCCCCAGCCGCAGATGCCGATAATGCCGATGCGCTCGGAGTCCACGTCATCACGGCAGCTTAGGCAGTCGACAGCCGCAAGAAAGTCTTCAGTATTGATATCTGGGGAGGCCATGTAGCGGGGAACACCACCGCTCTCACCAGTGAAGGACGGGTCGAAGGCAATCGTAAGGAAACCGCGCTCTGCCATCGCCTGCGCATAAAGTCCGCTTGACTGCTCCTTCACAGCACCGAACGGACCGGATACCGCAATCGCGGCAAGTTTTCCGATTGCCCCTTTTGGCTTGTACAGATCGGCAGCAAGTTCTATCCCATAGCGATTATGGAAGGCAATCTTTTCGTGCTTGACCTTATCGCTTTTCGGAAAAACTTTGTCCCATACAGGCGTCATCTCTAGTTTTGGCATATGTATTTCCTCTCGTATCTATGCTTCGATTGAATGGCGGAAAGAGCGCGAAGCCCTCCGGAACAGGTCGTCCCGTTAGTTCCGCAAAGAGTGCCACGAGCTCATCAGGAGTGTGGTAAGCTGCATTAATGTCGGCGCAGATACGGATAGCCTCCTGACTTACCAGATGCATGAACTGATGCATTTCCGAACCACCCTCGACCGTCTTTCCGCTGTTCAGATGGTCAAGGTAGTCTTCAAGCTCCATGGTATTCCTTTCGTTAGGATTGCACCTTCCAAGTATGCATTCCTCAATCGATGATTTCTAATGCCTATAATGTAAATAGCATTATGCTTATAAGGCATATCAAGGAGAGTGCAGAGAGTATATGGAGATCAGAACGCTTCGTTATCTCATGGCTGTTGCCCAAGAGGGCAGTATATCCAATGCAGCTGCATCGCTGCATATGACGCAGCCCACTCTTTCGCGTCAGTTATCCGCCCTTGAAGACGAGATGGGGTGCTCGCTCTTCACGAGGACTTATAAGGGAATGGAGCTCAACGATAACGGTGCGAGGCTGCTCCGCTATGCGGAGACTATTATCGAACTCACGGAGAAGGCGGAAAACGATCTTTCGTCAAACGAAGGCTCCGTAAAGGGATCCGTTTATATTGGAGCAGGCGAGTCGGTGAATATGCGTTATGTGAGCGAGGCGATACAGCTGACTCTCAAGCGCTTTCCTGAAGTTGACTTTCAGCTCTTCAGCGGAACCTCGGTCGATCTCATGGACGGGATGGCGCGCGGAACCTATGACTTCTTGCTCGAATGCGAGCTTAAAGAACATGTTGACATGAACGTGCTAGCACTGCCTGTTCTCGACAGATGGGGCGTAATGACCTTGAGGGGCTCGCGGCTTAGCACCTTGGAGAGCGTGCGCCCGACCGATCTGGTCGGCGAACCGCTTTTGATGGCGCGTCAGGCGATGAAGACCGGAATGCTAAACAAATGGGCGGGAAAAGTCGCTAACGACCTTGATATTCGCATAATGTACAGCCTTCCATTGAATGCTATGCTACTCGCACGCGCTGGGGCTGGAACTTTACTCACTTACGAAGGGCTATTCGAAACCGGAAGCGACACCGAGCTCACGTTTGTCCCGCTCGAACCAGAGCTGACGTCGCGTCAGGGCATTATTTGGCGCAAGGGGTTATTGAGCAAACAGGCTACGGCATTTCTCGATGCGCTTCAAGAATGCCTAATTAAGACGTGACAGTCTGGGAAGACTAGTCGCGCTAGAATATTGCGCGCAGCTGTAGATAAAGGAGAGCGCTAGCGCAAACGGAACTCAAGAACGACGGGATTGTGATCGGAGTAGGCGAAATCCAAGTCGAGAGTCTCACAGCTAATCCGATCAATGTTGTCTGAGCATATGAACGTGTCCATGATCCAGCGATCGTTCGCTCCGTCGTATGATCGCCCGGCGTCGCGGCAAGTAGCGGCCGAGTCGAACGCGCTGCCCTGCTCATCGAATTCAGCTTTCACCGCAACGGTAAATCCCGCAGGTACGCCGTCGAAGTCGAAAGGCTTGGCCCAGCTCTCCACCACATCGGTTTCATTGTCGAAGACCTCGCCCGAAGCGCCGATCATATCGTGGTTGAAATCGCCACCCACGATGACATAGTTGTCCGCGTCACGCTGCGCCTGCATGTCTTGGTACAGCATCTCGCGTTGCGCCTTCATGATGCTCTCGTCGGCACCGTAGGCGGAAAGATGCACGTTCATCAGTATGAGCTTCCTCCCATTGTCGAGCGGCACCTCGCAGATGGAATAGCAGCGATCGAGGTCGAGGAACTTGCTGAAGCTCTCAGAGATGGGTAGGCTGCGCCGCAGGGGATTCTCGAGCGCGAACCGCGAAAACGTTGCTATCCCCGATTTGTTGGCACCGTGTGGTGCGTAGGGCGGCCATGCGAGGAAAGCGGAGTCGTAATTCTGGCTGAAAACCGAGGTGTATTCCGGAAAAGCATCGCGAAGCAGGGCATATTCGTCGATGTGGTGGCTGCGCGTGCCATCGACATCAACTTCTTGAAACAGCATGAAATCAGGATCGAGCGCAGCTATAGCTTGGGCAGAGCCCCCAACGTTAGTCTTAACGATCTCGGTACTGCGTGCAACAGATCCTTTGCCGCCATCCATGAAGAAGTCGAATGACTGGTCATAGGCACCAAATCCAAGGTTGGCTGTGACGATGCTCAGCTCCCGGTCATCTTGCGTATCGAGCGTCTGAGCAATATCGGTCGATGGCGGATCAACTGTGAGCGCAAGATGATCGTCGAGGCGATGGTAGCTCAGCACCACATAGACCACGTAAAGTATCATCACTGCGAGAAGAGCACCAAGAGCAATTGCGATGCCCTTTGCCACCTTGCGATCCACATGCCGGTTTTCGCCTCGATGTGTTACATCATTCACGAAAGGTGCCTTTCCCATCGTAGATTCGGCACGATACGACTATTCGCTTGGCATACGCGTCATTGCCAATTGTGCCGTGCCGCCAACCTGCGGACGTGCGAAACCCTACCTGCCTTTTGACTCTATTTCCTATCCAAGACATTAAACCATAATGATCACGATAGCTCCGTGATGAGGCTTTTTGGCTGCAATATGCGCACGCAATATCTAGCATCCTTAGTTGGGCGAACTATCTCGCGCAAATCACCGGCGATTATTTTTATTCCCTCGCAGGCTTGGCGTACCGCGAACTCGTCCACGCACATGTTCGACCGAAAGGTCACAGGCATCACAGACGGCGGCACCCATGTAGTGAACGCAGAGGACATCCTCTACGTAGAATTGGCGGACAAGCGCACGTTTTTCTACTACGCCAATTTGGCGCAGTGGCTCTGAGCTGGTGATGATTGCGAGATTTTGATTATGGATGCTAGTAATCTTATAGATTCGAAAAAGGAGATACAGATTACGGTAAACACATCTGCAAAATACACTGATGAGTATCGTAGAAAACCGCTGATTACATCATTTCAACTGGTAGATCTATAGTTCAGATTGCACAAGAGTTAGGCATCAATACAAAGACTGCAAGCCGTTGGGTTAAAAATCGAAAAGATGAACTTAGTGGTTAAAAGTCAAGCCAACAGGAAAACAAAGAGATGCAAGAGCTGCGCAGGCGTAACCGTGAACTTGAGATGGAAAAAACTAATTCTTAAAAAAGCCGCAGCCTTCTTCGTGAAAGAGCAGGGGTAAAGGCGCGCTACCAGCTGATGCTGACGAAGAAGGAGAACTACCCCGTGGAGATGATGGCGCGCATCTTGGAAGTGTCACGCTCTGGCTTCTATGTTTGGATGAGCCAAGGGGCACCAATTGATGATTGGAAAGAAGTGCGGGAAATGATAAAGCGTATCTGGGAAGAGTCAGACAGACGCTTTGGTGCAAGGTTTTATCAAATGCTTTCTACCTGATGATTTGAAACACATTACCCTCTATCACATACGAAAGTACATGCGTGAACTCGGCATAAAAAGCTGTATTCCCTACAAATCAAAGCGCACGACCATCCCGGATAAGTCAGCTAAGCCTTGTCTCGATCTAATACATCGTGACTTTACAAGTCTTGTACCCACCTGCAAGCTTGTAGAAGACAACCTATCTTCGCACAGGACAAGGTTGGCTTTATTTGGCTATTGTCATCGATTTATGCACCCGTATGGTAGTGGGATGGGCGGTATGACAGCAGATATCGTGGTAAGTGCGCTAGCTAGCGCGAAAGCATGCGGTTACGTGACCGAAAATGCTATTTTTCATAGCGACAAAGGTGTGCAATATACCTCTCGTTTACTTGCAGAGTGGGCACGTGATAATCCTATTCGTTTATCGTGCAGCAAAACCGGAAATTGCCACGACAACGCAGTTGCTGAGTCTTTCTTTGCCACGCTTAAAAACGAGATGTATTACCGCAAGAGCTTCGCCACACACGCTCAAGCCGAGATGGCTGTGATCGAATTTATCGAAATCTATTACAGCAGGTGTCGTCCACATTCAACTATCGACTACAAAATTCCAGCTAATGTGATGAACTCATTTTTTGAGCGTACAAAATCAAAGAAAGAAGTTATGTTGCTGGAAGCATAAAATCTCAAGTTTTTGTGTCCGAAATATTGGCACAGATTAGAAGACCATGGGCACCACTGCAACCGATGCTGGAAGCTCTGCTCACGAAGGTCAAGCTCGCGAAGAGCTCACCATCAATGACACCATCGAATACACAGGACTTATCCCAGGTCATGAGTACACAGCAAAGGACACTCTCATGGATAAGGAAACCAGTGAGCCAGCACTCGACGATGATGGCAACGAGATTACGTCTGAGACCACCTTCACAGCTGAAGAATCATGCGGAAGCGTTGAGGTCGTATTAACCTTCAAAGGTGCGAACATAGCAGGAAAATACTTGTCGCGTTCGAGTCAATGGAATACGAAGGTACTGAGTACATGGTCCATGCCGACATCGAAGATGAGGACCAGACTGTGAAGATCATCGATATCGCTACTCAGGCAAAGGATGCCAAGACCGACTCTCAGGTAAGTACAATCGGCGAGGATGTGACCTTGATCGACACGGTTACCTTTACTGGTCTAACTCCGGGCAGTACCTACAAGCTCTACACCATGCTCATGAGCAAGGAGACTGGAAACTCGATCACCGGATCCGACGGTTTGCCAATCGTGGCGTAACGGAGTTCACGCCTGAAGAACCTGACGGAACCGTCGATGAAGATTAGCTGACAGCTAATGAAGTCAATCTGAAAACTTGATACCTAAGAATCAAGGGGACCGGATGTGCGACCAGTTGGACTACCGGCTCCCGGTTTCGAATATACTTTTAACATTAAGTTATAACGACATATCTTGCAATTTTCAAAATATCATGTTATATTCCTATTGTCGTTAAGTTATAACGTCAATTAGGAGATAACATGAAGCTCGAAGATGTAAGTATGCAGGAATTGATCGATCAGCCTCTCTTTTGGGAAGACTTCGATTTGGATCGTAAAAACAAGGAAAGCGTAAAAGCATTCATTGAGCGCGACCCTAAGGCAGTAGAGAAAATTCGTTTCCTTGACCAAGTCGAGGATGGCAATCTTCTTGATAGAAATACCTTCTTCAAATTAGATTTTTACGAGGTTGAGTTCACCGAATACGCCCGTCTTTTCCTTGCTGAAGGAGAATACCCCTCGGATGACAGCAACAGCATCACTGACGTGGACTATCCGAGGGACTACAGCAATATCAGATTGCTTATACAAGATGTTACAGGGCCTTATCCAACAGATGGACAAGGAATGTTCGCAATCTATCTAAAAGATTACTTGTTTGGATTCATAACCCCAGTTGGTATGTGTGTCTACCCCTACAACTTCGATGAAGACTCTTGGGAACAATATAAAAACGATCCAGCGAACTTCATTAAAGAACATGTGCTGCTAGAATTAGAGACACAGTTTTGGGAAGATGACTTCGATCTCAAACAGGAGCTCTACGATTACTACCACAATCTGCCGGATGTGCATAACCCATTGCTTGAAAAGCAAACCGACTTAGACCGGCTCATCTCTGTAAAAGAAACCTCGGAAATTCTAGGAGTAAGCGTTCCTAGGGTAATGAAGATGATTAAGGAGAAATCCATCGACGGCTACAGGTTTGGTGGGAAATTATTGGTTACCAAATCATCCATCGACAATCGTATCGAATACATCAAAGAGCACGGTAAGCCAAAACGCGGCAAGGCGCCCGAAGGTAAGCGTAAAAAGAAAAAGTAACTATTACGGTATTTGTCAACTAACAAGGAGAAAGAAATGCCTGTATTTAAGATGCCTGTCCCGGTAAAGATCATGGGAAGAAGCTCAAGTATCACAAATTCGTTCGTAAACGGAATTATCCCTTGCATTGAGCCAACTGAAAATGAGATAGACGAAGCGCTTTCCGTTCTAGGAATGAATCGAGAAACTGCTTGTTGTGCTTATTGCGGTTCACCCCACACAGAATGGGATCACCTAAATCCAATTGTTGATGATAAACAACCAACTGGCTACATTAGCGAGATTCACAATCTTGTGCCTGCTTGCAGTAAATGCAACCAATCAAAAGGCAATAAAGATTGGAAAACATGGATCTATAGCGATGCACAACTATCTCCAAAATCTAAAGGAACACCCGATTTAGATGAAAGAGTTTCTCGCTTGAAAGAATACGAAGCCACATTTGAGCCGCGAAAGTTCAATTTCGAGGAAATTACTGGAGTGGAGCTTTGGTCAAAGCATTGGGACAATTACGAACGAATTATTGATGCAATGCGATTAGCTCAATCAACATCAGACGAAATCAAAAAACTAATTATGGAAAATGTCGGGATCAGTGTGCAACGCAAACCAAAACAGCCGAACTATGTTCGAGCTGGCAATACAAACAATCAGAATGAATCTTTTCCCTCAAATACTGAGGACGAAGCATTACTTGAAGAGTCAGGAATTGCTAAAAGAGATAATGAAACACTGCAACACTATGTTCAAAGATCGTTTTGCTTTCTCATGAAAAACAGTTATATCCCAGACCGAGAGCTCAGAGATTTGTCGGATAAGGAATATACCAATAGGGTCCTAGGCCTAAACGACAGGTTTTTGTCTCGCGAGAGATGGTTCGATAGCTCAGGTAATTCAAGAGCTTGGAAAGACCCATATCATGGCTACTATCTTTGCTCCGAATGGAATAAAAGACGTTTTCATATTATTGAGCCGAAGTATCGACATTGGGTTGCGCAAATGATACGAACAGGAAAGATGACCAATCGTGCCTAAAGCTAGAAACAAGGTCATTGCCGGAGCTTACAAAGGAAAGATAGTAAGCAGCGCAGGGATGACGCCTTACATAATCCTAAAGCTGACGAAGACCTTGAACCTAGATAAAACCAATGTGAGCCATCTTGAGCTGATAGATGAATCATCTGACATCAGCGTTGCTAGCGCCGCCACACGCGGCTTTATCGGAGAAATGCTGCTCGGGCCAATCGAATTAGTTACAGCAGGAACAGCGAAGCGCGACGAGAGATATATTGTCGATGCTGTATTCAAAGATGGGCAGAGAAGCGTGTTGGAGATCGATGGCGATTTATACAGGTTGCTTGCAGTAACCAACTTATAAGAGATGAAGCATCAAAGCTAATGGCAGTAATTGGGAGCCCGATGAACATTAACTCCCAATTTTTTAGCAGAAGAATATTTCTGCTTCCCAAGACTCTGGGTAGGCCTCGAAAACCGTCTTGATTGCGTCATTCATGACAACGCCAAGCATCTTGCACATATAGTACAAGTCTGCACGCTCTTCGATACCATCAAGAGCCTGCTTTACACCGGCGAATAAGTACATCGCATCGCCTAAACCATCCTGCAAGGTCAAAACCTCTTCTTTATTCATTTCTCCTCTCATGGCAAATAGAATACGGGAGAAATAGCGACATCTACTCCCAGTGACCGCCATCTCCCAATGACCTTCCGCGGGATGGTTCACGGTGTTATACCCAGTGATAACCTGTTGTACTTCACTGTGGTGTCCAGAGCCCTTACCTGCAAGCATATGCGCTTTGCTGTGCGCTGTAACATTACCAGTGATATCGGCACCGCAGACATTACAGATCGAAACCTCTTTGGTGGCGTAGATTGGAACGCTCTCCGTCCATGCAGCCTTGTCTTGCACCCATACTTTTTCGGTTTCCTCTACCTATTTCTTAGATTGAGATTGCGAATCGGACGAATTGGTTGTTGAGGTCTTAGTTTGGGTGGATTCGGATTGTACAGAAGAAGCTGGGCTCTCGAAATAAACGGCCTGACGGCTGCGCACAGCATCACATGCGGATGATCTCTCACCGCGTTCCGGCATCTTGTTAGACAATCCCTTTAGGTGACGCTCCCTAGCCATGTCTTGTAAATCCCGGTTCAGATCTTCAGGATGGTCGGTATGCATTCGGTAGCCGGTCGTTAGGTTCACATTATTCACGACGATATGCGCATGAGGGACCTTCTGGTCATTGTCGTCGTGGTAAATGATTGCTATTTCATGCTCTCCGAAGTGTTTTTACACCCAAGCGCGAGACAGCTCGCGAAGAGATCTGACCTGTATCGTTTTTTCGAACACAAGATTGCGAGATTTTGATTATGGATGCTAGTAATCTTATAGACTCGAAAAACGATACAGGTCAACCCGGGTTTCGCGGGCATGGCGCGGATGCGGGCGAAGGTTGTATACACGCTCAGACATTCGAGACAAGAGAGGCAGCTACGCTGGAGGTCTTCGAATACATCGAGTGCTTCTACAACCGAATCAGGATTCACTCGACCCTAGATTGGCTGAGCCCTGAGGATTTCGAGAAGAAATACTTTGACGAAATCCGTTCAGAAGCGGCGTAATACATGTCAACAAAAATGGGGTTAATTCAGATTCAGTTGCACGAAGCGTTGGTAGTCTCCCTCAGCCTAGATCGCCCAAACGGGAACTGCCTCAACATTCGGAGTGAGCAGATAGGGCTCTTGCGCTTGGCAGACAATGTGTCCGAACCCTATCTCGTAATCTGCCATGCCCTCGAGACAGGAAAAGTTCTTGGCTGCGTCCTTCTTTACCAGCGCGCCCATCTTGATCTCTACGGGGTGAAGCACGCGACCGTCCTGGATGACCAGATCGATCTCCCTCTTCTTGGCATCGCGGTAGAACCAGACGTCGCGCATGTTCGCGCCTGCATTCATATGGCTTTTCAGAACTTCCGACACAACGAAGGTCTCGAAGACGTGACCGGCCACAGCGCCGTTGCGCAGCTGGTCAGGGGTGGTCCAGCGGGTGAGATGGCAAACAAGACCGGTGTCTATGAAGAATATCTTCGGGGTCTTGGTCAGCCATTTGTCGACATTGGGAAAGAAGGGCTCTATGACGCAAACGATTCCAGAAGCTTGGAGAACGGAGAGCCATGCTTTGGCGGTCTTGTGGTCGATGTCGAGAGCGTTCGCTATATCCGACGCGTTGAACAGCTGGGCGGTGCGCGCCGCGCATGCCGCCATGAAGCTGTAGAACTTAGTCTCGTCCTTGACGTTGATTAGCTCGCGGACGTCTCTTTCGAGGTATGACCTCACGTAGTCGGTCCAGAAGCCGTCCCACTCGATCGAGGGGTCCTGCAGTTCGGGCATCGATCCTCTGTGAATGTGAGTCCAGAGGTCGAAGGCGTCGGGCGCGTCGATATCGCCCGTGCAAACCTTCTTAGGGAGGTACCTGTGTGGCGCATCGACGCAGCCGACCAGCTCGCGCAGAGAGAGGGCGGGCATCTCGAGGATTCTGATACGGCCCGCAAGCGACTCGCTTACGCCGTTCATAAGCTGGTAGGTCTGCGAGCCCGTGAGAACGATAAGCCCCTTCTGATCGGATCGGTCCACGATCAATTTGACCGAGAGAAACAGTCCGGGCACGCGCTGGACCTCGTCGATGATGAGGGGCATGGATCGCATGTCGAAGAACAATGCGGCATCTTCCTCCGCTTGCATGCGAAGGAAGGGGTCGTCCATGGTCACATAGTCGAACCTGTCGCCCAGATGCTCTTTAAGCACGGTGGTTTTTCCGACCTGTCTTGCTCCTGTGACCAGTACGACCTTTCCCTGGGTGAGCATGCGGTCGATGGTTTTCTCGATCTCTCTGGCTATGTACATGGAAATGACCCCTTTCTATAGGGGCCATTATCGCAGGTACTTAGTCGATGGTCAAATTTGGGAATTCCATTCCCAAATTTCACCTATTCCCACTCTTGCGTTGGTGAGCCGAAATTGTGTGCTATGTGAGTTCTTTCACGCTCTCTCGTGCTCCGCATTCCGACCAGTGTTCCTCCGTTGTAGCATCGTTTTGAACTCAGTCAAAATCCCTTTTCACACGTCGTTTCCGGGGAATAATTCTTGAAACTATATTACTAGGCTCTGATCTGGTATTTCTTTATTCCCAGCCATAAGTTGAGTTCACATCTTTGATCCTTCAGGGCAACCATTGCAGAAAAATACTCCCCGGGACTAATCAGGGGATAATTTCGTATATGGGAATAATTTCTCTACCTGCGCAAACGCAAATTGTTGAGTTCAAAGTGAGTTCAGATTGAGTTCACGTATTTAGCGGGCGGAAAAGATCAAAACTCCAGCAGCATGAGCCACTCGGTTTCGTCAGCCCCATCGCCGGCAATGTGAAATCCCAAGCGCTCATAAAGATGCAACGCAGGATTCTGTTTCTGGACTCCCAGCGAACAACGCTTGTCTCCAAGGCCCTCAAGCTTGTTCATGGTCGCCCGCATGAGACGTGTTCCTATTCCGAGTCCCCTGAGATCGTCATCGACCGAGATGGAGAAGACCGGGGTGCTTTCATCGGCTCTTCCATAGACATCCGTCGTCCGTGTCCAGCAAGCTCCAACAACTCTGCCATCCAGAACAGCGACAAAGGCCACATCGCCTTCTTCTTCACCGAACCCCTCTACGGCAGCCACCAGTTTTGGATCCTCTTGCAAGATGCTTCGCGGCACCTCCCCCTCATAGCCTGCGGGAATGAAGATCGCATTGTAGAGATATTCGCTCAGAAGAGGGTATTCGCCCGGCGTCATCAGACGAATCTCAATGCCGCTTGTTATCTCCCACCGCTCCTTCGAGAGATAGCTGACCCTCAATGTCCTGCTCTCATCGAGCAGCTTGCATGTGACATCGCGATCCGTTCGCACGTACTTGAAACCGAGCTTTTCCTGAACGCGTTGCGATTTGTCATTTCCTTCGAAGTTACCGCACCAAATCCCCGACAATCCAAGGTCCTTGAAACCGTGGCGGATGAGCTCACGGGAGGCTTCCGGAATGAAACTTTGACCCCAATAGGGCTTTCCTATCCAATAACCCAGTTCAGCCTCACTCTCTGCGAGAGGGATGTTGCCCTCCTCGTCGCGGAAGAGCCCGACACACCCTATTGGCTTGCCTGTTTCCTTGAGCGCCACGGCATAGGTCTCAGGCGCGGACAGCACATCACGGATTATCTCACGGCTGTTATCCACGCTCGTATGCGAAGGCCAACCGGCAATTGGTCCGATCTCAGGATCTTTCGCGTAGCGGTACAGCTCTTCTGCATCATCTTCGACCCATGGGCGAAGGATGAGTCTGTCAGTTTCAAGACGCATGTTTGCAGCCTCCATGTTTCCACTGCGCCAAATTGGGGCAGTGGCTCTGAACTGGCATTTCTCTAAAAAATTGACGAAATGTAGACTAGAGTATACAATTCTATCATGATTGGAGTAGTTCAGACAGATGAATTCGTAAGATGGCTCAAGCGTCTCAAAGATGCCGCTGCCCGCGCGCATCCTCGTGAGGATCCAGCGCCTATCACTGACGGCGAGCTTCGGAGATACGAAGCCGGTCGGTGATGGGGTGTTCGAGATGCGCATCGACTACGGTCTAGGTTATCGTCTCTACTATGCGCTGAGAGGAAATGGGTTGATTTTGCTTCTCATTGGCGGGGATAAGTCTTCACAGCAGAGAGACATTGCTAAAGCGAAGAAACTGAATCAGGAATACGAATGATGGGGACGAAGATGAAGAAAGCAACGAAATGGGATGCGTCCGAGTACCTTGAGACCGAGGCCGATATCGCGGCGTACCTCAACGCAGCTCTTGAAGATTGCGACACTTCCGTAATAGCTTCCGCCCTTGGCGACATCGCTCGCGCGAAGGGAATGACGCAGCTTGCGAAGGAAACCGGCATCACCCGTGATGGTCTCTACAAAGCACTTTCGCCTACAGGAAACCCGTCATTCGATACCGTGCAGAAGGTTGTAAGGGCTTTTGGACTGAAGCTTGATGTTGCCATTACTGTTTAATTATTTAATACAGCGAGATTGAGTACAGCATAAAAAAAAGATAAGGATGAATCTTGGGTAGAAGAACTTTAGCGGGGCATAAAATAACTTTTTCAAAATACCGCGACCCCTATAACCCCGCTTCTCCAGCAGATTTAGATGGCTTGAATGCCGCCGATGTTTTTGAGTCTTGGGTACGCGAAAAGAGCTTAGAGGGAATACAAGAGGTAAGCAGCCAGAGCTACCTTCGTATTGATCATGTAATTAGATACAACGACCATATTGTCGTTGTTGACACAATGGCAGGAAAGTCCGGCGAATCTGGCGAGGTAGTTAACATCGAGAATAACGAAGTCCTTTTCAGGCTTGGTGAGATGGATGTGCCCGCATCACCCGCAAGAGCAATTTTTATGTGTCCTCCGCGTGGTCAGATGGCTCTTTGGTTTTCAGAGTATAGCGCGAGAAGCAGTGGTGCGAGTATGCTCTTGTCGCAATTCGATAGAGAATGGAAGGCTAGCGAAAAAGGCTTTACGCTAACAAAGAAAAGGCTCGTTGCTTCAGAAATCGCTCTGGATGATGCAACCGTAACTGGCGTTGAAGTCAGATTAATTAAACGTGCAGATGATCGAGCAGATGGCGTTAATGAAATTGTAGGGACGGAGATTCATAAGTTTAAGCCAGCTAAAAAGCACCGTTTCCTTGGGACTATTATTGATAAGTTTAGAAATACCCCCTCATCGGCTTATGAATTGGTCGGCCTAAGCGGGTCGTCATATGATGAGGCAGAAATATTTGTATCTGTAGATGTTGGAGGGCATAAAAGGCGCGTTCAAATATTCAATCCAGAAGACGGTGTTTATTTCAGAGAAGAGCTAAATGATAGTGCCCATCCTGTTTTATCGTATGATGAGTTTGTACGGTATTGTTGTGAAAACGCTGGGGTATTCATGGAGCGAAGCGGCTTCGAATGGCTTCCAGATTGGTCAATTGGAGGCGTTGACTAAATGGGAATGTCTTCGCCAAATCGCATCCCAAAAGAATACTTTTCAACACTCGTTTCTCAAAGAACGGGAAAATACAAAGCTGCCACAATAGCTTTCCAGATTATTCTTCCTTTGGTTGTTGGCGGGATAGCATTTATCTTCAAAGTTCAAATTAGTTCAGTCGACAGTACGATTGGCGGAGTTGCCGTTGTCGCAGCGCTGCTATGCGCGGTCGCAACAATGCTGTTTCAAATTCGCATAGACTTGAGGATTAAAGTAAAGAACAACTCTGATGCCTTTGTGACTGAAAACGATCTAAAGTTGGTAGATGAGTTATTTGCTGCTTTGCTTTGGGGAATCATGTTTGGCTTCATAATCACAGCTATCGCAATGATTATCCAATGGACTGGAGTTCTTGATTCGGGCAACATCTTAATTATTACTCTATGTACCTCCATACTTATCGTCTGCATAGTGCATTTTGCCTTTGTAATTGGTTTAATCCTTAAACGACTCTCTGCTGTTTATCAAATTGTAGCGATGCAAAAAAGATGACAAAATAATCTAAAGTTACAGCCATCCTTTCTATGTTGTGTTCCTTCATCATAGAAAGGATTTGTCATGTCAGCTTACAAAGACGAGAAATGAGGAACGTGGTTCGCGAACTTCAGGTACAAGGACTGGAGAGGCGAACCCAAACAGAAATCGAAGCGAGGCTTTCGCATCAAGCGAGATGCAGAGCTTTAGGAGCGTGACCTTCAAGAAGAGGATGTCGAGAGCAGCATCCATGGAGTTCTCGCTCGCATGCGATGTCTATCTTGCCGATAACGCTACGCGCGTCCGGGATACAACCTTGGAGCAGAAACGCTACTACATCGACAAGATCTTGAAGCCTTACTTCGACGGAATGCTCATAGGCGAGATCGATGCGAAGACGGTTATCGACTGGAAGAACCACCTACTGGAGAGCCGTACGCGCCACGGAAAACCCTACACCGCTACATACCTCAACACCCTCTGCAGCCAGTTGTCGGCAATCACGAACCACCTAGTGCGCTTATACGGCCTTGAGAAGAACCCGGTGCAGATCGCAGGCAAGATCGGCTCCAAGGAGAAGCGCGACTATGACCAAGCATCTGCTTCATCACGAGATGACTCGAGGCTCAAAGGCGGCAGACCTCAAACGCATCCGCATCCATGATTTGCGCCATAGCCATGCGACCATGCTGGTGGAGATGGGAATGTCGGTACCCTCTATCGCGGCTAGGCTCGGACACTCAGGCGAGACCGCAACCCATCGCTACCTGCATCTGCTGCTAGGATCGGAAGCCGCTATTGCTGGAAAGTTCGATGCCGACCTCATCTGGATAACGCGAACCGCATCCGATGAATATGCGGCGATGGCTGGAACCGAGTTATCCAAGGACGCCAATGAGGCGATGGGGGACATGGAGAGATGCTGCTGACATATGCGAATTGCGGAGATTTCTCCACATGCTTTCACACTCAGTTCATGCAGTTCATAGAGTGTTCTGGATTTCTTGACCTGGGAATTCTCGTCTGCAAGACTTGGAAAAGCGTGCGAAGATTGGTCGCGTCAACGGTTGATAAGGCAGAAGAATCAATCAGGTGGTTTTGACATCAAAACGACATCACGCCTCCGAACAGGGAAAAGGAAGGCAAATCAAACAAATTCAAGACGCAAAGAGAGCAAAATCAGCATCGAAATCCCGCATCCGGAAAATACCCTTTAGTAATTTCCGGATGCGAGAACCCCAGCTCAGAGGCAACGCGCAAGCATCCGTGATGTCAGCGGGAATCCAGTGATGTCGCCATGATGTCAAAGCCGCACTCAGAAAGGAGCATTTCCAATATTAAGCATTACCCTGAATTGGTTTATTGATCTTCGCATGCAGGTATTTGCGGTAACATTTGTCACACTAGTCGAGCCTTACGCATTAATCGCTACTTAGTTTTGTCTTGGAGGATAGGTAAAGTGAACTCATCTTCTGGCTACTTTGAGAGAATTGACAGGCTTTGGCACTGGACACAAAACACTAGTCAAATGCCCATACACTGCAGCCCGCCGGCAATTGACTGCGACACAGTGCGTTCCATCAGGGAGAATCTTCGCATTCTGAGCTCTGAACTGGCACCGGAATACCCCTTTTACTCTGGTGAAGTGTCAAGACTGGAGTCCATCTTGTTCCTCAATTGCATGGGGGGTAGACACCCCTTGAATATCACTGCTTTTGGCGAGCTGTTCCTGATCGTCAAGCACATAAAGAAAGAGCCTTACAATCTGTCGATTTGGGCCGAGATGCACCCTCGCATCCGCTCTATAGCTTCTTCTTTGTATAAAGACGGGCATTTTGGCGCTGCTGCAGAAAAGGCGATCAAAGAGGTTGAGCAAAGGCTTCGAGATATCTTTAGAGAGGCAAAACCGACATCCAAAGAGCCAAAGGAAGCAGCAGATATTGTCGGAGCGCTGCTGTCTGAGCGCGGTGCATACCGTGTCGCAGACGACACCACCCCTTCCGGAAAAAGCTACTGCAGAGGCATAAAGCTTCTTTTTGATGGATTCCTTGCCTCTTATAGGAATCCATCATGCCATGGAAACAGGGAGTTTTCGAAACGCGAAGCTGTTGAGCAAATTGTTCTAGCCAGCCAACTCATGTATGCACTCGAAGGCGGCTCAGTAGTACCTAATAGCGAAAGCCCAGCCGAACGATAACGTTCGGCTTCAACTTACGAGGGGAAACCGCGAACGAATCTCCTGGGGAATTTGCCTCAGCGAGCTTGGCTCAGCGCTTCTTGCCCGCTCTGGCCCTAAGAGTTCAAGGCTTCATTGCAAAGGCTGCGGATGGCATCGAGCGCATCTTCCCACGAGAGCCCCGCCGCGAAGTCGTTCCTGTTCCGGTATCTTTCCCAATGTCCGGCCATGTCCTCGCTTGCCGCCAGGGCATCGACGACGGACTCGGAGTCCGCGAGTGTGACGTCATGGCCCCTCGTCTTCGCGGTTGCCGCGACAGCTTCCGCCAAGATGGCGTAATCAATGTCGGCTTCCATATTGGTCAGCGCCCACATGTCGTAGAAGTCCCTCATGCGCGTGTTGAGCGTGGAGCGTACGAACATGGTCTCGATCTTCTCCGCAAGCACGGTTTCAACATTGTAGGCGAGGATGTCGATATCGCGATCCTTAAGCATGAGGCGATACGTGTAGTTGATGGCGGATGGTGTGAGCGCATCCCCTGTGGAGATGTCGAGCTTCATCGGGATATCCATCTTGCCGAGATGGGCGCGAATCTTGATCCGGACACCACCGTATTCCGATTCCTCCATGATCTCGTAGGCGTCTTCAATATCGAAAGTCATGCCATCTTCTAAAGGGATAACTGCAATATCTTTCGCCATCTTTACGGCACTCTCGACGTCAAGCGTCATGTTCAGCATAGTCACATCGGTATCGCGCGTCATCCGTTGTCCAAGGTCGAGCATCGAAGTAACGAGCATGCCGCCCTTGAGAACGAGGTTGTTCTTGTACTCAGATTCGACCATGCGCTCAAGGTAACGCTCCATTGCATAGCGACGTTGCAAAAGCTGAGCCTTACCGCTATCGCCATTAGAGAGGCTCTTGATGAGGTCTTTCACCTTTGTCGGATTGTCGATCACAGAAGCACCCCCATTGCGTCCCAAATACGCGATTCCATGTTCATTGTCCGCGCGTACTCCGACAAGCGCGCGAGGTTCTTATCTTTGGAGGCAGCGTAAGTCTTCAGCGCATAATTGAATTCGGTTATGTCAATGCTGTCCTTCTTGCGGATCAAGTCACAGATGGTGCGCTCCTTGTCATAAGCTTTGACGAGGTTCCCGTACGGCGTCTTCGCGTCACAGACCCCTAATCCATACCACTCAGGCTTCACGTAATGGATATGCACCCCTTGGTCTCTTAGAGAGGGAGAATTGTAACCAGAACCGACGCTGACGGATAGCGGAATAGGTTCGCGCTCGCTCATTTCATGTAGGAACAGCGCAGTGTCGTGCGAGAAGATGGCCTTCGGAAATCGAGTTTGCAGCAACGCGAACTCATCGGGAAGGGCATTGTCGGATAAGTAGAGTCCACGCCCATGCTTTTCGAGCCCTTTTTCCTTCACGTAGCGATAGAAGGCATCCTTCGGGATTCCTGCCGCAGACGCTTCAGAGAAGGTAAGCCGCCCCTCATTGCTATCGAGAATCTCGTTTAGCCTATGTGAGTAATAATCGAATATCATACTGATAGTATAGTACATACTCAGTATGATATTCCGTCAGAAATGCTAGTTCCAACTGGTTAGCAAAAATCGCGTCAGAAAAGATCAAGCTGGTAATCCTCATCCATGATTCAACATCAGTGGATGTAGACACATTTTTAAACACTCGAGTCCAAAGGAAAACTTTTACCACTGTACGCAAGAAAAATGCTGCTAGCACAAATGTGCTCGCTAAAAAACACCTGCCCTCTAATTACCTGTATTCTTTTTCACAGCATCGTCGTAATCATTAACAAAGAGCTTCAACAAGTCGCCTTGCTTTAATTTGTGTTTTTCGCCCATATCTTTACGCAATTGCATAAGGACCTTTTCCATACCATGAAGAACCGCATAAGGATCGCTTAATTGTTTACTGCTTATGAGACGCCACTCATCCCATTTTTGTATGGCCTTGGAAGAACCCCACAACGTTAAGCCTTGGTTAAACTCCATCATGTCCTTCAGAATCGCATCCTGAGTGTACTCATTCCCGCTTTTTGTTGATTCGAGCATTTTGTAGAAAATTTCAACTAACTGCGTATAGGGCTTTTCGCGATGTTCCCTTAGGTATTCTTGCTGCTTATGTTTATTTGATAGCACGTTGTTAATAATTGCGCCACAAACAACAGTAAAAATGGAAACAGCCCCGGTTATCAATGCAACAACAATCGCCGCATCCAATGTTGACAAGCTATCGAAAAAGGATACTAGCCCACCACTTACATTGTTAATCAAAAAAGAAAGACCAAAAACAATGATCGCGACAACAAAAGCTAAAGTAATAAGTCCTTTAAGAATAGCCCAAAACGATTGATTGCTGCTGTTGCTTTCCATGCGCGCCTATTCCCACTCTATCGTCGCGGGCGGCTTGCTGGTTATGTCGTACACCACGCGGTTAACGCCGGGCACTTCAGCCACAATGCGCGAGCTTACACGCGCCAACACATCATAAGGCAACTTAGCCCAGTCAGCAGTCATCGCATCAGAGCTCTCCACCGCACGCAGAATAATCGGGCGCGCATATGTGCGCTCATCCCCCATAACACCCACGCTCTTAATATCCGGCAACACGGCGAAATACTGCCACACTGAGCGCTCTACTTCAGGACCCCCAGCCACATCGCGCACGTGTTCACCATTGCGCACACCACTCTCAACAAACAAACGCTCGTTGTACGCATCCAACTCTTCACGCACAATTGCATCCGCATTCTTCAAAATCTCCAATTTCTCAGGCGTTACATCGCCAATAATACGAATAGCCAAACCGGGTCCCGGGAACGGCTGCCTGTGAACAATATAATCGGGCAAACCCAGCGCCGTGCCCAGCGCACGCACCTCATCTTTAAAGAAATGATCCAACGGCTCAATCAAATCAAAATGTACGCCCTCAGGAAACGGAATCAAATTATGATGACTCTTAATGGTCGATGCCTTGCCGCCAGTCTTGCGCGCACCGCTCTCAATAATGTCGGGATAAATCGTACCCTGCGCCAAAAACTTCACGCCATCCAATTCCTCAGCAACCGCAAAAAATTCTTTCCAGAACTGAGTGCCAATAATACGGCGCTTCTCCTCTGGCTCAACAACACCTGCCAGCAGCTGCGCATAGCGCTCTTCGGCATGCACGTGCACAAAATCCACGTCAAACTGCTTCGTAAAAACCTCTTCAACCTCTTCGGGTTCATTCTTGCGAAGCAGACCATGATTCACAAACACACAAACCAGCTGCTTTCCAATAGCGCGCGCACATAGCGCCGCCACAACACTTGAGTCCACGCCACCCGAAAGACCCAAAATCACACGATTATCGCCCACAGTCTGGCGAATAACCGCCACTGAATCCTCAATAATAGAATCCATAGTCCAGTCCGGCACAAGCCCGCAAATATCAAATAAGAAATTTGCCAACATTTTCTGACCATGCGGCGTATGGCGCACCTCGGGATGGAATTGCGTTGCATACAGCCGTCGCTCGGCACACTCCATAGATGCCACCGGACACACATCAGTTTGCGAAGTTACAACAAACCCTTCAGGTACGCGGCTAACCGCATCGCGGTGGCTCATCCATACCGTCTGCTGCGCAGGCGTATCCCCAAACAACGCCGATGCCGCCCCACCCGCGCCGTCCACATCATCACCCGCACCGCCAGCGCCGCCCCCATCGCAGCGCGTCAAAGACGCAGGTCCATACTCGCCCTTTTCGGTATGACCAACTTCGCCACCTAAAGCCACCGCCATAGCCTGCTGCCCATAACAAAAACCCAGCACGGGAATACCCAGCTCTAAAATTCCCGGATCAATCGCAGGAGCATCTTCCGCATACACACTAGCCGGTCCGCCCGACAATATTATTGCTGCAGGTGCTGCCTCAGTCACCTCAGCCGCAGTTATGTCGCACGGCACAATCTCGGAGTATACATGCAAATCACGCACGCGCCGAGCAATCAACTGCCCGTACTGTGCGCCAAAATCTACGACTATTACCTTTTGTTGCGAAGTTGCGGAATTTGCAGCCACAGAGCACCCTTTCTACGGCGGGAAATAACCCAATCATTATACCGACAAAGCGACATATTTGCCGAAAGATTGACCTGCGCTCCGCAGCCATCTACACTCCGCCATCATCTGCGCTCCGCAGCTATATGCACTCCGCCATCATCTACACTCTGCACCTATCTGCGCCCCGCCACCCGCAGCGCACGCTATGCCAGCGCCCGCTCTAAGCGCCTCTGCCCTTCATGCCCGTCAAACCAAATACAAATCTCGCAAATACGCTTGTTTATCAGGACCAAAATCCAACGCCCGAACAAAATAATTGTCCAACGATCCATACGAATTCGCGACCGCCGTCATCATCGCCTCAAAGTAGCACTTATTAGCAAACGCATACGCATTTACATCGTTATCCAACCCGCGCGCAACTGTCTTATCAGCCAATAACGACCTTAGAACTTCAGCCCAGCCACGCACAAACAAATTTGTAGCCAAGTAGTCGCTCAAAATATATTTCATAGGCACACCCAGCGCATATTCCACAAGCACAGTAGCCATACCAGTTCTATCTTTGCCCTGAGTACAGTGCCAAAGCGTAGCACCCTTAGGCGCATCCAATAAATCATGCAGAAATTCGCTATACGCCCGAATGCCCGCTGCGCCCAACACGCTTCGCGGATACAGCTCCTCTATCATTTCATACGGCTTATCTATATACGCTACAAGCGTGCGAAAGTCTCGCGCAGGTCCACTGCCAGTTATGCCCACAGCCTCCTGAGTGAAAACCGGCAAATGCACATACTTCACGCCGCTCATTAAAGGCTTCGGATCGGGGTCCTTCTCCACTTCAGAATTAGTGCGAAAATCAACCACACAATCAACTTCGTGCATATGTAGCAGCTGCTTAATATCTTCCAAAGTAGCATCGTGCAGCGCACTAGAACGCACCAGCCGCCTTCGCGCAATTCGCCGATCATCCGCCGCTGGCATGCCGCCTAAATCTCTTGCATTCGCCACACCGCGTAGCTTAATGTGTCCAAAATTGCGAAACCCGGGAATATCATGCGGCACAGTTGGAGCACACAATGCTGCAAGCCTATCAGTCATATCTATTCCAATCAGTAGTCAAAGAATGTTTATATGCATAATAGGCAAGCACTTGATAATATTTCTCGCCCACAGCCAATCGCTACCCAATAGTTAAAAACCTGTTATCCGCCGAACATCACCGCGTTCAACCCGCATAGACATACCCGCCACACCACCCACCGCAAATCGCGCGTCGCCATCACACCACCCGCCGCAAATCGCACGTCGCCATCGCACCACAAAGCCCAACTTTTTCAGCAGAAAATGGTCAAAACTTCCGACTTTCCACATTCAAAAAGGGCAAACAGTACCCAACAATGTATCGATAAGTGCTGTTTGCCCAGTGTTCTCCACAATTCAAGTTAGCTATACGGCGCTATGACCGTGGAAAGCTGGAAGTTTTGACCATTTTTAGGATTAAAACCTATTGACACACTCCTATTCATACATATACTTATGAATAGTTGTTCATATGTTTATGTGAATGCCCAAACAAGCAACCCTAGGAGCTATCATGTCAGACGAAACAACCGGCGTAATAACAGAAGCCGAAAACGTACTAAAAGGCAACTGCGGTTGTGGCTGCACATGCCCGCTAGAGCCAGTCGAAACCACAGCTGACTGCCCATTTGAAGCCATGCCTGAAGACGAACTGCTCTACGATCTAGCCGACTTATTCAAAGTTTTCGCCGATACAACACGCATCAAAATCCTCTACGCCCTTATGCGCACACCGCGCTGTGTGGCTGATATCGCCGAAATAATTGGCGCAACCCAAAGCGCAGTGTCTCATCAGCTGCGCATACTGAAGCAAGCTCATTTGGTGAAGTTCCAGCGAGACGGCAAAAATGTTATCTACTCGCTCTCCGATAACCACGTATACACCATGCTGGCGCAAGGCATGACACATATCTGCGAATAAGCGCACAAATAAATCAAGAAAGGAACCAATATGAAACGCTCATTCAAGCTGCAAGACCTAGACTGCGCAAATTGTGCATCAAAAATGGAATGCGACATAAACAAACTAACAGGCGTAAACAGCGCAAGCATTAATTTTATGACCAGCAAGCTAACCCTAGATGCCGACGACGCTTCTTTCAGCGAAGTCCTAAGCCAAGCTCAGGCAATCTGCACAAAATACGAGCCCGATTGCACAATAGTAAGGTAGTCAGTGCCAAACCACATAAGCACTCACCGCACTAATCACCCAAAGCAACTCCAATAGGACAGCACGATGAACAAAAAACAAATTCGCTGGCGCAATCGCATACTACTCGCCCTAGTCTTATTCTTCGCAATTCTTATCTGCGAGAACACCGGTCTAATTGAACTAGTTTTTGGCAGCGCAAATGCGCTATATGCAGAATTTATCCTATTCCTAATCCCTTATGCAATCGCAGGCTACGACGTGCTAATAAAAGCCGCGCGTAATCTGGCGAAAGGTCACGGACTAGACGAAAACTTCCTAATGGCAATAGCCACGCTAGGCGCATTCGCGCTAGTATTTTTCCCCGACTCTGAACCACACATGGCAGAAGGCGCAGCTGTAATGCTTTTCTACCAAGTAGGCGAACTATTCCAAAGCTACGCCGTGGGAAAATCGCGCAAGTCTATATCGGACATGATGAGCATAATGCCCGAATACGCAAACATTATGCGCAACGGCAAGCTAGAACAAGTTGACCCTTACGACGTGCCTCTAGGCAGCGAAATCATCGTAAAACCCGGAGAGCGCATTCCGCTAGACGGCATAGTCCAATCGGGCGATTCGCAAATTGACACATCGGCTCTAACGGGCGAATCGGCACCGCGCAGCGCGCACGAAGGCGACGAAGTAATATCGGGTTGCGTAAATCTCAGCGGCACGCTTACTGTAAAAACCACAAAACCCTATGCAGACTCAACCGTAAGCCGCATTTTGGAATTGGTAGAAAACGCCGCCGACAAAAAAGCCCACACCGAAAATTTCATTACGCGCTTTGCACGCTACTACACCCCAATTGTGGTGGCGCTTGCCGCCGCTATAGCCATACTGCCGCCGCTTATCGTAGGTGGTAATTTGGCTGATTGGATACTGCGCGGCTTAACATTTCTTGTAGTTTCATGCCCGTGCGCGCTGGTTATTTCGGTACCGCTGTCGTTCTTTGGAGGCATAGGCGGAGCATCAAAACGCGGAATACTTATAAAAGGCTCAAATTACCTAGAAGCACTCTCGCAAGTAGACACGGTGGTTTTCGACAAAACTGGCACGCTTACATCTGGCACATTCGCAGTAACCAATATAATTCCTGCACCGAATTTCACTGAAGCCCGGCTCTTGGAGCTTGCGGCGCTTGCCGAAGCGTTCTCAAACCACCCAATCGCCATGTCGATACAGCGCGCCTATAAGGGCACTATAGATATCCACAGCATAGACAGCAACGAAGAAATATGCGGTCGGGGCACGAAAGTAATTACAAACGGGCGCACCATTTTGGCTGGCAACGATAAGCTTATGAACGTAAACGGTATTGCCTTTACGCCTGAAAATTTCGCGGGAACACAGGTGCATATAGCACTAGATAACACCTATGCCGGCACCATCGTTATTGGCGATGCGGTAAAAAGCGATTCAAAGCAAGCAATAGCAGAATTGCACGCAGAAGGTGTGCACCGCACCGTAATGCTTACCGGCGACCATACAGCAGTTGCCGAAGCGGTTGCAAGCAGTCTAGGCGTAGACGAAGTGTGCGCCGAACTACTCCCCCAAGATAAAGTTGCAGAAATTGAAAAACTACTAGCAAGCAATCACAGCACTAACGCAAACAAGAGCAAAGTGGCATTCGTGGGCGACGGCATAAACGATGCCCCTGTTCTTATGCGCGCCGATGTAGGTATCGCCATGGGCGGCATGGGATCAGATGCGGCCATAGAAGCTGCAGACATCGTGTTAATGGATGACCAACCATCCAAAATAGCACTTGCGTTAAAAATTGCGAAGAAAACTATGCGTATCGTGTGGCAAAACATCATATTTGCATTAGGAATTAAATTCGCAGTATTAATACTGGCGGCGCTTGGCATAGCCAATATGTGGATGGCTGTTTTCGCCGATGTTGGGGTGGCCGTTCTTGCCATCTTAAACGCAATGCGCGCTATGCGAACGGGAAATCTGTAAGTCCTGCAGTCTGTAGGCCTTACGTCAAAAAGTGTCAAGAAAGTGTGCAAGGGTTGGGGCTTTCCGTCCTGATGCACTCTTGTATTACATAGCCAGCCATCATTTGACCAGCTATGGGCGGCATATACGAATGTGTACCCAATTCGGTGCGCTCTCTGCGCGGCGCACCCTCCTGCGGCTTCACCTTTGCAGGCTTTTCGGTAGAGTAAAGTACCTGCATGTTGCGCACTCCCCTATCGCGCGCAATCTTTCGCATTTCGCGACAAAACGGACAGCCCTTGGTTTCGAATAAATCGGCAAAAACAAGCTTAGTCGGATCTGAACGATTAGCCATCCCCATAGAGGATATCAGCGGTATTTCGCGACTATTCGCATACTGCGCTATTGCCGCTTTCGCTGTCAGTGTGTCTACTGCATCCACTATATAATCCGGATGCCCAAACGGCTCTAGCAATTCAGCAATATTTTCCTCAAGCACAAAAGCATCTAACACTTGCACTTGTGCCTTAGGGTTAATGTCTGCAGCCATATTGCGCATAACATCTACCTTGCGCTGACCAACCGTGCTAATAAATGCAATAACTTGCCTGTTTATATTGCTAGGTTCTACCCGATCTTTATCTACAAACAGAAAACGTCCTACACCGCCGCGCACAAGAGCCTCCGCGCACGCAGAACCAACACCACCTAAACCTATAACTGCCACATAAGAAGCAGAAAGCTTCGACAGCCCCTCGTCTCCGAGAAGCCGCCGAAGCCTCGATTTAGAATCTTCGCTCAAATATTCGGAAGAACTATTTAATGGTGACAGCGCCGCCAGCTTCTTCGAGCTTAGCCTTGATCTCGTCAGCCTTGTCTTGTGCCACACCCTCAGCAACAGGAGTCGGTACGCCCTCAACAGCCTCTTTGGCTTCCTTCAAGCCCAGACCGGTGATCTCACGTACAACCTTGATAACAGCAATCTTGTTGTCGCCAAAGCCTTCGAGCACAACATCAAACTCGGTCTTCTCAGCAGCAGCACCAGCGTCGCCACCAGCAGCAGGAGCAGCAGCCACAGCTACAGGAGCAGCAGCGCTAACGCCAAAAACTTCCTCAAGTTCCTTAACTAGCTCGGAGAGCTCAAGTGCCGGCATCTCCTTCAAAGCTTCAACTATTTCCTCACGAGTAACAGCCATTTTTGTATCCTCTTTCTGTTGTGATGCATCCTGCATCTAAATATTTACTTTATGCAGCATTTAAGCTGCTGCCGCGAATTTTACGCAGCCTTTTGTTCCTCGATGGCTGACACCACGCGAGCAAAAGCCTCCATCGGACCATTGAGCACACGCACTGTCTTGACCAGCGGGTTGTTGATAGTACCAAGCAGTTTGGCGATAAGCTCTTCGCGCGACGGTAGCGCAGCAATCTCGTTTACTTGCGCCGCATCGACGAACGCGCCATCCATCATGCCGCCTTTAATCTCCAAGTTCTCGTTGCCCTTGGCGAAGTCGCGCAGCACCTTAGCAGATGCAACCGGATCTTCACCAGCAAATACGAACGCGGAAGGTCCAGCTAAAATTGCATCCAAATCGGGGCAATCAAGCTCGGCTAATGCAATATGCATAATGGTATTCTTGTAGACTTTCATCTGCGCATCAGCTTCACGAACGGCGCGACGAAGGCTCTGTATATCTTTCACGGTAAGACCGCGATAATCTACAACCCACATTGCACCAGCCGCCTGAATATCAGACTTTATGTCTTCAAGCATCTGCTTGTTCTCAGCATTCGGCATAAACGTTTCACCTCCTTAAGGCATCTAAGCGTTCTGCCGAATCGACTTGGTAGCCGCAACAAAAACGGCTCCCACCGCACAAAGACAGCAGGAGCCGACATAATCCATGCCAACAACCGCCTCGGCGGGCCGCGTCTGCGATTAAACCCCTTGGGGTACCAGCTGTCTTAAGCAGCAGAACTAACTTACAATTTGCCACTCGAATGAGCAGCCCAACTATTCTACAGCATACGCGGAAAATAACAAGCAAACTATCCGATTATCTTTGCCATAACAAGCGAATTACCCGAATTACCCGATTATTTTTGTCGATTCCACGGTGCGTACATACCATTTCATAAAACGCTCAAAAGGCTTACGCAACACAAACCCTATCAGTGCCGCAGGAACAAGAAATAGCACAAGCGCGCCCATCTGCATCCAAAAATCACCCTGATATACACCAAACATTGCCGCCCTCATAGCATTAACCGCATGCGTTGCCGGCAAAAACGGACTAACCCACTGCACAAATTCTGGAAGTATCTGCAACGGATACGACCCGCCGCAACCCGTAACTTGCACTATTAACAAACAAACCGCAATGGCTTTCCCCAGATTTGCAAACGCCAAAACTAACACATATATAATGAAGGTAAATACAAGCCCTGCAACCCACATAATAAGCATCAACAACCACGGGTGAACAGCTTGAACTTGCAAGAAAAAGATATTTCCCACACCCATCAAAGTGGTTTGCGCCAACGACAAACATGCCATACAGCCAAAACGACCTACTAGCATCTGACGCGGCTTGGGATCTTTCAACTTGTGCTGCGCTATGTTCGACACTTTAGGTTTTACAACAACGAGAATCAGCAGCGACCCTATAAAAATAGCAAGCGCAGTATAAAAAGGCGCCATAGCCGATCCAAAATTCTCAGATGAAAACACCGCAATCCGCTCTATTCCCACCGGTGCAGCCATTGCTTTAGATAGGCTTTGCGTATCAGACGTAAGCAAGTTCTTCAACTGCTGAACGTCCTTTGATGCTAAAGCCTCCATTATGCCATCTGCCAATTCGCGCATCTCTACACTAGACTCACTAAGACCAGAAGAAACGTCCGATATTTTTGATATAGCACCGTCCAATATTCCATGCGCAGAATCAACAACGCCAAAGACGCTCGATGCCATAGCCGACAGTTCCTTTATAGCAGCCGCCGAATCAGCTGCCAAAGCTTTTGAATCCGTTGCCAGCCTATTCAAATTAGGCTTCAAATTCCGTTCGTAATCATCGCGCACTTCCTGCATTTTAGCTTGCGAATCGGCTACCAGTTGTTCTATCCGCTGCTTTGCTTCGTCCCCTATAAGCGATATAAAATCCTCATTTTCCAAAGCCTGTTTGAATTTATCGAAGCTGGTCTGCGCCGCATCAAGCGCTTCTTCCATCTTTTGCTTGGCACCTTCCATATTGGCAGGCGCATCTGCAAGACCATCAATAGCACCCCCAGCCTTATCCATAACAGCTTTTGCCTCTGTTTGTACAGAAGATATAAGTTCAGCGCTATCGTCTAAAAGATTCTGCGAATTACGCAGCGCACCGGCATACATTTCCACGACATGGCTTACACGATCCATATCGTCAGCCATTGACCTCACATGCCCTGCCAAAGCAGCAATCTGTCCATCCACATCCATCTTGTCGGAATAATTGCTAATCGATTCAGCCACGCTCAGCATTACCTCGGTCAGCGTCTGAGCGAACGCTGTATTTACTTCGCTTGACACCGTATCTGCACCAGTAGTTGTTATCTTTGGCGAAATTGCATTCTTCTTCTCGTTTTCGTAATACGTTATCTGAGCGTGTTCGGAATCGTCAGTATAAAAACGCAGCATATCTCGACTGAATTCTTTAGGAATCACAACCGCCGCATAATATTTCCCACTTGCTGTACCATCCACAGCATCAGCAGAAGTTGTAACAACCCATCCTATTTGATCGTTAGCGCGTAATGCCGAAACCACCATATCGCCTATATTCACGCGCAATGGCATAAGATCGCTTTCGTAGCCTTCATCGTCGTTGGCTACAGCAACCGTCAAGTTACCCGTATTGTCGAAAACATCCCAACAAGCTATCAGGTTATACCAAGCGAATATTGATGGCATAACCACAAGTCCTATAGTTATTATGCAACTGACCACATTGGCGAAAAGACGACGCACATCGCCTGTAAATAGCTTCCAAATATTACTCATCGCCATCACCGCCCGATACCACAGCATCGCGCTTCGATCGCTTCTGACCATGCACTACACCGGCATATTCGGTAGCGTTTCTCGCCAAGTAAAGATTTCGCACCTCTTCGTCACTCATATTGTCAATACGCACTTGTCGCTCAAAGCTAGACTTCAAGTTTTCTACAACAACAAGGAAAATGAACACCGCTATCAGACATACCAGCCAAAGCGTTAGCAGTATTACTTTCCCTGTGGTGCCAAACGAAAAAATTACAGTTAACACAACAGGAATAACCACACCAGCTATAATTGCCCCACGAATAAGCCACGGGTACGCTTTTTTGAAACGCGCATACCGCCTGTTAATATCTTCGCGAAATTCTTTACGATCGGAAAGTATACGAATGACCTGCGAAACTCGATAGCGACGCACAGGCACTTCCACATCTTCGCCGTTGAATATGCCGCTTTCTTTTATCTGGCGCGCGACCATTCTGTTCACATTCGACATCAGCGGTCGCACAAGAATGCCAATTGTCATGAACACAGCCAAATAAAGCATCAGAATGCCAATATCAACAGCGTACTGCGAACCGTAAAATCCACATATCGATTCGCGCATTGCACTTATGCCATACGTGAACGGCAAAAGCGGATATATAGCCTGAAAAAAGGGCGATGTCATTTCTATAGGATATAAGCCAGTAGCACCCGGAATTTGTGCAAACACCAAGATTATGCAAATGCCTTTTCCGATGTGTTGCAACGTAACTGAAAGCGAGTAGATTATGCTCAAGTATGAAAGAGATGCTACTGCCGCAGCGAAAAATAGTGCCGGCAAGTTTGCAATCTCTACGCCTAGATGGGGAAGTCCTGCGCAGCATATTGCAGCCTGCAATATCACCATTATTGCAAAAAGCAAATACCTGCCAAGATAGCGCTGCGTAAGCGTTAAATTCTTGATGCCTTTATCGTCAACTTCTTGGCGAAGCACAACCATAAGCATAAAGGCACCAATCCAAAATGTCAGGTTCATAAAAAGCGGTGCCATAGCTGTACCATAAGCATTTACCGGATACAATTTTTCAGTTGTTAACTGCGTAGGAGCCCCGATAAATTCCGCAACTTTCTGCGCATCTAGCGTCTGTTCGCCAAGAATACTTGTTATAGCATCCGCACTAGTTAATGCCAGCACGTCTGTTTGAACGCGATCTAGATTAGATGCCAAATCGCTCAATAAAGTTTGAGTTTGAGCCAAAGCATCAACCACAGATTCAAGCGTAGAATCCATGTTGGCTAAAATATTATCAGCTTGTGCAATTAACACTTTTTGCGCAGCCACCGATCCGCTAGCTTGCCCAGATGCGCCAGCTATTTCTCCCAGCCCCGCGCCAAACGCAGGTGCTATTTCGTTGGCTAGTACATCCGAATACTTCGCAGCATCGCTTTGCACTTTATCGGCAGATGCGCGAAGCCGACGAATAATATCCTGTATTTCCGGACTTTGGACTGGTATTTCTTCAAGCGCGATAACCGCCTCGGCATAGGCATCAGCAGCAGATTGCATAGCACTTGAAATAGCGGGAACCGAACTGGCAGAGAATTTCAAGTAGTCGCCTTGCAAAGTTGTAGCTAAATCAGATATAGCCTGCAAAGCATCTGAAGCATGATTAATTTCGTTGCGCGCTGTATCAAGCGGCGCTTTCGCTTTATCCACGTTGGTTTTCGCTTGTTGCGCACCAGACGAAAGCTCCGACACCGCAGAAATTGCATCTTGAATATGCGCTTCTGCCTCGGATATGCGCGCCGATGCAGTTAAGCGCGCAGCATCCACTTTATCCCGCGAATCATCTATAGCCGCATCTATAGCATCAGCCGCCTTCTTACTTACAGTTTCTACAAATGCGGAATTCACGGTATTATCTAGCGTGTTTGCACCAGTGTCGGTTATTTTCGGAGAAACCGGACCAATTTTTTCGTTCACGTAATATTTTATGTTGGGCTGCTTAAAATCCCCTGTAGTAAGCGTTAGCAAATCAGCTGAAAATTCCTCGGGAATTACGAACACCGCATAACATTCGCCGGAATAAAGCTGATCCATCGCATTGTCATAGCTTGGAAATTGCCAATCTAGTTGACGGTTGTTGTGTAACTCGTCCACTATCATCTGACCAACATCTACATAGCCAGTAAGTTCGCTGTCAGCGCCCACATCTTCATTCACTACACAAACGCGCAAATCGCCTGTATTTTCATAAGGATCCCAAAAACCCCGAACGTTATACCATGTGTACAAAGATGGCAGCACCAAAAGCGCGATTATAACCACCATAGCTGGTGGCACTTTTAACAGGCGCAGAATGTCGCGCTTCAGTACACGGAAAACATTACCCATGATCTAAGCGCCAGCTACACCCCCAAACCCAGCAGATAAACGTCGCACTAGCTTATTAAAATCATACATCAATTAAATAAGTGCACGACAAGCAAATTGTTATCACCTGTGCTAATAACTACGCTAATTGTCAAGCAATCGCTTTTTTGCAGAAACAAATACTTTGCTCTTATCTCTAGGTCCAATAGCTATTATTTCAACAATTTGCACTTCGCCATTTTTAATTCGAAATATAACCCGTATTCCCTCTGCGCGAAATTTCAACTCTTTACATCCCGCAAGTGCGCCGTTCAAAGGCTTGCCTATCTCGTTTGCCCGAACTCTCAAACGCGCTAAACCCTTATCAACAAGCAATCGAGTATTCCCGCGAAGTGCAAGGTATTCTTTTTGACATCTCGCATCTATAAAAACTAGTTTGTATTCATTGCTCATTCGAATATGTCCGAATCCTCTTCAGCATTTATATCCATGCTTAAAAAATCGGCATAGCCTTGTTCCCCTAGTGTTTCCTCAAGCGATATATTGCAATGCTGGGGATCAGAATCAGCGCTAGAGATACGATTTGTAGCAACTGCATAAAAAATTGCTTCGCGTGCATTTGCTAACTCTACAGCCATCTCTTCAAATTCATCATAACTAACTATAACGGTGTCCATACCGGCATTTCTATCAGAAACAAACAGAGGACCTTCTTGAGCACGTTTTCGAATTTCGCTAAAGCCCTTACATACCTGCGTAGAACTAACAACCTGATCTCTTCCGAAAGCAATTTTATTTTCAACCACAGCAACCATAGTTTCTCCTATTTCAAATTTTAATTTAATTATAATTTGATTAAATTTTCATTACAATATGAACTTCATTATTAAAACAAGCCTGTAATGAAACGCACTCACATGGCGCGACCACTCGTAATATTGTTATAGGAAGGAACATATCGGCAAAAACCATAGTCGTAGACGTCATAAACGCATCAACGACGCATACAAACTATAAGTTTTTGTTTAGTCTGCTCGGCCTGAATTTTCCTAATTGTAATCTTCTGCTCTTTGTTAGGCATTACAAATTTCCTTTATTACCTACATATTAAGCTGCCGCTTCACCAGCCGCATCGTCTGCGGGTGCTTCCGTGGCACCCGCATCCGCACCCGCATCCGCCGTGTTGTCGCTATTGTTAGTGCTAGTAGTAATTACTTCACCATCTTTGCCCACAATGGAATAAACGGTAGCCTCATTTTCCGTCTTCAAATATGTGAAAGTTATCTCGTCGCCCACCTTGTACTTAACTATCTCAAGCAAGCCCGGTAATGCGAAATCAAATAACTCATCACGTCCCTCTATTAAGATGTAGAAATGCGAATTACCGCCAACAACAGCCTGCGCAATAGCCGATATTGTACCCGTCACTTCCTCCACATCGGTCAGGTCGGTTGTATCGGTCAAAACTCCATTCGTAGCCAACAGCGCTTCATACGCCGTTTGCGTATCAGCCACAGTATCGCCAACTGCCACATTCTGATAACGCTGTATGTCTATCATTGCGAACTTCTTAGGCAAACCACTCGCATCTTTCAATGCCATGAAATATGTCGGCTGATTCGCCACATTAATCAACAGCGGGAAAGTTGCCGTATAGCGCAAATTCTGAACCTGCCCTTCCGCAGAATTCATAGCAGAAGCCTCAGTGGCACCCGAAACGCTATAGAAGTGCGACTCTTGCGTGCGCTGATTTACCAGCACAAATCCGACTATGGAATTGTCAGCCGTAGCTGAAGTAACTCCAGTGTATACCCACACATCATCGTCTTTAGCAATGTAGTTGTAACCCACCGTACCATCGGTGCCAGGAGTGGTGCGTACAACGCCTTCTTGCCCTAAGAATGAATTTAACCACCCATTATGATAAGCACCGTACCAGTTGTACTGCTCTATAAGCAGCTCGGCTGGGAACACCCTGTCTACCCATTGCGGTACATCCTCTACAGCCATTTCGCTACACTCGCCAGTTGTGGCATCGCAAAGAACTACTTTATCAATGGTGTAACCACCAAACAAACCAATGGTAAATGTACGTACAGGGCAAATCCACCAAGCATGACCTTCTTCATCTATTTCAAATGAAAGCTCGTCAAATATATAAAACGGATATTTCAACTGCACATAGCGATCAATATTGCGCGCCAGCGGTTCGCTCTGCGAATAGTAGATCGGATTTTCACCTAAGCGCACTATTTCGGCATCTTGCGTGGTCATATTCACCAATGAATACGCTGGAATACCCCCATCGCGATTTGTGAACCACTTGAATAAATCAGCATATCCAAGCGGGCTTACACGCACAGGCGCACCCTGATAATTAATCTGACTATACAGCGGCGATATTTCAAATTGGCTAACATATTCAGGAATAGAGCCCATTTCGCGATCGCCAATAAGAATTGCAGAATCCCTATCAATAACAGGAATTTGGTTGTAATCTACCTCGTGAATATCTTCCGCGAAGTCTAGCGTGTCAGTTTCAAGTACAGACGAATATTTCTCCGCATTTCCGGGAATTATCGCATTACTAAACAAGCCGCCCAACAAACCTACAACTATTACAGCAACCGGTATAGCCATAAACACTGTATAGCGTTTTTGCTTACTTGAACTTTTTTCATATTTACCGCCACCGTTTTTATATTCGCGGCGCCTGTTATAGAAAAACAGCGCAAGCACAATACAAATAATGCCGACTACCATCCATAATTCAACAGAGTTAATGCTGATAGGCGGATGGAACCACCAGTACAGCGCCGCTAAAACCAACACCGCAACCACGGCAAAAATAATCCAACCCCGCTTGCTGCTAGGTCCTTTTACATTATCCAAAAACGAAAGATCTATATGAGGTGTATCCCCTTTACCTCCCGCCGAGGTACCCGACGTGTCCTTATCTTCTGTCGTCGCGCCGCCAGAAGATGCGCCCTTGGCACGGTCGCCACCCATGCCATCAGTGTTCATCCCGCTCATGCGCAACGCTTCAAGCAGAGACTCTAATCCAGATTTAGCCACATCAGCTCCTTTGTTCATGCGCTAAATTGCGCAATACATACTGTAGAATTCCGCCATTCTGATAGTAATCGCCCTCTGTAGGAGTATCTATCCTTACTGTAACATCAAATTCGATCGAATCACCATCTGAGCGCTTCGCAATAACATGAACAATAGCAGGATGCGGAAGCCCTGCCGAAAAGTCCACGCTATCAATGCTAATTACCTCATCGCCGCGTATGCCCAAACACTCGGCATTTTCTCCATCTAGAAATTGTAACGGAAGTACACCCATGCCGATCAAATTTGACCTGTGAATACGCTCAAAACTTTCCGCTATAACAGCACGCACGCCTATAAGCATTGGACCTTTTGCTGCCCAGTCACGCGACGATCCACTACCGTACATCTTTCCCGCAATAACTACTGACGGTATATGTTCAGTCATGTAATGCTGCGCCACATCGAAAATAGGCATTATCTCGCCGGTAAGCATATCGCGACTCCACCCACCGCGCCTTCCATCCGCCAGCATATTCTGCAATTTCACATTACCGAAAGTGCCACGCATCATAACCTCATGATTTCCGCGTCTACTTCCATAAGTGTTGAAATCTTGCGGCGCAATGCCGTAGCTCTGCAAATACTTAGCTGCCGGTGAATCTATAGGTATTGCACCTGCCGGAGAAATATGGTCAGTAGTTATAAAGTCGCCCAAAAGTGCCAATATGCGAGCATCTTTTATAGGCGCAACATTTTCTACCACCATTGGCATGCCATCAAAAAATTCAGGGCGGCGCACATATGTCGATTTAGGATCCCAATTAAACGCACTACTAGGTTCAGCTTCAATTTGCTTCCAACGCATATCCCCATCATATAACCCGCGCGATCCTTGCGCATATAAATCTGGCGTAACGTATCTCTCAACAAATTCGGCAAGTTCATCAGGATCTGGCAATATGTCATGCAAATAAACTTCGTTACCACCTGCATCCACACCTAAAGGCTGCCTGTCCATATCGAAATCCATTGTTCCAGCTATTGCGTGCGCTATAACGTTCGCAGGTGCCATTAAGTAGTTTTGCGACACGTCCGGCGAAATGCGTCCTTCAAAATTCCTGTTTCCAGAAAGCACACTTGCTAGTTCTATTTTGTCCGCAACAGCATGCATAGATTCACTTAAAGGTCCGGAATTCCCAATACAACTCATGCACCCAAAACCGCAAGTATAAAAACCAAGCTTCTCTAAGCCTGCCGAAAGACCAGCTCTATCCAATAAAAGTTTTGTCGCATGGCTGCCCGGTGCCAGAATTGTCTTTACCCAAGGCGCAGGCACCAATCCCCTATTTGCCGCATTTCTGGCAAGAATTCCAGCCGCAAGCATCATCTCTGCATCAGTTGCCGTCGTGCAACTAGTTACAGCAGCTATAGCTATTGCACCATGAGTTAATTCATGCGACTGACCATCTATCTGAACTACAACCTTTTTGCTTATATCCAGCTTACGGTCGGCACAAATGCCTGAAAATCTATTTTTTGCATCTTTTAAATCGAATCTGGAATGCGGTCTGCTCGGTCCTGACACGCTTGGTTTTATCTCGCCTAAATCAATGTGCACAATATCGGAATATACACGGTTTTCCCCGTCGCAGTCATTCCAAAAACCTTGCTCTTTTGAATACGCTTCTACAAGCGCAATCTCATTTTCATCCCTACCTGTAGTTTGCAAAAAATCTAGAGTACGATCATCAATTGGAAATAGTGTGCATGTGCACCCGTATTCAGGTGTCATGTTAGATATGCATGCACGTTGTGTAGCAGTCAGTTCAGACACTCCGGGTCCAAAGCATTCAACAAAACAACCCACAACCCCTTTTTTGCGCAGTTTTTCAGCAAATGTAAGCGCTGCATCCATAGCCGTTACGCCAGATGCCAGTTTCCCAGAAAGATGAATACCTATTACTCTTGGAACCAGTGTTGTTATTGGCTGACCTAATGCCGCAGCTTCCGCTTCAATTCCACCAACTCCCCAACCTAGAACGCCTATGCCATTAGCAGTAGGAGTATGAGAATCAGTACCAACCAAAGTATCGAAATACGCAAGCTCTTTCTCGGGCATAGACCGCGTCATAACAACGCTAGCGAATTGTTCTATATTTAACTGATGGCAAATCCCTTGTCCAAACGGCACTATACGCACGTTACTAAACGACTCTTGAGCCCACTTTAAAAATTCATAACGCTCTTTATTGCGATTGAATTCCAGCTGCATGTTCTCATCCATGCAACCCGCACGCCCTGCAACATCGGCAATAACCGAATGATCTATTACCAAATCGCACGGTACTTGAGGATTAATCTTCTCGGAATTACCACCAAGCGCTGCACACGCTTCGCGCATTACTGCAAAATCAACAAACACCGGTACGCCCGTAAAGTCTTGGAACAAAACGCGCGCCGGACTGAATTCTACTTCTTCGCCGACGCTACCAGCATGAGCCGCATCAACTATATATCGCGCCATACGATGCGCATCTTCTTCATTACTAGCACAGCGCAGAACATTTTCAAGCAGTACCCTTAGCGAAAAAGGCAGCTTATCAGCACCTTCTATCTGACCGACAGGATAATAATTGTAAATTTTCCCATTAACTTCCAATTCGGCTTCAAGGCCGTCGATCATTAGAACACCTATCCCTTCAGGTACTTATTATTGTTTGCCACTTGCCACAATATGCAACACTCTGTCGCAAACAATACCCTACATTGCTTCAATTTGACGAACTAGCGCATCTGTAAACGAACTGCATGTGACAGGTTCGCACTTGCGTTCAGGTACGCGAATATCGCCGGTTAAATGCGTCCCCTGCGCATAAACTGCCAATACAGCGCTGCGAATGCGCAAAGCAGCTTCTCGCTCTCCAATATGATCTAGCATCATAGCAGCGGAAAGTATTTGTGCCGTAGGATTGGCTAAATCTTTACCAGCAATATCTGGAGCGCTTCCATGCACCGCCTCAAATACAGCATATTCTTTGCCGATATTAGCCCCGGGCGCAAGCCCTAATCCACCCACCAAACCAGCAGCCAAATCACTTGCAATATCACCGTACAAATTAGGAAACACAATTACATCGAATTGCGATGGATCCATCACCATATTCATACAGAAAGCGTCAACTATTTTGTCATCAAAGTCTATATGGTCTTCATAGTCTTTTGCTACATCGCGAGCAACGCTTAAAAATAGACCATCGGAATATTTCATTATGTTTGCTTTGTGGACAGCAGTTACTTTGTTTCTTCCCTGCTTAATAGCGTAGTTGAAAGCAAAATCTACAATATTTTTTGTAGCGGTTATAGATATCGGCTTTATCGAAATCCCCGAATCTTTAGCAATGCGCCCCGCACCTTGCTCGTCTATAAAATCAATAAGTTCTAGTGCTTTTTCTGTACCTTCTTCGAATTCGATACCCGCATATAAGTCTTCAGTATTTTCACGCACTATTACTAAATTTACATCGCTATAGCGACCACCAGCTCCCGGAATGCTCATAACCGGACGCAAATTTACATACAGGTTTAAGCTTTTTCGCAAAGCTACATTCACGCTGCGAAAGCCAGTACCGACAGGCGTTGTACACGGACCTTTTATTGCCACCTTATTGCGCCTGACAGAATTTATAGTCTCCTCCGGTAGCGGAGTACCATATGTTTCAATACATGCCGCTCCAGCCTGTGCTATTTCCCATTCTATTTCAGCGCCACTTGCTGCGACAACGCGCTGCATGGCAGCAGAAGTTTCAACTCCAATCCCATCTCCCGGAATTAACGTAACCGTATGCCGCATATACCTACCCTCTCTTTAAGAAAAGCAACACATTCTACAGCAGGTTAAACAAAGCTTCTATTTAGTCGCTAAATGGCAGACGATGTAGCGAGAGTTGCGCAGCTTCTAAACCGAGTTATTCACCACTCAACACTCAACATCCCCGCATAAAATCATTTAAGATTTTCCACAATTTGAGAAGCGCGCTTCTTCAGCGTTCCCTTCCCATTTTCAGCATCGAATTTCATCCTTGCCGCAAGTTCTTCTTTCACCTGCGAAGAAAGTTTACCTGCAGAAAAATCAACAACAGCTATCAGCATATCCTGAAATTCCAAATCGCCGTGATAACACTGAATGCCTTCATCTATCAAAGACCATACTTTCTCCGAACGATTTTCAGTAGTAGCTCCATAGCGACATAAGAAACGCATGGCCGCTAAACGCAACGGTCCACTATCTTCATCATACAATGCCGTTTCTGCACCCTGTACAGCCCGCTCGCAAGAGCGTGCGTCTATTTGAACAATCTCAGATAAAGCATCTAAACATTCCCAGCGCGTTTGCGCCTCCGGTCTATTTAGAGCATCTATTACGCTTTTAGTATACGGCTCTATTAACTCAGGATTCTCTTTAGCAACTATTGCGATAACTGCCGCAGATTGCTGACGATCTCTCCTAGAAGATCCTTCTAAGTTGTTTATATGCGTTTCTAACTGCTTTGTGTTCTTAAGTGCTTTATCAGCTTGTTGTCTAATATCGTCAGCTCGAGTACTCAAAGTTACGCTCCTCATGTGTGTTTTTCTAGGATACGATTATATCGCACACCGCATCCCTCTTATCACTCACAAAGTCTATATAAAACAAAACCGCCTCATGGGCGGCTAATACATACTTGATTTATCCAAGAAAACATAAAGCACCCTATGTGAGCGGAACGACCTGCTCTCCCGCGACCTGACGTCGCAGTACCATCGGCGATGCGGGGCTTAACTTCCGAGTTCGGAATGGGATCGGGTGATC
>NZ_JAAKEG010000008.1 GCF_011039075.1 Adlercreutzia sp. ZJ304
CGCACGAATTACCTCAGGTTACAGTTAAGGTTGCAGAGGGTACTGAAGCACAATGGGAAAGCTACTTTCCTCCTGACCCCGTACGTGTGGAAAAAGGCTTACCTCCAAGGTATAAGTTTGTAGGAGATCCAACTGTTAGCGACGATGCTAACGAGCAAACTATTGGCAGCTTAACCTATGTAAAACAAGCAGATGGTACTTTTGGTGTTAAAGTTGCTGATGGCGTTACATTGCCTGCAGACTTCAGCATTTCCGATGCCGTGCAAGGCACTGGTTTGGATGTTACGCGTGTTATCGACAATGGCTTTGCGGGGCAAGCTAATCTGATCAGCATTGCTCTTCCTTCGTGTATTACGACAATTGGCGCAAACGCGTTCAAAGAATGCCCCAATCTTGCAGAGGTTGTTATACCGGCATCTGTTACTAGTGTGGGTTCACAAGCTTACTGGGGTTGCCCAAAACTTGAAAGGATTTTGGCTCTTCCCGAAAATGCTACTTATGATAAGGGTGTTTTTGTTGGAACGGCGGCTCGATCTACTGCATATTGTCCTGCGGAAAATGCTCCTGCGTTGGCTGGTACGGGTCTAGAATTTATAAAGCCGTTCGAGTTAAGCCTAGATAAGCCTAACCTTGAATTCTTTGTTGGCGATGCAGCCGATACGCTTAACGTTGTAGGCGCCATCCCAAATACCGACTTGTTCGGAGGCTTCTTCCGCATAACTTGGGGCTGGCAAGAGTCTACTAATATAGCGGCATTTACAACTACTGTTAATTCATTTACCGGTTCTCCTGTTACGGTGACTCCTAGTACTCAGAATGAGAAGTCGGGTGACGCGAATCTGCAGGCTTCACTTGTTTACTATGGTTACAGCGGCGAGAAAGTTATTGCTGTTGGTAACTGCGCGGTTAAGGTGAAGCCGATGTATAGCGATGTTACGTTCCAGACGAATGGGGCAGAAAGTGGCGATATTGCGGCTCAAAACCATTTGGCGTATGGCAGCAAGGTTGCTAAGCCGGCTGACCCGACAAAGACAGGCTACACTTTCGGTGGCTGGTTTACCGATGCGGAATGCACTGACGGTAACCAGTGGAATTTCGACACTAGTGTTGTTACCAAAGCATCCATAACGCTGTATGCAAAATGGACGGCAGATTCACATCCTGTAACTTTCAAGGCTAACTATGATGCGGGCGAGGGTTACGAGGCAGTATCTGGTGCAGTGTTTGGCATGGGCGAAGAGGCTTCGGCAGATGATGTCGTACTAGATCTTTACTATGGCGACAAGTATGACACCGTGCCCACACCTACATACACTGGTTACATCTTCGACGGTTGGTATACAGACCCCGGCACTTGGGAGCAGCCAACCAATCAACCTACAGCTGACACAACGGTGGGGACAGAAGATGTGATCTATTATGCCAAGTGGACTATTTGCAGCTACGCAGTGACATACAATAAGAATTTGGGTGCCGACCCGACTGAGCCGACCACGTGGGTAACAGATCCCGAGGGTGGTACGATCTCGTATGGTGCTTCGCTGGATTACACACCAGTGCGCTCGGGCTACACATTTACAGGCTGGACACGCAACGCATCTCCTGAAAGTGGCAGTGTGGTGGTGGATTACCCGGCTGCAGCCGACGAACAGCAGCTGTTTACGCCAGCTGACGCTAACGGTGCAACTATAAATCTGTATGCAGTTTGGCAACCAGCGGGTGTAGTTGCGTATACGGTTAAATACTTCCAGCAAAATGTGGATGATGACAATTATCCAAGTGCGGCTGCGCAAACAACAACTACTAATACTGCGGCTGCTGGCACAACTATAGATAGCACTTTAATTAATAGCTTGGCTGCAGCTTACTCGCCAGATGGCTTCACATATAACAACTATACGATCAATGATTCGCAAACAGTAATTCGTGGCGATGCCGGCACGGTTATCAACTGCTACTACACGCGCAATGCGCATAGTATCACTCTTGATGCGTCTAATACTGGAATATTGGCGATAAGTGCATCGTTGGGAAGCGCAGCTTTGGCAAATGGTGCCGAAGTAAAACAAGGAGCTACCGTAAACCTTTCGGCAACTGTTGTTAGTGGCTATAATTTTAGCGGCTGGACCGTTACCGACGATAAGGGCGTGGCGGTAACGGTTACTAACTCCAATTCAGCCAGCGGCGCGTCGTTTGTAATGCCGAATAGTGTTGTAACTATTAGCGCTTCGGCTACCGCAGGCGAAGTAACTTATACGATTATTTACAACAAGCAAAACATTGAAAACGACGAATATACGAAGTTTAAAGAAAAGACCGTTAAATGCAATGTTGGCGAAACGGTTACGCATGATCTTCCTACGTATGAAGGCTTTACAACTCCGGCTAAGCAGAATGTTACTGCTGTGGCGGGTGGCGGCACCATTGCCTACAATTATGCTCGTCAGTCGTACACGCTTACGTTCAATTTGAACACTGGCGCTCTGGGCGATTCAAGCGCTGCAATTACCGAACAAGTTAAGTACGAAGATGCGCTAAGCAAGTATGTTCCTGCGGGCACACCCACAAAGGATGGCTATGTATTTGTCGGTTGGTTTAACGGAAGCGAAAAGCTTACGACCACTTCTACAACCAAAATGCCAGCTAATAATGTTACTTACACAGCCAGCTACATGCGGGTGTTAAGCGTTGATTCGCTGCTAGAGCCTACGATTGGAATGTCGCTTGAATATACCGATGCGCAGGCAAAACTTTCGCAAGATGGCGTAGATAGTTTAACGCTTAGCGCCACATCGCAGATGGCTACCACGCCAAACGAGGAATCGGGTGTTGTGGTGAAGTCGGTAACTAGCACTGCTGATACTGCGGGCATTGGTGCTCTGTTCAACAGCGGCTCTGTTTCCGCAAGTAACAGCTGGGGTGGCATCCAAATGAGAGTATCAAACACAGGCGTTACGCCGAATGCGTTTGGGTTAAATTCGGGCGGCGAAGTCGCGTTGGTAGATGCTACGAATGGCGCCTCGAAGATGATAATTCCCAAGACCTCGGGCAAGCTAGATGTTACTTTCAGCATAATTTTGCCGGAAGCGACCGTGAATGCCATTACAGATTGGGCGGCAACGAATGTCTCAATAGCCAATCTTGAATTCTGCTTCGAAGTTGAGGATTCAAGCAAAGCCGTATTCGGGAAAAAGACTACGAGCGCTTAAAGCATATAGAACAAGCGGCTTAGGCGCTAAGTTTAAGCTGCTTGATATAGCAAATTACCAGTTCAAAACGTAGATGCGTTTAAGTTCAACATGAATGAGAAGAGAATATGACTGTAGAAAAATCTGGAAAATCGAACGTTCATAAGCGACCTTCTGTTGAGGGCGCGAAGACTGCGGGTGCTGGTATAGGCACCGCGCCTCGTCCCTCCAAGGGCAAGCCCAGCGGCAGCTCTAAACCAAACGGCAGCCTTAAACCCAAGGGCGGCTCTAGACGTACCGTGCTTATTGTGGCAGGCGTTGTTGTTGCTGCTTTGGTTTTGTGGCTTCTGATTTGGCTATTCGCGTGCAATGGGCGTGGCATATTCGACCCCAACGCGCAAACCGGTCAAGCGCCGTACAAGACGGAAGAAGAAAAACAGGCGGAGCTTGATCGCATTGTGGAAGAGGGCATGTTCAATATATCAATTGCCTCTGCCATTCAGTTTGAAGATGGCACCAGCAGCGGCACTGCGTATATCGAAAACGTACCCAATAACAACTACGACATGAAAGTGACTATAACCGACGACGTTACGGGCGACGTTCTGTATGAAAGCGGCGTACTGCAGCCGAATCAGTTTATCGAGAACATCACGCTAACGAAAGATTTAGACCCCGGTAGCTATTCCGCAACAGCAACGTTTACTGCCTTGGACAAGGGAACGCACGAGGAACGCGGTAAAGCTGCTGCGAAGGTGACGATTAACGTGCTGGGGTAGCACGTGGTGCGTTGGTTGTGGCGAGTAGTGTGTCGCGCTAATGCGCGTTCGTAATTAGCTGTTTCGCGTCGAACGGTGGCTCGGCGCTGAACATAAAGGCTCTGAAAGCTTTATGCAACGGGATAAGACATAAGTAGAGCCAAAAGTAAGGACAGTGGTCAGAGATAACAAGGAGGAATGACCATGAAGAAGCAGATTTTAGGTGCTGTAACACTTAGCGCCGCGTTGGCAGTAGGTATGTGCATGCCGGCATTTGCAGCTCAGGATGGAACAACCGGAAAGGTAACATCAGGAACGGGCGAATTTTATACAGGGGGCGAAACAACTGCAACAGTTTCAACTACGATGGAGCAAATTGACTGCACCATACCGTTAGAGTTGCCATTTGTTGCAAATATGTTGGGCGGCAATTTGGATACATCCAGTGCAGGCACGTATGGGATTACTAATAATTCTGACAAGGCTGATTTATATGTAACCAATATGGTAGTAAGTGATTTTTCGACAGATTGGAACTTTGTAGCCACTACGGGTGCTGCAAATGCAAGTTCAGGATATTCTTCTACTGGAGTGAATTATGGTGATGTGTTTGTACAGGTGAACTACAATACAAATGGTTCTACGTCAACAAGCGCTAATACGCCTATTGTTAAAGCTTCTGGTAGTGACAGCCTCACGATTCCAGTTACTACTGAAACTTTCAAAATCAACCAAAAGCAAACTGGTGGCGCTGAGGGTCACAATACAACAGCAATCACTTTTGCTGGTTCAAATGGTAAGTTAAAGACAAGCATTGCTAGCGATGCTCCTCAAGATCTTTTCAAGGTGACATACACAGTTAGCTATAACCCGTACAACACTACCGAATACACCCCTGCTTCTTAGGATGCGTAGGGCTACTCAATTTTAATTCACCGATAGCGACGAATTAGGGAAACACTATGACAACACCTGACCGGAACAATATTGAACAACAAAACCCGATTCACACCGGTCAGGTGCGCAGTTACGGCTCGAAGGATGCTGCACATGTCGCATCGGTAGGTTCTCGGGCGCACACTTCGCATACATCTAATGCGTATGCATCGGGTGTGCGCGTACCGGGTGCGCCCGCTGAATCAAACCAAGCTGCTGTGGTGAACAGGCCTACACAATCCGCCAAACCAATCAAGCCCAACAAGAAAGGCACGAGCCGCGGCAAGGCTTTCTGGATTGCAATTGTTGTTGCAATAGTAGCTATTGTGGCAATTTGCGCGCTCGCTTTCGTAATGTGCAGCAGCAAGGGTGCGCGTCAGGGCGATGCTGGTCAACTTTCAGGCAAAAGCCAAGAGGAAATTCAAGCCGAACTTGACCGCATAGTGGAAGAGGGCATGTTCAACATAAGTATTGCTAGCTTCATTGAATTTCCCAATGGCTCAAGCGAAGGAGCGGTGCGCATTGAAAACGTGCCAAATAATCATTACTTAATGCGCGTGTCTATAATGCGCGACGACACAGGGGAAACAATTTATACAACCGATTTTATCGAGCCGAACCATCACATCGAAAACGACACGCTTGATGTGGATTTGCCGGCTGGTACTTATCCGTGTACGGCAATGTTTTACGCCTACGACATGAACACGGAGGAATTGCGCGGTCAAGCTGCCGCCAAAGTAACGATAAGCGTGCTTGAATAGCGCAGGCTAGTAACGCTAGTAAAGGGAGTAAAAATGGGACATGTTATAAGAAGACATATGGGCAAAGGGTTGGCAGTGCTTTTGAGCATATGCCTGCTTATAACCTACAATCCAGTGGCTTCTCTTGCATATGCCGCCGACACAGCTGGGCGTGTAGTGTCGAACAATGCCTACAGCGGCGGTCAAACCACGGCAATCATAACTACCACGCAAGAGATGCAGGCTGAAATTACGTATGCTGCGGGAGCTAACGCTGCATCGAATAGCAACCTAAAGCTTGCTGGGCTTTCTGAACAATATAAGCTGACGGCAAGTGCTACTGGCAATGTTGGTGGCGAAGAAGGCAGTCTTGGTTTCACGTGGAGTTATGCCACAGCCGATGATACTGGCGCTGCAACTTCTGAATATGTGCAAGTAACGAACGAGAATGCGCCGGGTGCTATACAGGGCGAATCTGGCGAAATTCTTTCGATGCACAATATGGCGGTTTCTGCCACGCAGCTAATTGCCGGGCGCGATAATCTAAGCGACGGTCACTACTCTATAAAGGTAGAGGCGCAAGATTTGGTTACGCATGCCAGTGCCAGCGCCACATTTCATATGCTTGTAAGTGATAGCGCTAGCGAATATGGCGCGCTAACGCTTACAGACGAAGCAACCGGAATAACTGTAGCGGGCAATCTTATATATATGAAAGCGCCCGGTACAAGTTTATCTGTAGGCAACGTTGGGGAAGATATGCGCGAGGCGCTTGAGGCGCTTTATCAAAACGAAGACAAAACCATGGCAGCTTATATTACGAAAGATATACAGCTGACTGCCAATAAAACGCCATATTACGGCGAACTTCGTATTAGCGTACCCGTGCCTGAAATTGACCCAGATGTTACATCGGTGGTTGTTGTGGGTAAGGCATCTGACGGCACTACCATGAACAAGACTGTAAACGTTACGCGCCCAAGTGCAGGTGGCTCTGGCGGGGCGGGAGCAGAGGATGCAATTCCTACCGTAACATTCGACACCACCATAACTGGCTCTTTCGCTATAGCGTATGTGCCCATAGTTCGCTATACGATAGAAACTGCGATAGAACCTGTCGAGCCTGCGAATATTGCTCACTTCAACGTAGACAGTAAAGTTGTAAAGCAGGGTGACAGCGTTACCTTCACCCTTATTCGCGATAATGCGGAATACGATGTGCAGTCGGTCAAACTTGTGCCGAAGGAGGGCGAGGGTGCTGGCATTGGCGGCGCATCCGACATTCCTGCGGTGGAATATAACGCCTCCACCGGCATATGCAGTTTCAAAGCCACGGGCAGCGTAACCGATTTGGTGCTTACTGCAACGCTTGCGCTGCGTCCTCCCGAGAAAAAGTGGTACACGTTTGAATCTTCAGCCAGTGGTCCCGGCAGCATTTCTGTAACTTACACCGATGCCGAAGGCGATACGGCTGTGCCACAGGATGGCAAATACGAGGAAGACACGAAGGTAACAGTAGCTGCAACAGTTAATGCCGATGCTGAAGGGGCAAGCGTGGAATCGGCTGTGCTAGTTGTGAAAAACGCCGACGGCAGCGAAGCTAGCCGTACCGACCTTTGCGAAACTGATCCAACCGGACCGTGGAATATTACGCTTAAAGGCAATAGTCAATTGACCGTTACATTTGCTGAAGGTCAGGCTCCTACAAAAGTTATAAATACTATTCAGACTACAGCAATTCCTGCAGCGGGTGGCACTATTTCTGCGCCTGCAAGTATTGATAAAGACAGCGGTGGCGCAGGCGTTGGCAAGGGCTATGCCACAATTACGCCCAATGCGGGCTATGCTATAGCCGACGGCGGCGTTAAGGTTATTCGTGTGCTGCAAAGCGGCGAAGAGGAAAATGCTACAGCCGATTGCGTACTTACCATGAATGGCAACGTTGGTACGTTGGCAATTCCATTTAATGCTACTGTAAAAACTTACAAGGTAGAGGTTACTTTCCAGCTGCAACCGGTCACTAAATATTTTGGCGTTGGTGTTAATGTTGTGGGCGGTTTGGGCACGGTTAGCGCGAATGTTGCCGACTTATCGCATGTAAAGTCGGGCACAAATGTGACGCTTACATTGAAGCCCAATGCTGGCTATACGCTACAAAGCGATGGTGTGCTTGTAGATGGCACGGCTTGTGCGCTTACGCAAATCGGTTCGACTGGCAACACTTATGCAGCCAATCTGGGAAGCATTACTAAAAACACATCGGTGGCGGTTGCGTTTACGTCGGTCGTAAAGCCCGAGCGCCAGCAGCGCATGATAGTTGCAAGCAGTGGCGCTGGCGGCACCATTAGTCCTGACGGTAACGTGTCGCTCTATGTTGACGAGGGTAAAAAATTCAACTTCTACGCTAATTCGGGTTACGTAATTGCTTACGTTAAGGTAAATGGTGCAACGCTTCTTGCCGACCCTCTAAATGCAGATTCTGATGCGCTTTATAAGGGCGATGTGCAGGGCGCCTACACATTTGGTGCAGGTAGCGATGCGTCTAGTCAAACTATACATGTAGCTTTTGAAAAGAAAGCAGGCTCGTCGGGTTCCACCGTGCAGACGTATACAGTATCTGCTACGGCGGGCGTAGGCGGTCGTGTTTCGGCGGCGCAAACTGTGGAAGCCGGCAAGCAGGCTAGCATAACTGCCTACCCTAGTAGTGGCTATACGGTGGCAGGAATTAGCGGGGCTTTGCCTACAACAACCACTGAAAATGCCGATGGTAGCGTTACGTATACATTCAACAATGTAGCCTCTGACATTAATGCGCAGGTTACATTTAATGCGAAACCGGTTACGCCGGGCGAGTCGCAGTATCACAACATTTATATGAACATAACCGGCACACCTACAGATGGCACGGGCAACCCTACAGCTACGTTTACCCCAGCGTCTTCTGACGGTTATGTAACTGTCAAAGGTGGCGATGGCGGCGCTCCAACAAAGCTTACGATAACCCCGGCTTCTGGGTATAAGGTATATGGCGTTACCATAAATGGTGCTGCTGCAGAAACTACAACAAGCAATACCGGTGCGGTTTCGCTTAACGTACCTGTGCTTATGGCAGATTGTTACGTGGTAGCTAATGTAAAGAGCGCAAATGGTACACCTACTGGTACTGGTGGCAATCCGCTAGAGGAAACGACCGACCCTGAGACTGGCAAGCCCGGCTTGAAAGACCCAATTACGGGTGAAACAATTCCCACTGACGATGATGGCAACCCCGTTGATAAAGAAACCGGCGAAAAGCTGCCAACTAATGGCGATGGTGATGTTGTCACCGACACAACCGATCCGAACTACGGCGTGAACGACAAAGGCGAACAAGAGGTTTCAAATCCCGATAATCCGGCGGCGGTTGTGCCCGGTTCAAATGGTGAAAACATTGCAGTAATTCCAAATACTGCGCCAGACGATAAACCGGGCGATGTTGTGGGTGGCAAGAATGCCGCAACAGGTGAAGATGCTAGCGGTGCTTTCTTGGTGGAAGATGATGGCAACGGTGGTGTGAAATATGTGCCGGTAGTTACCGATAAAGACGGCAATGTAGTTGATGGTAGCGGCAACGTAATTTACGAGAAGCAGCCAGATGGCACATATAAGAAGATGGGCACGGCAGATGATGATCCTGCGAAGTTGCCGACTGATGAAAACGGCAACGTGCAAACCGACACAAAAGACCCGAACTATGGTGTAAATGGCGAAACCGGTGAACAGGTTGTGCCTAACCCCGATAACCCGGCGGCGGTTGTGCCCGGCGCGGGTGGTGCGAACATTGCTGTAAAGCCCGATAAGGGCACAGATGACAAACCGGGGGATGTTGTTGGTGGCACAAATGCAGCTACAGGTGAAGACAGCGGTGGTGCTTTCATAGTTGAAGATGACGGCGAAGGTGGCATAAAGTATGTACCAGTTTCCACCGATGAAGACGGCAATGTTTTGGATAACAATGGCAATGTTGTTTACGAGAAACAGCCCGATGGCACATACGATAAAGTTGGCGATGGCGCGCCCGCAAAACTTCCAACCGATACAAACGGTAACGTGCAAACCGACCCGACCAACCCCAATTACGGCGTGAATAGCGAAACGGGCGAACAAGAGGTTGTAAACCCTGTAAAACCTACGCCGGTAGACTCTGACAACAAAGCGTTCATTCCGCAGACCGACACTTCCAAAAAACTTGATGACGGTACTACCGTAACGGTGGCTGAAAGCAAAGATGGCAGTCAAATTCCTGTCATTCAAAAAACGGAAGGCGGCAATTATTATCCGACCATTACCGACAAAGATGGAAATGTGCTAGATACCAATGGCAACGTGGCATTGAAGCCTGTAAAGGATGCTGGCGGAAACATTACCGGCTATGAGGATGTGCGCAAGCCAGACTCTACTACTGGTAAGTTGCCCGAGATTGCAACGCTGCCTGTGGGTGATGGCAATAAGGTGCATACTGATACGTCTGATCCGAATTATGGTGTCAACAACAAGGGCGAGCAGGTTCTTCCGAACCCAGATAATCCAGCGGCGATAGGTAATAGTAATCAGGCATTCATTCCGCAGCTTCCAGCTGATGAAAATGGCATAGTTGTTGGCAAAGATAAAGATGGTAACACTATTCCAATGATAGAAAACCCCGCTAAGCCGGGCTATTATGTACCAGCTGTCACCGACAGTGATGGAAACGTGCTAGACGGCAATGGCAATGTTATTTACACGCCCGTAACCGATGGTGGCGGCAATACTGTAGGGTATAAACCCGCTGCGGGTACAAGTGGAGGCACGCCGAGTACGCTACCTGCGGGACCTAGTGGCAGCATTCAGACAAGCACTAACAACCCAGAATATGGTGTAAATGGCGAAACCGGTGAACAGGTTGTTCCAAACCCCGATAACCCGGCGGCGGTTGTGCCCGGCGAAGGAGGCGAAAATATTGCTGTTCTGCCGGATGTCAGCGCAAACGATAAACCGGGAGACATTATTAGCGGTACAAATGCGGCAACAGGTGAAAATAGTAACAGTGCATTTGTCGCAGAAGATGATGGCGAAGGCGATATAAAGTATGTACCGGTTGCCACTGACAAAAATGGTAATGTGCTAGATGATAGCGGTAATGTAGTTTATGAGAAACAGGAAGACGGTACTTATAACAAGGTTGGTAGCGGCAAGCCTGCGAAGCTTCCTGCCGGTACCGATAAAAATGTACAGACCGACACTTCGCGTCCAGTTTATGGTGTGGATGGCAATAGCAAAAGTCCTACATACGGTCAGCAAATTGTGGCTAACCCTGATTATCCAGCGGCGGTTACCGATGGAAAGATTGCAGTATATCCGGTGGCTGATGGCACCGAGCCTGTGGGCAGCATAGTGCCCGGCAATTCAGCTGATGGCACCTCAACCAATGTGAAGTTCAAGGTTAGCAAGAACGAAGCGGGCGAGACGGTATATATCCCTGTGGCTATTGATGCGGCGCCTGAATACATTGACGATTTGGGTAATAAAGTTGGTAACGACGACAAAAATGCTATGCCTGTTGTGCTTGGACCCGATGGAAACTATCATGCCATGACAGCTGACAAGTTGTATGGCGTGGCACAGGATTGCACGCAGGTTTACACGAACCCGGATAATCCGGCTATTGTGGATGCGTCGTCGAAAGTGTTGTTCCCGACAGACAATTATAAGAATGTACAGAATTATGTTGGCGAAATACAAAACGGCGCGAATCTGCACGACACAAATGTCGCTAAGAGCAATGGTGCGTTCAAAGACAGCTCCACTTCTGAAAATGCTAAGGCTGGGCAGCCTGTACAGGTAATAACTAGTTCTGTGGGCACATGGGTGAATGTAATTCCGCTTGGACCTGATGGGCATTATCATCCAGACGAGAGCGATGAGTTGTTTGGTGTGGAAAAGTCTGGCGATAGTTACACTCAGGTGCTGCGCGTGGAATACAGCACCGGTACGAACGACGATTCGCTTGGTAGCGTTGAGCCGCCGAATTGGGTTACTAAGGGTCGCAGCGCGGTTTATGTTGTAAAGCCAGCCGCAGGGTATCAGCTTGAGGATGCATGGCTTGACGAAAACTTAAGTGTTGACACTAACGTGAAATATGAAGTGCGCGCAAACCGCACGCTGGGCGCTGTGGCGGGAAGTGATAAGGCTGGTGTTGCTAATGGCGGGCGTGCGTCTAACAGTGTGATGAAGTATGCGACTACCAAAAACGGCGTAACTGAAATTACCATTCCGCAAGCAACTAAGAGCAGTTTGCTTTCTACAAGATACACGAAGGCTACCAACCCTACGGACAATCCAAATACGCCGCCAATTGTTAAGCACCACATTACGGCTAGCGTTAATGGAACTCATGGCACTATTGCGCCTTCAGGTATGGTAGAAATTGCCGATGGTGCAAGCCTGACATTCTCGTTCATACCAGAAAGTAGCAACTACATAGTTGCCGATGTGGTGGTGGATGGCGCATCTGTTGGCGCGCCTGCATCGTATACATTCACAGATGTGAAGGCCGATCATACGTTGGTTGTTAGCTTTAAGGCTAAGGGTATTGTTGGTGGATACAATCCGGCTACAAGAACTGTGAAAACGCTGCAAAGTTTGGCGCAAACGGGCGATTTGAATGCGCCTGCGCTGCTGTTGCTTTCTGCAATAGCTTGCGGTGCGCTTGGTGTAGCCATACTGTCTAGCGGTCGCAATGCTGGTCGCAGAAAAGCAGCACCAGTAAGGCGCAGTTTATAAGATTTGCGAAGATGATGCGCGCAGGGCATTTGTTCTGCGCGTATTCTGTGCGCTCTTTTACTCTAACTTGCCTTAAATATACCCACTGTTTCTTGGTGGTATGTTTGCGGAAACATGTCTACCGGAGTGGCTGTTTCTAGCGTGAAGCCGCGCCTGTGCAATACGGCGGTATCGCGCGCAAATGTTTGCGGGTCGCAACTTACATAAGCTAGTCGCTTCGGTGCTGCATTTGCTATAGCGGCTATAACTTCTTTAGAAAGCCCGCTTCTAGGCGGATCAACCACAGCGGCATCTACTACCCCAATTTCGGGTAATGCGCGCGCTACATCGTCACCGATAATTTCTATATCGCAATTGTTGTATTGCGCGTTGCGGCGAAGATCGCGCACAGACGACCCCTCAAGTTCTATAGCAACTACATCGGCACCTGTTTGCGCTATTGGCAAGCTAAAGGTTCCCGCTCCAGAATATAAATCTGCTACCAGCTCGTCGCCTTCCAAGTTTAGCCCCGCCATAACCAGCTCTACTAATTTTTCGGCTTGAGCGGTATTAACTTGAAAAAATGAAGGTGCCGAAATGGCAAAACTGGTGCCGGCAAGTTCTTCTTTCCAAAATCCGGCGCCTTCCAGTGTTTCCACCTTTTTCACCTTGCGTGCAGCTCCGGGCTCTGCCACAACGCGCACAACCGATGTAGCGCGCAGAGCATCTTGCAGCGTTTTGGCTACAGCGGTGCGCGGAAATGCCGCAGGCGCAGTCCACAGGGCTATTTCGGTGCTTTTTGTGCGCAGGCTTGCGCGAACACCTACGCGGTATATTCCCAAATCGTCTGCCCCTTGCAAAAAGCGAATAGCTCCTGTAAGCGATTTTGGCGCGCCTTCCAAAAAACGGTTTGCTAGGGGAGTGCGCGGCACATCCACTATATCTTGGCTTCCCGCTTCATGCATTCCCAGCGTAAATTTGCCTGCTTCGTTAGTGAATGCGGAAAGCTCTATTTTGTTGCGATATCCCCATTCGCGCTTGCTAGGCACGCATTCGCTAACCGTCTTTTCAACATATTGCCTGTCAAGTTTGCCTACGCGCACTAGCGCTTCTACAAGGTTGCATCTTTTGGCATGCAGCTGCGCGCTGTATTCCAAGTGCGCCCACGGTGCGCCGGGAATGCATCCTGACACTGTATATTTCGGGTCAAGCTTTGCGCGTAAGCTGGATGGCTTCACTATGTTGACCAGCTCAGCCACAGCAAAAGATGGCTTTTCGTCGGTTATTCGTATTTCGCACACATCTTCAGGTGCGCCACCTTCTACAAAAACGGTTTTCCCGTTTTCCATATGTCCAATGGCTGCTGCTCCGTATCCCATGCGCTCTATAGTTACAGTTGTGCTCAAAGCATACTCCTAGAAATTATCTGTTGTTTGTCTATCATACACGCACGCATATCGATAGCGTATAATTGCCTTCAGTGCCCTTGTAGCTCAGTGGATAGAGCACTTGCCTCCGGAGCAAGGTGTCGCAGGTTCGACTCCTGTCAAGGGCACCAGTTTTACTTCGCCATAAACTGCGCGCCGAAACGCTTAAAAACACGCAGCTTCTCTGTTAGTAAATAATAATTCTCAAAAAGTAAAATATAATCTGTATGTATTTTCGGAATGGAGATTATGAAAAATTTAATCGCACAATTCGCCAAATTTGGAGTAGTCGGTGGAATAGCTTTCCTGATCGACTATGGCGTTATGGTTTTTCTGACCGAGGTTTTCGGAATAAACTACCTGATAAGCGCCACTATTTCATTTACGGTGTCGGTCATATTTAATTATTTGGCATCTATGCGCTATGTGTTTACGCATAAAGAAGACATGAGCCGCCGGCGCGAATTTATTATCTTCATTGTGCTATCGGTTATAGGCTTAGGGCTAAACGACCTGCTTATGTGGGTATTTACTGGTCTTTTGGGCGTAACGTATCTAATTAGTAAGATAATCGCCACGGCATTTGTTACTGTTTACAATTTCGTAACTCGTAAAATTTTTCTGGATGCGGGAAATCAGCAATAAGCTTGCAGACTGGTGAATATCAGGAGGCAAAAACAAGTATTTGGCATGCTTTTGCTGCAATTAACCTGAAACAAATTCAATCTAAGCACTTGTTATTCGTTCAGTATGCGCTATGTGTGATAGAATCACTAACGATTATGACTAAATACTAATACTATGCGGAAAGCGAGTTTTCAATGTCTTTATACACGCCAGAATACAAACCGAATGGTAAAGAGGTTGCGGTATTAGAAACTTCTAAGGGCACTATCCGTGTTCAGCTGCATGGTAACGATGCGCCAATACATGTAGGAAATTTTGTAGAACTGGCTGGTAAAGGCTTCTACGATGGCATTAAATTCCATCGCTATGTGCCGGGTTTTGTAATTCAAGGCGGTGATCCGAATACTCGCGATGCCAGCGCGGAAGATGTTATTGCAGGCAATGGTCCGTTTGGCACCGGTGGTCCGGGCTATTCAATTCACGAAGAATTTACTACTAATCCGAACAACCAACACTTAGATGGCACTTTGGCTATGGCTCGCAGCCAGAATCCGAACTCGGCTGGAAGCCAGTTCTATTTCTGCTTGGGCGATCAGCCGTTTTTAGATGATGGCTACACTGTTTTTGGTCAAACCATTGATGGTATGGACGTTATCGGTAAGCTGCGTGTTGGGGACGTCATCGAATCTGTCCGTATAGAGAACGAGGCTTAGATGTCGCGATCTTCGAAATCGGAGATAATCAGTGAACAATAGTCTGTTCAAACAAGCTAGCCTGTTATACGACTCAGGCGATTATCGCGGTGCGCTGCGTAAGTATACAGCGTGCCTAAAAGATAATAGTGTGCCTTTTCAGCTAGGCGAGTTGGGTCTTATCTATCATCATATAGGCAATTGTTTGGTGAAGTTGAAGAACCCTACTGAAGCTATTAAGGCATACGTTCAGGCAGCAAGCGATAGTTCTTATCAGGCGAAAGGCGCTCTGAATAACAACATAGGCATGGCATACGCTTCTCTGCGTGACTATGAAAATGCCGTCGTACATTTTGAGAAGGCGGTAGCCGACCCAACGTATGAATCGCCTTACAAGGCGTATATGGGCATGGGCAACGCCCAATTGAAACTGGGGCGCAGCGCCGAGGCGGGAATGTCTTTCCGTGAGGCTGCATTAGACGAGGAAAATCCCGATCCGGCGAAGGCGTTGCTGAACTTGGGCGTGTGCTTTATGTCGCTCGACCGCCCAGAAGATGCGATAGCGTCTTATCAAAGCGCGTTCGATTTTGACATGTCGCAGGATACGCGCAATCGCTTAAATTCCAGCATGGGTCAGGCGTATGCAGCTGCCGGGTATGCGGCTGAAGCTGTTGAGGCGTTCAATAAAGCCACAAGCGATCCTAATTATATTTTGTCCGATTCTGCTGCGGTCGATTATCAGCGATGCGTTGCCACTTTATCGCGTGCTGGGGCAGATGCTGCAGCGGTAGACACGTCGGGGCTCGATGTTAGCGTAGAGAGCCACTATTTTGATGATGGTGGCGATCCGTTCTTCTATGATGAGGGCTATAGCGATGAAGATATGCAAATGCCCGGTTTCATCGATGCCTACGATGATGAAGATGAAGACCGATTCTTCAAAGCTACCGACGATGAATTGGAGCAGTGGTCCCGCGGTTTAGCGAAAAAAGATCGCAAGCGTCGCAATGTAGGGCTCAAAATTCTGATAGCTGTTATTGTTGTTGTAGTTTTACTGTTGGGCGCTGCCGTTTTTGCGTTTACGCAAGGTTTTGGCTTCCCCACTCAACAAGCGGTTGCAGAGCAGCTATTCAATAATCCTGACGAAGCCAAGAATAGCTTGTTTGCCGATTCGCTTAGCGAAGCAAACGTTAACTCTATAGTGGCTCCCGTAGTGCAAGACCCCAATGTTTCTATAGATGGGGTAAATCGTTCTATGAGCGAATCTACCGTGTATGCCACAGCAACTACCGATCAGGGCGGCAAAATTACATACAAGATAGATATGGTACGCGATTTTGTCGGCTGGAAAATATCTGGGATAGAACTCTACTTCCCAAGTCAGAATAGTTAATTTAGCAGGAGGAAAACATGGCAGAAGAGAAAACTTATTCGATGATAAAGCCCGATGGCGTGCGCAACGGTCATATTGGTGAAATTGTGAACCGTTTTGAGCGCGCGGGTTTGAAGATAGAGCGCATGGAACTTGGCATGGTTACGATGGAACAAGCTAAGGCAAACTACGCCGAACACGAGGGTAAACCTTTCTACGATGGGCTTATTAGCTATATCACGTCTGGTCCTGTGGTGAAGATGGTTATATCTGGCGCAGGTGCTGTGGCGAAGTGCCGCAGCCTTATGGGCGCTACAAATCCGGCAGAGGCGGCTCCCGGGACAATTCGCGGCGATTTCGGTCTTATCATGGACGAAAATGTTATACACGGCAGCGATTCTGTTGAATCCGCCGAGCGCGAAATAAAGATTTTCTTTAATTAATTCAACAGACATATTTTTCCAAATGTGCAGGGCGGTGCTTAGGTGCCGCCTTTTTGTTGTGTAGCATATGACCTTTCGGCGATGTGGTTTGCTAGTAAGCCGCATACTCATTTAATATGGTTGTACTTATAAAAAACGTGGAAAGGGCTCTATGCTTTACAGAGTCATCGATGCGGATGAACTACCTGCCTTGGTTGAAGCGTTCATGCGCGACTACGAAGTGATAGCGTCTGTGCGTAGCGGGAAGAGTTTTGCGTTTGAGACGGTGCATTCGTTTGATGAGATAGTGCTGGACTATCCAACCACTCTTACATCGCTTAAAAAGTATTTGTTACCCCCGCGTGAAACTCTTTTTGAATACGACATGGAAGATGGCGTAACCGACTATGTGTTGCAGGTGCGCCCGCGCGTGCTATTCGGTGCTCATGCGTGCGATATTAACGCTATGAACAACCTAGATTTAGTGTTCGACGATAAGCGCTATCCCGATCCTTATTATGAGGCTCACAGACGCGCAACCATGATAGTTGGTATAGGCTGTATTCCCAGCGATTCATGTTTTTGCCATCTGCTAGATTCTGGCGAAGTGCGCAGCGGCTACGATCTGTTTTTGGCTGATATAGGTGGGCGCTACTTGGTATCTATCGGAAGTGTAGAAGGCGCTAACATTTTAGAGGCTGCATGCAATCCGCGCGAAGCTACCGATGCTGACAGGCGGGCTTTCCGTGAATATACGCGCCGTCGCCAGCAGGCGTTTAACCCGGACATTCCCAGCGTACAGGAAATTCCCATGTTAATGGATGCTTTCCATTCTGACGATTTTTGGGAAGAGCTGGGAAGCAGATGCCTTAATTGCACTGCATGCGCTAGCGTGTGCCCCACTTGTTACTGCTTCGATATCTGCGACGTGTTAGATCCTAATGCGCAGACCGGGCGGCGCGAACGTGTGTGGGATGCGTGCACATCTCCGCAGTTTGCGCTTGTAACAGGCGGGCATAATTTCCGCTCCGGCACGCGCGAGAGGGTGCGCCACAGAATGTATCACAAACTAAATGGCTTCAATTCAAAGTATGGACGCTATTTGTGTGTGGGATGTGGTCGATGCGTTCACGCATGCAAGACCGATATTTCGCCAATAAAGGTACTTGAATTCTTCGAGCGAAAGGGGGCTGAAGATGCCGAGTAGTACTAGCGTACATGTAGGACCGCTTGCCCACGACGTTGTTGCAATGGATGGCGCTCAGATGATGTTCGAGAACCCCTATCGTCCGTGGGAAGCGCGTATAACATCTATAACTCCCCTTACGGAAAACGAGAAGCTTTTTGAATTTCGCCTAATAGACGAGCGCATTCGTGCGGCTTTTCACCACGAGCCCGGTCAATTTGTTGAGGTCAGCATTTTTGGAGTGGGCGAGGCGCCTATTTCTATATCTAGTTCGCCGTCTAAGGGTGGCTTTATTGAATTGTGCGTGCGTCGTATGGGTGAATTTACGACGCGCTTGCATCAGATGCAATGCGGCGACATTGTTGGTCTTAGAGGTCCGTATGGTCGTCCGTTCCCATTTGACGATATGCGCGGGCACGACGTGTTGCTTGTAGCTGGCGGTTTAGGCATAGCACCGCTGCGCTCGCTTATTAATAACATTCACGACGAACGTAGCGATTTTGGAAACGTTACCATTATCTATGGTTCCAAAAATCCAAGTGAAGTAATGTTTCGCGATCAGTTCGAAATGTGGCGGCATCGCAAAGACTTCGATCTATACCTGACTGTGGATAATCCGGACGATACGTGGGATGGCGAAGTGGGGCTTGTTACTGCTCCGTTTTCGCACCTGCAGGTAGATCCTGATAATACATTTGGCGCCGTATGTGGACCTCCGGTTATGTACAGATTCGTAGTGGAAGAGATGCGAAAGAAAGGCATACCTTACGATCGTATTTATATGAGCTTCGAACGCCATATGAAATGCGGCATGGGAAAATGCGGACATTGCCAAGTTGGGCATCAATACTGTTGCATAGATGGACCTGTATTTAATTACTGGGAAGCTAAAAATATACAAGACAGTATGTAATAAGGCACCACTTCGTTGAGCGTGAGGTAGATTTGAGCGAAACAACAAACATACCGCGAGTTGTGGTTATAGGGCTGGCTAGTTGCTTTGGCTGTCAGATAAACATAACCAATATAGAATCGCATCTTATGGAAGTGCTTGGTCAGATTGATGTGCGCTATTGGCAATTAACTTCCAGCGATACTATGCCTGATGAATTTGATGTGGCTGTCATAGAAGGTGCAGCTACTACAAAAGAAGCGCTTGAAACTTTAGCTAGCGTGCGTGAACGCGCGAAAGTTGTTATAACCATAGGAGCTTGTGCAGCTACCGCGGGTATTCCCGGCATGGCTGCGCCAGAATGGCAGGACCGCATAAACGACGTATACGGCGACAATACACCGGCAATAGTGTCTGATATTGCATGCAAGCCTCAGGCTGTGCATGATGTAATAAAAGTAGACTACGAAGTGCCTTGCTGCCCAATAGATCCTTACGCTTTTGTCCATGTTTTGCAGAAGGCTCTGTATGGCAGCAATGAATACAGTCGCACTTCAACAATGTGTGGCGAATGTAAACGCAACGAGCGCGGTTGTTTTTACGGGCGCGGAATTCTATGTATGGGAATGATAACTAAGCAGGGTTGTGGCGCGCGGTGCCCGAATTTGGGCAGACCATGCAATGGCTGTGCGGGATTATCGCCGGATGCTAATTTGGATGCTGCTCGTGTTGTTGTGCAGCACAGCGGTGTGCCGCTAAAACGTTTTAACGATGCACTTGCAATGTTTAACCAAGATGACCCTAGGATTGCGCTATGACTAAGACTCGCATTGAAGTTGACCATGTAGCTCGTATAGAGGGCCACGGTGACATACATTTAGAGATAGCAGATGGCAAAGTAGAGCGTTGCGAATTTGCTGTTACGGAGCCTGCTCGCATGTTTGAAGGCATGGTACGCGGCAGATACTTTGAAGAAGTGCCCTATATCTCTTCGCGTGTTTGCGGCATTTGTTCAGCTAGTCATACTGTAACTGACATTCTTGCCATAGAGCGCATTTTTGGAGTAGAGGTAACGCCGCGCACGCGAGCCATTCGCCAGTTGCTAATTTACGGCAGCTTTTTGCAGAATCATGCAACGCATTTATTCGTGTTTGCCGCGCCCGACTTTTTGGGGCATAAGAGCGTTTTTCCTCTTGCCGACGCTAGTCCGCAAATTTTTGAAGGCGCGCTTGCCTTGAAAGGTCTGGGAAACGAACTATGTAATAAGGTTGGCGGTCGCTCTATTCATCCTATAACTGCAGTAGTAGGAGGATTTACGAACGAACTTTCCCCGGCAGAGTATATAGAGCTGGCAGACAAGATGGACTCAATGCTCGATTTTGCTCTGCAGGCAGTAGATTTGTTTAACGACTTTTCGGTTTCTAGTTTTGAAACCGAAGGCGATATGCTGGCTATGGTGAATCCCGGGGAATACCCCATTGTCGGTTCCGATAAAGCGCAATTTGTGCGTGCGGGTATTAGCTTTGATTGTCAGAATATAAATGACTATATAGAAGAGTATGCACTAGATCATTCTGCGGCATTTTTAGCTGTGATGCGCGAGAATAAGCGTCCTTATTTTGCATCGGCGCTTGCGCGTGTCAATTCATCTTGGGATGCGCTTACCGAGCCTGCGCGCTTTGCGGCAGCTAAGGCAGGGCTGCGTCCGCCTGAGTATAATCCGTTTGCCAATAATGTTGCTCAGGCGGTAGAGATTGTGGATGCGCTTATTCGCTGCAGTTCTATTTGTCGTGCTTTGGCAAAAGATGAATTTGAGGGAACAAGCACGCCTGTTGAATTTCAGGTTCGCGCTGGGCGCGGTGTTGGGTTTACGGAAGCCCCTCGCGGAGCGCTTTTCCACGAACTTGAGATAGACAATGAAGGACGCATAGTTAGTGCCAACATAATTACTCCTACTTCGCAAAACATTGCCAACATTGAAGCGGATATGCGTCTTCTTGCCACTTTGCTTGTCGAAGAAGGCAAAGCACCTGACGACATACAACTAGAAATTGAGAAATTAGTTCGTGCATACGATCCTTGCCTAAGCTGCTCTGTGCATTAGCGCTATAAGGCAGGTGCCGCTGCCGCTTTATCGTTCAATTCAAGATAATAAATTTTGTAAAACACCCGTTCGGTAGTTATATCGAACGGGTTTTCGTTTTGTGTGCATAGTGGGACATTTAGCTCATGAAGTGGTCCGAAAATGCATAAAAATGTTGCAAAGTGGGGCAAAGTGTCATAAGATTTCATTCACGGAAGCCTTGTGGGGTTTTGAAACGCAGTATCAATCGAATCAAAACATCACATAAATGCAGAATGGGGTTACGCTGAATGGCAAAAGCCGTCACAGAAGAGAAACTCGCTGATCGACCCCTCCTGGTCGATCTGTTTGGTGAGTTTCGCTTTAAGGTTGACGCCAAAGGTCGTATGGCTCTCCCCGCGAAATTCCGCAAGGTTCTCCCGAGCGAGCTAATCGTTTCTCGTGAACTTCAGGATGAATGCCTTTACGTGTTTACTCCTGATACATTCAACGAATGGGTTGAACAACTTTTTATCGATCGTTTTGGTGGTTACAACGCATCAGATCGTCGCCATGTGCTTATGCGCAGCAAATTGAAGTCGCGTGCTGATGAAGTGGAAATTGATTCATCGGGTCGCATAATGCTTAAGCCGGAACTTCGCGAGGCTTGCTCAATAGAGCGTGAAGTGGTTGTAGTTGGCAACACTGGGCATTTCGAAATTTGGGATGCAAGCACCTACGATAAGACAATGGACGACATCGATTTGGGAGCTTTCTACGAAAGCGACAAGAAGAAAGATAGCGATTGGAAGGAATCGGCTTTAGCCGATGATCTCGAGTTGAGGGTAGCGCGGTAATGTCTGCATAAGCAGACTACGCTGCACTCTCAAGGCACTATGACAAGCGAATATCGGCATATTCCGGTTCTATCTGCCGAATGTATAGACGCTCTGGCTTGTCAGCCGGGGTGCGTGCATCTAGATGCAACGCTTGGGTTTGCGGGTCATGCTATGTTGGTGGCCGCCAAACTTGGGCGTGAAGGTTTGCTAATAGGCATCGATCAAGATGCGGTGGCACGGGAAGAGGCAAAGCAAAAGCTCTCTAAACTTCCCGCTGATGTAAAGCCGCATATAGAGGTGCTAGCGGGCAATTTCGGCAACATGGATGAACTTCTGATGGGAATACCCATCGTCGGTATCGATTCGGTATTGTTCGATTTAGGTGTCTCATCGGTACAGCTGGACACGCCATCACGCGGCTTCTCTTATAAGGAAGGCGCACCACTCGATATGCGAATGGATCCGAGTAATCAAACTTTAACCGCACAAGAGGTCATTAACACTTATAACGCAGCAGACCTCGCTCGGATCATACGCACTAACTCGGACGAGAGGTGGGCTAGCCGCATCGCTGAATTCATTGTGAAATCTAGGGCTGAGGTGCCCATAAGAACTAGCGACCAATTGGTTGACATTATCAAGGCCGCTATACCGGCAGCAGAACGCCGCCACGGTGGTCATCCGGCAAAACGAACATTTCAGGCAATACGCATTCATGTGAATTCCGAATTAGAGGTACTGCGCAGCGGACTTGATGCGGCTATTAGATGGCTAAACCCGGGTGGACGTATAGCTGTTATAAGCTACCACTCTTTGGAAGACCGGATAGTAAAAGAAACATTTGCATCTTTTGAAAATCGTTGCACGTGTCCACCCGATTTCCCGGTGTGCGCATGTGGACGTAAGCCGATATTGAAAGTACTTACACGTAAGCCCGTTCTACCTGATGCGGCTGAGGTGGATCGGAATCCGCGGGCTCGTAGCGCTAAGTTGCGAGTGGCTCAGAAGCTTTAAGGCTGCATGATGAGGTGAGAAGGTAAGCGTGAGCGCTTATATGGATTACAACTACGGCACTTCGGCACGATACTACGAAGATCAGCCAGACTTTTTGTTTGAGGTCGTGCCGGGCGGCGCACCTGAGCAAGAAACACAAGCTGTATCTAGTCTAGTTGCCAAAGCCGTGCGCGTGCTTGCTATAGTTGTAGCCGCATTTGCGCTGGTGGGTGCAGTTCGTGTCACCTTTGATTCCATGACCATAAGCACAGCTTTGGAATACCGTCAGCTTTCCCGCGATATAGACGCAGCGCGAACAGAGGGCAATGCGCTAGAACTTGAGAAAAGCACGCTGTCTAATCCGGGTCGCATAAAGACAGAAGCGCACAACATAGGAATGCTATCGCCTGCGCAAACTACTTATATAGATCTTTCTGACGATATAGTTGTAACAGACGATGCGGGTAATCTGTCGCTTTCTGGCAGTATGGCTGCGGCGGCGCAATAAGGACAATATGACGGGTAATTCTCGAAAAAAAGGAAACGGCAGAGGCAGAGGCAAACAACGCACTCGCTTCACCGATGCTTCTTTTGCTCAAAATATCCGCCAGCGTTTGCGCTCGGACGACATCTTGAATGCGGGTGCTCTGCGCTCTACTCACTACGTGTTCATTTTCTTTGCAATAATTGCGGCTGTGTTTTTTCTGCGCCTTGTGTTTCTTCAGGTAATAGTTGCTGGCGAATACAGCGCGCAGGCAGAAGAATCACGCACCATCAACTTCGAAATATCGGCGCGTCGTGGCACGATATACGATCGCAATGGCGAAATTTTAGCAACCAGTGTTGATGCCACCACAATATATTGCAATCCAACAGAGGTTACAGATGCGAAGTGGGAATCTGAGCAAATTCAGCGCATACTTGAAGGCAACGCGGAAGACTACGAAAAGCTGCTATCTAAAGATTCTACTTCTTTTGTTTATGTGAAGCGTCAAGCCGATGTTGACAAGGCGGAAGAACTGAAATCATTAGAGCTTGATGGCATTTATTTCATTTCCGACAGCAGGCGCGAATATCCGCATGGCGCTACGGGGGGTCAGGTAATAGGTGTTTGCGATGTAGACGGTAATGGCATAAGTGGCTTGGAGTTGCAATATGACGAAATTCTTCGCGGTACACCCGGCAAATATTCTGGTGAACGCGGTGTTAAGGGAACACCTATTCCCGGTGGCGTGCATGAAGACAGCCCCGCAATAGATGGTGAAGACATAATGGTTTCCTTAGATATACGCCTGCAAGATACTATGGAAGCTGCGCTTAGTAAACAGGTGACAACCTACGATAGTGAGCATGGTTCGTCGGTTGTTATGGATGCCGATACAGGCGAAATATATGCCATTTGTTCGTATCCATATTTAGACCCTACAAATCTTAGCGAATCTCTCATAGGTTCCGATAATTTGTTGGCTGTTACGCAGCCAATAGAGCCGGGTTCGTCTTTCAAATCGGTGTCGGCGCTGACTGTGCGCGATGCTGATGCTATGGGGGTAGACGATACAATATTTGCCCCGCGCGAACTGCATGCTGACGAATACGTCATAACTGATGCTAAATGGCGCCCAGATGTAATATATTCGCTGCGCGACATAATAAGTAAGTCTTCAAATGTGGGCATTTCGCTTGCTACTGAAAAAGCTGGGTTTGAAAATCTTTACAACATGATAAACACTTGCAAGCTCTCTGAAAAAACGGGCGTGGATTACCCGGGCGAGGCGCAAGGCAGTATGCCCAAATTTAACGAATGGGCAAAAATTACTGGATACAATATTAGTTTTGGTCAGGGTATTACTGTAACTCCCTTGCAAATGACTCGCTTTTACGGAGTATTGGCAACGGGCGGTACATTAGTTCAGCCGCATTTTCTTCTTATGAAGCCGCAAACAGGCGAATGGATTCAATACGATTCCGAAAAAGTAATTGACAACGACCAAGCTATTGAAGATGTAAACGAAATGCTGCGCGGTGTTGTTACCGACGGTACTGGCAAAAAGGCTAATATCGACGGATTCTGTACAGTGGGCAAAACATCTACTGCCGAAATTGCCGAAAACGGCGGATACGCAGAAGACAGATACAATCTAGCCTTTGTGGGATTCATTGATAATTCTAATAGTAATCTAGTTTGCTACGTTGGTGTAAATGACGTTATTTACGAAGGCAATGTAGCGGAGGGATTTAAGGATATAATGACGAGTGCTATCGAACAATATAATATAGTTCCGAATTGAGTTGGCATGATTAAGAAAACATGTGCTGAACTTTTTAAACATGTTCCCTGTACTGTAATTGGGGACGAATCGGCTGAGGTAGGGGGTCTAGCCCATAGAAGCGATTGCGTAGCGCCGGGAGATGCGTTTTTTTGCATAGTGGGTCTTAGTGTGGATGGACACACGTTTGCTCAAGATGCCATAGACCGCGGTGCTAGCGTTATTGTGGCTGAGCGCAAGGTTTACCTAGCCGACGCAACAGATGTAACCGAAGTGATTGTGTCCGATTCGCGGCGTGCCATGGCTGAAGCATCGTGCGCTTTCTACGACTGGCCAAGTGAAAGTTTCAATTTGGTTGGTGTAACTGGCACGAATGGCAAGACCACTACCACTTATTTGGTAGAGCACATAATGCGACAAATGGGGCACAAAACAGGCGTAATAGGCACTGTGGGCATTCAGATAGATGGCAAGCGCGTAGAAAGCGAGCGCACAACTCCTGAATCGCCCGATTTGCAGGGCATGTTCGCCGATATGCGAAATGCGGGTGTAACGTGTGCTGCGATGGAGGTTAGTTCCCATGCGTTAGATCTTGAACGTACATGGGGCACTAAGTTTGCTGTTAGTGCGTTTACGAATTTGACGCAAGATCACCTTGATTACCATAAAACGTTTGATGCGTATTTCGAGGCAAAGGCTTTGCTGTTTAGTTCCGCCTATCCTGCGGCTCGTGTTATAAACGGGCAGGATAAGTGGGGTGCTAAGCTAATACAGCGCTGCTTAGACGCGGGAGATAAAGTTCTTACTTATGGTGCCGACGAGGCGGGCAGCTTTGATATAGCATGGCGCAATGTTGAATATGGTGCAATAAGTACAACCGCTACATTTAATATATGCGGAGAAGACTTTACAGTAACGTATCCTTTGGTTGGGCGTTTTAATGTAGAGAATGCGGCTTGTGCCTTAGGTATAGCTGTTCAACTGGGAATTTCGGCACAAGACGCTATAGAGGCGCTAACTAGCGCGTCTCCTGTTCCCGGGCGAATGCAGCTGGTTGAGGGTAGCAGTTCTTCGGGTGTGTCTGTTGTGGTTGATTACGCGCATACTCCGGATGCACTTGAAAAGGCAATAGCTTCTGTGAAGCAAATTGCGGGCGCGGGTCGCACCATAGTAGTATTTGGTTGTGGCGGAGACAGAGACAGCGCGAAGCGTCCCATAATGGGCAAAGCGGCGCTGGCCGCCGATTTCGCAATAGTTACTAGCGACAATCCTAGAAGTGAAAACCCTGAAGCAATAATTTGCGATATTGTGGCTGGTATGAATTCAGAAAAAGAGAAATTTAGCGTAGAGCCCGACAGGGCTCGTGCTATACAGTTGGCTATAGATGCAGCCAGTTCCGGAGATGTTGTTTTAGTGGCTGGCAAGGGACATGAGAATTATCAGATTATCGGAGATGAAAAGATTCATTTCGACGATTGTGAGACGGCAGCAAAAGCGCTAAAGATAAGGGCGCACAGGAGTTAAAATGCGCTTAAACGCAAAACAGATTGCCCTGTATACCGGCGGGGATTTTTTGATAGAACCGATAGACGGAAGTGCTCTTTTAACGGGCATTACGTGGGATTCGCGCGATGTAGAGCCCGGTTGGCTTTACGTTGCATTGCCCGGTGAGCATGTTGATGGGCATCAATTTGTAGAGCCGGCGTTGCGCGCGGGTGCTATTGGCGCGCTTGTAAGCGAAGCGCCCGATGCTAGGGCATGCACGCTGGCGCGCGAACTTGGTGTGGCAATAATACAAGCGCCTAATACATTCCATGCTATAACCGATCTGGCTAGTGAATGGCGACGGCACTTGAAAGGGAAAATTGTTGGTCTTACCGGGTCTACCGGAAAAACCACCACCAAGAATCTTACTCGCGATGTGTGTGCAGCGTGCTTTTCCGTTGTGGCAACCGAGGCGAATCAGAATAACGAATTAGGTGTGCCAAAAACAATTCTGAATGCGCAGCCCGAAACGCAAGTTGTAATAGTGGAAATGGGGATGCGCGGTGCTGGGCAGATAACACAGCTGTGCGAAGTGGCGCGACCCGATTGGGGGCTTGTTACAAATTGCGGCGAATCACATATAGAGTTGCTTGGAAGCCGTGAGGCTATTGCCTTTGCCAAGGCGGAACTATTCTCAGCACTTCCGCAAGGTGTTGGAAGAGCTTTTATTAATGCCGATGATGAATATGCCGCCGTTATGGTTGAGCGTTCTAAGCTTGAGCGCAACAACATAACCTGTGTTGCTTTTAATGGCTACGATGATGCGCGTGAAGCCGATGCGCTGCCGGCAGGACCGCGCGTTTGGGCTGAGGATGTTCGCTTAGATGCGCAAGGGTCGGCGGAATTTACGCTTTGTGCTAGTGGTTTTGCAGATTCTGATGAAGACCCGCGCCAGCCGACGTTGTTTACAATGGCACCCGATGTTGAACGCGCTTCATGTCACTTAAGCCTTATGGGGTTGCATAACGTGTCGAATGCCTGCGCAGCTGCTGCTGTGGGGCGTTCCATGGGAATGACTTTGCAGACAGTAGCGCAGGCACTAGCCGAGTCTCTTCCAGAGCCGGGTAGGGCGCAGGTGTGTAAAGGGCGCGATGGCTTCATTGTTATAAACGATGCATACAACGCGAATCCCGATTCTATGTGTGCGTCGCTGCGTGCTTTCGGAGCGATGGATATATCGGGGCGCAGATTTGCTGTTTTGGGTGATATGGGTGAATTGGGCGATTTTGCTCAGGAATGCCACATGCGCGTTGGTGGATATGTGGCAGCACAGCCAATAGATGCGCTTATATGTGTGGGCGAGCTTAGCCGCTATATTGCTGAAGGGGCGCGTGAGGCAGGATTGCCAAATGAGCGCATTATTGTTGCTGAAGGAATTGGCGAAGTTTTAGGAGAGTTAGAAGAGACTCTTTGCGCTGACGACGCAGTACTTGTAAAAGCGTCGCATTTCATGGGGCTCGACCGTTTGGTTGAGGGGCTGATAAGTTAATGTTTTCTTTTTTTGCTGCATATCCTACTTTTCTAGTATTTCTTGGCACTGTATTTGGCATGGTGTTAACAATACTTTTCATGCCTGCGTTTATACGCTTTCTAAGGCGAGGTCACATTGGACAACAAGTTCGCGATGATGGACCACAGACTCATTTAGTTAAACAGGGAACGCCTACTATGGGCGGCGTAATAATGCTTATAGCTGTAGCGCTAACTATTTTATTGGTGGGCTTGCCCGATTTGGAAACGTATCTTTTATTGGGCGCAGTAGTGCTTACTGGTGTTTTAGGTTTAATAGACGACGTGTCGAAGGTGGCGCACGCCCGCTCACTTGGGCTTACTCCCGCTGCAAAACTTGTCGGTCAATTCGTCATAGCTGCAATATTTGTGCTTTGCGCTGTGAATCTTTTGGGCATACCGCCTACTGTGGAAATTCCGTTTATATACACTTTCGATCTGGGAATTTTGACCACCACTATCCCTATGGGCGATGGGCAGCTGCAAATACCTTGGCTCTACCTTGTATTCTGCCTTATCCTGCTTGTTGGTATGTGCAATGCCGTAAATTTGACAGATGGACTAGACGGTTTAGCTGCTGGTACAGTTATGATAGTAATGCTGGTAATGGCTGCTATTGCTTACCGAGAAAACATGCTGGAACCTTCTATTTTTGCTGCGGCAGTAGCGGGCACATGTGTAGGATTTCTTTGGTTTAACAGCCACCCGGCAGATATTTTTATGGGCGATACGGGCTCGCTTGCGCTGGGTATGGCGCTAGGCTGTTTGGCGGTTGTAACAAAGACCGAATTCGTTGTAATAATAATTGGTGGCTTGTTTGTGTGCGAGGCGCTATCGGTCATAATTCAGGTATGGCATTTTCGTCGTACAGGAAGGCGTGCATTCCTTATGGCTCCGCTTCATCACCATTTTGAGAAAAAAGGATGGAGTGAAACGAAGGTGGTTGTTCGCTTCTGGATTATATCGGGCACGTTCGCTATATGCGGATTTGTGCTTTACTTCGCGGAATCGTTGGTGGCATAATGGCGGGCTTATTGCTAGAACACCGCAAGATGGCTTATGCAGATCTAGGGCATGTGGCTATACTTGGGTTGGGTGTTACCGGAAAAGCATGCTTAAATTACTTGAAGCCTTTGGTAGGCAGTCGCGTTCGCAAGCTAACCGTTGTTGAAAACGACGAGCAGCCAATAGATGGCGAATTCGATTTGTGCATAGCAAGTCCCGGGATATCGCAGTTTAGCAACATGTACAATGCGGCAAAGGCGGCAAGTTCGGAAATTATAAGCGAGGTAGAATTCGCTTGGCGTGAAAGCGCCGCAAATTCAAAATGGGTAGCGATAACCGGCACAAATGGTAAAACTACGACAACTGCACTTGTTGCGCATATAATGCGTGAATGCGGATACAATGTGCGCTGCGTTGGGAATATTGGGGATGCGTGCATAACTGCTGTTGGGGAGGCTTCGGACGAGCTGCGTTCAGAAGCTTCGCAGCCTTCACTCCGCTCATCCGAAGCCTCTCCAATGAATACCGAGACTGCTCAGGTAGCTGAAGAGCTGCGTTCAGAAGCTGCGCAGTCTTCACTCCGCTTATCCGAGGCTTCTTTAATGTCCGTTGGAGCAAAGGGGGGAGAAGTCTTCTGCTCAAACAGTCCTGACTTTGGCAAAAGCACCACTGGTGCTTTTGCGTCGTGCGGAACTGCGCTTAAGACCACCCCCCCCTTCGCTCCAACTACTTACTATGTTGCTGAGGTTTCGTCTTATCAGTTGGCTTCTACTTTTGCGTTTGCGCCCGATGTGGCTGTGGTACTGAATATTACACCCGACCATTTGGCTTGGCACAGATCGCATGAGAACTACGCAGAGGCTAAGTGGAAAGTGCTGGCTAATTTAGCGAATGTGGCAGATGGCATTGCGGTGCTTAATGCAACCGATGACGAAGTGCGTGCAAAAATTCGACAACTTAGGGCAGACAGCACGCGTGGGTTTGACTACATTCCGCTTGGTACTGCTAAGGGCATCAATTTCGATATGCGACAGGCGTGCGGGTCGCGCAACGCTGCTTTTGTTTTACCCGATGGCACGATGTGTGTGGCTTTGCGCGGTGAAGAGTATGCGCTTTGCAATATTGCCGATTTGCAGCTTTCCGGTGCCCATAATGTGGAAAATGCGCTAGCGGCAGCTTCGGCTGCTATTGCTGCTGGGGCTAATGCAGAATGTGTGGCGGGTGCGCTTACTTCTTTTGCGCCGCTTCCGCATCGAATAGAGCCTGTCGGCACTGTTCGCGGCGTGCGGTTCTATAACGATTCGAAAGCTACTAATACCGATGCTACCTTAAAGGCTGTTGCGGCGTTTTTGCCCGAGAAGCCAATAATGCTACTTGGCGGGCGCGATAAAGGCACCGACCTTTCCGATTTGGTGGAATCTTGTGCTGCTCATGCTAAGGCTGTCATTAATTACGGGGAATCGGCTGAGAGATTTGCGGAGGCATTCGCGAACATAGACTCTATTGATGTGCACAGAGCAGTAGGCATGGCTGATGCGTTCAATATGGCGTTGGATATAGCCGATGCGGGCGATATTGTTCTTCTTTCTCCGGCGTGTGCGTCATTTGATGAATTTACTTGTTTTGAAGAGCGCGGAGACTCTTTTAAGGATTTGGTAGAGCGCGCGCGAAGCGTTTGTGGAGAATAGGCGCATGGCGCGCGATAAAAATCGCAGTTCACACGCTCATGGCATGAGTACGGCACGCACTTTGCTTATTGTGGCAGTGCTTTGTCTTGTGGCTATTGGGCTACTCATGGTTTACTCTACGACTTCCGTTGTACTGGCGGGCGCTGGGAAGTCGCCATTTTCTGATGTGGGCAATCAGGCGGCATTTGCTGTTATTGGAATAGTGGCTGCAATTGTTATATGGCGCGTTATTCCTTATGGTGCATGGGCGGGGTCTTTTACATGGATAGTGTGGGGTGTTGGCATAGTGCTGCTGTTCCTTACATGGATTGCCGGAACAGAGGTTAACGGTGCTAAGCGCTGGCTCTACATTGGACCTTTAGGTATGCAGCCTTCCGAGCTTATAAAAATAGCGTTGCTGCTAATGGCAATTCGTATTATGAACGATATGCGCCAAGGCAATATAGAGGTGCGCGCAGCTATTGTGCAGGCTCTGCTGCTTATATTGCTGCCGGTAGTTTTTCTGTATCTTACTCAGTCTGACCTAGGTACCACCCTTATTTGTGTTGTAGGTATTTTCGCCGTTATGTGGATTGGCGGCATATCGGGCAAATGGCTTTTAGGCATTGGCGCGTTGCTGTTTATAGCGGCAGCTTACGCCATTTTTGGCACGGGCTTTCGCAGTGGGCGTTTGGTGTATCTTGACCCTTGGGGTGACGGGCAGAATGGATACGGTACCGGATACAACATTATCAGGTCGTATTACGCGCTTTCCGAAGGCGGTTTGTTTGGTGTAGGTATTGGCAATTCGCACGAAAAGTTCGACTATTTGTTTGCGTCGGAAAGCGACTTTATTTTTGCGGTTATTGGTGAAGAGACAGGGCTTGTAGGTGCGCTAGTTGTTGTAACGCTGTTTTTACTGGTACTGTATGCGGGTTTGAAAATATCCGAGGGTGCACCTGACGAATTGGGCGCTATGATTGCAGGTGGGTTTGCAATTATGCTGGTATTTCAGGCGTTTTTGAATATCGGCTGCACCATTGGTGTTTTCCCGACTACGGGAAAACCGTTGCCGTTCATATCGTCGGGTGGTACATCTATTGTTGCGTCGCTTCTGATGGTGGGGCTGATTCTATCGGTAGAGCGTGCATCGGAAATGCCAGATTCACATGAGCGGGTGCGTCAAGAATTTAGGGTGCATCGCGGAGGTGCCGGTGGCGGCGCACAATGGCAAGACAGAGGCGGAAGGAGCGATCAGTGGCGAAGAAGATAGTGCTTTCAGGTGGTGGCACAGCCGGTCACATTAATCCTGCTCTGGCGCTTGCTGAAGTCTTAGAAGAGCGCGGATTAGAAGTGTATTTTGCCGGTACTCCAAATGGATTGGAATCTCGTTTAGCTGTAGCGGCGGGTTTGCCGTATAAAGCTTTTGATGCTAGTGGCTTTCGCCGTTCGCATCCAGCATCAATTGTTACAGGGGTGCGCCGCATTGCGAAAAGTACAAAGCAAGCTAAGGCATGGTTTTCACAATTGAAACCCAATGCTGTGGTAGGTTTTGGGGGCTATGCCTGCATTCCGGTGTCTAGGGCGGCAGAGCAGATGAGCGTTCCTGTTGTTTTGCACGAACAGAATTCTGTTATGGGTATGGCTAATAAGTATCTTTCAAAGCGTGCTGCTGCGGTTTGTTTAACATACGAAGACACCATTGGCAATAATGCCGATCCTTCGCGCACATATATCACGGGGAATCCCGTGCGCGCTAGCGTGCTTAGCGCAACTCGCGAAGAGGGGCGTGCAATGTATGGCATTGCCGACGATGCGCTTGTGCTGCTTGTGTTTGGTGGTAGCTTAGGGGCTAGGCATATTAATCATGCCATTGTGGCTATGAAAGATGAACTTCTTCAACGCAGCAATCTTCACATTGTGCACATTACGGGGCAAAAAGAACTAGAACAGGTGCAAGCCGATCTGTCGCTTAGCGAAGGCGAAGCGAAGCGCTGGCATGTGATGGGCTATCAGGACAAGATGGCGCAAACGCTTGCTGCTGCCGATTGTGTGGTTAGTAGAGCTGGCGCTACGTCGTTGGCGGAAATTTCTGCGCGTTGCATTCCGGCGATTTTGGTGCCTTTTCCCTATGCCGCAGAAGATCATCAGACGAAAAATGCTGCAGGATATGTAGCTGCTGGTGCAGCTGAATTAGTGCCAGACGATAAATTGGATACGCCTGAATTTGCCGATACGGTGCTTGAATTGGTGGACAATGCTGGCAAGCGGCAGTGTATGCAGCAGGCGGCGGCTGCGCTTGAAACAGCCGATGCGTCACATAAACTGGCTGATATTGTGATAGATGTGGCAAACTAAATTGTGTGGCTGCAAACATAAGCGCATCACGGTAAAATAAAGGTTCGCAAATGTAGAGCAAACGCAAAAAGGAAGTATTAAAATGCCGCACACTATCTCTGACACCCTGCATTTTATCGGTATAGGCGGAGTTGGCATGAGCGGCATAGCTAGTGTAGCTGTGGCTCAGGGCTTTAAAGTTAGCGGGTCCGATATGAAAGCCAGCCGCTATACTAAGCGTTTGCAAGACGAAGGCGTGCAGGTTTTTATTGGGCACGATGCCAAGAACTTACCCGAGACGGATGCAACAGTTGTAGTTTCTACGGCTATTTTGCCGAATAACCCAGAATTGCAAGAGGCAAAGCGCCGTAACATGCATATTGTTCACAGAGCGCAGATGCTTGCTGCACTTGGGCGTGGATTGGAAACGCTTGCGGTGGCTGGTACCCACGGGAAAACAACCACATCTTCTATGTTGGCTAGCGTGCTAGATTCTATGGGGAAAGACCCTACGTTTCTTATTGGTGGTACGGTTCGCCAATATGGCACGAATGCCCATAGTGGGCGCGGGGAATTTTACGTGGTAGAGGCTGATGAGTCTGATAAGTCGTTTACGTGGCTTGACCCGATGGCGGCTATAGTTACTAATATAGAGCCCGATCATTTAGACCACTATGCAAATGTGGGCGAAATCTATTACCAGTTCAGCCAGTTTATGAACACTGTGCCCGACGGTGCGCCCATAGTTGTATGTGGTGAAGATGCTAAGTTGGTAGATACGGCGCACAAAAGTGCAGGTAAGGTTATAACTTACGGTTTTGGCGATGCGTGCGATGCGCGAATACTTGAATGTATGCCAGAAGGAGTTGGCATGGAGTTTAAGCTGCAGCTGCCAAGTGGCGCGATTGTGCAAAGCCGCATTAAGCAAAACCCCGGAAAGCATAATGTGCTAAACGGTGCGGCTGTGCTTACATTGCTAGATGCTTTGGGAATGGATGTTGCTGCAGCAGCGCTCGCTTTGGCTGATTTTGCAGGTGTGCGCCGTCGGTTCGATTTGGTTGGCAAGACTGGTGACGTTACCGTGGTGGACGATTACGCGCATCATCCCACTGAAATAGCCGCTACGGTGCGTGCGGCTAAAGAGTTGGGATTTGCGCGCGTTCATGTGCTATTTCAGCCACATAGGTATTCGCGTGCTCCGTTGTTTACCGAAGTGCTGAAAGATGAATTTGGCGAAGCGTTCGACGATGCCGATACGGTTACATTTATGGATGTGTTTTCAGCGGGCGAGGCACCGGTGCCCGGAATTACAGGTAAAACGTTTTTGAATGTTGTGCTTCAACATGAAGGTCATCCGCAGGCTAATTATATTCATAGGCGTATAGATGCAGCTTCTGCTATGGCTAAACTTGCGAACCCGGGCGATTTGATAATAACGATGGGTGCTGGCGATGTTACGGAAATTGGTCCATTAATTCTGGCGGAATTGGCGAAGGAGTAGCTTTTGGCAGCACATGCGACTCCGCTCGAGGCGCTGCTAATGAACCCCGCTTTCGACGGCGAGGTTATGCTGGCTGAACCTATGAGCGCACATACTACGTATCGTATAGGCGGACCAGCCCGTTGGTTTGTGCGTGCCGATTCGCTTTCGGCGCTGACCGGCTTGCTAGATGCTTGCGCGAACCAGCGCATGTCGTGGGCAATGGTTGGGCGCGGGTCTAACTTGCTTGTGGCTGATAGTGGTTTTGATGGTGTTGTGGTTACTCTCGGACGCGATTTTCGAGCTTTTCGTGTACAGGAAGATGGACTTAGCATATCGGCGGGCGCGGGTGTTTTGTTGTCTGCTGTTGTGCAAGAGGCGTTTAAAAGATCGCTTGCCGGGTTGGAGTTCGCTGTTGGAACGCCCGGGAATTTAGGCGGCGCACTTCGCATGAATGCAGGTTCGGCTGATGAATATATTGGCAGTCGGGTTGTTAGTGTTACGGTATATACGCCGGGTGTAGGTATGCGCAAGCTGCAGGCAAGCGATGTGAAATGGGGCTATCGCGCCACGTCTTTTGCCTTAGATGATGTAATCTTAGAGTGCGAACTTGCGCTAGAAGGTGCTGATCCGTTTTTCATTCGTGGGAAAATGGAGGCGAACTTGAAGCGGCGCAAAGCATCGCAGCCGCTAGATCTTCCTAGTTGTGGCAGTGTATTTCGGAATCCGCCGGGAGAATCGGCGGCAAAGTTGATAGATAAGGCAGGTTTGAAAGGTACAAAGTGCGGCGGCGCACAAGTAAGTAACAAGCATGCTAACTTCATAGTGAATACAGGCGGCGCTAGCGCTGCCGATGTTCGCCAATTGATAGATACTGTAAAGGCACGGGTGTTCGAGTCGTATGGCATACAGCTCACGACAGAAGTCCGGTTCCTCGGGTTCCGCTAGGCAGCGGCGCGCGAGTAGCGCTCGCAATAATGCAACGCGCCGCGTGGATAGCCGCAGCATGTCGGCTAGCACCTCGGCGCGCGCAAGCAGAAGAGTTCCCGATATTCGCAGCATGCGCACAAGCGATTTACGCACGGCGGATGGTGTTCGCGCAACGGGTGGTGCACGCGCAGCGGGTGGTGCGCGCATGACTGGCGGTGCACGCACGACGAGTGGTGCGCGTGCTAACAGAAACGCCGCAGCCGAAAGTAGGCTTGGGAATTATAGCGTGCAAGGTGGGCGCACTGTATCTGAGATTAATAGGATGGCGCGAAATCAGGAAAGGCGCCAGCGCCGAGCAGAATCTATGCAACGCGCAGCACGGGCAACGCGGCGTCCGCTGATAATTATTGGGGTTATTGTTGCGCTAATTATTGCATTTATGCTGGCTGTTTTTATTGCTTCGCGTACCGATTTATTCCTAGTTGAGGAAGTTAAGTTCGAAGGCGTAGAGCATCTAACCTCCACCGAGGCTAATGCGCTTGTTAATGTCCCGGAAGGCACAACTCTACTAAATGTGGATATAGACAGCATAAAAGCTAGCCTCATGCGCGATTCATGGGTGGAAAGCGTAGAGGTTAAACGCGAATTCCCCTCTACGCTGACAATTGTGGTTAACGAGCGTGATATTGCTGCAATAGTGGAAATTCCTATGGGGCAGGCGCAGACCATTCAAAATTGGGCAATTAGCCCTGAAGGCATATGGATCATGGCAATTCCGAATCAAGATTCTGAAATAGGTCAGCAGATAAGTCCGAAAATTTATGAAGATGCAGATTCAGCCATACATATAACCGGCGTGCAGGTTGGCGTTATACCGGAGATGGGTAAAGAATGCACCGATCCCAATGTAAACAATGCGCTTGAAATAATTACTGGGCTTACGACCGATCTTGCTAATCAGGTGAAGTCGGTTAGCGCGTCGGACGTGGAATCTACAACGCTTACTCTGAAAAGCAACGTGGAAATAGCTTTTGGCACCGCCGACAACATTCGCGACAAAGAGCGCGTGTGTCTAGAGATTATGGAAAAGAATCCGAAGGTTGTTTATATAAATGTGCGTGTAGCAGATCGTCCAACTTGGCGCTCTCCCGATGGGAATTAATGACAGCGAGGAAATTTGTATTGCTATTATGTCGAAAATAATTAGCATAAAGCACTATAATGCTAATAATAATTAACATAAATAACCGTAGGATGCAAATTTGAAGCGTTTACTAAACACACGAACACGCCTTGCGGCACAACACGTAGGGGAAAATTTGCGCACATGGCGTAAGCTGCGTGGGCTAACTATTCAGCAGATGGCTGACAAAGTTGGTGTATCTAGGGCTACTATAGCGGCAGTAGAAAAGGGTGATCCGACGGTTTCATTTCAGACGATTATCGGAATATGCAATGTGATAAGCGTAACCGATCGGCTTATTGAGGCCCTAGACCCGTACGAGACGGATTTTGGTCGCGCCCGTGCCGATCAAGAACTTCCAAAACGCATAAGGGGATAACATATGCTTTCCCAGTTAGATGTATATGCCGACATAGATAGCATTCCAGTGTATGCGGGGCGAGCTTATTTCAGCATGCGTGGGAATACGCTGACTACAACTTTTGCTTATGCAAGCGATTATCTTTCTGATTCCCGTGCATATGAGATAGATCCTGCGTTTCCTTTAATCGGTTCAACTTATCACTGTAATGGGCTGCCGGGAGCGTTTAGCGATTCGGCGCCTGATCGCTGGGGTCGGAATCTTATTGATAAAGAACATCGTAGAAAATTGTTAGACGCTGGATATGTTGCACATAAATTGCGCGACGTAGATTATCTGGTTGGTGTTTTTGACGAAACTCGCGAGGGGAATTTGCGGTTTCGCGAACATGGAGGTGATTTTCTTTCGGAATCAAAGGCTATTCCGAAAATCATTCAGCTTCCCGAATTACTTGCTGCAAGTAGAGATTTGGCAAAAAATGCTGAATCTGATGCCGCAATAAAAACATTGTTGAGCGCTGGTTCGGGGTCTTTGGGTGGTGCACGTCCTAAAGCTTCCGTAGTACAAGATGGAAAATTATTGCTTGCAAAATTCCCGCATCCCTCCGATTCGTGGAATGTAATGGCTTGGGAGAAAACTGCTTTAGATATTGCTCGGCGGGCACACGCTGAAGTTCCGGCGAATAAACTTATTACGATAGGGTCAAGTTCGGTGTTGCTGCTTGAGAGATTTGATAGATACAATTCCTTGTTGAATGGAGCGCGCATTGCTTACATAAGCGCTATGACTTTGTTGGGTGCCCATGATGGTGAAATTTGCGATTATGGTGAATTGGCCGAAGCTATATCTTTGTGGGCTGGAGATCCAGCAACTGCTTCTGAAGAATTACTGCGCAGGATATTACTTTCAATTGCTCTTAATAATACGGATGATCACATGAGAAATCATGGCTTTATTAGGGTTGGAAATAAGTGGCAGTTTTCTCCATTGTTTGATGTAAATCCAAATTTAGACGGAAACAGCAGATGTGCTACGTCAATTCTTGGAGAATGCGGCGACCTAAGAGCTAAGGCTGCTATAGAACTCGCAAAATATATGGGTATTAAGAACGAGAAAACTACGGCAATTTTGTCGGAAGTGCTGTCGGCTGCATCTGAATGGAAGTCTATTGCGCGTAAGAATGGATGTTCTGATTCCGAGATTAAAAGCTTCGTTCCGATCATGCAAGAGCATCTGGCTGATTTAAGGGGCATCTCTTTGTTGTAGACTTGTCTGCCTTTAATGGTGCACGTTCGCGCGGGGCAGCGCAACGCTTGCATAAATGGTTTTTCACGAGTGTTTTGTGTGATATAGTGAGACGTGCTAACAGCAGGTGTGTTTTGTGTTGAAACGTATTTGTTAGCAGTTCGCTTTGCGGGTGTAGTTGCGCTACGCGAAGCAAATTACACTCTTTGCGCCTTGAACGATGCTGCGTTCAGCATCCGTTGGCTTAAAGGGACTGAATGCATTGTCGTTTAGGAGTTGCTGATGTGGTACGTCGTTCAAGTGGCGACCGGTCAGGAACAGTCTGCTGTCGATATGATATGCGAAGCGGCGGCTGGTTCTGCTGTGCTTAAAGAATGCTTTTGCCCGCACTACAAAACGGGCGAAAAGTGTGATGGCGTATGGGAAACGGTAGAGAAAGTGTTGTTTCCGGGCTACATTATTGTGGTGACAAATCAGGTAGAGCGCGTGGAGCAGGGACTTCGCGGTGTTAAGGCGTTCACGCGGCTTCTAGGTAACGACAAAGCATTTATTCCTTTAAGTAAAGGGGAAGTTGCGTGGATAGACGCATTCACGCAAAAAGACAATCGCACTGTGCAGATGAGCGAAGGATATGTTGATGGCGGCAAGTTGGTAATAACGGCTGGTCCGCTGCTTCATCACGAGGGTTTAATTCGTAAGGTGAACCATAGGAAGAAGCGCGCATATCTGCAGGTTAAGATGTTTGGTCGCATGATAAATGCCGAAGTTGGGCTAGCTATTAGGCGGAAGAGTTAGATTCCAAGCATTGGGCGAGAATCTCAAACGCAAACAAACGGAAGTTACGACAACAGCAGAATACACATCCGAATCTAGCAATACGCTTGCAAGAGCGCGCCAACCCCTACCATACCGCTTCATAAAGCGCACATTCGATATTGTGTTTAGCAGTGCAGTTATAGTAGTTGGGTTTGTACCAGCGCTAATATTATCTATTGCAATAGTTATAGATTCTCCGGGGGCAAGTCCAATTTATTCTCAAACTAGACTAGGTAGAGGCGAGAAGCCTTTTAAGATGTATAAGTTTAGAAGCATGATACCTAGTGCAGATGAACTACTACCTAATCTAAAAGATAAAAACGAAGCAACAGGACCTCTGTTTAAGATTAAAGATGACCCACGTGTTACTCGTGTAGGGCACTTCATTAGAAAACATTCAATAGATGAACTGCCTCAGTTTCTAAATGTATTTCTAGGACAGCTTTCTTGTGTAGGACCTCGTCCTCCTCTTCCAAGTGAAGTGGCTGAGTATACAGAGCGTGACAGATTACGCCTAACAGTAAAGCCGGGACTTTCAGGTTATTGGCAAATAAGTGGCAGAAGTGATTCCACCTTTAATGACATGGTAGATCTTGATATCAAATATATCGAAGAAGCCTCTCCTATAACAGATATAAAAGTTATAGGAAAGACAGTAGGTGTAATGTTTAAAGGTGACGGAGCCTACTAAGTTGATGTTGCTGGAGATGAGGCTCACACGGTTACTACTTTTGGCACGGAGGTTTTTTTCGTGTGAGTGAGCCCTTGCGTGTGGCACATGTCATGGGCAAGATGATCGGTGGCGGCGTGGAGTCTGTTGTGATGAACTACTACCGCCATATCGACCGCTCTCGCGTGCAGTTCGACCTGCTGGTGGACGAGGATTCAACGTTGGTGCCGCGCGAGGAAGTAGAGTCACTAGGCGGGCGCATTATAAAAGTGCCACCCTATCAAAACTTGTCACGCTATATGCGTGCATTAGAGTGTCTTTTTAATAAGGAGAGATGGTCAATAGTCCATAGTCACATAAACGGACTTTCCTGTTTTTCTCTCTATGCTGCGAAACGGACCGGTGTTCCTATACGTATAGCACATTCTCATTCCACGAGCGGTCGTGGAGAATATGCCAAAAATTTGCTGAAAGCTATTCTTAGAACTCAAGCAAATCGCTATCCGACTCATCGATTGGCCTGTAGCATATATGCCGGGGAATGGCTTTTTGGGAAAAATGCGGAGTTTGAAGTGTTGCGCAATGCTATCGAGCTCGGTGAATTTGCTTTTGATTCCGAAGTTCGTTCGAAAGTGCGTACCGAGTTAGATATTGCAAAAGATCAATTAGTTATCGGTCATGTTGGGAGATTTACCGCTCAGAAAAATCATAGATTTCTCATAGATATTTTTCGCGAAGTTTGTAGGCTTCGACCAGACGCAGTCCTTTTACTTGTTGGCAGTGGCGAGTTGAGACATTTTGTAGAGAGTTTATTGATTCAATATGATTTGTTGAATAATGTGCGGTTTTTAGGGCAACGCAATGATGTGAATCTTCTATATCAGGCATTTGATGCCTTTGTATTACCTAGCCTCTATGAGGGTCTTGGTCTTGTAGGTATTGAGGCGCAGGCAACAGGGTTGTCGTGCTTTTTTTCAGATTTAATTACTCGTGAAGTAGACGTAACGGGAGAAGCACGCTTTCTGCCCATAGATGATGTAAATACTTGGTCGTATGTTTTGGCACAAGTGGCTGTGGGGCAACGTTACAAAGTTGATATTGAAAGCTTTGTTGATTATGACATCAATAGAGCCGCTGAAAAGCTAGCAAACTATTATGAAAATCTTTATGCTGGAGTTATAACATGAGTGCTCCGGCATTTATCGGCGTAAACACTACGGAGCAACTTTTGGATGTAGGCGGAAAGCCCAAGGTTAATGTTCTGATGTCTACCTTTAATGGTTTACATTATCTAGATAAGCAGATTGATTCGATAGTTGCCCAAGAAAAAGTCTCTGTTCATTTAACAGTGCGTGATGATGGTTCAACTGATGGAACATTGCAATTTTTAACCGATGTCGTCTCTGCATATGTAAATGAAAGCTTTTCATTAACGGTTACTTCAGGGGAGAATATTGGTTTTCTTGACAGTTTTGAAAAGCTTCTACTAACAGCAAAGAGTTATGACTACTATGCTTTTTCCGACCAAGATGATGTTTGGGATTCACGAAAGCTTGCTGCTGCGATTGCTTCTATTCAGTCTTATGGAGAGAAGCCGGCGCTTTATGCTTCTTCTGTTTCTATCGTTGATGAACAATTGCGACCTCTTTCGAAGAATGACTTTTTAGGATTAAGATACTCAATTCCTGCCGAGATAATTCGTCATAGACTTGCGGGGCATACTATGGTATGGAATGAAGCATTGCAGAAGCATATTCGTTGTTTTGGTTCAATGCCTGTTTGGTCTCATGATCAATATGTTGTCCTTGCGTGTCTGCTTGTCCAAGGAACGCTTGTATTTGATTCAATGAGTTATGTGAAGCATCGCAGGCTAGACTCTTCTTTAACGCCCGGCGATGGTTCTTTAATTAAACGTCTCAGGCATGAATGGAAACTTATTACTAATAAAGACGACAGAATTAATCGGCGATTTTTAGCAAAGGCCCTTATGAACAAAGGGGGGAATTCTCTTAGCAAGGAAGACTGTGAGTTTTTGCAGCTATTAGACTCGGATAATTCATTATCGAATCGAAAAAAGCTTCTTTGCTCTCCAATGCTTCATTGTGGTTTAGCGATAGGTGATATTGAGGCAAAGCTTTCCATTCTTTTTGGAAAATTTTAGATTGCGCACACCTATTGAAAAACAAGATATTGCTGCTGCATTTGTAACGTTTAATCCTGATATGGATCTTTTACAGAAAGCTATACTTTCTGTAAAAGACCAGGTTTCATGTGTTTATGTCATAGATAACGGCTCAAAAAATGCAGGAGCAATTAAAAATGCATGTAGAGCTTATAGTATTGAGCCTATTTTGATGAATGAAAACGCAGGAATTGCTTCAGCGTTCAATATTTCTTTTGCCGAAGCAAAAAAAGCTGGCTATACGTGGGTTCTTACGTGCGATCAGGATTCTGTTATGCCGCCTGATCTGATTTACTCATTTGCGCAAAGTGCTATTAATGAAAATATTGGATGTATAGGAATTATTTGTCCTAACTTTTTTAATCGAACAACAGGTGTTAGAGAATATGAAGGAAGTATTCCAAGATATATTGATAAATGTATTAGTTCAGGTGCTCTGACGAGTGTGAAGGCATGGGATAAAATTGCCGGTTTTGATGAAGTGATGTTCATAGATGGTGTTGATTTTGATTTTTGTAAACGCTTACACAATATAAATTATAGGATACTTCTTGTTCCGTCAATTTGTACTAACCACGAAATCGGCAATGCTTGTATACATCGTATTCTGGGATATAAGTTTTTGGTTTTTAATCATTCGGCTTTTCGTAAGTATTACATCGCTCAAAATATTGTTTATTTTAGTGGAAAACACAACAGGGGTAGAGTTTGCTTAAAAGCTTATTTTCAGTTAGCTAAGCAATATGCATTAGTCTTGTTGTATGAAAACAAAAAGAAAGAAAAGCTGAAAGCGTTGATAGAGGGCGCTTCGAACGGTTTTCTTATGTGTCAAGAGCTCAGAAAGCACTAATAGTGGTTGCTTTATTTACCTGTTGTGTATTGATGGCTATTTTGTTGATAGCTTTATTGATTACCAGATACGACATTATGTCACCTGGTCCCATTTTTACAATGATGTTTCTTCTTGGTACTGCTGCGTTAATTGTACTTGGAAATTTTGAACTCGATATTCATTGGAATACAGCTAGTGTGATTATTTGTGCTTGTACTATTGCTATAGTTGGGGATGTTTTTGTGCGCGCGATCGCTCATGAAGATGTACGGAAATATAAGATTGCTAATCGATTATCTGAAAAGCGCTATGGTCTTAAAGTCTCTCCGAAGTTTAATTTTTTTATCTGTGTGGTAATGGTGCTAGTTTTTGTGTATACATATTGGGATATTCAGGCACATACTGATATGAGTTTATCAAGTTCGGGAACATTGTTGGGGGCATTTCGAGAGCAAGGCTCCAACAAAAGTATGCTTTCTTCGCTTATGAATGGTTTTAGTAGCGCCATTGCTTATTTCTATTCTTATATGTTGATTATTAATGCGCTTTTATATAAGCCAATGGGCAAGAAATACTGGCTACCAATCGCCTTATATATTCCTATTATTCTTGTTACTGGTGCACGTATTCAACTACTCTTTTTTCTTGGTGTTTTTGCGTTTCAGTTTGTGACAATATATTTCGTCAAAAACGAACGAACAGCTGCAAGTTTTAAAAAACTACTTGCAATATTTATAGTAATGGCGTTGATATTTGTAGCCATCTTTTATTTTGCCGGTTTTTTGACGGGTAAGAGCAGTGGTTTTAGGCTGGCCGATATTGCTTTAGTTTATGCAGGTGGTCCAATCTATGGTTTAGATTGGTTTCTTCAGCGATTTGATAGTCTTGAGCATTCTGGGATCACTTCTTTTGAAAGCATTCATTCGATACTTTCTATGTTTGGTGTTTCTATTGGCGAGGCTAATTTCGGAGGATATGTTATTAGCGGCTCTTCGAATTACTATCCAATAGTTCCTGAACGTGGTCTTTATGGTAACGTATATACAACTCTAGTTGGCTGGATTTATGATTTTGGTTTAATCGGTGCTTTTTTGATACTGTTTTTACTCTGCGTCTTGTTTTCGTGGATGTATGGTAAAGCTAGAGCATCTAAAAAACCCTGCATTCCAATTCTGGCTCTTTCCATTTTGTACATTCCGATGTTGATGGTTTCGGTTACGGATTTATTCTCTGATGATCTGAGTTACAAACGCATTTTAGTCATTATTGCAGCTTGTGTGGTTGCTCAAGAAGCTAGAAAGATGTTTATCGGACAGATCTATAAAAGAGAAAGCTTAAAAATAGAAACGCCTGTTATCAAGTCGTTAAAAGGTGAGAGCTGTGTCAAAACGGATTGATCTGAAATCAGCTATTCACAAAGGATGAAGAAGAAAGAAATCTATCGTATGTTTAAAAACAATTCGAGGGCTTAAAAGTGGTTGTGGATCAATCTAAAGATGACTGCAATCGCGAACCCGCTCATTGTCACGTACAGAGATTTGGAAGACGAGTGACTCAAATAATGGTAGAACCTTATGTCTATGCGAAACATAGCGATTTAACTGATGAGCAAACTTATAGTTTGGAGCAGTTTGTGGAAAAGTATGCTTCAGAAATCGAGATGGAATATAAAAGAAAGGCTCAAGGATAAGCCTAAGTTTTAGGTGTTGAATCGCGGGGTTTAAAAGCAAACTATGAGATGTAGTTTTTATAACTAAAATCGGGGTTAAATGAAACCTCTAGTTAGTATTTGTTGTATAACGTTTAATCATGCAGATTATATTTCCGATGCTTTGGATGGCTTTTTGCAACAGGAAACCACATTTTCTTTTGAAATTTTGATTCATGATGATGCCTCTACTGATGGAACAGTAGGTATTCTTCGTAAATATGAAGTCAAATATCCGGAAATTATTCGGGTTTATTATGAAGATGAAAATCAGTATGGAAAAGGTACCTATAAAGGTGGCTATGTAAGTGGTTTGCTAGTTCCAGATGCGAGAGGTAAATATATAGCTATTTGTGAAGGTGATGATTATTGGTGCGATAAATATAAACTGCAGAAACAAATTGATTATCTTGAAAATCATCCTGAATGTTCAGAAGTTTGTCATGCAGCTTGTGTTATTGATGGTGTTACCGGTGATGTTTTAGGGACAATGGGGATGGGTTCCATTGCTTGTAATTTAAATGGACCTGATGTTATAGATAACTGGCAGATACCCACAGCTAGCCGCGTTAGACGAAAAGAGCATTTTGCAGAATATGTTAATACGTGGGTTTTTGATAAGCCGGTGGGTGATTTTCCGACAGCAATTTACTCGACAACAAAAGGGTATATACACTATGAGCCTAAATGTATGAGCGTTTATCGTTTTCAAACACCTGGCTCATGGACTTCTAGGATGCAAAATCCGGCAGAATCCTGCATAAATAGTAAACGTTGGATATGCATGATGGAGTCTATCGATGAAATAACTCATCATGAATGGCACGACAATTTTCTGGTTGCCGCAAAGTCATATTTAGGAACAATACTTGGGTATAGTAATTCGTATACCCTTTCTTCTTTCGAGAAAGAAATAATTTCTAAATTCGATTGGCAGGATTACGGAAAAATTGTTATCAAGAAGCTACTTCGGAAGCTTGGATTTGTAATACAAAGTAGCGGGTGGGGTCCATCAACCCATAAGCGAATTGTAAGAAATCAGCATTGAATATAAATGTCTCTTAAATCTAAAACCATATCTTCCTTGGCTTGGAAACTGCTTGAACGAAGTGGAAGTTCTGTTGTTGGGCTTGTTGTTCAGATTGTCTTGGCGCGACTTCTTGCTCCGGAGGCTTTTGGTGCACTAGCTATCATGCTTGTCTTTGTGAATATTGGCAATGTAATAGTACAGTCAGGACTTAATACGGCATTAGTTCAATTCCCGGGCGTAAACGATGATGATTGCTCTACAGTATTTTGGCTATCGCTTTGTATATCAGTTGTTCTGTATGTACTTGTATTTCTTGCTGCTCCTGTAATAGCTTCTTTCTATAGTATGGATGAGCTTATATGGCCGCTTCGTGCTATGGCTCTCGTTCTTATAATTAATGCATACAATGCTGTACAAATTGCTATTGTTCAGAGAAATCTTGAACTTCGCAAAGTGTTTAATGCAACTATAGTTTCTGTTCTTATAAGTGGAACAATTGGAATTGGGCTTGCTTTTTGGGGCACTGGGCTTTGGGCATTAGTCGCACAACAGCTTATTTATCAACTTGTTAATTGTTGTGTTTTAGCGCTACAGGTTTCGTGGAGACCAAGACTAGTATTCAGCGCTTCTCGTGCAAAGAGGTTCTTTTCCTTTGGTTGGAAGCTTTTAGCTTCAGGATTGCTTGATGTAGGATATCAATCACTATCTGATCTTGTGATAGGTAAGCAGTTCTCGGCAACTCAGCTCGGTTATGTTTCTCAAGGTAAACGCTATCCACAAGCACTAGGTTCAATGTTAGATGGTGCAATTCAGCCTGTAATGCTTTCGGCAGTTAGTCGTGTTCAAGATGATCTTTCTTATGTAAAGCGTCTAGTGCGCAGGGCGCTCAAAACTTCTTGTTATCTTATTATGCCGTGTATGACGCTGTTTGCTTTAGTTGCAGAGCCTCTTGTAAGACTGCTTTTAGGTGAGCAGTGGCTACCTTGCGTATACTTCTTGCAAGTCTACTGCTTTACTCAGGCACTGCTTCCTATTCACACATCTAATCTTCAAGCACTTAACGCTATGGGTAGAAGCGATCTTTTCTTAAAACTTGAACTTATAAAGAAATCTTACGGACTTGTTTTTCTTTTAGTTACTGCGTTTGTATTTAAAGATATATATCTCATGATAGGTAGCTATCTTCTAAGTGGGATTATTTCTACTTTTGTAAACGCCTATCCAAACAAGCGTGTTATTGGGTATCCCTATATTGAGCAAGTGCGTGACATTACACCCGGTATAGTACTTTCTTTAATATCGGCAGCTATTGCATGGTCTGTTAGCTTACTAATGTTGCCCGACGGTATAACTATTTTGTTGCAGACAATTGTAATGGCGGCAGCTTACTTAGGTTTCTCTAAGCTATTTCATGTGGAAGCTTTGGAATATCTTCTTGCTACAGGCAAGGAACTGTTTGCAAGTAAAAGAAATCACATTGAGAGTTAGTTCAAATTGAAATCTATCTTTAATTGAATATAAGCACTTTGAAAACTGAAGAGAGGGAATGTGTGAGTAATAACCGCATACTAGTTACTCGCTCATCTATGCCACCACTAGATGAGTATATATCCGAAATTGCACCTCTTTGGGATAGCCATTGGCTTACCAATATGGGCGAGAAACACAAACAGCTAGAAGCTACATTGAAAGAGTTTTTAGGTGTAGACAATGTAGCTCTTTATGTAAACGGACACTCTGCACTTGAAGGTGTAATTGAATCTATGCGTCTTGGAAAAGATGGACGACGCAAAGTTATTACCACTCCATTTACTTTCGCTTCAACTACACATGCTATTGTACGTAAAGGACTAGAGCCTGTATTTGCCGACATTAAGCCTGATGACTACACAATAGATCCCGCAAGCATTGAGAGACTTATTGATGAATCAACTTGCGCAATAGTGCCTGTTCATGTTTATGGCAATCTGTGTGATACAGATGCTATCCAAGAACTTGCAGACAAACACAATCTAAAAGTTATATACGATGCTGCACATGCATTCGGAGTTAAACGCGATGGTGTAAGTGCAGCTACCTTTGGTGATGCGTCTATGTTTAGTTTTCATGCCACTAAAGTGTTTAACACAATAGAGGGTGGAGCAGTTTGCTTCAAAGATTCTGAGTTAAAAGATGTTCTAAACCAGTGGAAGAACTTCGGCATTACAGGACCTGAGAGTGTTGAATACGTAGGCGGCAATGCCAAGATGAATGAATTCTGTGCTGCTATGGGAATTTGTAATTTACGACATTTAGACGATGAAATTTTGAAACGTAAAAAGATATCAGAGCATTATTGGGAACTTTTAGGAAGTATCCCCGGCATTAAGATATGCATACCGCCAGACAACATAAAACACAATTATGCCTATCTACCTGTTGTATTTGAAGATTCTTTTGGTGCAACTCGCGATGATGTATTTGATGCTCTTGCTAAAGAAAGTATTGGTGCTCGTAAATATTTCTATCCTCTCGTAAGCGACTATGAATGCTATAGGGGTCGCTTTGAAAGTGGCGATACTCCAGTAGCTAAATACGTGGCATCAAGAGTACTGACACTCCCGCTCTATGCAGATTTATCTTTTGATGATATTGAGAAGATTTACGAAATCGTACTAGGGCAAAGTCAATGAATCTGAACGGAAAAAAGTTGCTAATTCTTGGTGGAGCCGACCAGCATTGTAAACTTGTTGAAGCTGCACATCATCTAGGTGTAGTTTCTTATGTGGTTGATTATCTTGACAATTCTCCAGCAAAAGAATTAGCCGACTGTTCGGCGAAAATCGATATATTCAATACTGAAGAGATGGTTCGATATTGTAAATTAGAGGGTATTGATGGAGCGATTTCGGCATGGCTTGATCCTTGCCAAATTCCCTATCGCCTTCTCTGTAGTCGAATGGGTTTTCCGTGTTATGGAAATGACTTTGCATTTGCTACCATGACAGATAAATCTCTTTTTAAATCATATTGTTCAAAATATGGCGTTAACACTATTCCTTATGAGTGCGGGTTTCCTGATGAATTAATGGAATCTGGTAATGAACTCGGTTTTCCATTGTTTGTTAAGCCAGTTGATAGTAGGGGGTCGCGTGGCCAGGGCATTTGCCATAACAAGACTGAATTATTCCGTATATTGACGACGGCATCGAAAGAGTCAGCTGATGGGCGAGTTATAGTAGAACAATATATGAACGATGCAGATGATATATCCGTTACATATTTCTTTATTGATGGGCATGCGTATCTGGAGCGTTTGTCTGACAGGCTTCTTGGTAGTCTAAAAGATGACTTGGGTAATGTTGCTATCGGAACAGTATCTCCATCGAGACATGCTGAAGAATATATGGCAAAAGTGAATCGCAAAGTTATTTCAATGCTTAAGAGTCTTGGGTGTGAAAATGGTCCTGCTTTCATGCAAGGTTTTGTAAAAGATGGAGAGTTTTATTTCTATGATCCAGGATTAAGATTTCCTGGGGGAGATTATGAGAGAGCGCTGAAAAAAGCAATTGGTGTAGATTTTGCAGAATTGCTAGTTGAGTTTGCCTTAACTGGAAGTATGTCATCATGCGATTTAGAAATTGATAGTAAACCCTATCTTTTAAACGATATGTTCGAAGTGATACATGATGTAACTGTCCGGTCTGGCAAGATTGTTTCTATTGAGGGGATTTCTGCAGCAAGAAAAATTAATGGGGTAGTTTCCGTTAATTGCAGAAAGATTCCCGGTGATATTGTAGCTCCTCTTGCTGATGTGGGTAGAAGGGCGGTGGAAGTTAATTTCTTGTCGGATACTATTGATGAAGCTATTCGTATTTCGAAGCACATCAATGAATGTATTCAAATTATGGACACAAGTGGCGATATGAAAGTTTCTTCAATGACCGATGCTCTTGTGTTGTGGGCAGAGCATGCATCTTTAGAGGATAGATAATGGATTATTGTGATAATACTTTTCCATTAGAAGTTAATTTAACGGGATTATTAAGTAAATATGCTGCCGAACTTAAATACGAGAATATTCCTGAACATATTTTGGAGCGCGCAAAATATCATTTGCTAGATTTTATAGCGGTCGTACATGCGGGATATAGAGTGAATTCCGGATTCAATATTGCGCTTGCAGATATTGTTCTTCAGGATAGCAAAAAGGGTGCCTCGAGTATCTTTTTCAAAGAAGGTAAGTATTCTGTACTAGATGCTGCGATGATTAATGCGGCATATGCGCATGGCGCTGACATGGATGACGGAAATAAGCAGGCGGCGGGTCATATTGGGACCCATATAGTGCCGGCCATTATGGCTCTTGCTGAAGAAAGAGAGCTTTCGAATGGGGCGCTGATTGAGGCAATGATTATCGGATATGACATATACAGTCGTCTTGGCGCTGCCTGTATGCCAGAAATGATTGAGAGAGGATTTCATTCAACTGGAACAGTTGGGGCAATTGCTGTTGCGGTTGCTTGCGCAAAGATAATAGGTCTCAATCAATCACAGATCTATAGTGCAATTTCTTTAGCTTGTACTCAATCTTCGGGCCTTTTGCTTGTGGGTGAAACTGGACAAGAAGCTAAACCTTTGAATCCTGCTAGAGCTGCTTATTCTGGGATGTTGTCTGCTCTGTTGGCAGAGCGAGGTGTTGTTGCTTCGGAGCATCCTCTTGAGAGTGCAAGAGGATGGCTGCAAGCTATGACATCAAAACCTAATATTAATGTAATTCTAGGTGGACTAGGAAAGCGTTTTGGTATAGCTGAATGTTATATGAAAGCCTATCCGTCTTGTCGACATACTCACGGCGGAATTGAGGCAGCTCTGTTTCTAAGGAACAAAGTCGATTACAAATCTTTAGAGCATATACTTGTGCGTACTTATGGACATGCTATTGAACTTGCAGGTCAAATAAAGAAGCCCCAAACGACAGCCGAAGCGAAGTTTTCAATTTATTATGCGGTGGCTACTGCTTTTGTGACAGGGCATTTCGATCTTTCTGATTTAGAAATTAATACAATTCCGGAAGAGGTTGATAAATTAATCGATGTTATAGAAATCGTTGAAGATCCATCGCTTGAGCGACCATCAGAAGGTATTCGCGGTGCTGAATTAATTGTAAAGACAATAGGTGGAAATGAATTTAAGCATGCTATTCCTGTACCAAAAGGAGATCCAGAGAATCCATTTACACTCGATGATTTGAAGCTGAAACTGAAGAATTGTTGTATTAAGTCAAGTGGCGTAAATATAGCGAATAAAGATGTTGATGAATTTGTATTGCGATGCTTTGAAATGTGGAGCGACACTAAGGCGCCTTTTCGTTTTCCATGCAGTCTAGGATGGGATGGTTAGATGAAAGCAATTTTTGGAACCATGAATATTGGCCAGCAAGTATTCGTTCAAGATGCTATAGATATGCTGGGCGCTTTCAAAAGTGCTGGTGGTACAGAAATTGATACGGCTTATGTGTACAACGATGGTGCTTGTGAAAGTCTTTTGGGTGAATGTTTTAAGTCTTTTGATATTTCAGGGTTCTCCGTTGCTACTAAAGCAAATCCCCGGGTTACAGGAACACTTGATAGAGCGTCAGTTGTTATGCAACTCAATGAGTCTCTCATACGTATGGACTTAAAATCTGTTGATGTTTTTTATCTCCATTTTCCCGATAGAAGCACTCCTATTGGAGATGCAATTGAGGGATGTGTCGAACTTTATTCTGAAGGAAAATTTAAAGAATTGGGAGTGAGTAACTTTCCATTAGAACTCATTGAAGAGATGATTCCGATTTGCGAGAAGTTAGGGTGTCCTAGACCTACTGTTTTTGAGGGCGTATACAACGTTTTAAGTCGTAATGCAGAAAGCGAACTTTTTCCATATCTCGACAGTCTTGGTATGCGTTTTTATGCATATAACCCATTGGCAGGGGGTATGCTTACCGGCAAATATGAAGACATCAATACTAGACCTAATAGCGGTCGTTTTGCCTTACGAGCGAAAAGCTATCAAGGACGTTATTGGAAAGAATCATACTTTGAGGCTATTGTGCTCATCTCTGAAGCATGCAAGCTATGCAATATTTCAGTTGCGGAAGCGGCATATCGATGGCTCGCTAATCATTCGATGCTGAATAAGGATCGAGGTGATGGTGTCATTGTCGGAGCTTCGAGCATGAGTCAGCTTAAACAGAATCTTGATAGTCTTAATAAACTTGCTTTGCCAAGTATGATTGTTGAGGCTATGGATAGTGCTTGGGGGCTTACAGCCAAAGATTCACCTGAATATTACCGCTTTTATTCCGATGGAAAAGTGATATAGCATGCAAGCAACGAAGTTTATTGAAGCTCTCTCTGATGTGGGAGTTAGATTCTACACTGGTGTACCTGATTCTTATTTATACGAGTTTTGCGCTGAATTACAAACATATTGCAACCACAATAGCAACGTAGTTGCCGCCAATGAGGGAAACGCTATTGGCATTGCGGTGGGTCACTATTTAGCAACAGGCGAAGTGCCACTTGTATATATGCAAAACTCTGGACTTGGAAATGCTATCAATCCGCTTGTTTCTCTTGCATGTCGTGAAATGCTCGGTATTCCGATAATATTACTTATTGGTTGGAGAGGTGATCCGTGGCATTTGGACCATGTGCAGCATAAGCTACAAGGGGAAATCACCCCATCTTTACTTAGTGATATAGGAATTCCGTATATAGTACTTAATGATGAACAATCTGAGACTTTTTATGCTGTAACTCAAATGGTGTCAAAAGCACGCGATGAAAACATGCCAGTCGCTATTCTTGTGCCGAAGGACATATTCAGCGGTCTTAAAAGTTCTATTATCGGCAAGAAGCTGCTCTTAAGTAGAGAAGAAGCTATAGAAGTTGTTCTCGATTCAGCTCCTGCTGATAGCCTCTATTCGGCTACTACAGGTCGCGCTGCAAGGGAGCTTTATTATTTGAGAGAGGCTCGAGGAGAGAATCATTCTTGCGATTATTTGAATGTTGGCTCAATGGGACATGCGTCTTCGATCGCTTTAGGAATAGCTCTGGCTGTACCAGACAGACAGGTTATATGTCTTGATGGAGATGCTGCAGCGATTATGCATATGGGTGCTTTTACTATGCCCTCGCGATATGAAGCTCCCAATTTTCTTCATATAGTACTTAATAATGGTATGCATGAGTCAGTTGGTGGTCGACCATCAGCTGGACAAGATATTGATCTAACGACGATTGCAGCAGCATGCGGCTATGAGACTGTTGGCGGTCCTGTTTTTTGCACCGATGATATTTCTTGGGCTGCTGAAGAACTATGCAAGAAGAATAATGCTGCATTTCTCGATGTTTATATTCGTCCTGGAATTCGATCCGATATTCCGGGACTTGAGATTAACCCTACAGATATGAAGAGCTGTTTGATGCGAGAGCTTAGATCTGATTAAAACTACAACGATGGATTTTATTATTTGCAACTTGAAAATCAAAGATTGAAGGGGTCTTGGATGACAACTATGGATGAGACAAGGGACTTTCTGGGAAGCATTGGTTTACCCAAAGGTGATGCATATGACTTACCGGTTTCTCAGAAGAGGTTTACCGATGGAGCACAGTATCGATTTGAAGTGCCTGGCATTCAAGGTCCAGCCGCTATGCGAGCACTGCTAGAAAAACTTCATGAATATGAAATTGATATACATCGCGTTACGCAGACTAAGGGAATTATGTCGCTACTTGATAGCGAAATTGAGCAGATGGTTTCTCTTGCTTCCAAGTATCGCACTCAATTAATTCTTGCTATTGGTCCGCGAGCAACAACGGACACTTCTGCTTCGGCTAAGACCGAAGAGGGCAAGAGAATTGGCTATCGTTTGCGCGGTCAAGAACAGATTGTGCGAGCAATTGAAGAAGTTAAACGTGCTGCTAAATTTGGAGTTCGTGGTTTTCTTGTCTATGACGAGGGCTGTCTGTGGGTACTAAATGAAGCGCGCAAGGTTGGAGAGATTCCGATAGATTGTCACTTTAAGATGTCAGCGCATGCTGGAATATCTAATCCTTGCTCTGCAAAGTTGTTTGAATCCATAGGGCTTGATAGCATTAATCCGGTGCGCGATATACAGCTTCAAATGCTTGCAGCGATACGTCAAGCAGTCAACATTCCTATTGACATTCATACTGAAAATCCGACTTCTTCTGGTGGTTTTATTCGTCATTACGAGGTTCCTGAAATGATTCGTGTGGCAGCTCCTGTTTACCTCAAAACTGGCGGGAGTGTTGCTGGCACACATAGCTGGGATACAACAGTTGAACAGGCTTGTCAGCGTGCAAAACAGGTTGCACTTGTGAAGCGCATTATTGATGAGTACTACCCTGAGGCGATTGCTTCACCTGCAGGTTCGATCGGTTGGTAAAGAGCATAGAGGAAAGGATCCTATGAGACATCATCTTTATAACCCCGGTTTTATGTTCGTTAAGGAACCAATTGAGTTTAATAAGCATACCGATTCTGAGTTGTTACGTTTCTGTCTTGGTGCAACTATGTATATGCCTGGGACACAGGACTTTGCTGGTAAGATAATTTCTGGCTGGCTGCCTGAACTAACATCTATGGTTCTATGTTTCGAGGATGCGTGTCCTGCGGACAAAGTATATGAAGCTGAAGCCAATTCGCTTGCGCTGCTTGATATCTTGGTAGATGCAATTGAGGATGGAAGTCTTGATATCGATAGAGTTCCTTTAATATTTTGCCGTGTTCGTTCGATTGGACAATTTCATCGTTTTGCTCAGCAGCTGACAGTGCGTCAATCAAAGCTTTTGTGCGGGTTTAATTTTCCTAAATTTAATAGCCGCAATGGTGAGGCATATTTCAACTATCTCAAACAACTCAATGATGAGCTCGGAGAAATTCTCTACGGTATGCCTATTCTTGAGGATTCTAAGGTTGCGTTCAAAGAGAGTCGCATGGGTGAGCTTATGGCGGTGCGCGAAATCCTAGATGACTATAAAGATATTGTTTTGCAGGTACGAGTTGGTGCTACTGACTTTAGTAGTTGCTTTGGTGCTCGTCGTGGTGTTGATTATTCTATCTACGATATTCTGACTGTACGAGAAATTTTAAGTGACATTTTAAATGTTTTTAGTCGTAATAACGATTATGTTGTATCTGGACCTGTATGGGAGTACTTTCGCGCTCCTAAGGAAATGATGTTTGAAGATTTACCTAAAATTGATATCGAAGATAGACTTCTGAGACGTCATCGTATTTTCAACGAGGAAGTCGACGGTCTATTACGTGAGGTGATTCTCGATAAGGCTAACGGTTTTGTTGGTCGTACGGTTATCCATCCAACCCATATAAGGTTTGTCAATGCATTACAAGCGGTTACACGTGAGGAATATAACGATGCGATGCAAATACTTAACACAAACAGTGGAGTGGTAAAAAGCACGCAAGCTAACAAAATGAATGAAATAGCTCCTCATACTAACTGGGCACGTAAAGTAGCCATGCGCGCAAAAGCATATGGTGTTATTGAAAACGAGAAGAGATACGTTGAGCTTTTCGGTGTATAAAGGTAATGCGATGCGTGCTGAATATAAACATATTAAATTACCTATTTCGGATGTGTCGGATTTGTTTGTTGGTGATAGGGCTATCTTTTCAGGACGTGTTATCTGTGGACGTGACGCAGCTCTTCCTAAAGTCTGCGAGTTGATTGATAGCGGAAATATTAATGATATTGGTATAAATTTTGAGGGTGCCGCCATCTTACATACAGCTGTCAGCGAAGCTGGTATAGGACCAACATCTAGCAATAAGCTTGAAATTGAGGAAAGCTTCGGACCGCTTTGTGATGTAGGCGTGAGGGTATTTCTAGGTAAGGGTTCTCTTTCAGATACTACAATTGCAAAATTAGAAGAAAGCGGTGCCGTTTATGCTGTTGTTCCTCCAGTTACAGCGTTGCTTGGGAAAGGCATGACATCAAAGAGAGTGGTTGCATTTTCCAAGCTAGGAATGGAAGCTCTATACGAAATTGAACTTGAAGAATGTCCTGCTGTTATAGCTGCTGCGCATGGTAAAAGCATATATCAAGGATAGCAATGGATTGTCAAAAACTTATAGTTGATAAAGTTGCCAGTTGTTTGATTGAAGCTAGTTCCGCTTATCCTAATGATAAGAAACATGCTTATATGAGGGCTATTGAATGCGAGAAGAACGAAACGGCTAAATGGCTACTAGAGATTATGCTTGCTAACGGAGAGGCTGCAGAACAAAATTCGAGTCCTTTGTGTGACGATACCGGCATTCCTCATATTTTGCTTGAGGTTGGGCCTAGTAAGATTGTCAATGGCGAAATTCTAAAGGCAATCGAATTAGGTGTTGCAGAGGGCTTACGCAGGCTTCCTGGGAGACCTATGGCTGTAAAGGGGGATGGCGAGGATCGTTTGGGACAGACTTTGGGTATGTATGACGATCCTGCCATGCTAGATATCGCTCCTGTTGCTATACGAAGAATCAACGAGGATATTTTTCGAATTCATGTTTTGATGCTTGGCGGTGGACCTGCTATACGGGGAAGAAGCTACCGTATATTTCACCGACACGATGCTTCTAATATTGAGAATCAGATTATTGAATGGGCTAAAGAGGCTTGTCTTCAACTGGGTTGTTCTCCTTGTACCTTAGCTATCGGCATTGGTCGTTCGCACTATGAGGCAGTAAATCTAATGCTTCAGGCTCAGGTAGATGGGAGATATGGTAATCAATCTGAGATGGAACAGCGCATATCGGATGCTGTTAATGCAAGTGGTATAGGACCTATGGGTATAGGTGGCTCAACAACTGTTCTAGGCACTTTTCTAAAAATTGGACCTGCTCGGGCGAGTGGTGTGCGCATTGTTTGCTTGCGACCGTGTTGCTGCTTTGAACCAAGGCATGCAAGTGTTGTTATCGACTAAAATAGTGAGAGGACTACAATGTGCGGTTTGCTGGCCTTTCCGGGCAAGTCTTAAAACGTATGGGATAAATAGCCAAATCCTATGTCTGAACAGGTTAAATAAAGAAAATCTAACCTTAAGTCTACGCCCGGGACAAAATTAGGGCACACTAAATTAAGCCCTCTTCAGAGTAGCTTTAAAAAGTCGCTTTTAGTCAGTCGGAATAACTTATATACTATTCTATAGTATATTTTCTTCCGAAAGGATGCTGTATGACGGTGACAATGGAGCCTATTTTCCCAATCTCTGCGCTACAAAAGAAACAAGGAGAGATAAAAAAAGCCGCTCAGTCAAATATTGTACGTATAACCGAAAACGGTGTTGGGGCTTACGTGTTTTGTACTGAGGATATGTTTCAAGAGAAGCTTAACGAGGCTGCAGAAAGTGCGGTATATGAGGCTTGTATGGCATCTGCTATTGAACGGGGACGCGCAGATATTGCTGCTGGGCGATATGTAAAAGGTATCGAGGCGGCATATGAAGAAGTCAAGAGGCGTACAGATGCCTGAAATTCTTTTTACTGAAGGTTTCTTAAATGACGTTGCACAAGTACTTCTTGCCAGCAAGCGCAAAGAGATCATGGATGCTATTTCTTTATTGTCCGATATGCCCGAGATCGGTTCTGGTATAGTGCCTCAATCAATTCGCAGGAAATATGGCAAAACTGTACGCAAGCTGGTCATTGCGCCTTTTGATGTCATCTATGAATATCATGCAGAACGCAATGAAGTCCATATTCTTGCGCTTATTCACCAAAGGATGGCGCAATAGAAATGGCATAGTTGCTTAGTGTGCACTTTGCATTAAAATTAGTGTAATGTTTGAATACGACTAGGAGTTTCAATGGATATCTTTGAGTTCTTGGCTCAGCCTTGGGTAGTCGGAATTATTATTGCAATAATAGTTATTCTTGTCGTTGTTTTTGTAGGCAAGGGTTTCTTCGATGAAATGAAGAAGAAATAACTTAAAACCGGCGCACAGGCAAAAGGCACAAGGAAGGTATGACCTACAGTTTCGGACCCAAACTGAACGGGCGGGCGGGTACGCAAGTCTCGCATGGTTCAGTTCAACCGAATATGTATCAGCATGGTAATTTGCAGGGCAACCGTGCGCAAATGCAGCCTCCAATGCAGCCCAATTCTCAGAAGCCAAGCAAAAAGCAAAAGCGCAAAGGCGGGGCTTGGCGCGTAGTATTTATATTGGCTATAGTGGTTCTGGCGTGTGCGCTAGGCGGCTTGGGCTGGTTACTTTTCACGTATTGGAACGGGCAAAACGAATACACCAAACTCAGCGACGAGAATTTCACCATAAACGACAACAGCGGAGTTACAACTCTTGGAAGCTTCGATGTAGACTGGGATGCGTTGCGCGCAATTAACCCCGATGTGGTGGGATGGGTTTATGTGCCCGGCACAAATATTAGCTACCCAATTTGCTGGCGCGAAAACGATGACAAATATTATTTAAAGCACAACTTTGGTCAAAATTCTGTTGGCGATTTTGGCGCTGAATACGGCTGTATAATGCTAGCTGGCGTAAATTCGCCCGATTGGACCGACCAAGTAAACGTAATATACGGACACCATATGGCTAACGGCACAATGTTTGCCACTTTGGGCGATTTTGCTTGGAACGATGAACTGTTCAACCAGCTACGCACATTTTACGTATTAACCCCGGAAGGGAACTTCCGAACTACATCGTTTGCCGTCGATAAAGTGCCGGGGTCATCAACCGATATTGTCATTCCCGACTTTGATTCTATGCAAGACTTTCACGATTATGTGCAAAAGCGCATAGACACCTCTACTGTAAATCCCGATCCGCCGGCGCCGCCGGTAGACGACATTAAGCAAGTATTTGCATTTTCTACATGCAGCTATCCAGATGTAAACTATCGCATAGTAACGTTTTGTTCAGTGGACGAATTTTTGCCAGCCGGAAGTACGGTTTCGCAAGGAAATTCGCTAGTTGATCAAGGCGATATTGAAAGCGTAGAAGGTGCGATAGCTGAAAGGCTTTTATGAGCGACTGGATAGAGTGTGGGGAACACCCCGATCATCCTCAGGAAGAATGCGGAATTTTTGGAGTATATGCGCCCGGAAGCGATGTGGCGCGAATGACGGGTTTTGGTTTGCAGGCGCTGCAGCATCGCGGACAGGAAAGCGCGGGCATTGCTGTGGGCGACGGTTACACCGTCACCGTAGAGAAAGATCTTGGGCTTGTAACTCAGGTATTCAATGAAGCTGCGCTTGCCAGCCTTACGGGCGATGTTGCGATAGGTCACGTGCGTTATTCCACCAGCGGTAGCAAAGCGGTATGGGAAGCCGCGCAGCCGCATATGTCAGCTATAGATGAAGTGCTGTTTGCGTTGGCGCACAACGGCACACTTACTAATACAAACAGCATGCGTGCGCAGCTAATAGATCAGGGCGTACAACTGCGATCTTCTACCGATTCTGAGGTAGCCGCAAAGGCAATAGGTTTGGTTACACGAAAGACGCATCATCTGCGCGACGGTATTACAAGCGCTATGAATTTGATGGCGGGCGCATACGCAATGGTCATATGTACGGCTGATGCTCTTTATGCTTTTCGCGATCCGCACGGCATAAGACCGCTGTGCATGGGAAAGTTGGCTAATAACCGCGGATGGGTGGTTTCATCTGAAACTTGCGGTTTGGATATAGTTGGCGCTCAGTATGTGCGCGATATAAATCCCGGTGAAATAGTCAGGATTGGGCAAGACGGTGTGGCATCTGTACAGGCAGTTCCTTCTAAAAAGCCAGCAGCTTGCATCTTTGAATACGTATATTTTGCGCGACCCGATAGCGTAATAGATGGGCAAAGTGTTTATAAGGCGCGTCGCAATACGGGGCGCATTTTGGCGCGCGAAGCTCCGGCTGATGCCGATTTGGTGCTAGGGGTGCCAGACAGCGGGGTACCTGCGGCGCTTGGTTTTTCAGCTGAGAGCGGCATAGAATACACCGACGGCATAGTGAAAAATCGTTATGTTGGGCGCACTTTCATACAGCCTACTCAGGAAATGCGACAGTTGGGTATTCGGTTGAAGTTGAATCCGCTTTCAAATGTAATAGCTGGCAAGCGGCTGGTGGTTATTGACGATAGCATAGTGCGCGGCAATACAAGCAAGAAGCTGGTGCAAATGCTCCGAGATGCTGGTGCAACAGAGGTGCATTTGCGCATAACTAGTCCAGAAGTTATGTGGCCATGCTTCTATGGTATAGATACTGATACGCGCGATCAGCTTATAGCGGCAAATATGTCGCTTGAGCAAATGAATGAATGGATTGGGTCTGACTCTTTGGCGTTTTTGTCGCTGGATGGATTGCGCGAGGCTGTAAGCGATGCGCATACTCAGGGGTTCTGCGATGCGTGCTTCACGGGCGATTATCCGGTTGCTATTCCTGAAGATGTGGCACAACTTAGCTTTTTCACTAAACATGATTTCGATAAGGTTTTTTCAAAAGAAGGCGAATAATGATGTATACTTCGAGCGTTGCAAGGCTTTGACTGTTCAGCCTATGAACACGCATGCTGATGAAAAGGGGGCTTCGGCAATATGCGCGCGAAAGGCTAGGATGCGTCGCGAAGAGCGAAGGCGCGGGACATCTTCGTCTGCAGCGGCTGCACCTCATCAGGGGATGATGCAGCAAAATCGCCCGACCATTCTTATAGAACGGTCGGGCGATTCTCTTTCGGCGGCAGTTATTTCATGCCGCTGTATTAGCTAACAAATAATTCAGGCATATAGGCAGAAAAGCGTGTCTGTTTTAGTAGATTGCATATGGATAGGGCGCGCTGTTTTGGAACTCTGACCAAACCAGAACGTGTGTTGCCTTCGTCACTTTTTAGGCGAAAAATGGTCAAAACTTCCGACTTTCCACAGTCTATAATGCCAAATTACGCCAATTACGAATCAAAATGGAATTGAAGAACCCTGTTTGCCCAGTGTCCTCCACATTTCAAGTTAGCTATGTGGCACTATGACCATGGAAAGCTGAAAGTTTTGACCATTTTTCTAACTTTTTTGAACTAGTATGCGGATGAGCTGAATCGTAATCTAGCGTCAAGGTGTTGAGAGTTTACCCAAAAGCCATCCAACAAACACTTTAAGATATCTTGCAGAGGTATCGTTTTTCCTAACACTAGAGCCTCCGCATAAGCTACATCTCCACCTCTGCCTTCCGGCTTTAGTGAATTTGTTCTTTGACATTTTGCTGCCGCAAATGCTGCATTTTGAGATAGACACCGCTCGGGGCTGTAACAGAAGTCTCATCAATAAGAAACCCGCCACAATATGTGGTGGGTTTCTTGCATTTCATTTCAATATATAGCGGTTCAAGATAACCATTCAAGACTTTTGTTACAGCCCCGTCAAGTGAGAATTCTACACACTTTTTGCCTATATGCCATAATTTACTGGTTGCTTTGTGTGGTTGTATTGGTCTGATCTGCTACTTGTTCGGGTTGTGTTGTTGGCTGTTCGGGGGCAGTAGGCTGCATTGGTTGCACCGGTTGCACCGACTGTACTGGTTGCACCGGCTGTACTGGTTGCACCGGCTGTGCGGGTATCTGTATTGGTTGTGCAGGAATGCCTGTTGGCGCTGATTGGTTATAAACGCCGGCTTTCACTAATTGGCGGTCTTTACTAGCGAACACAGCTACGATAATTAACAGTACGCATGTAACTATGCTGCCTCCAAGGAAACTTAGGATGGCACCCGCAATTGCCCAGCCGAAGACATTCCCCAATTTCTGCTGATTGTTATGGAAGCGTAGTCCTGTTATGCCAGCGACCAATACTAAAATGCAGCATATAAGCGTCCACACAAACATGGCTTCGCCAACTGCCATTAAAATTTGTGCAACTATTGCACCGTCGGAATGAGAATAATATCCGTTGTCGTATTCAATGCCTGTTGCGGCATATTCTAGCGCCGGACCCATAGCTATCATTGCAATCGCCCCGATTAGACTGCCAATAATTCCTAATGCGGCAAGAACGACAACAGCAATGCTAAGACCCTTAATGGCTTTAGCGTGATTCGTTTGCATCGGTATTTCCTTCCTTACTTGAACGTATTGCCGATATTGAATTCTATTTCAATACTGCCCCAGAATACCATCTTTCGCTAAATAGTTTCCTTGCGGTAATTTATCGCCTGAAAATACCTTGCCTGATATTAGCGAAACGCACTAAAGGTTTTGCTAGTTAGAAGTTAGAATAGAGGCAAGTGAAAACTTCGGAAGGTGGTGTGGATGGGCGAACAAATTACTTACGCACAGGCTGGTGTTAGCACGGTAGAAGGTGCGCGTGCGGTTGATGCTATAAAGGGGCTGGTCGGTGCCACATATAGACATGAAGTGGTGGGCGATATAGGTGGTTTTGGCGGTCTTTTCAGCATAGCTGCAGCAAAGGAAATGGAAGAGCCGCTGCTTGTAAGCGGAACCGATGGTGTGGGTACCAAGCTTAAAGTAGCTCAAATGCTTGGTAAGCATACAAGTGTCGGAATTGATTTAGTTGCGATGTGTGCAAACGATATTCTTGCTACCGGTGCCGAGCCTTTGTTCTTTTTGGACTATGTTGCCGTGGGAAAGCTTTCTGCCGAGCAGATGCACGACATAGTGGCTGGCATAGCCGATGGATGCAAGCAGGCAGGCGCATCGCTTATCGGGGGAGAGATGGCTGAACACCCCGGCGTTATGGACCCTGACGATTACGACCTAAGCGGCTTTTGCGTCGGTATAGTTGATAAGCCGCGCATGTTAGGGCCTCAAAATGTGCATGTTGGCGACGTTTTGCTTGGGCTTGAGTCTAGCGGATTGCATTCGAATGGTTATTCGCTGGCGCGCAAGGTTTTGGTAGAGGGCAAAAGCGCCGATGAACTGAAAGCGCCCGTGGAAAAGCTCGGCGGCAAAAGTGTGCTTGAGGCTCTTCTGATTCCAACGCGCATATATGTAAAGCCGGTGCTTGATGTGTTGCGCAGTTTGCCGGGCGCGGTGCATTCTCTGGCGCATATAACCGGTGGTGGCATAACGGAAAATTTGAATCGCGCACTTCCTTCTAATATGAATGCGCAAGTGCAGCTAGGCTCGTGGGTTGTGCCTCCAATCGTTGAATATACTTGCGAGGCGGCAAATCTTAGCGAAACCGAGCGCTTAAAGACATTCAATATGGGAATAGGTGCGGTGTTGGTGGTGGATGCCAGCACCGAATACGATGTGAAGGCGGCACTAGACGCTGCGGGCGAAAAAGTGCACAACATAGGGCGTGTGGTGTCCGGTTCTGGTGAGGTGGAATATGTGCGCGCTTAAATGCGGCGTATTGCTTTCGGGAAGCGGAACGAATCTGCAAGCAATATTAGACCAGATAGAGTGTGGGCTTCCTGTAGAAATAGTGCACGTGATATCTTCACGCCCAGATGCATTCGGCATACAGCGTGCGCAAAAAGCGGGCATACCCACAACGGTGTTTGACCGTAGCGTGTATGCAGACGCACGTGCAGCCGATTCGCGCATAGTAAATATCATGCGCGAAGCTGGTGCTGAGTACTTGGTGATGGCTGGATACATGCGAATGATAACCTCGGTGGTGTTAGATGCTTTTCCGAATAGGGTATTGAATTTGCACCCAGCTTTGTTGCCATCGTTTAAGGGTGCGCATGCCATACGCGATGCGTGGGATGCGGGCGTAAAAGTAACCGGTGTTACCGTGCATTTTGCCAACGAAGAATACGACAAAGGTCCCATAATTGCCCAGCGTGCGGTGCCTTTAATTGAGGGCGATACCATAGATTCTCTAGAGGCTCGCATACATAATGTAGAACACGAGTTATATCCGCAAGTGCTGCGCGCCATAGCTGAGGGGCGCATGGAAATAGATTCGGAAGGCAAGGTGCATATATATGAAGCGTGAAACTATTCAAGGAATAATTGAAGACTTGCGTGCGGGGCACACGCCGCGGCTTTCTGTGGCAGATTTTCCAGCGTTTTCAAAAGAGGCTACAGAAGGTGACAGTCATATTGGTCCCGATGTGCTAGCGCGCATAGCGGCAGCGCTTACTCAGGCTGATATTCCTACGTTTGAACGCGCGTTGCGGGCAATTGACGAGGGCGACTTGGCGTGGCTAGGCTTTAAGGTGGTATATGATTGCGCAAAAGCCGTCCAAAATGTAGATAACGAAGTTACAAAGAAGTATGGCGATGTGGGTTCAGCTGACGGGCAAGACTTAGTCTTTTTCTGCAACGACGCAAAAGAGATTGTAGCTAGTCGCGAAGTAAGTGCGCGCGACGTGTTCCAGATGAAAGATGTTACGCGCGGACCTTCCATGCACAACGATCAGTTTGATGGTCTTACGTGGGCTAGCCAGCCGCTGTTTGGTAAAGTGCGCGTTTGGCTTTTGGGCGCAAGCGATGCGGCGGTGGAATTGGCGCGCTTGGCTGACCATGTAGGTTTTCATGTAATTGCGGTTGATTACGATCCTGCGTTCTTGAATGAAGAGCGTTTCCCGTGCGCCGAACGCATTATGTTGCACGGTGGGAATTTTGATGAATTGGCGAACATGCCGGCTAAACCGGAAGACTATGTATGTGTGCTAACTCGCGGGCATATGTTTGATCCGGAAAGTTGTGTTTGGGCGCTGCAGAACAACGTGCACTATGTTGGCATGATGGGGTGCGCGGGCAAAAACTCTACGGTTCACGATTTGGTTTTGGGTGCTGGCGTGTCCGAGGCAGATTGGCAGCGCGTTAAGCGACCCATTGGGCTAAATTTTGGTGCGAAAACACCTGCAGAACTTGCTATTGCCATTGTTGCCGAGTTAATAGATGTACGCTACAAACAGCGTTATAGCGAAGAGGCACGCAAGAAGCACGAAGACAGTTTAGGGAGGTAGGGGAAAATGGCGGATCCCAAGGTAAAACGGGTGTTAATGTCTGTTACAGACAAAGCCGGCATAGTGGAATTTGCGCGGGCTTTGTCGGAAGAATTCGGTGCGCAGATAATATCTACTGGCGGTACTGCGAAAGTTATAGCCGAAGCTGGCATAAAGGTGACACCTATAGATGAAATTACTCAATTTCCCGAAATGATGGATGGGCGCGTAAAAACGCTGCATCCTAATGTCCATGGTGGACTTTTGGCTAAGCGCAACAACGATGCGCACATGGCTCAGGCTGCAGAACACGGCATAGAGATGATAGATATGGTGGTAGTAAATCTGTATGCCTTTGAAAAGACTGTAGCTAGCGGTGCCGATTTCGACACTTGTATAGAAAACATTGACATAGGCGGTCCTAGCATGCTGCGCAGCGCAGCTAAGAATTTTGAAAGCGTGGCGGTTGTAACTGATCCGTCTAGCTACGATGCTATTTTGGATGAAATGCGCAACAACAATGGCGCTACATTGCGCGATACCCGTGCGAAGTTGGCGCTGGAAGTTTTTCGCACTACAAATGCGTATGATGGGGCAATTGCCAAGTGGATGGGCGCGCAGCTGGAAGCTGACGCTGCGGACGCTTCACCGGAATTTCCCGAACAGATGCAGCTGGGGCTTACAAAGCGTCAGGCATTGCGCTATGGCGAGAACCCGCATCAGGCGGCGGCATTCTATTTGCGCGATGAATTTGCGGGTGCCGAGCATTCGCTTGCGCGCGCGACGCAGCTGCAAGGCAAAGAGCTTTCGTATAATAACTACCTCGATTTGGATGCGGCTTGGGCTGCTGTGCGCGAATATGACAAGCCTGCATGCGTTATAGTCAAGCACTTAACGCCTTGCGGTGTTTGCGAAGATGTAGACGTGACGCATGCTTACAAGCGGGCGCATGAGTGCGATCCGGTAAGCGCATACGGTGGCGTTATGGCGTTTAATCGCGCTGTTACGGGCGAAGTTGTTGCTGCAATATTTGATAACAAGCAATTTGTGGAGGCTATAGTTGCTCCTGAATTTTCAGGGGATGCTTGCGAAATGTATACAAGCAAGCCCAACTGCCGCCTTTTGGCTACGGGGGGCGTGAACCCTGCGGGTCAGGGTGTGGAATTCCGCTCTGTTGAGGGCGGTCTTTTGGCGCAACAGACAGATGGCGTGGCAGAAGATAAGGCTAGCTTTACATGTCCTACCAAAGTGCAGCCTACGCCCGAGATGATGGACGAGCTAATGTTTGCTTGGCGCGCTGTTAAATCGGTTAAGAGTAACGCCATTTTAGTAGCGAAAAACCACGCAAGTGTTGGCGCTGGTGGCGGGCAGCCTAATCGTGTGAATTCTGCTCGCATTGCTGTAGAGCAGGCGGGCGAAAAAGCGCGCGGCGCTGTGGCTGCAAGCGATGCATTCTTCCCATTCCGCGATGGATTTGACGTGCTGGCACAGGCGGGTGTTGTTGCTGTTATTCAGCCCGGCGGCTCTATTCGTGATGAAGAAGTTATCGCGGCGGCAGACGAGCAAGGTATCTGCATGGTGTTCACAGGGTACAGGCATTTCCGCCACTAAAATTGCACGCCGTGCGCAGAATATTTTAGCCGTGCGTGTTCAGGTGTGGTAACATATCTGATGCTTTTACGGGTTGTGGCTCAGCTTGGTAGAGCGCTGCGTTCGGGACGCAGAGGCCGCAGGTTCAAATCCTGTCAACCCGACCAGACTTTTTGCAGGTCAGATGGCGTTTCGCCTCTGACCTGCTTTGAGTATTAAGGGGTTTTAATATACATAGGCGGCATATAGGCAGAAAAGCGTGTCTGTTTTAGTAGGTTGCATATGGATAGGGCGCGCTGTTGTGGAACTCTGACCAAACCAGACCGTGTGTTGCTTTCGTCACTTTTTAGGCGAAAAATGGTCAAAACTTCCGACTTTCCACAGTCTATAATGCCAAATTACGCCAATTACGAATCAAAATGGAATTGAAGAACCCTGTTTGCCCAGTGTTCTCCACAATTCAAGTTAGCTATGTAGCGCTATGACCATGGAAAGCTGGAAGTTTTGACCATTTTTCTTCATCTTGCCGCCGCAGATTGCACATTTTCTAGCAAACACCGCTCGCCCCTGTTCATAACTGACTTTTTCCAAGAAAAAGTCAGTTATGAACAGGGGTGTCAAGTGAGAATTAGGCGCACTTTTTCCTATATGAAAGTCGAGCGGCATCGACTTCAAAGGCATCTATTTGGTATCTGAACAGGGAAAACTACACTAAAACGGACACGCGTTTCTGCCTATATCCCGAAGATCATGAGTTCGAAAGAAGTTAACGAGAAGATGTTATGTATCCTTAGATATCTTTTCTAGCGCATCAAACATTTCTTGGCGCGAGTGTATGCCCATTTTTTGGTAAATATTGTATACATGGCTTTTTACGGTATGCTCTGAAACTACTAACTCTTCTGATATGGTTTTATTGTTATGTCCGCGCGCCATACATTCAAGTATTTCGCCTTCGCGTGGCGATAAATGGTATTTAGTTACTAAACGCTGACATATTTCTTCCCAACCTGTTTGCTGGCCGCGTCTAACACTTGTGCTGTTGCTATCTGATTCGCTTTTGGCTTGAGCTAAAAGCGTTGTATTTGAGAAAGGTAATAATGTCATACTGCATATTATGCAAACAATTATCACTGTGCACGATAGTCCCACTAAAGTGTTTTGATACCCCATAATGCCAGCGCAAATTGTGGCGCATATAAGCCCTATAAGGAATCCGGATGCGCTGCTGAGTTTACCGGTGGATGTGTGTTTCAAGATTGAAAATGCATATTTTTGGGCATGTCGTAAAAGAAGAGCCGTATCTATTACCCAAAAGATTTGCCAGAATGCACAAACTGTACACAGGAATAAAATTGCGGGCAGACCGGGTAGCACAAGCGCCATTAGGAAACATATGCCTATAACAATTATGCATACTCGCATAAGCATCGTAACGTATCTGTCATGAATTATTGGGTCGCGCCAAAACAGCGCTATCAATAAGACTGTGCCGAAAATTATCACAATGAAAACAGGTGGCAAAATAAGCGGGTGGCTGTTAACCAGCATAATCCACCCGATGCCAAAAGCTATTCCAAACAGAAAGAAGACAAGCCTTATGCGCCTGTTCAATTCGGCTATAGCTGGTCTGTTTTTTGACCCGAACCTAATTTTGGGCATATCTTGCGTCGTGGATGGAGTAAAGAATATATCATTTTCTGGGTCGGCTAGTTTTTGTAAGAACATTGCGATTGCTGAACTGATGAAGGCAAGAACAATACATATAACTCCACGATATTGTTCAAGCACTATTCCTTGGGCGATTAAGTAAAGCCCACATCCTATCATTAGAGATACACATAAAAATATTACATGGCTAGATATGCGAATGCGCAGGCTGAGGCTATCCCATAAATAATAAAAAGACGAAGTGGCACAACCTGTTATAAAAGATAGGATAATAATTATGATGCTGCTAGATTCGCCTATTTGACACGCGATTGAAAGGTATGCAGGTAATAATAAACTTAAAATGGCCGTTATTGGGGCGTACGTCCATTTACTTTTGTTGATTATGGTAATCGGGGTAAAAGCGCTTAGCAGTATAAACAAAAATGAACCCGAGAAATACGATATTAGGAAAGCTGAGAATAGTTCAGGGCTGGTTTGTGGTGTGCCATTGGACGGCAAAAGGCTAAAAGCACACAGGAAAAACCATCCAATGAAGGAGCCATATCCTATAAGTGCAAGCGCCTCTTGCGGACTCATGGGAGGTTTGTGCTTGAGTATATTGATATTGTTGCAACTATCGCTATTAGTCTGGATATGTTCAGAGGATTTGTCTTCTTCCATAGTTCCCTCGCAACCTTGTTACTTCCAAGCATAGTCTAAGATTAAAGGATTCCGCTTAGGAGTAATCTCCTAAGTTTCTTCCACGTTAATACAAATTTGGCGTATTGTATTTAAAATCTTACAGAAACTGCTTGGTTTTTAGTATGCGAAAAAGCAAATATTGCCAGTTCAGCGCCTAATCCTTTAGTACTAAAGGCTATTTCATCTTGAAAGTATGAATGCGCGCCGAATACATTGCAAATATCCAGAAAAACGGCGCCAATTCTGCGAAAACTTCATATCAACAAAGGGGGGATTACATGACCAAGATTCACGATTTGCGCTCAGCTATCGAGCACCTTCAGACGATACCCGGACAGATTTTAGAGACGAATGAATCTATCGATCCTGACGCTGAAATAACAGGCGTGTATCGTTATGTGGGTGCTGCTGGGGTGGTAGAGCGTCCGACCAAACTTGGACCAGCAATGATGTTCAATAATGTTGCTGGTTTTCCGGATTCACGTGTTCTTATTGGCATGCTGGGAACTCGCGAGAGAGTGGGTCATCTTTTGGATTGCCCTCCGAAAGATTTGGGGCGCCTTCTGAATAAGAGCGTTCATAATCGTATTGTGCCGGTAGAAGCTGCGCCTGAAGAAGTTAAATGCCAAGAGGTTGTTTATCGTGCAACCGATCCAGATTTCGACATTCGCAAGATTATTCCCGCGCCGCGCAATACACCTGAAGATGCAGGTCCCTACATTACTATGGGGCACTGCTATTCAAACGATCCTATTACTGGCGAACATGACATTACTATTCATCGTCTGTGTCTTCAGGATAAGGATACGATGACATTTAATAGCGCTCCCGGGCGCCATTTGGAAATTTTCCGCCGTAAGTGGGAAGCGCAGGACAAACCGATGCCTATGTCTGTAAATATCGGCATCGATCCAGCTATTTCGGTTGCGTGCTGCTTTGAGCCGCCTACCACGCCGCTGGGGCTAGATGAACTTTCCATTGCGGGCGCTTTGCGCAACGAGCCGGTTAAGCTTACTCAATGTTTGACTGTTGATCAGAAATGTATTGCGAATGCAGAGTATGTTTTGGAATGCGAAATAATGCCTCATGAGGTAATGGCTGAGAACAATAACGATCGTGACGATAATTGGGCAATGCCTGAATTCCCCGGATATGAGGGTATAGCGCATAGAGAGTCTGCTGTTGTAAAAGTGCGGGCTGTCACTACACGCATTCATCCAATTATGCAGACGGTTATAGGGTGTTCTGAGGAGCACGTGAACATGGCTGGTATTCCAACCGAAGCCAGCATTATTGACATATGCGACAAGGCATTTCCCGGTCTTGTAACCAATGTATATGCTACTCGTAGCGGTGGCGGGAAAACGATGGTAATTATGAAGCTTGATAAAAAGCGTCCGGTAGATCAGGGACGCGAACGTCAGGCAGGTCTTCTGGCTTTGGCAGCTTATACAGAACTGAAAAACGTTATTTTGGTGGATGATGATATAGATATCTTCGATACCGACGATGTGCTGTGGGCTATGAATTATCGCTTCAACGCAGAGAAAGACATTATTCGCATACCTGCTACTATTTGTCATCCGCTAGATCCATCAGAAAAGCAAGTTTATACAGGTTACTGGCGAGATGGGTTGGCATGCAAGACCATCTTTGATTGCACTATTCCGTTCCAATTGCGCGGCGATCTGTTCCATCGTGCCAAGTTCTTAGAGATGGATCCGACCCCTTATATCAAAGGAGATAACTAATGAACGCTACTGAAGAAGTTAAAGGCGTACCTGTTCCTGCTGCGGCTACTGCTGGTGGTCCTCCGGTGGGGGGTCCTCCTGCTGGCGGTCCGCCTAAGGGAAAGCCTATGACCACAAAGCAATGGATCGGTTTGTTTGGCGGTCTTGTTTTGGGAATCTTGATCTTCTTGATTCCTATTCCCGGTCTTGAATATGCGGCTCATGCTCAATTGGCGCTTACTTTGCTGGCGCTTTGCTGGTGGGCTACTAGCGCTTTGCCCGCACCTGTGACTGCCGCAATATATATGGGTGCGACTATAGTGTTCCAAATTGCACCCGCACCGGATGTATTTGGTGCATGGTATAGAGGTTGCAACTGCTGGATTGTTATTGCAGCGTTCCTTATTGCTGCAGGTGTAGAGCGTACAGGGCTTGGTAAACGCATTGCGTATGGCGTTTGTACCATGAAATTCATCAAAAGCTACAAGAGTATGATTGCAGCTATTACTGTACTAAATATTGTCCTAGCTTTGTTAATTCCTAGTGCTTTTGCTCGCACGTTTCTAATTCTTGTTATTGTTGAGGAAATTTGCTTAGCCAATTCTGTAAATGAGCACAACACTCGCATTTTGAAATTTGCTGTATTTGCCATTTCTGTCCCTACGATGACTTTATTCCTGACCGCAGAGGCAGCCATTAACTCTATAGTTTCTTCGGCTTTAGGCGGAGTAACTTGGTTTGCATGGTTCTTCCAGATTGGTATTCCTTCGCTAGTCTTGGTTATCCTTACTGCAGTTTTGTTTAGCTTTGTATTCAAGCCTGAAGGCGAAGTGAAGATTGACGTTAGTGTTTGTCGCGAAAAACTGAAAAATCTTGGTGGTCTAAAGGCTGGTGAAATTAAGTGTATTTGCTGGCTTATTGTGTTGTTGGTTTTCTGGGCTGGCTGTGACTTCTTCGGTCTTAAACTAGAGACTGGAACGTTCTTTATTACAGCATTGATGTTCCTTCCGGGAATTGGCTGCATTAATATGGGCGCGCTAGAGTCTATTTCTCTTGGCACTTTGATATTTGTTACTTGTACTGTAGCTATTGGTACAGTAGGTGGTGTAACTGGCTTGAATGGATGGATAGCTTCTACGTTGCTGCCGACTTCATTTATTGATAATCCGGTATTAATCGTTCTGTTCATTGCCATTGTTTGCGTAATTATTCACATGATTGTTGGTTCTGTTATGGCAACCACTGCTGTTATTACGCCTATTTTGCTGGCCTTTGCTGGTTCTGTTCCCAGCGTAACCGCAGCACTTGTGCTGTATGTGGGCTTCCATGTAGTGTCTAGCCAATACTTGCTATCGATGCATCAGGCTACATTGGCAACGGGTATGGAAAAAGCAGGCTTTACCGACAAGATGGTATTGAAGATGGGTCTTCCTTTGACAGTACTTATTCTTATTCAGTCCCTGATTGACCTAGGGTGGCTGACTATTATTGGCGTCGCCTAGACGCAACTAGTGATAGGGCTCAAAAAGAACTTTCAACTGAGCCCTATCGGACTTTCTTAACACTCTTCACGTTAGAAGTTTCTAGCTGAAAGTGTTGTTCTGCCCGCGTAAGTTTGAATGTTATTTGCGCGAAATCTTCACTACTACAACAATTTAGTGGGAAAGGCAGCAAATGAGGATAATTGTAGGTATCTCAGGAGCTAGTTGTGCCATTTTGGGTATTGAGACATTGAAGTCGCTTGGTGAATTAGGCGTTGAAACGCATCTAATCATTTCAAAGGGCGCGCAAAAAACCATAGAGAGCGAAACGAATTATTCTGTATCTGACGTGTGCGCGCTAGCGGATCACAATTATGAAGATGGCGATCTGGGGGCACTTGTATCTAGCGGATCATTTCGGACTGATGGCATGATAGTTGCGCCATGCAGCATGAAAAGCGCGTCAGCTATAGCTCATGCATATGACGCGAATCTACTAGTGCGTGCTGCGGATGTTTGTCTAAAGGAAAACAGGCGCGTAGTACTTATGCCGCGCGAAATGCCGCTTAATAAAGCTCAGCTTCGAAATTTGCTTGAATGTGCCGAGTGCGGTTGCACCATATTGCCACCTATGCTCACTTTTTATAACAAGCCTTCCACCTTAGAGGAACAGGTACACCACATTGTGGGAAAAGCGCTTATGCAGTTTGGACTAGATTCAAACAAATTCAAGCCATGGGATGGGAATCTGTAGCGAATCGCTATTAGGGCATTCGCTGAGAAAAGGAGAAGAATGAAGAAAAAAGGAGTAGGAGCAGACGAAACCCATATCAAAGGACTCGGCTTCTGTAGCAATGGTGTTGGCTCTAATACTGCGCTTGTGGATGTAAAAGATGGGAAGATACTGCGTACTCGTCCAATGGATTTTCTGCAGGACTATTCCCCGGAAGACGTGAACATGTGGAGTTTTGAGGCGAGGGGTAAAACCTTTGATGCTCGATCGCGTTCTGCGCTGCCTCCGTTTTCCGTGGCATATAAAAAACGTGCAGTGTCGAAAAATCGTGTGCCTTATCCAATGAAGCGTGTTGATTGGGATCCTGATGGTAAGCGCAACGCGCAAAATCGCGGCAAGAGCAAATTTGTGCGTATTAGTTGGGATGAAGCAATAGACATAATTGCAAAAGAAATTCGCCGTCAATACGATTTATACGGCGCTGGTTCTATTCTTGCGCAGCAAGATGGTCATGGCGAAACAAAGATTGTTCATGGTCCTCATGGTTGCCAGACTAAACTTCTGGAAATCCTTGGTGGTTGCACTGTTCAGGCTAGGCAAGCTGATAGCTGGGAGGGTTGGTACTGGGGTGCCAAGCATGTATGGAGTGAAGATCCAATTGGTCAAGGGCGGCAAGGTAACACGTTCTATGACATATCGCTAAATACTGAGCTTTTGCTTGGGTGGGGTTGCGATCAAGAGACTACGCCTTGGGGTTGGGGTGGTCAAGTTGCCAGCCAGATGTCTTATTGGTTTTCTGATTTGGGCATAAAGCAGGTTTATATTTGTCCCGATTTGAATTATGCGGCAGCAGTGCATGCGGATAAGTGGATTCCGATTTATCCCAATACCGACTTGGCTCTTCAATTCGCAATAGCCTACGTATGGCTTTCCGAGGGTCTATACGATAGAGAATATATTGACACGCACACCATAGGTTTCGACTGGCTGGAATATGAAGTTATGGGTGGCGAAAGCGGTGTGCCGAAAACCCCTGAATGGGCATCGGAAATATGCGGCGTTCCTGTTCGTACAATAAAGGCTCTCGCTAGACAGTGGCATAAAAAGATTACTAGCATTATGCATTGCAACGGTGGAAGCTACATTCGTGGACCCTATTCACACGAACCGGCGCGCATGGAAGTGTGTCTGCTTGCTATGCAGGGTTTGGGGGCTCCGGGGCGTAACTATTTCAAGTTTATTGAGTGGGGCTTGTTCGGTGTTCCAGAATCTATTGTTGTGCCGAAATCGGAAAGTTCGCTTGTTCCGTTTGCTGGATATAATGGTGCCGAAGGTCATAAGTTTGGTGAAATCCCATTCATTCCGAAAACTCTTATTCCTGAGGGTATATTGGCAACGGAGCCGTTTAGCTGGTATGCCGTACCAGTGGCTGGTACCCCAACTTCTACGCAGTTCGACAAATTTACATTCCCTAAAAATGAGGGCGATCCGTATTTACATATGATATGGACAGACAGCCCATGCTGGTCTACATGCTGGAATGGCGGCAATTCTTTTTTGAAAGCAATAACTAGCGAAAGTTTGGAATTTGTGCTGGTGCAACATCCGTGGTTTGAAAACGATTGCTTATTTGCCGACTTAATTTTGCCAACTAATACGAAATTCGAGGAACGCGATGTCGATCACGATGCTGACTGGGGTGGTCCGAATGCGCTTTATGTGGAAGAGCAATGTATTGAACCATATGGGGAATCAGTAAGCGACTGGGAAGCTGTGTGCCTTATAGCCGACAAGCTTGGTGTGCTAGAGGAATATACGGGCGGTAGAGATGTTGCGGGCTGTATAGAGGCTACGTTTAACGGGGCCGGTGCGGGCAACTATATTAAATACGATAAGTTCCTAGAGCAGGAATATGTGTTGGCACCGTTTTTGAAAGATTGGAAAGAGGAACCTCCCGGATTCAGGCTGTTTTACGATGACCCGGAGAATTTTCCACTGGCTACTCCGTCTGGCAAATTGGAAGTGTATTCGCCACATTTGGCGGAATATTTCCCTGACGATAAAGAACGTATGCCTTATCCGCACTACATAGAGGAAGGTCCGTCACACCAAGAGAGCAGACGTGGTAAGCGTGCTGAAAAGTATCCATTTTTGATGGTGTCTAATCATCCGCGCTGGCGCGTACATGCGCAGCTTGACGATATAACTTGGCTTCGCGAAATTGCGAAGATGACCGGTGAAGACGGTTATGGCTATGAGCCTGTGTGGGTTAATCCAAAAGATGCCGAGGTGCTAGGGGTAAAAACCGGAGACGTACTGCGTATCTATAACGAGCGCGGTTGGGTGCTTGGTGGTGTGCGCGTTACCGAGCGCATAAGACAAGGATGCATATCGCAAGATCATGGGTCGCGCTTAGACCCTATAGAAAATGGTGTGTCTGACAGGGGCGGTGCGAATAATTTGATTTGTCCTACAGCCACTACATCGAAGAATTGTTGCGGTGAGGCCACGAGTGGTTTTTTGGTGGGAGTTGAGAAGGCAGACATAGATGATCTTCGCAATAAATATCCCGATGCTTTCTCTCGCGAATTCGATGTTGAGGGCGTGAAGCTTGAGAACTGGCTTCAAAGTGGCATGGTTTGGGAGGACTAGATGAAGGTATTTTTATTCGATGCGGCACGTTGCAATGGTTGCCATAATTGCCAAGTAGCATGCAAAGATGAACATTGCGGCAACGACTGGATGCCGTATGCGGCGCCACAGCCGGATACGGGTCATTTTTGGATGCAGGTTCAAGAAATTGAACATGGTCAGGCGCCTAAGGTGCGTTTGGAATATCGTGCCTGTATGTGTAACCACTGCGACGATGCAGCATGTATAAAAGCTGCACCCGATTGTGTATATAGACGCGACGATGGGCTTGTTATCATAGATCCTGAGAAGGCGAAAGGTCGTCGAGACATTGTAGAGTCTTGCCCACATGGGCGCATTTTCTGGAACGATGAATTGGCGCTTCCCCAGAAATGTACTGGATGTGCGCACTTGATTGACGCGGGGCAAGTGCCGCATTGTGTCGATTTGTGCGCTACCGGTGCGCTGCGCTTTGGGGATGAGTCAGACTTTTCCGATGAGATATCCAGCGGAAAAGCTGTAGCGGTAGACGCTGGTGGCGGTCGTGTTTACTGTATGAATATGCCCAAGCTGTTCGTTGCTGGTGAGGTATGGGATCCCTTTGATGACGAAATTATCGAAGGTGCTTGTGTGCATCTTGTAGGCGAAGGGGTAGATCGCAGCGAACTGACCGACGGTTTTGGCGACTTTTGGTTCAAGGGCTTAGAGCCCGGAAATTATCAATTAGAGGTAAGCGTATCCAATTATCTTGGGCAGTCAAAGCAATTTAGGCTAGATAAAAGCTTGAACTTAGGAGATTTTCCGCTTCGACGTGCGTAGGTGCGCACGTTTTAGCTTTTTATAGAAAGGCTGACGGGAAATATTGAGAAGGAGGAAGTAGGAATGTCTGAGGAACAGGCGAACGGGTTCGAACTGAAAGGTGGTACGGGTAGTGCTGCGGCTGCGCGCTCTAGTGCAGCGCCTGCTGTTATGTCGGATCCGCATCCATGGAAATGGCAAGATGGCGAGTACACCGTTATACGTGGCTGTGCTCGAACACCACCGGGGTGCCATAACAACTGCGGCATTCTGATGTATGTAAAAGATGGGAAGCTTTGTAAAGTTGAAGGCGATCCCGAGCATCCCTACAATCGAGGTCGCTTGTGTTCTAGATGTCTTGCAATGCCTGACTATGTTTACAGTCCTGATCGTGTTACGCACCCTATGAAGCGCGACCGCTCTAAGCGTGGTAAGGATGAGTGGGTAGAGATATCTTGGGATGAAGCTTACGATATCTGCGAAAAAGAAATGAATAAGATTGCGGAAACCTATGGTCCTGAATCGGTTATTTTCTGTCAGGGCACAGGTCGCGACATTCATCAACTTTTTAGACTGGCATATTCCTACGGCTCTCCGAATGAGGGCACGCCATTCTTTAGTGGTCAGTCGTGCTATCTGCCCCGTATTGCTTCAATGGCGGTTATGTTGGGCGGCGCTACCGTTTCCGACTGTTCACAGTTTTTGCCGCTTCGTTACGACGATCCGGAATATGTTGTTCCGAAGCTAATGATTGTATGGGGCAACGAGCCTTTGTGGTCTAACCCAGATGGTTTTTTTGGTTCTTGGGTGACTGACTTAATGAAACTGGGGATGCGCATTGCGGTTATCGATCCGCAGCTTACTTGGTTGGCCGCTCGTGCTGACCATTGGATTCGCTTGCGTCCCGGTACCGATGGTGCTGTGGCTATGGCGCTTCTAAAGGTTATATGTGACGAAAAGCTCTACGATCAGGAATTTTGCGATTTATGGGTATACGGGCTGGACGCGCTGATTGAGCGTCTGAAAGAGTACGACTTAGACTATCTTTGCGAGAAAGCTTGGGTAAGCCGCGAGGACATAGTCGCGTTGGCTCGCGATTATGCCACTTCTAAGCCGGCTACTATTCAATGGGGTGTGGCAATAGATCACTCTACCGGTGGTCAGCAGGCATCTCATGCTATAACGGCGCTTTGGACTATTACGGGTAATTTGGATGTACCGGGTGGTAACGTTATAGGGCAAAGTTGTTGGGGTATTGAGGAGAGCAACTGGACCGGTGGTTGGGGCTACGACGATGTGCTTCCTGAAGAACAAAAAGCGAAGCGCTTAGGTGTGCAGAAATACCCTCTCTTCCAAACTGGTTTCTTAAACTGCAGCCCCGATGTGTCTATGGAGGCTATGATTACGGATGAACCTTATCCTATTAAGGGGCTTTGGCTTGAAACATCTAATTTTGTTGCCGGCGGTATGAGTGCTGAACCGCGCAAGTATACCGAGATAGTTGTCGAAAAGACAGACTTTAATGTTGTAGTGGATTTGTTTATGACGCCTACAGCAATGGCTATTGCTGATGTGTTTTTGCCCGCTGCTACGTATGCTGAACGCATCGGGTTTGGTGGTCTTGATCCATACTATATTGGTGGCATTGTTCAAGCGATTGATCCGGTTGGTGATTCTAAATCGGACAACCAAATAATTATGGATATGGGCAAACGTTTTAACCCAGAAGCATGGCCGTGGAAAGACTTGCATGAGATGAACGATGCTCTTTTGGCGCAAGGTGGGTTTACCTATGACGACTTAGTGGAGTCTACATGGAAGTTTCCGAAGTTTGAGTATCGTAAATATGCAAAGGGTTTACTGCGTGAAGATGGTCAGTTAGGTTTCAATACTTCTACAGGTCGTGCCGAGATCTATTGCCCTGTTTTTGGGCAGATAGGACTAGATCCGCTGCCTAGTTATGTAGAGCCGTATCAGAGCCCGTATGCCAATCCAGATTTGATAGATGAGTATCCGTTGGTTCTAACAACTGGTAAGCGTCAGCCTGTATTTTTCCATTCCGAACAACGCCAGATAGGCAAGTTGCGTCGTTTGCATCCAAAACCACTTATTTATATGCATTCAAAGACGGCGGCCGAACTTGGTCTTGAAGAAGGCGATCGCGTATATGTGGAAAATCCTTTGGCACGTTGCGAATTCACGCTTTCCTTGAACGACACGTACGATCCGCGGGTTGTTCAAGCCGAACATGGTTGGTGGTTCCCCGAGCGTAATCCAGAGGATACTGGTAAGGGATGTTATGGCTGCTACGAGTCGAATGTGAACAACCTCGTTCCCGTCAAGTGTGGCGATTCGGGATTTGGTGCATCGTTTAAGACCATGATTTGCAAGGTCTACAAGGCGGAGAAGTGAGGATAGGATATGTCGTATAAAGGACTTTTGATAGATGTAGATTACTGTTATGGTTGCCAAGCATGCGTCTTGGCTTGTCAGCAGGAGCATGCTTATGAAGATAACCAGTATGGTATTTACATTCATAAACTTGGCCCGATTGAGATAAATCCCGGAAAGTGGCAGTATGATTTTCTACCGCAGCTGACCGATTGGTGCGATCTTTGCGAAGACCGCGTTAGTGGTGGTAAGCATCCATCTTGCGTGCAGCATTGTCAGGCTCAGTGTTTAGAGTATGGTGATGTTGAAGAACTAGCCAAGAAAGTATTTCGTCAGAAACAGGTAATAGTGGCTCAGCGCGAGAATTAGTTTTCCTTTTAGAGGGGTGTGCAGTGGGCGGATATGCTAAAGAATTCATTGTGGTAAGGCGCGAAGTTTTAAGTACTGTACTGGAATTGAAAGCGCACATGCTTGGAGAGGATATATGTGTTGTTCTTTCTGGGGGTGTGCCGCATATCGGATGTAGTGTAGTGTCTATTCCGCGCCCCTCTCTGACTGGCGATAGGTCGTCTAGTGCCACGTCTTCCACAATTAATGTGGTAGGACATAAAGATGATGTGGTGTGTCGTGCGGTTTCTGAGACGCTGTGCAAACAAACAGGGCATGTGGTTGTTTGTACTGGTGGCTTTCATATAGATGATATATCTGCGCAAGATATAGAAGAGGTTGTTGCGGCCGCGACAGATGCCTTAGCAGAACTTGTTGAATTAATAGATAAATACTATCAAGTGGACTAGTATTTCATTTCCCGCAATGTGAGCTAAACTTAACCTAGATAGCTCTAGAGGGAAAAGGAGTGCGAATGCAGGCAGAATCTGGGAAGGGCGTTTATCCCACATTCGCTATAGTTGTACTGGCTTGCGCGCTGGGGTCGCTAACGCAGACTGTTATGAATTCTATGTTGGGCGGCATTCAAGCCGATTTCGGCACCGACGATTATGTAGGACAGTGGCTAACAACTATATTTATGCTGGTAATTGGCATTACCGTGCCATTGGTGACGCATCTTTCGCGTCGATTAAGCATTCGTCAACTTATGCTGCTTTCCATCGGTCTATTCGCTGCGGGCGCAGTAATTGATTGGCTGGCACCAAATTTTGCATTGCTGTTTTTGGGGCGCATTCCGCAAGCTGTAGCTACTGGCATTACGCTTCCCCTTGTAATGACCATTGCCATGACGCGCTTCCCAAAACAGCGCACGGGCACAGCTATGGGAATTGCCGGCATAGCAATGGGTTTTGCGCCAAATATTGGTCCGCTAATTGGCGGCGCTTTGGTAGACACTCTGGGTTGGCGTAGTTTCTTTATTATATTGCTGGTTATATTGGTGGTGCTGTTTATAGCCGCTCTTATATTTATTGCACGCGAAGATGTACCTGCACACGATGCGCATTTGGACATTATTTCATTTGTGGAATCTACCCTCGGCTTCGGCGGGCTGCTTTTGGCTTTCACCAATGCCGCCAGCATGCCTTTACTAGACCCAAACGTTTTGGTGGCAGGTCTGTTGGGTATCGTATTCCTTGTAGCTTTTATTGTTAGGCAGAATCGCATAGAGCATCCGCTTATCAACATGCGAATTTTCCGCTCTGCCAGCTATCGCGCAAGTTTTTTCGCGCAAAACTGCCTGTTTGCATCGTTTATGGGCATAACGCTTATAGTGCCGTTGTTTGTAATGAATGTTGGCGGCGGGACGGCGCTTGATGCCGGCATCGTTTTTATTCCTGCCACCATTTTGGCTGTAGTGTTTAACCCGTTGGCGGGCATATTGTCTGACCGCATAGGTGCTAGGCAAGTGGTCATAGGCGGTGCGGTGCTCTTGTGTATTGGTGCTATTAGTATGGCGTTTGTGAATGATACGACCCCGCTTTGGCTGCTTACATGTATGCAAACCATACGCGGCATAGGGGTTAGCTCGCTTATAGGACCGCTGAATTCGTGGGGCATGCGCCAATTAGAGCCGCAGAACATGGTTGACGGTAGTGCGTTTTTCACCACTGTGCGCCAAGCGTGCGCGTCGCTTGGAACCGCGTTAATGATGCTGGTAATATCGTCTATTGGCGCAACAGCGCTAGCTTACGATTTTGCGTTTGCGTTTTCCGCTGCGCTATCTTTGTGCGTACTGGTTTGCGCCGTGTGGAAGGTGCGCTAGCTATTCGCACAAGCAATTGCGCCTTACCTTGCGCAAGCGTTGCCCCAACCTTGTGCCCTACTTTGCACCCGAACTTGCACAGGCATCGCGCCCTACTTTGCACCCGGTATCGCGAAAACCGATAGCTGTCTATCCGATTCGGGTATTTTGAGAACACCTTGGCATGTCTTAGAATCTTTCACCATGCAAAGAAAATTAATAAAGGACACACTTTGATTGAACTAAAAGATCTGAATAAAACTTACAAGACTGCTGCGGGCGAAGTGAACGCCGTGCGCAACATAAACTTGCGCATAGAAGACGGAAGCATCTTTGGAATAATTGGCTTTTCGGGTGCTGGCAAATCTACACTTGTACGCTGCATTAATTTGCTAGAGCGTCCAACAAGCGGTCAAGTTATTATAGATGGAACCGACCTATGTACGCTTGGACGCAAAGAGCTTCGCGAGGCGCGCCGCAAGATTGGCATGATTTTTCAGCAATTCAATCTGCTTTCGCAGCGCACGGTTGAGGCAAACATTCGCTATCCGCTAGAAATTGCGGGTGTCGCGAAAGATAAAGCCGCTAAGCGTGCTGCCGAATTGCTTGAAATGGTAGATTTAGCCGACAAAGCTAAGGCGTATCCGGTACAGCTTTCCGGCGGGCAAAAGCAGCGCGTTGCCATAGCGCGCGCTTTAGCATCGAATCCGCGCATAATACTTTGCGACGAGGCAACCAGCGCTCTTGACCCAATAACCACGCGCTCCATTTTAGAGTTGTTGAAGAAGCTAAACGAACAACTAGGCGTAACCATTGTGGTTATAACTCACGAAATGAAAGTGGTTGAGCAGATTTGCGACCGCGTGTCTGTTATGAGCGACGGATGCATAGTAGAGCAGGGCGCGGTACACGATGTATTCCTTCGCCCTAAATCGGATACGGCAAAGCGCCTAATAGAGCCTTCGCAAAATGCACTTACTATAGACAACACACCCAATTCGCTTCGCCTAGCGTTTACCGGCGAAGAATCGGGCGCGCCGGTTATATCGGATATGACCGTGAAGTGTAATGTCATGGTGAATATTTTGTCTGCCAACACCGAAAATATTGGCGGCAAAGCATTCGGGCAAATGCTTATTCAGCTGCCCGAAGATGCAGATGCACGCGCTCGCATTCGCGACTACCTAGATTCTAGGGGCATTCTGTATGAAGAAAGCGACGATTCACAGGAAAACACTAAGACCGAAGGGGTGGTGCTCTAATGTCACCCGAACTAGTAGCGCTTATCGCTAATGGCGTGTGGGAAACACTTTATATGACAATTGTGTCTACCGTTATTAGCTACATAATTGGAATACCGCTTGGGGTTATTCTCTACATTACGGGCGAAGGCGGAATTCGGCGAAACCGTGCAGTGAATTTAGTGGTAGGCATTATTGTAAACGTGTTGCGCTCTATTCCATTCCTTATTTTGCTTGTAGCTATATTGCCGTTCACGCGCTTTGTTGTGGGCACAACAATTGGCTCTACCGCCACAATTGTTCCTTTGGTTGTGGCTGCTGCGCCATATGTAGCGCGTATGGTGGAGTCTTCGCTGAAAGAAATCGATGGTGGGGTGATAGAGGCAGCACGGGCTATGGGCTCGTCTGCATGGCAGATGATTTGGAAAGTGTTTCTGCCAGAGGCAAAGCCTTCGCTTTTGGTAGGAGCCACTATTTCGCTTGCAACTATTTTGGGCTATTCGGCAATGGCGGGTTTCGTTGGAGGCGGCGGTCTTGGCGCAATAGCTATTAATTATGGGTATTACCGGTATCAATCTGATGTCATGCTAATTACTGTGGCGTTGCTGGTTGTTATCGTTCAGATATTCCAAGAAGGTGGATTGAAGCTGGTAAACAAAGTAGACAAAAGGCTACGTTAAAAATCAGAAGGAGAGAAAATGAAATTATCTATCGCAAAGAAACTGGGGGTAGTGGCTGTAGCTGGTGCACTTGCTGCGTTCGGTCTTGCAGGGTGTTCGTCATCGAATGGCTCTAGTAGCGCATCTAGCAGTAGTGGTGCTACTACTGCAGATACCACTATTACTGTGGGTGCTAGTGCCACGCCGCACGCGCAAATATTAAATGCTGTGGCTGATCAGCTGGCGGAAGAGGGTTATACGCTAAGTGTGGTCGAATATAACGACTACGTTTTGCCCAATACTGCGCTTGAAAGCGGCGAGCTGGACGCAAACTATTTCCAGCATATTACCTACATGAACGATTTTAATGCTGAAAATGGTACGCATTTGGTAAATGCTGCGGGCATTCACTTTGAGCCATTTGGTCTTTATGCTGGTAAAACCGCTAGCATAGATGCTTTGGCTGATGGTGCCACCATTGCCGTTCCGAACGACACTACAAATGAAGCGCGCGCTTTGATGCTGCTTGAGCAAGAGGGTCTTATTAAGTTGAAGGACGACGCTGGTCTTGCTGCTACTGTGGTTGACATTGCCGAGAATCCTAAGAATCTGAAGATTCAAGAGGTTGAAGCTGCACAGCTTCCTCGCGTTCTGGGCGACGTTGATATGGCTGCCATTAACGGCAATTATGCGCTTGAGGCTGGTCTAAACGTAAGCGAAGCCGTTGCTACCGAATCTGATGCAGGCGAGGCTGCAAAGGCTTACGTTAATGTTGTAGCTGTTAAGGAAGGCACCGAGAATTCCGAAAAGATACAAGCACTTGTAAAGGCGCTGCAGAGCGATACCGTGAAGCAATATATTGAAAACACCTACAATGGTGCTGTTGTTGCTCTGTTCTAAATTGCGCTGGTAGCTGGGAACTATTAGAAGACCCGCCTGCTTGGCGGGTCTTTTTTGCGTTTTGAACCTAGCTTTGCGGTTTGCGGCACCTTTGAACTTAACGATGCAGCCACACCTTAATTTTTCAGTGAATTTAGCGGAGCCGGCATACGACCGCCACGGTGAGCAAATACAGTGCCGGCATGTTGGTTTACTGGCATAACCGGTGCATAGCCCAAAAGACCGCCGAAGTCTAGCCTGTCGCCAACTTTCTTGCCTATTGCGGGTATGATGCGTACCGCTGTCGTTTTGTTGTTAATCATGCCGATGGCTGCCTCGTCGGCAATTATTCCGAAAATCGTTTCGCGGCTAGTGTCGCCGGGTACGGCTATCATGTCTAACCCAACCGAGCATACGCATGTCATAGCTTCTAGTTTTTCTAGGCTAAGCGCTCCGCATTCGGCGGCGCGTATCATGCCTGCATCTTCCGACACCGGTATAAAAGCGCCGGACAAGCCGCCCACGGAAGACGACGCCATAACGCCACCTTTTTTAACAGCATCATTAAGCATGGCAAGTGCTGCTGTGGTGCCGGGGCCCCCGCACGTGCCTACACCTATTGCTTCAAGTATTTCTGCCACCGAATCACCTTCGGCAGGTGTTGGGGCAAGCGATAAATCTAGTATGCCTTTGGAATATCCCAACCTGCGGGCAGCTTCACGTGCCATCAATTCGCCCGCGCGGGTTATTTTGAATGCAGTAGCTTTTATAGCTTCGGCTATGTCGGTTATGCCGGCATTTTCTGGCATGTCAGACAATACGGCGCGCACAACGCCCGGACCGCTTACACCTACGTTTATAACTTCGTCGGCTTCGCCAGACCCATGGAATGCACCTGCCATAAATGGATTGTCCTCCACAGCATTGCAGAACACCACCAGCTTGCCTGCGCCTATGCATTCGTTTTGGGCGGTGGCTTTCGCGGTGTCTATAATTACGCCTGCCATGTGCCATATGGCATCCATATTCAGACCCGCGCGCGTGCTTCCTATGTTTACCGACGCGCATACGCGCTGCGTGTCGGCTAGTGCGGCAGGTATAGAGTCCATCAACTTTTCGTCGCCGCGGGAAGCGCCTTTTTGAACCAATGCGCTAAATCCGCCAACGAAGTCTACGCCAACTTCCGATGCTGCGCGGTCCATTGCGTGCGCAACGGGCGACAGGTCGTGCGCTTCTGTGGCGGTACATATTTCTGCAATAGGAGTTACAGAAATGCGTTTATTAACAATGGGTATGCCAAATTCGCGTTCTAGCTGGTTGGCAGTAGGTACCAAGTTTTCAGCGGCGCGCACCATGCGCTCGTATACCTTGTTGGCAAGGCGGTTTATGTCGGTATCTACGCAGCCGCGCAGGTTCAGACTTAGCGTAATGGTACGTATATCAAGGTGCTGTTTGCTAACCATGGCTAGCGTTTCATTTATTTCAGCAGGGGTAAGCCGCATAGTTCTCCATCCGTCGCGTATTGCATCGGTCGATTCTATCATTTCTATTACCCAGCTATATAGCTTAACAGGGCGCTTTTGCCATTTTCCAGTACGCGCTTGTAAGCCGCTAATGGCATTCATGTTGTATATATGCAACAAATTGATATAATTTAACAGTCGCTTGAGGGTAGACTAGAAAAATAGAAGATAGGGTTTCTATACTCTTGCGTTCTTTGAAGATATTTCTTCGAAGAATTCCGCAAGAGTAAGATTAAAACCATCCGCAATCTTTGCAAGGTTACGCAAAGTTACGTTGCGTCTTCCCGCTTCGATCGATGCAAGGTAGGTGCGATCCATACCTATTTTGTTCGCGAAGCGTTCTTGGCTTATCTCTTCAGCGGCGCGCAGGTTTTTAACGCGTATTCCCACCTGTGTTTGTAAGTAGTTGTGCATGGGAAAAGCGTAACTTGAATGTTGTATAAACAACAACGGACTATATACAACATTCTGAAAAATCTGCGCTACATATCTTGAGATGGGGCAATCGTCGCTAAAGCGCGCTGTACTTGTCTATAAGAGGATGAATAGCTTCTGCTGCGCCTTAGCGTGTAGTTGTGCTTAACCGGCGTGTGCCGGTGTCCTCTTGTACTCTTATTTACCGATTGTTCCGCTTGAATATGAAATGCCTTCAATGGCAAAAGCAGTACAGAAGCACAGAACAGACATGTGGTACGTCGCGCAAGTTCAGGCAGGAGCCGAGATTGCTACGCGCGATAAGTGTTCTCAAATTGTCCCTGCCGATGTAATGCATAGCTGCTTTGTTCCAGAATATGAAACCATGTGGAAAGTTGGGGGCAAATGGCAGAAAGTAAAGCGCCTTCTGTTTAGCGGCTATTTGTTCTTGGTAACAAACGATGCAGACAGGCTTTCTGAGTGGCTAGGGCGCGTGCCCGCCATGACGAAACTTCTAGGCAACGGTGGCGACGCAGTAAGTCCGCTTTCTGACAAAGAGCGCGATTGGTTCTTATCGTTCATGGACGATTCGCATTGCGTGCGCATGAGCGAGGGCTACATTGAAGGCGACGAGGTGCGCGTAACCCGCGGACCACTGATGGGCTCTGAGGGGCGCATTCGTAAGATTGATCGCCATAAGCGCAGGGCGTATATAGAAACCACCATGTTTGGTCGCACCATAATAGCTAGCGTGGGGCTAGAGGTATTCCGGAAAACTACGTAAGTGTGGTGTGCGGGCGTTGTTTAGCCCGTGTTTATGAGCGAAAACCTAGAGCAACAGAAGAGCAGCTGGTATGCAATGGTAACGAAGCCCGGTTTTGCATACGATGTATTGGCGCTTGTAAGAGCCGCTGCTGCTAAGAGTGGGGTAGCGGTGGAGTGCTTTGTTCCAGAGTGTCGGGTTGTGGATGGGCGCGGTGCAAGCAGTGTGGCTGAGCGCCGTGAATTAGCGCCTGTGTGCCTTGTAAAGCTGAATGACAGCCCAGATGGGTTGCTTAACGAAATGAAGAAGACATCTGCCTTGCGCAGATTTGCTGGGCGTAAGGCAGAATTTTTGCCGCTGCGCAGTGAAGATGCGGCTTGGATAGATGAAAATGCGGCACCCGAAGGGCACGGGCGCGTGTTTGATATGTCGGAAGGTCATATTGAAAACGGCAGCGTTACTGTTACATCAGGTCCGCTTGTGGGGCGCGAAAACTGGATTGATAAAGTTAGCCACAGGAAAAAGCGGGCGCGTTTGCATATAGATATGTTTGGCTCGGCAATGGATGTTGAGATGGGCTTGAAGTTAGTGGGCAAGAAGGCGCATTCATAGGATGCAAGCGGTAGTGGCGCTGGAAACACCAATTACAACCGAAAACAAGACAGTAGCGCCGCAGGTGCGCGTGGGTGCCGATGCTGGTGTTGGTGCCGATGTCGACACCAACGTTCGCACCCAACCCCTACCATACCGCTTCATAAAGCGCACATTCGATATTGTGTTTAGTAGTGCAGTAATAGTAGTTGGGTTTATACCAGCGCTAATACTTTCAATCTTTATAGCAAAAGATACAAAAGCAAGCCCAATATATTCACAAATTCGTATGGGCAAAGATAAAAAGCCTTTCAAGATATATAAGTTTAGAAGCATGGTATACGACTCAGATAACGTGGAGAAATACCTAAATGAAGAACAACTTATAGAGTGGATGCGAGAGAGAAAAGTAGAAGATGATCCTCGCATTACAAAGCTAGGTAGTCTTATTAGGAAAACCTCAATAGATGAGATTCCTCAATTTATAAATGTGTTAGTAGGACAGATGAGCGTAGTGGGTCCGCGTCCCATTACAGAAGATGAACTAATACATTTCAAACACGATGCAGACAAACTACTAAGTATGCGCCCGGGTATTACTGGCTGGTGGCAAACACAAAGCAGAAATGATTCAAGCTTTGATACCGGAGAGCGCCAAACACTTGAGCTTTACTACATTGACAACGCCTCTGTAGGTCTAGATATGCGAATAGCTGTGAGCACCTTTAGTTCTATGTTTGGAACTGGAAAGAAAGGTAGATAGCTTGATCCATCTAATCTTGCTCTCTGGTGGTTCTGGTACTCGTCTTTGGCCGCTGTCTAATGAAACTCGCTCTAAGCAGTTCTTAAAAGTATTGCGAGATGAAAATAATAACCATATCTCTATGGTTCAACGTGTATTTTCACAAATTGAAAAAGTGAATGCAGACCTAGATATAACAATAGCTACAGCTGTCTCTCAAGCACTCTCTATTGAACAACAAATCAAAGGAGACTATTCATTAGTCCTAGAACCAGAAAGACGAGACACAGCTCCTGCAATTATGCTTAGCTGTGCTCATCTTCTATACAAACAAAATGTATGTAGAGAAGATACTGTAATAGTAATGCCTATAGATACATTTGCAGATCGGACCTACTACAACAAAATATCTACTCTGGATAGCTTTGTACAAGACAAAACATATCAGCTAGTACTACTTGGTGTTAAACCAACTTATCCATCGGCTAAATATGGATACATCGTTCCAAAAGATACAAAAGAAGACATATATCCTGTTTCTTGCTTTGTAGAAAAGCCAAGTGAAGAGGACGCTCAAGAACTTATATCAAAAGGTGCTCTTTGGAACTGTGGAGTGTTTGCTTTTAAGCTAGGCTACATCACAGATATCCTATCTAAATACATAGATTCTAAAAGCTATGAAGATGTATATAACAACTACAACCAACTTCCAAAGATTAGCTTTGACTATGAAGTAGTAGAAAAAGCTAAATCTGTTGCTGTTATTCCTTATAAGGGTACATGGAAAGACCTAGGTACATGGAATACGCTAACTGAAGAGATGCAAGAGAGTATATCAGGACGTGTAGTTATAGATGATAAAACCTGCACAAATACTCATGTAGTAAATGAAACAGGTATGCCTCTTGTAGTATCTGGCATACAAGACTCTGTTGTAGTAGCCACACACGATGGCATTCTCGTATGCAGCAAAGAGCAAAGCAGCAATCTAAAAGACCTTATTTCAAAAGCAGCTGAAACACGTCCAATGTATGAAAAGAGACGCTGGGGAGAATATAGGGTAATTGACTACAGCGTATACCTAGATGGTAGAAAGTCTCTAACTAAAGAATTAATACTTAAACCAGACTGTCAACTCTCTTATCAAAAGCATACCCATAGATCTGAGGTTTGGACAATAGTGTCAGGTGAGGGTCTTTTTGTCCTAGATGGCAAAGTAGAAAAAGTATTTCCCGGATACGTTGCAAACATCTTACAAGGCTCTCTTCATGCACTGAAAGCCACAACTGAGCTTCACCTAATAGAAGTACAGCTTGGCGACAAGCTAGAAGAGCGTGACATAGAGCGTTTTGGGAATTATTGGGATAACAATCAATAGGAATCAATATATGAAAAAAGCTTTAATAACAGGTGTAACAGGACAAGATGGCAGTTATCTTGCAGAGTTTCTGCTTGAAAAAGGCTATGACGTATATGGCATGATACGTCGCTCATCTGTAGATTTTCGAGAGCGAATAGCGCACCTAGAAGGCACAGAGGGTTTTCATCTTCGCTATGGAGATCTTAATGACTCGATGAGTTTAATAGGGATAATTGGTGAAGTAAGACCTGATGAAATATATAACCTAGCTGCTCAGTCACACGTTCAAGTATCTTTTGATGTGCCTGAGTATTCTGCAGATGCTGATGCGGTAGGCGTTCTGCGTATTCTAGAAGCTGTACGCCTTACAGGACAAGTTGAGACTTGCAGAATATACCAAGCATCCACATCTGAGCTTTATGGCAAAGTAGAAGAAGTTCCTCAATCGGAGACAACTCCATTTCATCCATATAGTCCATATGCTGTAGCGAAACAATATGGCTTTTGGATTGTAAAGGAGTACCGTGAAGCATATGGCATGCATGCTTCAAATGGAATCCTTTTCAATCATGAATCTGAGCGGCGCGGCGAGACGTTTGTAACGCGAAAAATAACACTTGCTGCAGCGCGCATAGCGCAAGGAAAACAAAACAAACTCTATCTTGGGAACCTTGATTCTTTGCGCGACTGGGGATATGCACGTGACTATGTTGAGTGCATGTGGCTTATTTTGCAACAAGACACACCTGATGATTATGTAATAGCAACAGGTGAGCAGCACTCAGTAAGAGAGTTTGCCACATTAGCTTTTTCTCGTGTCGGTATAGAACTTAAATGGGAAGGTACAGGAGTTAACGAGTGCGGTATTGATAAAGCGACAGGCAAAGTGCTTGTAGAAGTAAGCCCAGATTTCTATCGTCCTACCGATGTGGTGAATTTGCTTGGGGATCCAACGAAAGCTAAAGAACAACTTGGATGGGATCCAACATCTACTTCCTTTGAGAAGTTGGTGGAATTAATGATTGACCACGATATGGCAAAAGTAGCTGTTGAGCGCGAAAGCGAGCGAGTACGTAAAAACCTTGCTGAATACCTTGAAAAAGGTGTGGTGAGATAGATGTCTATGAAAAAAGATTCCAAGATTTACGTAGCAGGACACCGTGGCATGGTGGGAAGTGCCATTGTTAGAAACCTTGAAGCTAAAGGGTATACCAATATAATTACACGTTCACATTCTGAACTTGATTTATTGAGACAGAGCCAAGTTGAGCGATTTTTCGAAGAAGAAAAGCCAGATTACGTATTTCTTGCTGCCGCAAAAGTAGGCGGAATCGTCGCTAACTCGTCTGCTCTTGCTGATTTTATGTATGAAAACATGATGCTTGAGATGAATGTAATTCATGCAGCTTGGGAGAGCAATTGCAAAAAATTACTCTTTTTGGGAAGTAGTTGTATCTATCCAAGGCTTGCCTCTCAACCGATGCGGGAAGATTGCCTTCTTACGGGCTCGCTAGAGCCAACTAATGAAGCTTATGCCCTAGCTAAGATAAGTGGACTTAAATACTGCGAGTATCTAAATAGGCAATATGGAACCAATTTCATATCGGTAATGCCAACAAATCTTTATGGACCAAATGATAATTACCACTCAGAGCACTCTCATGTTCTTCCTGCTTTGATTAGGCGTTTTCATGAAGCAAAAGAAGCAGGTGCAAAGTCTGTTACTTGTTGGGGGGATGGAAGTCCGCTTCGTGAGTTTTTGTATGTGGATGATCTGGCAGATGCGTGCGTATTCCTAATGAATACCTATGTTGGCAATGAAACTGTAAATGTTGGAACTGGCAAAGAGCTTACTATAAAAGAACTTGCTGAATTAGTAGCCAGTATTGTGGGTTTTGAGGGAAAGATTGAGTGGGACAAAACGCGCTCTAATGGCACGCCTCGAAAACTTCTTGATATATCAAAGCTTGATTCTCTTGGCTGGCATTATTCAACAGAACTCGAGGATGGAATTCATCTTGCATATAAGGATTTTCTAGAGAATCCAATGAGGAGTGAGCGCTAGAAGATGCGTAAGCGCATTTTAGCGTATTCAATCTATTATTATCCGGAAATTGCTTCTGTCGCTCAAATTTATACTGAGCTTTTTGAAGCCTTATCCGATGATTTTGACATTACTGTGATATGTGCAGTTCCTTGTTATACGGGAGAGGTTTCTCCTAAATATCGCGAGAAGCGCTTCTATGACGAAGAGCATGGTGGTGTAAGAATCATTCGAGTGCCAGTTCGTTCTTTCTCAAAGACAGACAAGAAAAGCCGCATTTTGAATATCTTGGATTTCTGGAGAGGAGCCAGACAAGCTACGCGGCAACTTGGCGGAGACTTTGATCTTGTTTTTACGTATTCTCAGCCGCCTATTTTGGGTGGAATGCTTGGGGTGTATGGTGCTAAAAAAGTGCAAGCACCTTTAATCTATAGTATTCAGGACTTTAACCCAGAACAGACAATGGTTGTTGGATATGCAGGTGGCTCTCTTATACATAAGATCATGATGATGCTTGACAAGCGATCTTGCAGAAAAAGTTCATGCGTTATCGTGCCGGGCCGTGATTTAGCAGAGACATTAAAGCAACGTTTTGTTGGTAAAGATGCTCCTCACTGTGAGGTCATTAATAACTGGACAGATGATAAGACAATAGTTCCGCTTTCAAAAGATCATCCACAAGTTTTAGCTTTCAGGAAGCAATATGGTCTTGATGGCAAGTTTGTCATTATGTATTCGGGGAATATTGGTCTGTATTACGACTTAGAAAGCCTCGTGTTGGTTATGGGTGAGTTCAAGGACGAGGAGGATGTGGTTTTTGCCTTCGTTGGCAATGGTGTGATGAAGGCGCTGCTTGAAGTATATGTGGAAAAGAATAGACTACGCAATGTCTTATTCATTCCCTATCAGTCTAAAGAAGAACTTGTATACAGTCTTAACGCTGCTGATGTGCATCTTGTCACTAATGCTAAGGGTATTAAAGGTGTTTCGTGTCCAAGTAAGGCGTATGGAGTTATGGCTACAGACGTTCCCATGCTAGCTGTTTTGGAAGAAGGATCTGAGGTATGGTGCTTGGTCGAGGAATCAGGTTGTGGTATCTGTGTGCATACAGGTAATTATGATGAATTCAGATCGGTTCTTCATCGCGTGATTGACGAAAGACAGAAGTTTGTCGAGGCGCATCGGGGAGGACGCTCTTATCTTGACACCTATTTGACATGTGAATTGGCCGTGGGAAAGTACAAAATGTTATTCAATGAGATCGTGCAGTGAAGTATGTTCAGATAAACACTTTTTCTAATGGTTCTACCGGCACTGTTATGATGCAAAAACATGAAGAGCTGATACAGGCTGGGGAAGACTCGTATGTCGCGTGGGCTCGTGGACGTGAGCCGCAGGGATCTCAAGAGATGAAGATTGGCAGCATGGCAGACACGTATGCGCATGGCATTTATGTGCGACTGACGGGGAGAATGGGATTTGCGTCGAAGCGAGCGACGCGCGCGTTTCTCGAAAGACTTACCGTCATCGACCCTGATGTTGTGCATCTTCATAACATTCATGGCTACTATATCAACATAGAAATGTTATTTGCATGGCTTGCGTCGCATCATTGTCAGGTGAAATGGACACTTCATGATTGCTGGCCATTTACTGGTCATTGTGGTTACTTCACATATGTGAAGTGTTCGCAATGGATAGAACATTGCGGTTACTTAGAGAAGTGCCCGCAGCTCGATGTTTATCCCAAGACGCTGTGTAAAAGTTCATGTGTACAGAACTTTGCTGATAAAAAGCGATTGTTTACAAGTATTCCCTCCAATCGCATGACGCTTATTGCGCCGTCGGTTTGGCTTCAGAGCATTGTAAAACAAAGTTTTTTGGGGGAGTATCAGATAGAGATACATCGCAATACGGTTGATACAGGAGTGTTTAGACCGATTTCGAGCGATTTCAGGAAACGTTACGGTATAGGAGATCGATTCATGGTACTTGGCGTAGCATCGCCTTGGACCGAGCGAAAAGGATTAGAGGATTTCATTTGTTTGTCTCGAGATCTTGATGATAGTTTTTCCATTGTCGTAGTGGGGCTAAATAAAAAACAGATAAGAAGTATTCCTCGGCGGATTATCGGTTTGAAGCGAACGGAATCAAAAGAGCGTCTTGCTGAGATATATGCTACTGCCGACTTGTTTTTTAATCCAACGAAAGAAGAGAATTACCCGACTGTAAACCTCGAAGCAGAAGCATGTGGTACGCCGGTTGTAACCTATGACGTAGGAGGATGCAAGGAGACGCTGACGAATCCATCCTCAAAGACGGCGACTGGCTATGATGGGGCGCTGGCTATCATCAAGGAGAGGGGTAGTTCCCATCATGTCGGAATTTAGTTCTGGTTTTTCTAGCTCCCCTCTTGTATCGGTTATTATTCCAGTTTACAACAATGAAAAAAGCATAGCTCGATGCATTGATTCTCTCCTTAAACAGACTTATTGCTCATTCGAACTCATTGTCATTGATAACAATTCAACCGATAAAACAATGAGTATATGCAAACAATATGGAGGTAGTGATTCTCGCATAAAGATAGAATCAGAAACAATGCAGGGTGTGTCCTTTGCGAGGAACCATGGATTGGAAAAGATGCGAGGAGATTATGTTACCTTTGTTGATGGTGACGATTGGTGTAACCCTTGTTACCTTGAAACACTTGTCTCGGATGCGATTACATACAATACGGACATTTCAGGTGTTGCGTTTGATAGAGGGGAGTTGCATGATGAGGACAAGGGAGAGGTTGCCATATTAGACAGCAGTCCCCTTCTTGACTTCACTACGCAATTGCACTTTAATGCAGCAGTTTGTTCCAAGCTTTACTCAAGGAGTGTTATAGAGGGTATACGTTTTCCTGTTCATCTTACTATTGCTGAAGACAAAGTATTCGGATTCCGTGCGTTCGAAAAGGCCTCTAGGGCGAGTTTCCGGAACTGGAAAGGCTATCATTACACTGTAAATCCCTATTCTGCAACGCATGAGGACATCTCCGACGATCACTTTCGCGCAGCCGATGCTTTGAAGGATGAATGTCTCCGATATATCCACGGTAAGGTCGGCATTTTGAGTGAGGATGATACATGTCGTCTTATGTGTCTGTATATAGATGAGTATATCAATTTGATAAGGTACTATGCGACTAGCAGTATCGATGCTCGAGGTTGCAACAAGGAACGCATCGAACCATATTATCGAGAGCTGATGAGTATTGATATGAGTCGGTATAAGGAGTTTTTGGGGACAAAAAGGGTTGACAATATAAAGGTGATGCGTCTTGGACGGGACACATACAGTTTTCTTCTCCGTTTGCTGAATGTATTGAGAGGGAGATCCTAGGTTTGCTAGTTTATCTCCTTATGGGTAAGTCTTAAAACATGTGGGATAATTCACCAAACTTGATATCTGAACAGGTAAAACAAAGAAAATCTAACCTCGATTCTACGATTGAGGACAAAATAAGGGTATAAAAACTCAAGCCCTCTTTAAGAGCAGCTTTTAAAAAATGACTAGTACAGCTAAAACTGAATATGTCGATACTTATATGGAGGCGCTTAAGAGTCCATCTCGATATCCTTACTTAGTGACTCTCATCCTCTTTTCTCTTGTTGCTTCTTGTAAACAGCGGGATGGGCTTGTTGGGTTCTCGTTTGTGTCCAAGTACCAAAAGACAGCGATGTCTAAGAGTTGCAAAACTCATAAAGCCCCGACATGCACATATGATGTCTTTGATCTATCTGTTAAGACTTTTTGCCACGGCATTTGTACGCCTATATTCCCAAGCGTTCAGAATATAGGGCATACGTTTGTTTATCGTTTTTACTACCGAGCGTGTCTCAGGTATGTTAGTGCGCCTTGCAATAGATATCTAACACCAAGGAGCCTTACTGTATCTACACTTATCGGTCCTACTTGTCCTAATATCAGACGTTCTAGCGCCCTTTGCTCTAACGCACTCGGCTTGGATTCTACGGTGGTTTTGTCCGTGATTCTCATGTTTGTTCTGCTTTCTGAGGGTGCGGACTGCCATAGGGATCTTAAGAGAGCTCTACTCTCTCTTAAGATCCCGATTGAAAACACGGGAGGGCAAGGATATCTGTCCCTCTACTCTATTAATACTAAAGCCTGTCCCATACGCTCAACTGTAAGGCTCAGCGACTCTGGGAAGGGTACAAAACGCTACACCATACAAAAACAGGCGGAAAACACATGGATAGACAAGAGACAGTGAAAACCTTGCTAAATACCACATGTTTTAAGACTTACCCGGAATGCGCGGAAATAGCAAAAGGTCCAAAAAAACTGTCCTCTGTTGCGATGGTTATCATAAGGATATTCGCTGCATTTCTGCTTCTCCTTGGTATTATTCAGTTTTATATAGGTTTTAATTCTATTTCAATCTATGTAAGTGCTGTTGCAGTAGTAATCGCATCGCTAATAATTGTTATTCTATCAAGAAAGAATGCTTTGACACTCTTATTAAGTGTGATGATATGTTTTGCGAACTATTCGGCAATTGTTGCAAACTATCACCCATCGTTTTCTGGCTTTGAAACAGAATATGCTGGTACTCATATTGCCCATATTGGAACATTGGTGCTACTTGTTTTTGTTAGTTCTATTCTCCTTTTCTTCCCAAAACATCTAGTGGCAGTAGAAGGAAGCTTTTTTAGTAGGTTTCCTAAACCGCGTAGTCCGAGTCTCTTTTTACTTATAACAGTAATAATGCTTCTTATAATTTGGATTACTTGTTCATCGGGGTTTACGCGTGTCGGTTCTAGGGCGTGGAATAATGAGATATATGAATATGCCTACCTACTTTTTCTTCTTGCAATATACTTTGGTGGTAAAAATAGATTGTGCAGAATCATAATTATAATGCTAGCTGCGCTTTACGTATCTCAGGCTCTGTTAGGTGGAAATAGAGCAGCTATTCTTGCTATCATACTACTTTTTTTTGCGATTTATTTTTCCAAGAAGATAACCTTTGTTCAAATGTTATCTTTTCTTATGGGTGGTTTTATCATCTTTATGATATTTGGTGCTTATAGGGTGTTTCCCCATGCATCAATATCTGATATTCCTCAAATTCTCGTGACGCTTGCAAACAAGTTTTTTGTTTGGGATACGGCTGCATATGCATATCATCAAAGTCTTTGCTATATCGATGTGCTCGAACATATTTCGAATAATGAACACTTTTACTTGGTTCAACAATGGTTGGCCAGTATTTTTTTAGGTGGATCCATTGTTCCGGACTCGCGTTTAGCTGTCTACGCAGCGAGTTCAACCACTGGAATGGGAGGGGGCTTTCTTCCGTTCTATGGATTCTTTTATTTTGGTCTAATAGGGATTATTACTAGTGGCTTAGTGGTTTCAGTGAGTTTTGATGCAATTGGTTTTTTGTTTCGCTCAAGTTCTATTATGTATAGCTTCTTATCACTCTGTGTTTTTTCGACTTGCATGAGATGGTATTTGTATTCGCCGGCTCCTTTAACGCGAGGAATACTTTTGGCTATATTTTTGTATGCAGGGGTTTTCTTTTTTGTATTACCTGGTTTCTCGTCTAGAAGTATTCATATATACAATCGGCTATAGAGGTTTGCATGGGGTCTAGTCAACATAGAGGTGGAGGTAGTGGTCAACTTGTTGCTATATATACATTTTAAGATCTATTCGGTGTCATTCGATTTTGAGCTGATATGAAGGGTGATTCTCGTCTTGATTATTTTCCCCACGTTGAGTATTTAGGTAAATCTTAAAACGTGTAGAAAATAGTTGAGGTCCTGTTTCTCTGTATAATTACGACTTATGATTTCTACCTGTTAATGTTAAATAGTGGTGAGATAATTCCTCGCACTTTTTATTTCAATGATTAGCAGCATGCCACTCTTGTCCATTGTTGTTGTTACACTAAACGCCTCTAGTGCTTTGCGCCTGACCGGCGAATCGATTTGCTGTCAGGATTTCGATAATTTTGAGTGTATTTTTGTTGATGGAAAGTCCATCGACGATACAGTAATAAAACTCAAAGAGATATCTGCTTCACTATCACAAAAGGGCATAACAGCAGAACTTATTAGCGAAAAAGATAATGGAATATATGATGCGATGAACAAAGGCATCAATTTGACTCGAGGGAAATGGTTGTATTTTTTGAATGCAGGTGACTGTCTTTGGAATTCGAATACCTTGAGTCGTGTATGCGCAGTTCTAAAGACAACTTCATCAGAAATAGTTTACGGCGACATTGGAATAGCAAGCAAGGATGCGACGCGTTGTGTTGATGTGCGAAAGGCTGAGCCTCTTAAAAATATAAAAACAAGAATGCCATTTTGCCATCAAGCTTCTTTTATCCGTTCTGATCTTTTAAAAGCAGGTGGTTACAACTGTAATTACAGGATTGCTGCCGACTATGAGTTTTTTCTTTCGGTGTATTTAGATAGCAGATCATTTGAATATCTAGATTTTCCTATAGCCATATTTGATCGTACGGGTTTGTCATCTACATCTTGTGTTCAACTTGCTCATGAATTTAGAGCCATTCAATTAGATAATAAAGTTTCTTCATCTGGTGACATAAGAGGCAGGCTGTGCTATTGGAAACTTCTTCTTGAATCGTATTATCAAGACTGGAAGCATAAAATCAAGCAAACAGCTAAACAAAAATGACAAAATTATAGCAAGCTTATTTGGGCATTCAACAAAACTGTGTTGGTAAATCACTCAAATACATATCCTGAACTGGTAACTTATAGAAATTGTAAGGTACCAACAGAGAAATCAAAGGATTTTGGTAGCTTTTAAGCGCACATTATCAAAGCCCCAAGTTATGGGGTACTTAAAAACAGAGATGGTTCACGCACCTATAGAGGACGAAGTGCGGTATGGGTATAAACGTCTAGGGTCCATGTATAAGGATTGTTATCATAGATGTTTCTCTCAATTGTTATTAGTGAGTATTCTTAAGCGTATATTCAGCCCTAGCTTTCTCTT
>NZ_JAAKEG010000009.1 GCF_011039075.1 Adlercreutzia sp. ZJ304
TCAGCTTCTTATGTGGAGTTAATGCCTATGTGGGCGGATTCAAGTGTAGAGGGTGGCTGGCGTCAAGAGGATGCACCTTGGATCATATATCCCAACACTCCAAGATGGACAGACGGTGTAGTCTCTTGGCATGTTGAATACCGAGAAAATAAAAACTTTAGCTGCATAGGTGTGAACTACGCAAACGGTTCTTATTGCAACTTCCATTTATGGAACATGGAGGGTAGACCTGACTTCTTGAACTGGTCACTAACTCCTGCTGGTACCGCTTTAGAACAGTTGGGCAGCGATGGTAATGTTATATATCGCTGGGACAATCAGGTGTATGCAAATACAACGCCGTTTACTCTCAACCTAAATTCAGCTTCTTATGTGGAGTTAATGCCTATGTGGGCGGATTCAAGTGTAGAGGGTGGCTGGCGTCAAGAGGATGCACCTTGGATCATATATCCCAACACTCCAAGATGGACAGACGGTGTAGTCTCTTGGCATGTTGAATACCGAGAAAATAAAAACTTTAGCTGCATAGGTGTGAACTACGCAAACGGTTCTTATTGCAACTTCCATTTATGGAACATGGAGGGTAGACCTGACTTCTTGAACTGGTCACTAACTCCTGCTGGTACCGCTTTAGAACAGTTGGGCAGCGATGGTAATGTTATATATCGCTGGACTTCTGATGTATGGGCTAACTTTGAGCCAGTTATTATTTCGTGGAATACACATGGTGGTGGCACGATTGCCGATACGCCGCAAGCTGGTGGAACTATTACTAAAGTTCAGTTGCCTGCAGATCCATCAAAGTCTGGGTATACCTTTGCTGGGTGGTGGACAACAGCATCTGGTGAGGGCGATCAAATAACATCGAATAGCTATTTGCCAGATACTAATACAACCTATCATGCAAGATGGGCGATTATTAACTATACCCTACATTTTGCTGATGGAGCATCGGGTGTATTCAATAGCGCATCATGGCCCGCAGATGAGACGGTTACTGTAGAGAGCGCAGCTATCACATTACCTAAGAGCACAGATACAAATGTGCGTCAGCGCCAAGGCTATACATTATCTGGTTGGAAGCCTGCAACTACTGGTACTGCGGCAAATACATATACAAATACAGTTAATGTAGAAGACCTTGTTTCCAACGGCAATGTGGGTGCCAATAACACCATAGTGCTTAATGCACAGTGGGCTGAAAACAAGTATAAATTACACTTCATCAGCGCTAAGGCAGGTGCAACAGGGCTTCCGGCAGACATAGCTAACGTTGCGTATGCTTCCGCACCTATAAATATAAGTGCTGCAAACCCGACGAACTTAGGCTACAGCTTCAAAAACTACACCGGACCAAACGGCACACAGATATCAACTGGTAGTACACACATATCCAATATATTGCCCGCAAACAGTTTCCCTGCGAATGGGGCAACCATAAATATTACGGCTAACTGGGATTTGGTTACATACACGTTCAGTTTCGCGAATAGCAAAGATGTTGATGGCGCAGTACTGATTGACACACCTAGCCAAACAGCGTCTGTATCTACAAACATAGAAGAAGCTGCGACGGCTACACCAGCGAAGCTCTATACTGCAGAGCCTAGTCTTATGGGCTACACATTCGGTGGTTTTACCGGCGGCAATGCAAATAAGACTTATGCTGTAAACACCACTTTAAACACGGAAACTTTCAAAGAACTGATAGGCAATGGATCGGCTACAACAATAGTACTTAGCGGTAAATGGACTCCCAAGACCTACACCATAACGTTTAATCCGAATGGTGGGCAGGGTACAGTAAACAGTACGTTTATTGAAGATGTGAAGTACACAGCCAATATAACGTTGCCCACAGCTGAGCAGGTTGGTTTTAGTAAGGTGGGGCACGTATTTAGCGGGTGGCTGAAAGCTGCGGGCGACACTAACACCGTGAACTTCACAAAGATGAGTGATGCGGTGAAAGCCTATGGCGATGGCACGGCTATGGTAATGTATGCCAAGTGGGTAGCTGGAGATAATCAACTTACGGTGGTTTATCACTGGCAAGACCCAGCAACGGGGGACTATGACAGTGTTACCACTACAGAAACCATAGCGCAGGCAGGCGGTTCTAGCCTTACAACGGGCGATGTGGTGGACATAAAAGCTGGCACGGTGCAACACGGCAGCACAACAGTAACTGACAATACACTGAAAGATTACTACAAAGAAAAGATTAGCAAGAAAGATGGTCGCGAATATGACGCGACGGCTTATGACAACCACGTTGAAAAGTATGTGTATTTGCTAGATGCAAACCATGGGGGCAGCTCGGTTAGTACGCAAGCAACACTAACTGCTGACAAAAATGCCAAGATAGATGTTTACTATAACGTGCTTCTGAAAGTGGAATTTGTTAACAATGCGGATGGATATTCGCAAGGTACAAAAGACAGCATAAAGCATGTGGCATGGAATACTGCTGTGCCGGCTGCACTTGGAGACATGGGCGGCATGACACTTACAGATGAAGGTAATAAGTGGGTGTCGTTTAAAGCTTGGGCAGACAGCTCTGCCGAATACGCGGCTACAGCAACACCTGTACTGCAAGACAGCTTAACGCTTCATCCGGTATGGGATAAGAACATCTACACCGTGCGTTATGCCGAAAAAGATAACGAAACTGGTCGTGTGGCTACGCAGCTAACCGATGCGGATAGCAGCTATATAACAACGTTCATAGTTGATGATTTCGGTACAAACAAAGACCAAAAAGTGGCATTTAAGCAAGCTGTAGCCAACACGGGGTATACGCTTAGCGGCTGGGATGCTAAGAATGCGTCCAACAATTATGAGAGTGTGGCTGATGTATCGCTTGGTACTAACAGCACTTTTGACAAGTTGTTCCCGAATGCTGCATCTGGAAATGCAAATGACAGAGTGGCTACGGTATATGCTGCATCTACGCCAAATACCTATACGCTTAACTTTGCTAAATATGCTGATGGAAGCGGAGATTTAGGCATAGCGGATAAGACGTTTAGTGTGGACGATAGCAGCTTAACCTTGCCGGCAGCAGGTGATGTGGTTGATAGCGCTAAGATGTATGGCTTTACCTTGCGCGACTGGCGTATAGACGATAAAACGGGTACACCGCTTGTGCATAATGCTGGCGCAACTCTTGACAATACTAAGCTGCGGGCACTAGTGCAAACTGCGGCAGGGGATACATCTGATGTTGCAACAGACAAGAATGGCGTTCGCAACATTAATCTGTATGCTGGATGGACTGCAGTTTACAGCGTGGAAGTACCTGACAACAGTGTGGCTACATTTGATCTAAGTGCGCCGCAAGCAGATATACCTGTTTCATCAGAAGAAACTATAAGTGTCAATAACGGAACTCCTTTGCAAATTAAGGTGGGTGCACAATCGGCTGTAGGCACAGATGCGTCTTCAGTGTTTGGTAGTGCTGTAAATGGCGTGACGCTTGGATTTGTTGGAAGCGAATTTAGCCTAGACGGTGGCGATACTACTTTCCAGCAAGTAGTAGGAGCAGCGACTAGCGATTCCAATCATCCGCCACTTTCCGGCAACATGACCATGAAGCTTAACGGTGCTGCAGTTCAAGCTGTTATGAATGAGTTAGCTAAGCATCCTGATACGGGCATAACGGCTGATAATGTGGCTGAGGTTACTTGGACGATTGATTTAGTCAATGTTGCTACCGACGGTACAGGTGGTAGTGCACCAACCGATAACGACATTTGGACATTCGATAGCAGCACTTCTGCTGCAAAGAAAGCTGCAAGTGCGCAATCAGCTTTAGCGAATTTATAAACCACACGTTTTAGGAATTTGTGGCTGCACCACAGCAAAACGCAGCCACTAATTCCCGACGTATGCAATATGCCATGCAAATGGCAAAGCGGCACCACCGCACCTTGACAACCGAATAGAATAATGAATCTTTCCTATTGCATGATAAATGCACTATACTTGCATGCATGCCAAATTTCTATAAGACATCTGCTGCGTGTTTGAAAGCTAGCGGAACAAGTGATTTGTTTCGTAAGGCTCGTGCCGTCTATAACAGTATTGTGAAATCAAACCGTAGGATGGCTTATGTACGTTCACGATATTTTGGTGGAGATAAAGTATTTCTAGATCTATTTTGGGCGCATTTGAAGCAGAAAAACAGTGCAGAACGCCAGAGACGCCTAATGTTGTATCCTTGCGCAATAGAACTGATAAGAAAGACGACATGCGCTCCGGAATCTATTCACGATTCAGGAAACAAATACTTTAGATTTTTTGGCACATCTTCTGATGGGGTTAACTTTGCGGTTCAAATAAAGCGCAATTCAAAGAATCAGAAGTACTTTATGTCAGTGTTTCCGCTGAAATAGGCATGAAAAAAGCCTCGCATGTGAGGCTCTGTGACCTCGGCGCCAGGCTTCTTACAGGCAAAAGACTATCATGTTTTTTATTATTTAGCAAGAAAGTTTTGCCTGTAAAACTATGTAGTTTAGGCGTAAGAAAGCGCCTGAGTATAAACGATGCATTCCAGTCGGACGCTTGACTTAATTGCAGTATATCAGGGTTGGTTATTTTATTTCTATTCGGTTGTCTTGGGTTTTATAAGACGACGATTAGGAATAGATTGATGGCAAACGAGAACCTGAACAACCAGCAAAGACCAAAGGTAAGGCGAGTAGACGGGGCAGATGCGAATCGCGTGCAAAGACCCAATGTGTCGTCTTCGCGTTTTGGTGCAAATAGTTCATCACGACCTACTAGGGCGCAAGCGCAAACGCAAGTGCCGCCGCAAACGCAAACCTCGGGTTCCGCAAATGCGGGCGGCAACGGCAGCAACAATGGTCGCAAAAATAGCGCTAACCATAGCAGTAAAAAGAAAACAATCCTTTTGGTTGTGGGCATTGTTGTTGTAGCTTTGGCTATATGGCTTTTAGTTTGGCTATTTGCTTGTAACGGCAACAGCTTATTTGATCCTAATGCGCAAACTGGACAAGCGCCTTATAAGTCTCAAGAAGAAATGCAGGCAGAACTTGACCGTACAGTTGAAGAAGGCATGTTCAACATATCAATTGCGTCTGTAATTCAGTTTGAAGATGGTACGTCTTCTGGTACTGCATACATCGAAAACGTGCCCGGCAACCACTACCTGATGAAAGTAACCATTACAGAAGACGATACGGGAGATGTTTTGTATGAGTCTGGAGTACTAAAGCCCGACCAATACATCGAAAACATTGCGCTTGCGAAAGACTTAGATGCTGGGGCACATGAGGCTACAGCCACATTTACAGCATTAGACGAACAGACCTACGAAGAGGTAGGAAAAGCTGCCGCCAAGATAACGATAAACGTGCTGAATTAGAAAGGGGTGAGAAATGCATTTGAACAGTTAAGGCGGTGCGGCGGTGTGCTCACAAAGCGAGTTCCACAGCGAAAGAAGTGTTCTGTGAACATTTCTGCCGAGCGAGGACCGCAGAGCAGCTGAGCATTCCGCCACCCCGCCTTAACGGGTGGAGTGAATAGACCGCAATGTCGGTTTGTTCCGAATGTTAGTAGACAAACGGAACATGGTCCGAGCCTATTGGGAAAGGGCATTTGAGGACCGCGCAAGCAGTGGACAGATGGCTTAAACAATAAAGGAGGAAAAGCCATGAAAAAGACAAGTAAGATTTTTGGTGCAGTAGCGCTTAGCGCAGCGCTAGCAATGGGATGCGCCGTACCTGCATTCGCAGCCGACTTAGGATCGGGCGATGGTACTGTTGATGCCTCAACCGACAATCCAGTTGTTAACAGTGCTGTATCTACCGATGTGAAAGTAAAAGCTCGAATCAGTCAAATTGATGTGACTGTTCCTCTGAATGTAACTATTGTTGCGGATGCGGCAGGCGGACCTCTTGGCGTTCCAAGTGAGGGCATCAAAACCTTTACTGCGCAAAATACTGCTGATATTTCTGGCTACCGTATTGAGAATGAGTCTTCTTTCCCAGTAGCGATTACAAATATTGCTACAACCGATTCATCGAGTGGCGACTGGAAGCTTGTTAGCACTATAAATAATGCAAGCATTACAGGTGCAGTTGGCGACTTGGCTATAAAGCTAGAACCCAGTGACGCCGTTAATAAAGATTCAGAAGATTCTGATCTAACTACTGGTACCAAGAATGAAGGAAATAAAGCAACAGGAGCTACTCCAATCGATTTAGCTACCGGTAGTAATGATCCGAAGTGGACTGTTGCGGCTAAACCTAATGAGCAACAGACCGCATCAATTATGGGATTAAAAATGAGCGGCAGCGGCTCTGAGTTACAGGGAGTAAGCAGTGCTTTGACTACTACAGGTGTAGATGCTTTCAGAATCACTTTTACCGTAGCTGCAACCTCTCTGTAAGTCGCGAAACTGCGTAACTGTACTAATAAGGAAATCCTATGACTGATGCATTTCGAAATAACCAAAAGGCTAATTTTGACCAGAACAACCTGCAACAAAATTGTGCGGGAAATAGGGTGCGCGGTTATGGGATGGGGTCTGGGGTGTCGCCTGTGGCACCCCAAATGCCCACGCAGTCTAACATGCAGTCTCAGGGAGGGTACGTACAGCCTGCTACGTCTCAGTCTGTGCCGGCATCTAAACGCAAACATAAAGCACGCTTCTGGGTGTGCATTGTTATAGCCATTGTGGCTATTGTTGTGGCAATCTTGCTTGCTTTTACCCTGTGTAACGGTTCAAGCAAAAGCGCCCGTCAAGGCGACCTTGGTCAGCTAGAAGGCAAAACCCCAGAAGAGATACAAGCAGAACTAGACCGCGTGGTTGAAGAGGGCATGTTCAACATATCTATTGCCTCTTATGTAGAGTTTGAAAACGGCACCGCGCCCGGCGAGTTGCGTATAGAAAACGTACCTGCCAACAACTATCTGATGCGCGTAGAAATAACGCGAGATGACACAGGGGAAAAGATATACGAAACAGACATGATAGAGCCAAACTATCACATCCAATCAGACACGCTAGATGTGGCGCTTCCAAAAGGAAGCTATGCCTGTACAGCTACATTTTCAGCATATGACAAAGATACAGAAGAGCTAGTAGGTCAAGCAGCAGCAAAGATAGATATAGAAGTACTTAACTAAATGTTTCACATGAAACATTTTCAACAAAGAAACAAAGAAATGCTTTACGTGCAGCATTTATTAAGTTGCGAGTGCAAGAGTGCAAATAAGTAAAGGGAAAAGGGTTCACTATGGGAAGTGCAATGGGAAAACAGCTGAAACGGGCGCTAGCAGTAGTGCTGGCTGTTTGTATGGTGCTGGGATTGAATCCCGCGTCGGCATTAGCGCAGACAGATGGGGCAATACGTAACATAGACACCGGCGAGAAACAGGAAAGCCGCGCTACCGATGGAATGAATTGGGAGGAAAACGGCTCTGGTGTAAGTACAGAAAGCAGCCAACTTAGCGCTGGCGGCGATCAGGTATCTACAACCGTAAGCGTTAAAGTAATCAGTAACTTCAAGGCTACTATAACGAATGCGGCTCCTGTTCAAATAGAGAGTGAACCGCTGCTAGAGCAAGATGTGCACAAGGCTGATTACACCATAAACGCCCAGCTTACTGGTGGTGTTCCGAACAGCAATAATGAATACACCTACAAGTGGGTAGTTTATGAAATGAATGGCGGCGTACAAGCGCAAACTGCCATTTTTGAAAGTACGGAATTTGCCGCAACAGCCGATGCTAGTAAAAATGCTAGCGTTGCGCTTTGGCTAAACGATGCAAACGTAAAAGACGCTAGCGGCAAAACTGTAAAAGATATACTTGATTTTGGGAATGCGTCTGCAGCGCCTACGTATAATTTCTACTTAGTCGCGAAGGACAGCACAGGCTACACTGTTACATCGAATTCCCAAACTGTGGTTTGCGGCGCAACTTTCGAATTCCAAAAAATGACAGATGCAGGAAGCAACGCCAGCGTAAGTGCTTGGACGTATCGTGGTGGCGCTACATTGAAAGCAACCGACATTATCCCTTCCCAAAATGGCGGCAACGCAACTATATATAATGAGCTTCTAAATGCAGCGGATGGAGATGAAATAACCACCGCGTTAGACCTAGCAATAACAAATCAGTTGGCGGTAGATGACAAAGCTCCGCAGGCAATATCAACTATAAACGAAGTACGCATTCCCGCGAACACCAGCGCGCAGAAAGACAAAATACGTGTTTGGCATATTGTACAAAATGGTGGTAACACTTCTGTTGTGCCTGTAAATTCGTTCGATCTGGACAACGGAAGTGTAGTTATAACCGATGCGAACACGCTAAGCGCAGGTGTGGGCGTTTTTGCCGTTTCTGTTGCAAGCGAAAAGAAAGTAGCCGTATCGGCTATAGCGGCAACAAAGGTAGATTCCAGCGCTGGATACAACTTCCCAGATGTGGGCGGCAAAGTTACTCCGTCTGGCAAAATAAACTATGCGCCGGGCACCAAAGTTCAGTATACGTTTTTGCCGTTCAGCGGCTACGAGCTGGCTCGCGTCGATGTTTTACAGGGCACGGCTGGTTCGGTTATTGAATCTTACGCACCTGCTGCGCAGCAAGGCAGCGGCTTACAAGCGCTTCCCGGTTTGAATTATCTCGATTTCACAGTTCCTACATTGGGCAATGAATACACTATAGCGGCGTACTTCAAAGCAACAACAGCAGCGCAGGGTAAGCTGATTAATGTTTCAGTTGGAGCAGGCGAAGAAGACGCTACAGGTACCGTTACGGTTATTTCTGGCGAAATGTCCCAGACGGCAGATTCTACGAATACGGAAAGCAATCCTAAAGGGGTGTATTCCACGCTGTCGGGTGTTGCCACTTTCCAATTTAATGGAGTTAGCGGCAGCGTGCTTGACTACGTCGAGGTTGACCTGAATGGCACCGGCAAGCAACGCGCAAATGTTGTTGGCGACACACTTACCTTAACGGGAATAAATAACACTACCTCTGTGGTGGCGCATTTTAGGTATGGCACGCAAATTACTTATCCGAACCACACGGTTACTGTTACAAATAATTACACTCCCCAGACTACAGCAACGGATGCGGGCGTAAGCGTGGGACCAGCATCTTCTACCGTTGTGCATGGCGGATCGAAAATAATAAGCATGGAAGGCAATCAAAATACGTATTATTTGGCGAAGCTAACGGTTGATGGTGTGGCTGTTACACCAAGCATGACTGCTGCCGGCAGCTACATAATTACCGATGTTTTGGCGGACGTTGATGTTCAGGCTGATTTTAGGCTTGTGCAGCAGACGCGCGACATAGTGGTAACGGGCGGCGCAAATGGCACTGTTTCTGGAACTGGCGTTACTATGGATTCATCGGGCGCAAATGGCACGGTTACGTATTTGCATGGTCGAGATGTTGTTATAACTGCGGTGCCCAACAACGGCTACGAGGCTATTGTTAAAGTAAATGGTGCTACCGATGGTGTTGTGGCAGGTGTGAACAACAGCTTTACTATAGCTGGCAGCGCACTTGAAGATGCCAGTGCCAAAATTGAAATTGAGTTTAAAGACAAGGGCGATAAGCCCATAGAAAACCCGGTTACAGCTATATTCACAATAGAAGGCGATAGCTCTTATGGAACCGTGGCAGTACAGGGCAAAAGTTTGACCAGCGCATCGTCGCTTCAAGAGCGCACGGTGGAATTCACCACTTCCACTATAGATTTTACGGCTACGCCTAAGGCTAGCGACGAAGACAGCAATAACTATTACAGCTATTCGGTTGTTGTGAAGTGTGGTGCCGATATCTTGAACTCCACAAATGGCACCTATTCAATTCCAGCCGACAAAGTGAAGGCTGAAAACGGTGCCATAACGGTAACGTTTACACGCGCATCTTCACCAAAACCGCCTGCACCTATAACGTATCAGCTGCGTGGCAAGGTGGAAACTACTGCCAATTTCAGCGGTACAGGTACCATAAATCCAACAAATGCAACTTATACCTCTAACAGCGCAGATGCCGGAGTGTTGTTCACCATAACACCCGAAGATGGAACGCAAGGTCAGAAGAGCAAGTTGGCAAACGTTGCCGTGTCTTCTGGCGCAAATTCATCTTTGCCGGTGCTTACTTGGACAGGCGGCGATATACAACTAAATGCTCAAAGCGCAAACGGCGCTGCTTATACCTACATGTTGGGTCGCGCACTAATAACGCAAGGCTACGACACTGTTACTGCTTTCTTTAGCGAAGACCATACTGGTGAAAAGCTTACTGCGAAGGTGTCTTTTGCAGTGGGTACGTCGGCCGAGCAGCAAGCTTGGGTGCTAAATCCTGCATCTGGCGATGACATTTTCACGTCTCGGGGCAAACTTGTGAACTATGGTGGCAGCTTGTCGTTTACATTTAAGCCGGGCACGGGCTATGTTACGTACATGACCGTTAATGGTGTGCGCACGCAGGTGGGCGAAACGCATACCATAATGGGCATAACAAGCGACCAAGAAATTCTTATAGAATTCAAACAGTCTGATTACAGCGATCCGCCTGACCAGAAAGAATACTTCGATATATGGGTGTCTAGCGAGGGTGACGGCAGCATAGATCCTGCTGGTACGCCTGATGCCACTGGTAAGAATCGTGTGCAAGTGGCAGAAAATGGCAATCAGGCTTTCACATTCCAGCCCGGTGCAGGCATGCAACTTAGCCAGTTGATAGTAGATGGTAATCCTGTTGGCATAGAACTGAATTCAGTTGGAGAATATGTATTCGGCAACGTGCAACAATCACATAGCATTCATGCGGTGTTCGCAGCTGCGCCGAACAATAATCTGACGAAGTATACACTTGAGGCTGTTACGCAGGGCGGTGTTAATGGCGGCACACTAAGCAACAGCGGAAATGTTTACGCTAGCGCTAAGCAGCCAGCGCAGGTAACCGTAAGTCCGAATAGCGGGTTTGTTATTGGTGCAGTATTAATTGACGGGCGCGAACAGGCGCTTTCTGGAGCTGGCAGCGTGCTTTCGGGTAGCGTTTATGGTGCTACTTTGCAGTTGCCGTTTACGGGTACCGGTGATGTACATGCTGTGGTTGTGCGGTTTGTGCCAGACGATACGCGCGTAAGTGTACACACACAGGTGTTGGGCGTTGGCGGCACTATAAGCCCTTCGGGTAGTTCGCTTATAGCAGCTGGTAAAGAGCAAACTTTCACCATGAAGCCCGATGAAGGATACACTGCCGATTTCATGCGCCAAGTAGATGCCAATGGCAATGTTATAGCGAATTTATCGTTGGATAGCGCGTTTTCGCACACTATGAAAATTACAGCTGAAACTTGGATTGAGTGTGCGTTTAAGGAAGATGGCAACTCAAAGCCGCCGGTTAGCTATCCTGTAACTATTAAAGGTAGCGAAGGTGGAAGCGTGTCGCCTTCTGGAAATCAGTTTGTGGGCGCAGATAGTTCTATAACGATAACTGCAACGCCGAATGCGGGTTACAAAGTAGGGCAGGTACTTGTAGGTAGCCGCGATATAACGCAGCAAATGAGCGGCAGTACCATCAATATTAGCGGCAGCCTAATTGCAGAGCTTTCATCTGGTAGTGCTGCGGTAGATGTGAAGGTGATGTTTGAGCCTGTAAAATCTACTAAGGTGGAAATAAATCTATCTAGTACTAACGGTGGCACCATATCGCCCTCAGGCAAATATAACGCCACAATTGGCGAGACGCTGAATCTAACGTTTGTGCCCGAAAATGCCACAAGCGATATGATGAAAGAAATACAAATTACCTATTTGGGCGACGACGGCACAACTGAAGTGCAAACCATTCCGGCTAAGAATCAATACAGCTATTCGCTGGTAGTTACTGACCGCATAGTGGGCGTGCATGCTGTATTTGACAAGCGCAGCGCAGATGCCCCGGCAGCGAAATTGCGCAGCGCAACCGTAAGCATAGCCAGCGGATGCGAAAGTATGGGTAGGATAATTCAGCCTGCAAGTGGTACGGCTCAAGTGGCTGAAGGCGATTTTCTGCAGATAAGCGCCGAGCCTGCAAATGGATATAAAGTGCAAGGCATTACGCTAAATGGCTCATCAATTACAACCAAGCCGGGCAATGTATTCTTCGTAAACTACAATGCTCTTAGCGACGGCAGCAACAATTTAGTAGTGTCGTTTGCGCCTATAGCGCCTAAGGAAGTGCCTGTGTGGGTGCAGGTTTCTACTAAGAATGTGTCGGCATGGCCTGAAAACACCACCGTTCCTTACTACACAGCCGATGAGAACATATTCTTGTTCTATCCGGCGGCGGGTTATGTTGTAACTCGCTTGCAGGCAAGTTTAGATGGTAGCTCTAATCTGATAGACCTAGATTTCGAGCAGATAAGTCACGGCGAATTTATGAACAATATAGCCAATTTGAAGAGCATGAGGTCTGGTGGCTTAGTGAATAATGTTCGTAGTGCTGAAAACGTTGGCGCGACTTTAGGTGCACAGGCGCAAAGTAAAGCGGCGACCAATGAGCAGAGCATTCGCTACTATAAAACTGGGTTGCAATATGTGGACGCTACAAGTGTGGAACTTATTCCTACTGTAGAGCCAATAGGCAACAAGGAAGACAACGCACTTGGCACTCAGGGTGAACTAACAAATGCTAGCTTATTTGTAACCGGTGGCAGTGTGCTGGGTGCAGCTAGTCCAATGCGTGTTCCGGTGGGAAGCGATATTCCTATGAATTTGCAACCCGACGAGGGTAAAACTATCTCGTATATTTCACTGCATTATAACGATGGAAGTCGCAAAATTCTGCAAGATAACAATGTGAATGACGGCGCTTTTGTATTAGACGGCAAGTATACAACTAGCGATTTAGCGGCTGTTTATGTTGTGTTTAAGACCAGACCGGTTTTGGCAAATACTACTCCTGTGGAAATAATAGTGAATGGGCAAGGTGGCGCGGTAAGCCCCGGCGAGGGAGTCTTTGATGCGATAATTGATAAGCCGCAGACATTCACGTTTACCTACGATAACGACAAAGCATATATTGCTGAACTGAAGGTAAATGGCACTAAGGTATTTATAGATAAATTTGCCCAAAGTTATACATATCCGAATGTTGATAGCAATTTCACCAGCTTAGAGGTAACGTTTGCGCAGGGTAGTGCAACTAGTCCCAGTAATACCACTTGGCAAGACCCGCAAACACCCGGTAACTTCTACACTGTGGTTGGCGTTAGCGATGCGGGCGGCAGCGTGTGTCCGTCTAGCATAAGCGTTCAGGGCGACAAACTTGCAAGCCAAGCATTTACATTCCGCGCAAACGATGGGTATATGCTTACGGGTGCCGAAGTGCGCAGCGGATCTGCCAACGGAAACGTGGTAAAAACTTACACGCTTGACGAATTGCGCAGTATGGGAAATTGTCTTGTGCTGTCGGGTATATCTCAAAACTTGTGGGTGCGCGGTATTTTTGTAGTGGATGAATTTACGGTAGATGTAACTGTTGGTGAGGGCGGCACAGTTGCACGCGATGGGCGTGAAGTTAGCGCTACGCTTAGCGTGCCGGCAGGAGAAAAACTACTGCTAACTGAACGGGCTGACGAAGGTTATACGTTTGATGGTTTCCGCACGAAAGGGTACATGATTAGCTACGATGGAGTTGCCGAAGCACCGCAGATGATGGCGTTGGATAGTTCTGAAGCGGGCGGCGTTGATGCCGAGGCGCGCGCAGCTGAGGCACGTGCAACTGAGGCACGCGCAACCGAGGCACGCGCAACCGAGGTGCATTCGTTCACGGTGGGCGCGTCGGGCGGTCGCATAATTGCATCGTTTAACGAAAAGAAAGACGATCCTATTATTAATCCGCCAACTCCCGGGGTTGAATGTGTTGTTGACGCTTCGTCTTCTGGGCACGGCAGCATAACGCCATCTGGTAAGCATACATATGCTGCTGGTACTAGGGTTGAATTTACGCTTACTCCAGAGTCTTCGCAATGGCAAGCCGATAGCATTACTCTGACAAGTAAAGGACAAACACAGACACTGAAACCCACTACTCCTACTTCGTTTGTTTTAACAGTGGAGTCGGATTGCACTGTGGTGGCTAATTTCTCGGCTTTGGCTCCGGCGGGGTCAAATAGTGCTCCTGCTAAGGCGCTTCGCCACTTAACGTCTTTGGCGCAAACTGGCGATTTAACCGTTCCCGGCATTTTGGTGCTAACTGGTGTTGCGTGCGCGGCACTAGGCGTGGCTCTGTTAACTAACGGGCGCGGTCGCCGTCGCAAAAGTTATGGCAAACATGCGTAAATTCTGCCAGTTTTAACAGTTATTGTGAATTGCGGGCGCTCGTATGGGTGCCCGCAATTTATATGGTGTATAAAGTGAAGCGCTAGTAGATATGCCCCGTTCGCACGCGTTATAGGTTTCAAGCATGTAAAGATGCGCGTAGAAGAAGTGGTTTTGGCGTATCATTTCCTCCGGGCAAGCCTTTAGCCCGAAGAAGAGAAGGGGAGATCATGGCAGATGCTACTGCAGATACTGCTGCATTGGATCCCAATTTAGATAATGGCGCAACTATAAGGCGCGTTGCGGTTTCATCGTTTTTGGGTAATTTTATTGAGTGGTTTGACTATGCGTCGTATTCCTATTTTGCAACTGTAATAGCCGCGGTGTTTTTCGCTTCGGAAGACCCGACTGCAGCGCTTATTAGTACATTTGCGGTGTTTGCGGTGTCGTTCATTATGCGCCCTGTTGGTGCACTATTTTGGGGCAGCTTGGGCGATAAAAAAGGTCGCAAATGGGCGCTTTCCGTAAGTATATTCCTTATGTCTGGCGCAACATTTCTTATCGGCTGTTTGCCAACCTATGCAATGATAGGTTTAGGTGCGCCGCTGCTGTTGTTGCTTCTGCGCATGGTGCAGGGCTTTTCAGCTGCAGGAGAATATGCTGGTGCGGCAACGTTTTTGGCTGAATACGCTCCGCAAGATAAACGCGGCTTGTACTGTTCGCTAGTTCCGGCATCTACTGCTGTTGGCTTGCTTGTGGGTTCTACTCTGGCAACCATAATGACTATATTTATGCCTGAAGAAGCCGTAAATATGTGGGGATGGCGCATTCCGTTTTTATTGGCTGGTCCGCTTGGGCTTATTGCGCACTACATTCGCACTAGGCTTGAAGATTCGCCCACATATCAGTCAATGCAGGAAAATTTGGCGACTACTCATAGCGAAGGGCAGCATCCTATTCGCGATCTGTGTAAAAACCATTTGCGCGAACTTATTGTCTCGTTTGGCGCTTGTATGCTGAATGCAGTTGGTTTTTATGCAGTTCTAACATATCTGCCTACATATTTGGAAACGGCTGTGGGCATGCCTGCCGACGAATCGCAGCTGGCTACCACCATATCGCTTGTGGCATACATTGCATTCATATTCATATCGGGCAAAATATCCGATCGCTTCGGGCGCAAGAAAATGCTTATTAGCGCCTGTGTGCTTTTTATCGTGCTTACGGTTCCTGCGTTTATGTTGCTGAATACGGCACAATTCATAATAGTTCTTGGGGTAGAGCTGGTTATGTGCTTTGTGCTAACCATTAACGACGGAACGCTTTCCAGCTATCTTACCGAAACATTTCCTACCGATGTGCGCTACACCGGTTTTGCATTAAGCTTCAATTTGGCGAATGCTATATTTGGCGGTACCGCGGCTATGATAGGCACAGCGCTTATATCGGCAACCGGGTCTAATTTGGCACCGGCATGGTATATGGTGGTGGTTGCTGTTGTGGCGCTGGTGGCTATGATTTTGTCGCACGAGAACAGTCACAAGCACTTAGACGAAATAGGGAATTGACGGGCGCGAAGTAACATTTATATGTAAACGATATCCAACGCGCGAAACCGGGGAGACTGCGTTCAGAAGCTGCGCAGTCTCCACTTAGATTCTGACGATACGGAAGAGCTACGTTCAGAAGCTGCGCAGCCTTCACTACGCTCTTCCGCATCGCCAGAATCTTGTAGCTTTAACTACGTTTTCCTTATAACTAGCGGATAAAGTTTGTGCGTGCAGCAGGCTCAGGCGCGGGTGGCAGAATGCCTGCGGCTTCTCCGGCTTTTTGGCACTTCAGGTGATATGCCATGTTGTGCCCAAGCACGCGCATTGTGCGCAAGCCTTCGGCATCTTGTTCGGCATCTTCAGCACTGTTGCCGTAAACCATATTCCAATAGGATGACGATATAATCGGCATCTGCACGATGGTGTAGTACTTGTTAAGCTGATCGAATGTAGACGAGCAACCACCGCGGCGCGCCACAACAACTGAAGCTGCAGGTTTGAACGGATAAATGTTTACACCGCCTAGCGCCTGCGAATAAAACGACCTGTCCATAAACGAGGTTGTTGCGCCCGATGCTGCGGCATAGTGCACCGGTGTTCCGAATATGAACCCGTCGTAGTCGGCTGCAATATGATTAAATTCATTTACTACATCGTGGAAAGTGCATTCGCCTTCGTGCGTTGCGCAGTATTGGCAGCCAATGCATCCAGCTATGGGTTTTGCGCCCACCCAAAAGCGCCCTACTTCAATGCCGTCTTCCGTAAGCGCTTTTTCTATTTCATCTAGTGCGCGATTTGTAGTACCGTTTTTGTGCGGACCACCATTTACGAGCATTACTTTAATAGCCATGTTAACTCCTTGTTTTGCAGTTTATGCCATGGAATTATACTCTTCACGTTTGCGTGGTTTCTGCGTGCTATAAGCGAGAGTACAATTAGATTTGAGTATTCCGCCAGCGACACAGCGACAGGTTGCTGCTGGCGTTATTTGGGGATATGGCACAAACGGAGGATTTGTATTTATGATTAATCAAAAAATGTTCGACTTAGGTGCTGAACCTAATAAAATTCGCGAATTGTTTGCATACGGGCTTAAGCGCAAAGCTGAAATTGGTGCTGAGAATGTGTTTGATTACAGCATAGGCAACCCCAGTGTGCCGGCGCCGGAATGCGTGCATCAGGCATTTGTTGAGCAACTACAACAAGACCCGGTAGTGGCGCATGAATATACGCCCAGCCCCGGCGATCCAGCGGTGCGAAAAGCTATTGCTGACTACATAACAAGTGAATTTGGCATTTCGGCTACTGCTGGCAATGTCTATGTTACATCTGGGGCATCGTCAGCCATTGCTATAACGCTTTCGGCTATTTGCGAGCCGGGCGATGAGGTTATAGCTATTGCGCCATATTTTCCGGAGTATCGCACGTGGACGCACACCGCAGATTGTACTCTCGTGGAAATTCCCGCAAGTGTGCCCAGCTTCCAGCCCGATATAGCGGCAATAGAGGCGGCGATAAATGAGCGTACAAGTGCCATAATAATTAATAGCCCGAATAATCCGGTCGGCGCTGTATATACGCGCGAAAACTTGCAAGCGCTTGCCAAGATGTTAGCTGCTAAAGAACAAGAGCTAGGTCGGCGTATATTCATTGTGGCTGATGAGCCCTATAGGGAAATAACTTACGGTGCCGATATACCATATGTTCCGAATCTGTATGCAGACACTATAGTGTGTTATTCGTTTAGCAAATCGCTTTCGCTGCCGGGCGAGCGCATAGGGTACATTTACGTTAGCGACCGCATGGGCGATGCGCAAGCAATAAGCACAGCTGTGGCTGGTGCGGGCAGGGCGTTAGGTTACATTTGTGCGCCCGTTATGTTGCAGCGCGTTATAGCGAAATGCTTGGGCACGCCAAGCGATGTGGCTACGTATGCCTCCAACAGAGAACTGCTAACGCAAGGACTTAGCGAATTGGGTTACGAATATGTGCAGCCAGAAGGCGCATTCTATTTATGGGTTCGCGCTTTAGAGCCCGATGCGATAGCATTTTCTGAACGCGCGAAAGACTATGAGCTTTTGCTAGTTCCGTCTGACAGTTTTGGCGTTAAAGGTTGGGTGCGTCTGTCGTATTGCATTGCGCGCAGCACCATAGAGCGCAGTATGCCTGCATTCCGAGCCCTGATGGAAAGCTACAACGGTTAATGAGCTGCAATAGTTTGCCAGTTATGACAATTGACCGAACTTGTATATGCCTAACTAAAATGCCCTTTGTTGGTACAACTGCCAATAAAGGGCATTATTTTCTTTTTTGGATCTATGAATTTATACTTAATGTATTTAGCTTTGTATTAAATGCCAAACTCGGTAAAAAGCTGATCACGATAAGCTGGGTCTTTAGAGGCTTTAAGAACGTCAGCTTCACGTCCAGCGGCAAATAGGTGTTCGATAAGAGAGTCGTAGCGTGCGGCTTCCGTGCGTCCTTGTTGTAAGCCTTCAGTTCGTCCTCGCTCTAACCCCCGTTCTTCTCCCTCTTTTAGAGCAGCTCTGCGGGCTATACGTACTTCTCGCTCCCAATCTTCCCCTATTGTACTTACAGAAAACACCTTATTCACCCACTCTCTATCTTCATTGGCTCTATCTACTGCGCAAGCAATAGATGTAACTAGTTTGTCTTGTTTATCTATTTTACCAGTGGAGACATACTCCATAAAAGAAAGCAGGTGCTTATCTTTTGTCTTCTTATAATCTTTACAGTTAAGAGCAATCCAGTGTATACCGCTGTCTATATCTAAAGATGTGTCTTGTCTACATATTGGTTCTATTTCATAAATTGGAAGTCCTGCTTTGAAAGGATCGTGATTGCAAACAAAGATAATATAGCTTGTGTCTAGCTTATCGTAGTCTGCCCCTTTATCAAGCGATGCAGTATCAATAGATGCTTGATAGTATCTATATCTCCTAGCGATATCTGCTCTTTGTTGAATTTGTAGTTCTATGTCAAAAACTTCATGTTTTGTTTTAGCAAACAAATCTAACCTAACACTCTTAAAGTCTAGTCTAGGTTCTATTGCTTGTTCAGCGTTTTTATAGATTAGATCATCTATTTGTTTACCTAATACACACTCTAGAAAGTCTTTACATATTTCTTTTTGAATCATTACGCGATTAAACATAAATTGATTAGTAATAGAAACAGTAGCTTGCTCATCCATGTTTGTCTTTTCTTTCTCTAGAAGATTTATAAATCTTCTAATCAAGACTAGATTGCAAACCTTATATCTGTGTATCAAAAATGCGATATCAAGTGACATACAGATTTCATGTCAAAACCAACTGTGTACAACACCTATTGATATCTCAAATCTTCATAGTTGCAACTTTTAATGAATGTAAATCTTGCAGAAAGCTGGCATCCTTGGCAACTTTTAATAGGCAAAGTAACGGCACTTTAGTGGCATGGCAAACTTTTATTAAGAATAATGCGGAAGCGTGCTAAATGTACGATATCATTCAAACATGAAGCATACGGCTTTTAATAAAGAGGTGTGGCGCTCTATTACCCATTCACTTGGGCGCTTTATTGCGATCTTTGCAATAGTTGCGCTGGGGGTGGGTTTCTACGCAGGTCTTCAAATGACCGCGCCCGACATGCGCCTTGCTGCTGATAAATTCTACGACGAAACCAATCTGTTTGACATACGTGTTGTGTCTACTATGGGTCTTTCCGATTCCGATATTGAAGCGTTGCGGCAAATTGAAGGCGTAGAAGATGTGCAGGCAGCTTGGGAGACTGATGCTCAAGGCGAAGTGAATAGCGAGCCTTACACGTTTCGCATTCATTCGCTGGATGATTCTAGTGCCAACGAACAGCGCATTAACGATTTGGTTCTGGTAGATGGTCGTATGCCTAGCGCATCGGGCGAATGCGTTATTTCAGCCGACCGCATAATGAATGGTCCTGTGGGGTTGGGTGACACCATAACGCTTATTGAAGGCACCACCGAATTATCCGACACACTGAACCGGACGCAATTCACAATTGTGGGTACGGTAAGTTCGTCGTATTACACATCGTCTACCTCTATGGGTTCAACTTCGCTCGGTTCGGGCGTTATTCAACAGTTTATGTATATTCCTGCTAGCGATTTTTCTGCCGACTATCCCATAACCGAGGCATTTATATCCGTTTCGGGTGCGAAACAGCTTGAGTCTGGCAGCGAAGGTTATAACGATACGGTGGCTTTCGTGCTAAGCCGCATAGAGTCCATAGCCGATGCGCGCGAACAGGCTAGGGTTGACGAATTGAAAGCCGACGCGCAGCGCGAACTTGACGATGCGCGAAGCGAATACAATGCCGAGCGGGCTGATGCGGAAAACCAGTTGGCTGACGCGCAGCGCAAACTTGACGATGCGCTTTCCCAAATTCAGGAAAGCGAGCGCAAGATAAATCAAGGTCAGCGCGAATACGACAGCGGGAAGGTGCAGCTGGAAGAGCAGCGCAGCGCGGCTAAGAAGCAATTGGCTGATGCGCAAATCGAAATTGATAATCAGGCGGCACAGCTGGAATCAACAAAGACCACACTTACCGCACAGCAACAACAGCTAGAAGAGGCGCAGGTGCAACTTCAGCAGGCTCTTGTGCTTGATCCAACCAACCCGGCGCTCCAGCAGCAGCTAGCCGAAGTGCAGGCAGGGCTTGCAAAGGTCAATGCGGGTTTAGATCAAGTGGCGCAGGGCGAAACGCAGCTAGCTGCTGGACGACAGCAGCTGGAAGAACAGCGTGCGCAAGCAAATGCGCAGCTTGATGCCGCGCAAAAAAAGCTAGATAAAGCTGCATCCGATTTGTCTAGCGGGCGCGCGCAGCTAAAACAGGGAAAAGCAGATTACGAGTCGGGTTTGGCGGAATACGAGGAAAATCGCGAAAAGGCAAATGCGGAATTTGCTGATGCTGAAGCCGAACTAGCGGATGCTCAAGCTGACATAGATGCTATTGAGAAGCCCGATTGGCTTGTTATGGACCGCACGAAGAATTACGGTGTTGAAAGTTTCGCTCAAGATTCCACGCGTATAGGGCACATTGCCGCCGTATTCCCGCTAATATTTTTCCTAGTGGCTGCCCTTGTGTCACTTACCACCATGACGCGTATGGTCGATGAAGAGCGCATGCTTATAGGCACATATAAAGCGTTGGGTTATTCGCGGTCGCGCATAACATCGAAATACCTAATATATGCGGCTTCCGCAAGCATTGCGGGTTCTGTTGTGGGCATTGCGGCGCTGGCATTTACGCTGCCGGCTATTATTATGTCGGCATATTCAATAGTTTATATTGTGCCTACTGCTGGCTTGCAGATGGATTGGCAGGTTGCGCTTTTGTCGGCAGGCATGGGCGTGGGCATTACGCTTATCGCTACGGCCGCTGCCGCCATTTCCACACTTAGGGAATCTCCGGCGGCTCTTATGCTGCCGCCTGCGCCGAAAGCGGGTAAGCGCATTTTGTTAGAGCGCGTGCGCCCCGTGTGGAATAAGCTGTCGTTTTTATGGAAGGTTACATGCCGCAACATTTTCCGTTATAAGAAGCGTTTGATAATGACCATAGTCGGCATTGCGGGCTGTACCGCGCTGCTGCTAACCGGCTTCGGTTTGCAAGATTCCATCAACGACATAATAGATAAGCATTATGGGCAAATAGTGAAATATACAGTGGTTGTTACAGAAGAGGAAGATGCCTCCGATGCCGATAAGCAGGCTGTAAACGACGCTATAGCTAGCGTAGGTGCCGATACGCAAGTTGATGCACACGTGGAACTGATGGTTACTGTGGGTGGTGGATCGGGCGCTGTGCAGGCAAACCCGAATAAGGAAGACCTAACCACTGAAGTTATTGTGCCCGAAAACGAACAGGAATTTTCCAAGATATGGGCGCTGAAGAACCGCCTTTCTGGGGAAGATGTGCACTTGCAAGATGAAGGTGCAGTAGTTACTGAAAAGTTGGCTGCCGAAAACGAAATAAGTGTGGGCGACAATGTTGTACTGGCTGTGAAAGACGATATGGGTAACGCTACAGATCAGGTATTTGCTGTGCCAGTAACGGGCATAGTTGAAAACTATGTGGGACACAGCGTTTTTATGTCTGCTTCAGCTTACGAAAAGGCTTTTGGCGCCAACCCGCAATTCAGCACTGTGTATGCAAATATTCCCGAAGACGCCGATGTGCGCGGCAAGTTGGATGCTGAAATGCAGCAAATAGACAGCGTGCGCACGGTGGCTTATAACGACGAAACAATAGATAGCTACAAATCGGCACTAAGCTCTGTGAATATGGTTGTGGTTGTGCTTATTTTGGCAGCGGCAATGCTTGCCTTCATTGTGCTTTACAATCTTACTAACATAAACATTACCGAGCGTGTGCGCGAAATAGCCACGCTGAAAGTTTTAGGATTTACGGCTCGCGAAGTGCAGATATACATATTCCGCGAGACTATTATTCTGTCTGTTTTAGGCGCACTTGTAGGGCTTGTGCTGGGAATTTTCCTAGAGAATTTTGTGGTTGTTACGGCTGAGGTTAATCAAGTTATGTTTGGTCGTGATATCCATATTCTAAGTTTCGTTTTCGCGTTCTTGCTAACAATGTTGTTCACTGTTTTGGTTATGCTGGTCATGATGCGCAAACTTGCCAATATAGATATGGTTGAAAGTTTGAAGTCGAATGAATAGGGAGTTTTGGAAATCTTGCCCCGTGAAGCTGTGTTCAGAAGCTTCGCAGCCTTCGCTCCGCTTCACGGAGCAAGATTTGTGGTTCGCATCCTCGGGCTTCGCAGCCTTCACTCCGCTTCACGGAGCAAGACTCGTGGTTCGCCTCGCCGGGCTTTACGGAACAAGACTTGTGGCAGTTATTCATTAGGGCGCAACAGTAGGGAGTAGAAATGGCATTTTTGGAAGTGCGCGACCTTTGCAAAACATACAAGATGGGCGAGGTGGAAGTACCCGCTGTGCGCAGCATGACTTTCGACGTTAACGCCGGTGAATTTGTGGTGGTGGTTGGACCTTCGGGCAGTGGAAAAACTACGCTTTTGAATATGATAGGCGGTATGGACACCGTAACGTCGGGCAGCATAGAGTTGGACGGCGTGCGTGTTAGCGACTACACACCCAAAGAAGTTACGTTTTATCGCCGCTACGATATAGGTTTTGTTTTTCAATTCTACAATCTGGTGGCTAATCTGACCGCGCTAGAGAATGTAGAGTTGGCTAATCAGATATGCAAAGACCCACTGGATGCGGGCGATGCGCTGCGCTCTGTTGGTCTTGGGCACAGGATAGACAACTTCCCCGGGCAGCTTTCTGGTGGTGAGCAGCAGCGCGTAGCCATTGCGCGTGCATTAGCGAAGAACCCTAAGTTGCTGCTTTGCGACGAGCCCACAGGTGCGCTTGATTATGAAACTGGTAAGGCTATCCTAAAACTTCTGCAGGACACATGCCACAACACCGGCAAAACTGTTATGGTTATTACCCACAATCAGGCGTTCGAGCGCATAGCCGATAGGGTAATTCGCGTACATGAAGGTCATGTGGCTGCTGTAACTGTAAACGACAATCCAGATAGCGCTGAAACCCTAGAGTGGTAATAATGGCTGCCTGTTGCTGTTGTTGCCGCTAGCGACCTTTTGCCATTTTGGCAGCAATTTCTTCGGCGGATAGCTGCGTTTCTTCAAATATGCTGTCGGAATCTAGGTCGAATGCGGTATGCAATAACTGCACCGCGCGCTGAGTTTCGGCAGAATCTATAACCATAGAAAGCCTAATCGGCGATGTAGATATTGCCATTATATTTATGTTGTTTTCGCCCAGCGTGCGGAAAGCTAGCGCCGATACGCCCGGTGAAGATTTCATGCCTGTTCCCACCAGACTTATCTTGGCAATGTCTTCTTCCACGTCTACCGAATCGGCACCAATTTCCGGAATAATTACGTCAAGCGTTTCACGGGCGCGTGCAAGATCGGATGCGGGGCATGTAAATGAAATGTCGGTTGCCCCATCGCGGGATGTGTTTTGGATAATCATATCCATGTTCACCATGTTAGCAGCCAGTGCGCTGAATACTTTTGCCGCAACGCCCACAGCGTCGGGCACGTGGCGTATAGTCACCTTTATCTCGGAAGTGTCGTGTGCAATGCCGGTTATAACGGCTTCCTCCATTTTTGGATCCTCCTTGATATAGGTGCCGGGCGCATCGGAAAAAGCCGAGCGCGAATGTATTACTACGCCCCATTTTTTGGCGAATTCCACGGCGCGGCTTTGAAGCACGCCGCTGCCTGCGCTGGATAACTCCAGCATATCGTCGTAAGAGATTTCGTTAAGTTTGCGTGCGCGCGGTGCAATGCGCGGGTCGGTTGTGTATACGCCATCTACGTCGGAATATATTTCGCAAACATCGGCACCGATACCCCAAGCAACAGCAACAGCTGTGGTGTCAGAACCACCGCGACCTAGCGTTGTTATATCGCCATTCGCATCAATTCCCTGAAAGCCCGCTACAACCGGTATTATGTCAGCCTCTAGTGCGTTAAGTATGCGTTCGTTGTGTACTTTCACTATTCTGGCTTTGTTGTGCGTGCCATTCGTTTCTATGCCTGCTTGGCGACCTGTGAAGCTCATGGCACGCAGCCCCATGCTTTCAAGCGATAGCGCCAACAGTGTCATAGAAACCTGTTCGCCGGTTGATAGCAGGCGATCCAGCTCGCGTGCCGGCGGGTTTGTGTTTACGGCATTCGCTAGCCCCATAAGCTCGTCAGTTGTTTTGCCCATGGCAGATACTACGGCTACAACCTTGTCGCCGCGCTCTTTCATGCGCGCTAGGCGTTTTGCAACGTTTTTAATGCGCTCGGGCGATGCAACCGATGTGCCGCCGAATTTTGCAACTATAAGAGTCAACGCTCTTCCAAATCTTTCTCGCAGTTAATCAAACCAACGCACTATTATAATGCCCGCAAGCCCTACGTTTGCGCTTAAAAAGAGAAAACATGCTAGGCGCTGTTGCATGTAACGTATCTGGATAATAGGCGCTATTGCATGTAACGTATCTGGATAATGCATCTTATTAGACAAATATCCGAAATTTCGCTCATAATAATATAGACACACGCGAAAGGTGCTTAAATATGGGCAGATCAGGTGGTGGCAGCTTCGGCGGCGGAGGATTCGGTGGCGGATTCTCTAGCGGAGGCGGCGGTTTTGGCGGAAGTTTTGGTGGCGGTAACAGAGGCGGCGGCAGAAGCGCGGGTGGCGGTCCGTCTTATGGCGGCGGCTATCACGGCGGCGGAAGTTGGCTTGGCGGTTTTCTGTGGGGAAACCTTTTAGGTTCATCGCGCGGTCAAACCGTTGTGGTTCAGCAGCCGCAAGGCGGTGGCGGCGGCGGCGCGGGGTCTGGCGGTCCGGGTGGTCCGGGGTCTGGCGGTCCGTCGGATGGCGGAATGCGCGATCCTAATTCCAAACAGTCAAACAACTTGGGCTGTCTTTGGATTGTGCTTGCAGTAGTTGTGCTTGCAATTATTATTGCGGTGTTCTCGGGCACATCGTCTGTGCCGGCTTCTACGGTAGATCGCACTCCTTTACCTGCAGGAGCTGCCGAGGTTAGCGAATACTACACCGACGAAGATGGCGACTGGATACATACTCCTGCGAAACTGGAAGAGGGTCTTCGCCATTTCTATGATGAAACCGGTGTGTGGCCCTATGTGTATATTCTTCCGAATGGCTATACCACATCTAGTCAGCAGTTAACCGATATGGCGCAGCAGCTTTACGGCGAGTTGTTTACCGACGATGCGCATTTCTTGCTAGTGTTTTGCGACAACAACTCTGGTGGCTACAACTGCGGCTACTATGGTGGTCAAGCGGCTCGATCGGTTATAGACGATGAAGCGGTGCAAATATTAGCCGCTTATTTAGAAATTAACTACGACGATATGTCGCTAAGCGAAGAGCAAATATTTAGCAACACGTTTTCTCAGACCGCCGATCATATAATGAGCAAAACTATAAATCCGGTTATTCCGATAGCGATTGTTGCCGGCGTTGTTATTGTGGTTGTTATAGTGGCGCTGCTTATAAAGCGCGGGCGCGATGCGAAAAAGCGCGAAGCCGATCGAATGGAGCGCATACTGAACACGCCGCTTGATCAATTTGGCGACAAAGATTTAGAAGAGCTTGAGAAAAAGTACGAGGATGGCGCTGCGGCATCAGGGGCGCATAACGATGGTGTTAATACCGCTGTGGCGGACAATAAGGCTGATAAGCCGGAATAGGAGTTGAAAATGGCAGGAATACTGGATAGATTCGCTTCGATCATAAAGGCGAATATCAACGATCTTCTGGATAAAGCCGAAGATCCGGCGAAAATGGTAGATCAGTATATGCGCGAACTTACTGAAAGCTTGGCTGAAGTTAAGGAAGCCACAGCTGGCGTTATGGCTGAAGAAACTAGATGCAAGCGCTTGGTGGATGAAAATGCTGGCGAGATGGCTAAATACGATGGTCTTGCACGCAAAGCGCTGCAGGCGGGAAATGAAGATGACGCGCGTCAGTTCTTAGCAAAGAAACAGCAGCTAGAGGCAAAGAATGAAGGCTTAACTTCGGCGTATGAGGCGGCAAAAGCCAATGCTGATAAAATGCGTCAAATGCATGACAAGCTTGTGTCCGACATAGAGCTTCTAAAGGGTAGGCAAGAGGCAATAAAGGCGAAAGTGGCTGTTGCGAAGACGCAGGATAAAGTAAACGACATTTCTGCGTCGGGTGCTAAGGCTGAAGGTGCTATGAATGCGTTTAATCGCATGGAGAGCAAGGCTGACGCAATGCTGGATAAGAGCAACGCGATGGCAGAATTGAACGCTCAGCCGAAAGATAGCGCTGATGAACTAGCCCGCAAATACGAAGAGGCTGGCAGCACGGCTGCGGTAGATGATGCGTTGGCGAAGATGAAAGCCGAAATGGGTTTGTAATTCTAGCCTTCAAAAACGGCATGCACTAGGTATTCCACGTTGCCTTTAGGTCCGGTTATGGAAGATTTTTGCGTGTTGGTTACGCGGAAGCCCTCTTTTTCGAGGGCTTCTTTTACTTCTGCCACTGTGCGAACACGAATTGTTTCGTTGCGCACAACACCTCGGTCGGTTTCTTCGTGGCGCGATTCAAATTGCGGCTTCACTAGCCCAATAAAAACGCTGCCGCGTTGGGCTAGCTTGGGAAATATGGGCGCTAAACTAGCAAGCCCAATAAAACTTACATCTATCACTATTAGGTCAAATGGTGCGCCTAGCTCTTGCGGATTTGCCAATTTTATATTTGTGCGCTCAAATACTTCAACGCGTGGGTCTGTGCGGATGCTCCACGCAAGCTGTCCGTAATTTACATCTACACACGTAACGCTTTTTGCGCCAGCCTGTAGAAGGCAATCTGTAAACCCACCTGTAGAAGATCCTATATCTATGCAGCGCATGTTGCTAACGTTTTGCCCGAATGCGTTTAGCGCACCTTGTAGTTTATGACCTCCGCGCGATACAAATTGCTTTTCGTGCTTTACGAATAGATTTACATTTGGTGGCACCATCATAGCGGCACTTGATGCGTATACGTCTTCTACACGAACTTCGCGCGCCAATACGCGGCGCAGCGCTTCTTCAGCATCAGCGCAAATGCCTCGTTTAATTAGCAGTTCGTCTAAACGTATTTTCTTCTGAGCCAAAATACTGCCTATCTAAATTTTAGAGACTGTAACTACTAGGGTGGAACAACTTCATAACTATAGATATGTTTTTATATCATCCGGACACCTGCTGGGTATATGGGTGAGGAAGGCTCAGTCGCTCTACAGTCCTCGCTCGGCAGAAATGTCCACAGGACATTTCTGTTCGCTGCGGAACTCGCTTTGTGAGCACACCCTCACCCATGTACCTAGCGGACAACTTGTACTAAGAAACTAGCAGCTGTGCAATTTGTACTGCGTTCAGCGCTGCTCCTTTGCGAATTTGGTCTGCTACATTCCAGAAAGCAAGACCATGCTCTACGCTGTTGTCGCGGCGCAGGCGACCAACAAAAACACCGTCGGTACCTGCCAAAATGCCGGGCATTGGGTATTCGCAGTTTTCCAAATTATCCATAACTTGTACGCCATGCGCGGAACTGAGCGCTGTGCGTGCCTGTTCTACTGTAACGTCGTCTTCAAATTCTACATTTATGGCTTCACCGTGGCAGCGCAGCACGGGCACACGCACGCATGTGGCGCAAACGGCTAAATCGGCATCGCCCATAATCTTTTTCGTTTCTACCACCATTTTCCATTCCTCTTTAGTCGAGCCGTCTTCCATCGGCACGTCTATATGGGGAATGCAGTTAAATGCTATGCGATGCTGGAAAGCGTTAATGGTAAGTTCGTCTTCCGGTGTTCCGTCTAAAAATTCGCGAGTCTGATCGTACAACTCTGCCATAGCGGGTGCACCTGCACCGCTTGCCGCTTGGTAGGTAGAAACTACTACGCGCTTAATGCGCGATAAATTGTAAAGGGGCTTTAGCGCCACTACCATTTGAATTGTTGAACAATTCGGATTAGCTATAACACCCGAATGCCACTGAATGTCTTGTGGATTAACCTCGGGCACCACTAGCGGCACATCTGGGTCCATGCGAAAAGCGCTGGAGTTGTCTATCATAATGGCACCGGCATTCACGACAGCTTCACGCATTGCCTTCGACACGCTAGCGCCCGCGCTAAACAGCGCTATGTCTACGCCTTTGAAAGATTCGGGCGTCATTTCCTGCACAACAAGTTTGCCGGCAGAAACATTGCCGCAGCCCTCAAATTCCAGCTCTTTACCGGCGGAGCGCGCACTTGCCAAGGCGCGCACTTCAGATGCCGGGAAATTTACATCATGCAGAACCTTGAGGAATTCAGCGCCTACAGCACCGGTGGCTCCCGCCACAGCAACAACAGGGTTTTCTGGCATCTTCTTGTCCTTTGTCATTTCGATTCCTTTCAAGATTCGCAGTCAAGCTATTATAGCTACTGTACTAATAATGTTTAGGTAAGCGAACACATGAATGGAGACGATATAGATGAAACTGGCAATAATGCTAGGAGATGGGTTCGAGCCAATAGAAGCTATGTGTCCAACTGATGTGCTGCGGCGCGGTGGTGTGGACGTTACATTAGTCTCTGTAATGCCAACGAAGCACGTTATTGCAGCGCAGGGAATTACGGTTGTGGCTGATGTGGTTGTGGCAGACACCGACCTGATGGAATTCGATGCGATATGCCTGCCGGGCGGTATGGGCGGCGTGGAGAATTTGACCAAGTGCGACAAATTGACTGCAGCGCTGCCAAAGTTTATGGATGATGGCGGTCGTATGGTGGCTGCCATATGTGCCGGACCAACAATTTTGAGTTCGCTCGGTTTGCTGCATGGACGCAAAGCAACGTGTTATCCCGGATGTGAAACCGATTTTCCCGAAGGCGTATATTGCGGTCAGGACGTATGTAAAGATGGCAATCTTATTACGGCTAGTGGTCCTGCTTATGCGCTGGAATTCGGCGTAGAACTGCTGCGTGCGTTGGCGGGCAATGCTGTTGCCAGCCAAGTAATGGAAGACATGCTTATAAAAGGCTAGCTAAGTTACTAGTTAAAATACTAGCGCGAATTTGAACTGGGAGTGGCGTTTGAACACTAAAGTTGCTGTTTGGGTGGTGCGCATAGCGTTTTTTATTGTTTTTGCGTGGAATGTGATGTGCGCTGTGCAATTCATTTGTTGGCCTTCGGCTTATATAGGTGCATATCAGCTGCAGGGTGGTGGCGCTGCGGCTGCCATTCAAGGATTAGGCGTGGCGTTTCTTATGTGGAATGCCACATATCCGGCTTTTATTTGGAGACCACTTCGGTTCAAGGCGCTTGGCGTTGTAATTTTGGTTCAGCAGGCTATAGGGCTTTGTGGCGAATTGTTTATCGCTTCCACGCTAGATGCCAGCCTTCAAGTGTTAAGCCAAAGCATTGCGCGCTTTGTCGGCTTCGATGCGATAGGTTTAGTAATAATGGCTGTTGCTTTTCACTTTTTGCGCAAAATTTCTAGCGCCGCTTCCGCCTGATTTTCGCCCTTCTTGCATTTTGGCTTAGTTAGCGGACAATGCTTTTTGCAGCCTGTGCAATGCATGTTTTTTAACTTCTTTGGCTTCGTGCCTTTGTTTTTCTTCGCATGCTTCTTTTTCTTTTTATCAGACATATTTGGTCTTTCTATAGTGCTACCAAGGGATAAGCAGATATCCCGCGGCGCAAACAACAATAGCGGAAATTGCTCCAACTATAACATCGCGTGGAAAGTGTACGCCACCTACTACGCGAATTACTGCCATTGCGCACGCTAGAACAAGCAATGCAGTTCCCACAATTGGTTGATAGAGCATCCATGTGCAGGCAATAGTGAACATACTAAATGTGTGTCGGCTGGGGAATGAATGACCGCGAGTGTTCTTCGGTATAAGCGGGGCTGTGTCATTTACTTCGTAGGGGCGCGGCGCGTTTACTATGTTGCGAAATATGCTTACGCCCACAAACCCTATAGCTGGTACAACAATGCATCGCAACAGCATTTGGCGGTCGAAAATAGCAAGCAAAACTAACAGCAAAGGATAGGCTATGTATCCAATGGCTGTTAGTATTTTGCTGGCTTGCGCTAGTGTCATCTATTAAAGAATATTCTTTATGCGCTCTACTGCTTCACGGGTGGCATCGGCACCGCCGAATGCGGTTAGGCGTATGTAGCCTTCACCGGCTGGTCCGAACCCGGCGCCAGGAGTTGTTATGACATTCGCTTCTTCAAGAAGCTTATTGAAGAAATCCCAGCTGCCCATTCCGTTTGGCGTTTTGCACCATATATACGGGCTGTTTACGGCACCATATACGTGAAGTCCTGCGCTTTCCAACCCCTCTTTAATTATGCGCGCATTATTCAGGTAGAAATCTATTACCTCGCGTATTTGGCGTGCGCCTTCGGGCGTATAAATGGCGGCGGCACCTTTTTGGATTATGTATGACGCGCCGTTGAACTTTGTAGATTGTCGGCGCATCCAAAGCGAATTTAGGCTTTGACCTTGGCGCTCTAGTTCGCGCGGGATAACTGTGTAACCGCAGCGCATACCGGTGAAGCCGGCGGTTTTGCTGAAGCTGCGGAATTCGATGGCGCATGTTTTTGCGCCGGGGATTTCGTAAATGCTGTGCGGTAGATTGTCTTCGGTGATGAAGCGCTCATAGGCTGCGTCGAACATGATTATGGCGTCGTGGTTGTTTGCGTAGTCTACCCAGCGTTGTAGTTGTTCGGTGTTAAGAGCGGTTCCTGTTGGGTTATTGGGCGAGCAAAGATAAATTAGGTCTACATCTGTGTCGGGCAGCGCGGGGCAAAAATCGTTTTCAGCTGTGGTGGGCATGTATACAAGGTTTGTCCACGCCTCTGCGCTGGGGTCGTATTCGCCAGCTCGTCCTTCTATGGCATTGCTGTCAACGTATACAGGGTAAACTGGGTCGCAAACGGCAACTTTATTGTCGCGCGAGAATATGTCACCTATATTGCCGCAGTCGCTTTTTGCGCCGTCGCTTACAAAAATTTCGTCGGGCGATATGTCTACACCGCGAGCCCGAAAATCGTTTTCCGCAATTGCTTCACGCAGAAAATCATAGCCTTCGTAAGGACCGTAACCCTTGAACGTGTCGGAAGATGTTTGTTCGTCTACTGCTTCGTGCATTGCTTCTACAACAGCGGGAATAAGCGGCTGGGTTACATCACCTATACCTAGCTTTATTAGTTTCGCATCTGGGTGGGCTTGCTGATATGTTTCGGTGCGCCGTGCAATTTCGGCGAAGAGGTAGCTACCGGGTAATTTCGCAAAATTTTCGTTTATTTTTGCCATCGAAGGTTCTCCTTTTAGTTACATGCATAAGTTAGTCGTTTATATTTTCGCAACAGTTCGTTTCATGTATGTGTCATTTGTAAAATATGGCGCAATTATTCGGCGTTTCGTCAACTTCCACGCGCGTAACTGGCAATCCTATGTCTATAAGGCAGTCGAAAAAGAAACGTGCCAAATTTTCTGCGGTAGTGCGAAACGGCAGCATCTTTAAGCTGAAGCCTTCGGATTCAAGTGCGCGGATGGTTTTTTTCTTCAGCGTGCCCTCTTCAATTAAAAATGTATGGTCGAATTCGTCAGCCAAACTGCGAACTATGCGCTTGAACTGCGAGAAATCGCACACCATATCGCGTTCGGTACCTTCGTCGCCTAGTGTTTGAGAGCTAATAGTTACTTCGATACGCCAGCGATGCCCGTGTAGATTTTCACATTTGCCGTAATAGTCGGCTAAGAAGTGCGCCGAGTCGAAGAATGCTTCGGTTTTTAATTCGTACACGCTTCCTCCTAAGCAATTTGGGTAATAATAGTGACAAGCGTTTGTATCTAAGATTCTAGCCATTTTAAGTTAACGTGTGGTTTCGCAATACATTGCCCGTGTTTTCAAAGCTCAAAAAAAGCGTCAAAGCTAAAAGCTTCAACATAGGGGGCAATTATGATTAGGAACAATTTGGAAGCGTTAGAAGTGTTGGAGGGCATGTTGATTGTGCTCGAAGACGAGTCAACCGATAGGGGAGATGCAAAGCTTTGGATGCTAATTGTGCTTGTGCGCGCTGTGCACAGTTGGCTAGAGAGTGAATCTTTCGCTTAGTGAAGCGCCGATGGTATGTGCGTGGGGTGCACTAGTCTTGCGTAACATGCGTCGGTTTTATCGAAGATTTTCAATTCGGCACGCGCTGCGTGCCGAATTGAGTTGGTCTGACTAGACTGCATAAGAAAGCTTGTGATTGGTGCGCTTAGCGCTTTATTAACATGTAGGATGCCGAAGAACTTTTCGATCACATTCGCAACATTCGTTCCTCCGAAAAGATGCTGTATCGTCAGGTGTTCAATCTGTACGCGACTGCTGTTGACTACAATCCCTATGCAACTGAGTCAATCAAGTTCTTCAAAATTGTTCAAAATAAATTGCATTACGGCGCGTACGGACATACGGCAATTCATGGCGCAGAGGCACATTCCAACTTATATGAGCGATTATATCGAGCAGCTTGATAATGTTTTGGCTGCCTTTGGGTATATTTTCGATAAGAATTATACCCTTGCTTTTGCCTGCTTAAATTCTCAAAAATACTAGTTATTAATTATGAGACAAACATTGTTTGATATATAATCTCATAAATATATGCCAGTATTTATGAGACAAGGAATTGGATATGGAATTTGCCATTTTTCCAGATAGTGGTAGATATTATTCAGGCAGCGAACGCAAGATATCAATATGAATACACAGATATTATGCGTATGCTACATGACAATAGTAAATTAACAAATGTTTCGGAAACTATAAGTACCTTTTGGCGCATGTATATTATTGACGCGCTTGTCGGCAATATTGCGGGCATTAGTGAAATTCGGCGAGATTTTTATATCAAGATGATAGATTTGCGCTATAAGATTATTTTGCATGATGCGTACATCGCCTTTAGGGGTGAGGCTTTATGAAAAGCATTACAACCCAAGGGGTAATTTGCTTGCGGGACCCTAAGGTGCTATTTGAATACTGCATTGCTCGGATTGGTTACACTGAATACGAAGACGAAACATTTGAATACTCAATCAAGCCTAACTATAGCGTTATAGATTTACTTGAACCCCCTTCTTTTCAAGGAATTCCCGGGATTAATTTGGACTTACACAGAGAAGAATACATTCGCAAAAATGTTACGCCTGTGTTTATTAGCGAAAGAACGCCTGCGGAAAATCGTGAGGATATTCGAGAACTACTAGACGCTGAAGGGATGGAATATCTAAATCGTCTCGAGTGGTTAATACGCACTAATACGCGCTATTCGGGTGACAATTTATATGTTCGTATGGCATCAGAAACAGACGATGAGGTTTTTAGTGTGTCTGATTTAAGTAATGTTGGTTTGAGATCTTCAGAAACACTACGGATTATATTGGAAGCGATTTGTGCTGGGCGCATTATAGATGGCGATGGCTTTCGTATAGACGATTCTAATCGTGGCGAATTTTATGCATTGCTAACTCCAATTTATTTGAAAGAAAAGAGATACATTGATGATAGGCGCCGAGAGGGTATTGAGACTGCAATGAACCTGCAAAAGTTGGGTCGCCCCTTAAAGGCGGTAGATCAAATAAAACTTATCGACGCGATTGATCGGTACAAAAATGGCGAAATAAAAATGGAAGAAGCTTTGGAGATGGCAAAAGTAAGTCGAGCAACTTTTTATCGCCGGATGAAGCAATTCCAGCCTTCGCAAGGCGCACGTAATTAACGGCTGAAGATATCATCATTACGGTAACGTTATAGTCACGCTTGCGCATCAACGCTGCGCACCTAAATCTTTCGTTTGCCTGCGTTTCTAAAATGTGTGTAGGCACTACGAAAGGTACTTCCATGGCATATAACGCAAACCATGACAAATTCGCAAAAGGCACCGAGCGACTTGTCGATCCGATGACTGTTGGTTCCATACATTTTTTGCAGCAGTTTTTTGATGTTGTCCCGAAGGGTATTCAGCGCAAAATTATGGCACGTACCACCAAGAAAACCCCGCATATGGGATTTATAGTAGAGCCATACGCTTTCTTTCTTGTTTATGAAATTACGGATAAAACGTATGCCACGCAGCTTCTTCCGTCTGGGTTTAAATTGGCGCAATGTAGCGTATTTGCGGGAGATGAGCCCGCTTATTACGCAATTATGAGCTTCTTCCGCGTACATACAAGCGCATTTTGGGGAAGTCGTGCCGAGCTGTATGTGATGGCTGAAGACGAGGCAACTGGTCTTATGAGTTGGGTAATTATTGATTACCTTAGCGACACCATTAGCTATGACCGAGCTTTTGGTTTGCGTGGACCTTCCGTCAGCCATTCTGTTGTTACTACAACCAGTGATGGACGCATGCTGGTTGATATGACGGCACGTGATGGGCAGTCGTATGCTGCATTTTCCGCTGCTCTTGATGGTTCGGAAATGCGCAGCCTTGATAAACGCATGTGGATAGAGGGCAACTTGTCTATCGCTTACGGCAAAACATTGTCGTATGACCAAGCTGATATTTTTTCGCTGACATTTTATCCAGAGGAAATGGCAAGTGCCTTAGACGTTCCGCTGGAAAGTTTCGCGCTGAAAAGCATTTCGTGGTACTCAAGTATGCTTTCGTCTAATCCTGCAAAGTTGGTATGTTTCCCTTATGCTCAGCATTTACTGTCCGACAGTCCCGGTGCTGCAAGCGAACATTCTAGCGAGGCAGATTTAATTTGCGCGGCTGAGTCTACTGATTTTGAAACTATGGAAACCTTCAAAGTGGGTTCTGCCAAAAAGATGATGGCAATATCTACTGCCATTACGCTTGGGGTTTCGGCTGTTGCATTGATAGGAATTGCTGCTCACTGTTACCACCTTCGTTATAATAAGCTTCGGGAATGAGGCTCTCCCAAGGCGTTTGCCTGAACCGCGAAACAGCTGATGGCTTTACAACTTTTCTACTTTTAGCGCAGAGACGCTTGCTGTGTTTGAGGCTGGCGATATCTTACTAGCGATAGCTTATGCCGCCGCTAGCTGTGTGCTTTGTGTTTCCGCTGCGTTTTTAGGCGAAATTGCTTCTTCGGCTATTGCCGTGTAAATATGATTGCTTCGTTTTGTGCGCAATAGGTGGGTTGCCTGCGGACATTTGGATGCGGACAACCCACCTATATATTTGCATATAGACAGAAAAGTGCGTAAGACTCAGTCCATCGCAAAGGGGTAAGGAATGCTGTTGTGGAATTCTGACCAAACCAGACCGTGTGTTGCCTTCGTCACTTTTTAGGCGAAAAATGGTCAAAACTTCCGACTTTCCACAGTCTACAATGCCAAATTACGCCAATTACGAATCAAAATAGAATTGAAGAACCCTGTTTGCCCAGTGTTCTCCACAATTCAAGTTAGCCATGTGGCGCTATGACCATGGAAAGTCGGAAGTTTTGACCATTTTTCTAACTTTTTTGAACTAGTATGCGGATGAGTTGAATCGTAATCTAGCGTCAAGGTGTTGAGAGTTTACCCAAAAGCCATCCAACAAACACTTTAGGCTATCTTGCAGAGGTATCGTTTTTCCCAACACTAGAGCCTCCGCATAAGCTACATCTCCACCTCTGCCTTCCGGCTTTAGTGAATTTGTTCTTTGACATTTTGCTGCCGCAAATGCTGCATTTTGAGATAGACACCGCTCACACCTGTCCATAACTGACTTTTTCTTAGAAAAAGCTTGCCTGAACAGGGATGTCAAGTGAGAATTAGGCGCACTTTTTGCCTATATGAAAGTCGAGCGGCATCGACTTCAGAGGCATCTATTTGGTATCTGAACAGGGAAAACAGCATGAATTTTTACACACTTCTGCCTATATGCCTATATGTTTTCCCTAGTCAGCGGAATTATCGGTTTAGATACGGTTGAATTTGGAGAGAAGTTCGACCGCGGCGCTGCAAGCTTCGCAGTCGCAATATTTCTCACCCTGTTTCTTGCGCTCTGTATGTTTGGCAAGAATTTGATCGGCGGTTTCCTGACCAAACATTTCAATGGCAGGGCCTTGAGCAAAAGCAATTACGCCGTCAATCGTATTGGGTCTGCCTTCAAGAAAATCTATCAGTTCAGCTGTGGCAGCTTCAATGGCTTTGTCGTCTGCATTGGAAACAGCGTCTTTCCATGCAAGGGCTGCTTCCTTGGTTGCCTGTTTGCTACTGTTTGCGGTTGAAAGAATATCAACGCGCTTAGCAACGTAGTCGAATAATTCCTTTTCCATAAAATCTCCTTGGTGGTTAGTTTTAATAACTGAATAATATCAGAATGAAATTTCAACTATTTATTATGTCTCGGCACTAGAATGTAATTCATTTTTGCAATTACGAATTATAATCGGAATTGCAAAAATGAATCGGAATTAGAATATGAGCCAATGATGTGCGGCAAACATTGGCAATTGGCAAGAAAGCATTCAGGGAAATCGATGCGCTACGAGATGGTATTGAGGTGTCAATAGTTAATGCAACTATCTGTTGCGAATTGTTTTCTGCGATTGCTTTTCTTGCGGCATCGGTAATAAACTTACTTCCCTCGTTACTGCAAAGTAATTATGCTTGGGGTTTCGGTTGTTGCATTGATAGGAATTGCTGCCTATTGTTGCCACCTTCGTTATAATAAGCTTCGGGAATGAGGCTCTCCCAAGGCGTTTGCCTGAACCGCGAAACAGCTGATGGCTTCTATTAAAATGCGAGTGCAATGCGCTTGGATATTGGATGGAGGCTTTCGTGCTAATTAATTGCCTGTTTGTTGGATGTGGCGGTTTTATCGGATCTGTTCTTCGTTATCTTTGCAGTTTTATTAAAGTAGATATTTGGGGTTTCCCGTTTGTTACGCTTGGAATAAATATTGTGGGGTCTTTTACCATTCTTTTCTTTGCGGGTATATTCGCCAAGACCTTGCCGGTGGACGAACATATAATGCTGTTTTTGCGCGTGGGGCTATGCGGTGGCTTTACCACTTTCTCTACTTTTAGTGCGGAAACGCTTGCTATGCTTGAAGCCGGAGACACCTTACTGGCAATAGCTTATGCTACTGCCAGCTGTGTATTCTGTGTTTTCGCTGCGTTTTTGGGCGAAATTGCTTCTTCGGCTATTGTTGTGTAATGAAAACATAGGCTCGGCGAAACGCTAGCAAAGTGTACATAAGTAACTCAAAGAGTTTGGGAAGGGCTTTAGACCAGACAATCTGCGCAATATGCGCCAGTTTTATCGAGTATTTCCAATTTGTGACACACTGCGTCGTGAATTGTGCTGGACGCATTATAGGTTGTTTTGTGCTCATCGACCTGAAGACAAAGAAACTAACGCATCAAGATGTGGGTCGGATGGACTTTTCGTGCGCATCTTTGAGGACAAGTAGCATTTCGCCTATGAAATCTCTTCAAGTACCTATATAAATATGCACATCCATTTATAGCGTTGTATTAAAACTCAAAATTGATTCTGATTAAACTAAATGAAATTGATATAGATTTTGGGTATGCGTTATTGACCTTGTATTTCTTCTAAGGTTTCATTGCGGCTTTCGTTAATGCAAGCTATGATTTCTTGTTTATATTTGTCTCGATTAATAAGCTCGTCTGTTTTTAGCAATAAAAAGTCAGTAACAACTCCGACTCCTAAACTTGCGACAACACCTACGGCATTGCCAACCACTGCGCCTCCAGCTGTAAGAAGACCTCTTGCGCCCAGTGCAGTTGTTAGTTTGCTGACCATTGTGTTAAAAAAGGGCTTAGTAAGAATTTTAGTTCCAATACCTGCAGCCGCTCCCATCGGTATTCCGAGAACGCGGTCATATTTGTCAATTTCGTTTTGAGAGAGATCGAATGGTTCTGTGAAATAATCAGAATCAATCGGTATCTCGGATACAAACGATAAGTCTTCGACATTCTTTATTTCGCGTTCGTCTAACTGAGTCCAATAATCATTCTTGATGTTTTCCATTTGTTGGACGTAGTTATCTCTTAATGCGTCTAGTTCGGTAGTGTCAATGTTGTTGTTAATCGTCTCCTCGAATTGTTGACTCATAGCGTCTTCAACTGCTTTGCCGCTAAGTTGCTGGAGAAACTGCAGTAGAAGTTCGTAATCGGCGCTTGGACTGTAATACCAGTCTAGGTAGGAGTCGACGTTTTCGATTTGTTGGTCATACATTTTATTGACGAGTGAAACTACTTGATTTCTGTATTCTTCGGTTATTTCTTTGACTTTTGTGCGCGTTGTTGCTTGAAGTTGATTGACAAATTTCTGATCGAAATACTTGCCATCTACGACATATACCACAGCTTCAATTTGCTCTTCTATGCTTTCTTCGATAGCTTGGTATTCTTCCGTTTTTGATAATTGATCGACTTTGTTGTCTACTGCAATCATCCCGCCTGTTAGCAATATTGGAAGCAGAACGGCAAGCGCAATGTGCCCTTTTACCAGTTTGTATGTATTGCTGTGTTCTTTCAATGACTCTAGTGGGAGAAATACACTTTTTAGCTCATCCTTGCTGAGAAGAAGCATTCCGAGCAGATTTATCATTCCGTAGAGTGCTGCTACGCAGACGAATAAGCGGATGATGACGCTTACCCAAAATGACGCGCCTGAGACAATGGATATGCCGTATGCCGTAAATCCGTTGCTTAAAGAAATTAGTTTTCCAATATCCGATAAAAGAACTGATGAGGATTGTGCGAGAGGGTTGTTTGCTGCTTGGATTGCCTCTTCCACGGTTTTATATGAGAAAGAAGGTTCTAGAGAAACGATGATGAAATAAACAGCAACTATTACGATTGTCATGACGATATATGTAAACTTAATAGTTTCTGCTTTCTGGAATTCCAATTCGACTTCTTTAATAACCCTTTTATTGACGAAGGAATAAATGGCAATAAACAGTGGTATTGCTGCGATGATAAGCAGCCATTCCTCAAAATTCCATCTTGTAATTTCAATAAGCATGGAAGCAATACAGATTGCCGAAAGAATAAAGCATATGATTAAACTTATAAGCCGTCCATTATTGTATTCAGCTAGCTTGCCTCCAGCTTTGTATTTATGTTGTTTGAGAAGTTTTCGGATAACAACGCGATATTCTGTCCCGACAGCAGAAACAGCGCTTAGTATTGCCCATAAGGCAAAAATGACTTGTGCCGGAATAAACGCAACTGCGTGACTTAAAGCAAATAGTATTAAAACAACGACATATGCACGAATAAGATAAAAACTCCAGCGGCTTTTTGAGACGTTATGAAAATATCTTTTGATATCGACGGTCATGCAATCGTTCTTCCATTAATAGATTCAGTGCAGATAAGATTATGTGGTCATATCTGGCATAGGTAATATCTAGTATTTCAAAAACTTTTACAAGGTTTGTGCCGCTGTCAAAATTGCAGCGGCACTTTTGGGTCGGCTGAAAGTCTGACGATATTATTCGGTTTTCTTTAGGTCTACCTCGATGCGGAGGGATTGGTCATCGTCGTTGTAATTAAGATTTAGACGATACTTTCCATCAGAGCTGTCGGCGTAATAGCTGTAGTTTGTATAATTTGGATCGGAATAGCCGGCTTCGGCACACTGTTTTGTGTAGCTTTGATACTCTTCACTTGTTACGCCATTTACCTCGAAGCTTATTGAAGTCTCGTATGAATATATGTCTGTAATATATTTGCCAGTTATTTCGGGAATTGTTTTTGCAAATTCATTATCAGGCCATTCGGCATATTCTTCTACGTTGTTTGACAGACTATAAGTGTCTGATACATAGTCGTAGGTTTCTTCGTATAGCTTATTATTGTCAATGTAGGTGATTATCATAAATTCCGGTTCAGTTAAATCATATTGAGCCATGTCGGTAAGATACATAGCTCCCAGTTCAAGTCTAGTCGTTAGGCTAGTTTGAGCGGGCTCTACTATTCCACTTGCTTCTCCCCATATTCCGTTATTTTTTAGCGCCTCTAGTGCTATGTCTCCCCATCCATATATGGAACCGTATGCTGCATTGATTTCCTCATTAGTTGCGTTTTCTGAGAGCTTGAAGACCATCTTTACATTTGCAATTGGTCGATCACTATTGTTTGTATAGCTAAAAACCACACGACGGTAATTGTCGATAATGGCAGAACCGACCTCCCATTTAATTTGATCTTCTTTTATTAAGTCCTTTGCGGGGGTCGCTGTTGGCGTTTGCGTGTCAGTTTGACTTTCTGATGTTTGTCCTTGAGAACATCCGGCGAGAAGCGCTAGTGTTGTTAAAATTGCGGTCGCTATTGCAAGCGTCTTTATGATCAGGGTTCCATACGATTTTCTTACTGTCATTTGTTCCTCCATTCTTTTTAAATCTCGTTTCCCCACAAGCTGTAATAGTGGTTTCGCAGTTCGGGAGACATAAGATCTGTAGGACTGATGTCAAGATGGACGCATAACCGAAGCGCTTCGTCGGCATATATAATGCGTTGCCCGCGAAGCATGGTGCCTAAAGTTACTGAGTCCATATCCATCCTTCTTGCTAGTTCTGCTTTAGACATTCCCAAGAGTTTTCGCTTCGTTTCGATTACGGTCAGCATGAACTTATAGTTCTCGTTCATCTCTGCCCCCAATCTCCGTTTCACCAAAAACCTCCTGTTCGGATGCCCAATGTTGAGAAATTTTAGGTATCCTAAAGACGATTTGGGATACCTTCAAAGTATGTCTTTGCCTACATATAGGATGTCTTTGTTTTTGTAAAGAATTGGCTTGATTGTGTTGAGTTGTTTTTCTTATTGGTGTGCGATGCATATGTAGAAATTCGCGCTTTGCGTTGCGAAGTTGAGGAATCAATATAGCCTTTGCAACATTTGTTGATTCTTTCATTATGCCTCCTTGAATTCTTTGGAATGTCAGAGTCGGAGTGCTACCGCTCCTACAAGAAGGCGTGTTTTTTACGCGATCCGATAAGATATCATTGCATTAACTGAAGGCGATACGTTTAATGCGTTGGGGGCGTTATGACCGCTAAAAATATAGAATTTCAGGCAGCGCAAGAAGAATACAGCGCTGTAGAGCGTCGTTATTTGGAAGCATTGCAGGCTAAGGGGCTAATGTTTGAAAACGCCGAGGCGGGCAGGGCTAACCAGCGTGAATGCTCCGAGCTGCGCGAACAGTTGGCAAAGCGCGGCGTGCGTGTGCGCAATGGTGGCGCGTCGCTTGTTTGGGGCTATCTTTCGCCTGCGTGTGTCGAATGTACTGGGGCAAAAGGCTCAGAAACTTTCAGTACAACGTTTAAGTGCCATCGGGATTGCTATTTTTGCTTCAACCATAACGTGGCTGATTACGACAAGTTTGTGCGCGAAGGGTGTCCGTGGGAAGATGGGCTTGCGGTTGCGTCCAAGCGCGATTTAGCGTGTATTGGACTTACGGGCGGCGAACCTCTGCTAAACCTAGATGACTCGGTGCGCTTTTTGCAACGTGCGCGTGAGTTGTTTCCAAAAGCGCATTTACGTATGTATACCTCGGGCGATCTTCTTACCGAAGACGCAGCGCGCAGGCTGCGTGATGTGGGACTTGATGAAATACGTTTCAGTGTGAAAGATGACGATACTCCCGAAATGCAGCAGCGCGTTTTAGACGCCATGCGTCTTGCAAAGCGCTACATTCCAAGTGTTATGGCGGAAATGCCAATTATTCCGGGCGCCGATGAACACATGCACAATTTGCTTCGCTCATTTGATGAAGTGGGCATAGACGGTATAAATTTGCTGGAATTTTGTTTCCCGTTTTGCAATTGGCACGAGTTTGAAAAGCGTGGATTTAAGTTGAAAAACCCGCCGTTCGATGTGATGTATGACTACGGATATTCGGGCGGGCTTGCGGTGGCTGGCAGCGAGAAGCTTATATTGCAGTTAATGCTGTGGGCGATAGATGAGGGTTTAAGTCTGGGATTGCATTATTGTTCGCTTGATAACAAGCATCGCTCTGAAATTCGTCAGAAGAATGAAAGGGCGGCAGACACGCACCCTTGCATTGTGTTCGATAATGAAGATTTCTTCCTGAAAGCTGCGAAAGTTTTTGGGCAAGATATCGTGCCAACAAAGGATGCGCTTGTTGCGGCTGGGTGCAGTAATTTTATAGAAGATGCTGACGAAAGGTCGCTAGCTTTTAATCCGAAATGGTCGCGTGTAGCGCAAGATGCAGGTGCCGAGGTGCATACGTGCTACTTCGTCTATGAAAACAACGAAGAAGGTTCGTATTTGGTAGATGTGGCATTGGCGTAACAGCCACGTTTGGTCTGTAGCCGCTTGCGTGCCCTAAAAGGTGCATGACGTTAACAAGATCTGCGGCGATTGCCAGCATATCTCATTCACCTAGATTTTTTGCAGCACTACATAGCGGTTTAAATTCTCTTTACCGTCAGCTGAGAAGCGGTCTATTTCGCGTGTGTTTGGCAGCGCTGATACAAGTTCGCTAATTTCGTTTTCGGTGAAGTGGTGACAGTAGCGGAATGTGTTAGATGTGTTTTGCCACCCTAGAAGTTTGTCGTTTGGGTCTTCAAATGTAATGCCTGTTTGCGCTTGTGCTGCTTCCGTACTCTCGTTTGCCTTCATGCGCATTCTTTCACTTTTTAAAAACTGCCAAAACGCAATAACTATATAGCCACCCCTGCGCGTGTGCTGCGCTAGCGCTTGCATAAGCTGTATGCGCCAAGCGAAAAGCGGTATGTGATGCATAAACCCAAAGCAAACGCAAAGGTCGCATTCGGGTGCGTGCACTTGCTCGTTCAGCGCACTTTCGCTTAGTGCGGTTATTAAATCTAGCTGCTGGAAGTTTATGCGGTTTGTTTTGTCTTCAATGTTGAGCGAATTTGCAAGTTGTTCGCAATTGTCTACGGCGTAGTATTCGAACTTGCGCGGTATAGTGAAAGTTTCGTTCAAGAATTGCAGAAAACGCATGTTGCCGCAGGCTAGGTCTAACACTTTTGGTGCGCCATTCGCATCGGCGCTAAATTTCGCCACCGCGCGCTGCCAGCCAGACCAAGACTGCGTGCGCGTTTGCGAAAATGAATTGGCATTTTCGGTGTAGAAAGCGCTGGTTAAGTCGCTTAGTTTTATGGCGGTAGAAATATCCATAGCGAAATTATCACATAACAGCAGCAGTGCGGCATACCGCTAAATTGTTCTTACAGAAAATGGGTGCTGAGGCACGTCCCGAATCAGCACCCTTCCCGATGCGCGCACACACTTTTAGCAAGTTGCATGCATTGCAAAGTATAATCAGAAATATGGATAAAACGCTGCGAAAAATAGTTAATGCCGTTCAGGCTGAACAATCTGGCTTTGCCTCTACACAAGATGCGCACAAAAGCGCTTTGGACAGCGCATGGCTGGATTCTCTTGTGCGTGCTCGGAATAGGGAAATGCACGATGGGAAGCGCACTGTGGCGAAGAAGCGTTTGCTGCCCGCTTACATGCGCATGCGCCGCGAAGAGCCAGAGAAGTTGAATGCTTGGGGTGCGCCTGTAGGCGGTGCTGTAGATACTCAAGTTATTCGGCTTTTGCGCGCAAAGCCTAGGCGGACTGCGTCTGGCGTGGCAACTATAACTGTGCTTACAAAGCCGTGGTGTTGCTCGGGCGATTGCGTGTATTGCCCAAACGATATACGCATGCCGAAAAGCTATTTGTCTGACGAGCCTGCATGCCAGCGCGCCGAGCGCTGTTTTTTCGACCCGTATATACAGGTGCTTGCTAGGTTGCGCGTGCTTGAAGATATGGGTCATGTTACCGACAAGGTAGAGCTTATAGTTTTGGGTGGCACATGGAGCGACTACCCGCGTGAATACCAGCTGTGGTTTATATCGCAGGTGTTTCGCGCCTTAAACGACGCGGGAACAAACAATGTTGAAGATGCGGCTCGTCGTAGCTTTTACGAGGAATGCGGTCTTTCCTGCGATCCTGCAGAATTGCGCGAACAAGTTGCGCATGTTCAGAATCGCGTGAATGAAGGCGAGCTGTCTTATAACGATGCTTGGCGACAGTTGTATGGCGAAAGTCCTGCATGGCAACGTGCGTGCAGTATTCAACACGCCACGTTGGACGATTTGGAACACGAGCAGATGCGCAACGAATGCGCGGCTCATAGATGCGTGGGGCTTGTGGTAGAAACGCGTCCCGAAACAATTACGCCGAACAATTTGGTTTTCTTGCGCATGCTGGGATGCACGAAGCTGCAGGTAGGCATTCAAAGTTTGGATGAACGTGTGCTGGCTGCAAGTTGCAGACCTACAAAAATTCGCCAGATTGAGCAAGCCTTTGAGCTGATGCGGCTGTTTGGGTTTAAATCGCATGTTCATATGATGGTGAATCTTCCGAATGCCACGCTAGAATCTGAGCGACTTGAATACGAAACGCTGATGAGCGATCCGCGCTTTCAGCCGGACGAGCTAAAGCTGTATCCGTGTTGTTTGGTGGAAAGTTCTAGGTTGGGCGAAATGATGCGCAATGGCACGTGGCAACCCTATGCCGAGGAAGACCTGATAAGTCTATTGGCTGCCGATGTAATGAATACACGTCCGTATTCGCGCATATCGCGGATGATTCGCGATATATCAGCCAAAGACATACTTGCCGGCAACAAGAAAACGAATTTGCGCCAAATGGTAGAGGCGCATTTGCAACAAAGCGCAGACGGCGACGCTACGCCGGTGCGCCCAGCCGAGATGCGCCTTCGCGAAATAGGCGTAAGCGATGTGTGCGCAGAACAGCTGCGTTTAGAGACGCTAAGCTATCAGACAACCGTAAGCGAAGAGCGTTTTTTGCAATGGGTAACTGAAGACGGGCATTTGGCTGCGTTTTTAAGATTATCTTTACCGTATAAGCATGCTGTGCAACGCCTGCAGGATATATTTCGCGAATTACATGCCGCTAATGCTGAAAATTCGGGCATAGTGTGCGAAACAGGCGACAAGCGCGAAGCTCCTATCCAGCCAGACCAAGCAATGATTCGAGAAGTGCATGTATACGGCAAAGTGGCTGCGCTGCATCACAGTGGAGAAAGCGCGCAGCACTTAGGTCTTGGACGCAAGCTGATAGAGCAGGCATGCAGTCAGGCTGCGGCGTGCGGCTATACCGAGATGAACGTTATAAGCGCTGTAGGCACCAGAAACTACTATCGCTCATTAGGATTTTGCGATGCCGGTTTATATCAGCGCAAGCCGATCTTGCTCTGATAGCTTAAAGCGCAGCCTTTATAGCTTGTAGCAGCTCGGAATATTCGGTATAAGCGGGAACATCCGGGTATTCTTTTTTCAGCGCGTCTATTGTGCGGAAGAAAAATCCGGCTTTCGAATTTAGGATCATTCCCACATCATTATACGAATCGCCGGAAGCTATTGTTTGAAGCCCGGCTTGATGAAGCGCTCGCACAGTGGTTAATTTTGTTTCGGGGCAGCGCATCTTGTATCCGGTTATTTCGCCGGTAGTGTCATTCACCACAAGTTCGTTGCAGAAAATAGTTGGAAAGCCAAGCTTTTGCATAAGCGGTTTGGCAAACTGCGAAAACGTGTCAGAGATTATTATTACTTGTGCAATTTGGCGCACTTCATCTAAAAATTCGCGCGCACCGGGCATTGGGTCTATCTTGGCGATAACTTCTTGTATTTCTTTTAGTCCTAAGCCGTGTTCGCGCAATATATCTAGGCGGTATTCCATCAACTTGTCATAGTCTGGCTCGTCGCGCGTTGTGCGTTCTAGTTCAGGGATGCCTGCCGTTTTAGCAAAGGCTATCCATATTTCAGGTACTAGTACTCCTTCTAAATCAAGGCAAACGACATTCATCGAACATTCTCCTTTACGCAGTTTTTATTCGAAAAGAATAACGCGGAAGTTGAGATTTGCGCATCCATTTCGGCGAACGAAGCAACATAAATTATATAATCAAAAAACGATTTGATTGGAGGCGCTATGTCGGTACGTGATTTTCTGGCTGCATACAAGCAAAGCGAGGGTATCCATAGTGCGAAGATGGATGCGCTGATTCAATTTAGTGCGCGCCAGTTAACGTGTTCGCATTGCGGGAAATGTACGCGCCGCTGTGAAGTGCTTGAAGGCCCGGGGCTAGATATAGGGCGTATAGCGGCGGCTTACGATCGTATAGTTGCTTTGCCTGAAGATGAACAGCCAGCTGCTCTAATGCAGCTTCTTAATGAAGACTATCCTATGTATAACGCGCTTCGCCAATGTTGCTTTTGCGGGCATTGTACGGCAGAGTGCCCGCATCATGTGCTTGCGCCTGAAGATATGCGTGTTTGGCGCGAGCTGTTTATGCGTACCGAAATAATGCCAGCACAAGATTCGCGTTTGGTTATGGTAGACGAAGAATGGCATATTTTTAGTGCATATCGCGCTATATATGGTATAGGGTATCCGGAATTTACTAGCCTAGATGCGGCTGCCGAGCATGGTCCGGGGCTTGCGGATACGCTGTTTTTCCCCGGATGCTCGCTTGTTAGTTATGCGCCAGATGTAATGCGTGCCATAGGAGCGTGGCTTACCGAAAGCGGTGTTTCGTGGGCGCTGTCGGATGGATGCTGTGGCAGTCCGCTGATGAGCGCTGGGATGTTTGAGCGTGCGGCGGCGCTGCGAGCTAAGTTTATAGACCAAATGCAGAAGGCTGGCATAACGCGCATGGTAACGGTTTGCCCCGGCTGCGCCGATGAATTTGTGGAAGACATGCCTGCCGGAATTGATATAGTGCCTCTGCCCGAGTTGTTAGAGCAATTGTCGGCGCAGCGTGAATCTGAGGGTCGCGAAAGCGGTTTTTCGCCACTTTCGCGCGATGCGATTACTTTCTTCGATTCATGCCACGACAGAAGCAGTTGCCGCAATGCGCGTGCCATTCGAAGATTAATGGTGAAGTATGTTCCGCAAGCTGCTCAGCTTGAAATGGATAACCATAAGCGGCAAACACTGTGTTGCGGTGCTGGTGGTGCGGTAGCCAGCTACGATGCCGATATTACAAATTCGCGCGTTTGGCGCGTTATAGACGAGGCTCGTGCTACTGGTGCGCAAACCGTGATTACTATGTGTCCAACATGTACATACACGATAGCGCAGGCAAATCTTTCTGCGCCCGAACGCGGCATTGAAAACAAGCATTACCTAGAGATGCTTTTTGGAGTGGAAATAGACTGGGCGAATGTGTTTGATCAGCTAGGAAGCATGTGGACTGGCGAATATGGTCCGTGGCTTTCGGCAACATTTTTCTAGGTGTGCGCATGGCTTAGGGCAGGCGTGTGTTTCTTGCGTCAGGCGGGTCTGAGGGCGTGCCCTAGAGGCGCGTGGGTGCGTGCCCGGGTGTTAGGCAGGCAGTTACCGGGTGTTAGGCAGGCAGTTACCGGGTGTTAGGCAGGCAGTTACCGGGCTACTATAATTCGATAATTTGCGTTATCGCCGCAGCAGGTTTGTAAAATTACAGATTCGCCATAGCCGCTAACACGCTCTTGTATATCTTCCCAGTAGGCGTTGTTGGGCACGGTGAATACATCTATCACGTAATATGTTCGCGAATTACCGGTGCTGTCGTTAACAGTTATTGCGTCGTTGTATGTTAGGTTCATAACATGATGGAAAGATCCGGGGTTGTGTCCTATGAAATATCCCCAAGTTCCATCGGTTGTGCTGTCTGATCCCATCCACAGTCCAGCGCCTGAAGATGGCGCTGCGCTTGCTAGGTATGTGTCAATGTAGGGCACGGTATTACCCTTTGCGCTTATGGTGTTGGCGTTATAGGTTTTCTGCGCAGGCGGGGATGTTGTTGGTGAGGCAGAGGTGTTGGTTGCTGATTTCTGGGTTTTCGTTGAAGCGCTCTGCGCTGTTTGCTTAACTTCAGCGCTTACCATATCTGCTTGTGCGTTCAAAAGATTTGCCCCCTCTTCTGTAGCTATTCCGCATGCTTTATTTATTGCGAAAGTTATGCCAGCGTCTAGCGGAGATTGCGCTTTAGCGTTTTGCTCTACAGCTATGGGATGCTGAATACTTGTGCCGTTGTCTGTTTGTGCGTATGCCAAACTGGGGAATGCTAAGAGCGCAACGCTTAGTGTTAACGCTGCAATTACGAGCGCTGCAGCCTTCGCTTTACTTTTTCGTATCACCAGAATTGGGCGGCTTTCGTTTTGCCTTCCCAATTTTGCTGATACGGCGTATATCTGGTTTGAATTCTGTATGTATTTAGACATATCAGTAGACATATCGGGCAGCCTTTCGCTTTAAGTGAAGGCTCTGCTCCTCATGTCTTCAAACCTTACATTGCCAGCATATCGCCTATTTCGCGATAGGTATGGCTTATGAGATATATGCAATTTTGCCGATGTTGAAATGTAACCGTTGCTATATTTGTAGGTTGTTATTTTGACAATAATGCGTCACTTGTTAAGGTTGTTAATGGTTTCAACGGGTGCGCTTTGGCAATTTCAAAAATTGGACCCGGTGTTGGAATTCCGCATATTGCGTTTAGAACTGCTGGGTTTCGGGGTAATATGTATATAAACATGTTTCTATAAGAAGGCGGTGCGCATGGCAGACGGTTATAGGTACAACCGCGTACTCTTGAAGCTATCGGGCGAAGCTCTTGCAGGCGATCAGGGGTATGGCATAGATCCCAAAGTTGTGAACAATCTTGCTGATGAGATAGCCGATATAGTGCAAGATGGTGTGCAGCTGGCTATTGTTGTCGGGGGAGGGAATATTTTCCGCGGTCTAGCTGGCTCGGCTGAGGGTATGGATCGTGCTCAGGCTGACTATATTGGAATGTTAGCTACTGTAATGAATGCGTTGGCATTGCAAGATGCTTTCGAGCGGCACGGCATATTTTCGCGTGTGCAAAGCGCTATCAATATGCAAGAAGTCAGCGAACCTTTCATACGCCGTCGTGCTATGCGGCATTTAGAGAAGGGTCGCGTTGTTATATTAGCTGCCGGAACTGGCAATCCTTATTTCACGACCGACACCACAGCGGCGCTACGTGCTTGCGAGCTAGATGTTGATTGTTTGATGAAGGCTACAAAGGTGGATGGGGTTTACGACAGCGATCCTGCAAAGAATGAAAATGCGATGCGTTTTGACCATATAACTTATATGGATGTATTAAACCGCGGTCTGAACGTGATGGACGCTACGGCAACTTCGCTTTGCATGGACAATAACGTACCGATGATAGTATTTGATCTTACGAAGCGCGGCAATATACAGCGGGCGTTGCGCGGCGAAGATGTGGGAACCACTATTGACTGAAGGGAAGCGCAATGGCTGATGTAGAAGAAATTTTGATGAACGCTGAAGATCGTATGCAAAAGGCGATAAATTCCTTGCGTGATAACTTTGCGGCAGTTCGTACAGGACGCGCGAATGCAATGGTTCTAGATCGTATAACGGTTGACTATTATGGGGTGCGCACTCCTATAAACCAGATGGCTGGAGTAAAAACTCCCGATGCGCACATGCTTGTTATAGAGCCGTGGGACAAGTCTTCGCTTAAAGATATAGAGAGAGCTATTCTTGAGAGCGATTTAGGTGTAACGCCAAACAACGATGGCTCTGTAATTCGTCTACCTTTCCCGCAGCTTACAGAAGAGCGTCGCCGCGAGCTTGCAAAAAATTGTCGCACGTATGCAGAAGAATCGCGTGTTGCTGTGCGTAATGTGCGCCGCGATGCGAATGGAGCTATCGAGAAAGCAGAGAAAAACGATGGCTTGCCCGAAGATGAAGCGCGCCGTGCTGAAGAGCAGGTGCAAAAGTTGACCGATAAGTATGTTGCCGAGGTAGATGCGGTTCTGAAGGCTAAAGAAGCTGAGGTTATGGAAGTATAACGCTTCAGCGGATTTGCTTTTATCTTATTGGTAAGAGAGATTTTTAGTATTGAAAGACCTAAACTACATATTTCCAGATCCTCCAATTGATGCCAATCCGTCAAATTTAGATCTTGCGCGTATACCTAAGCATGTTGCTGTAATAATGGACGGTAATGGACGTTGGGCAAAAAAGCGGGCGCTGAATCGTTTGCGCGGGCATAATGCTGGTATCGAGGCTGTCCGCGAAACTATACGCTGTGCTAACGATTTAGGCGTTCGATATCTTTCCATATATTCCTTTTCAACCGAAAATTGGAAGCGACCCGAAGACGAAGTTTCAGGATTGATGAACCTGTTTGCTAAAACCATGCTTGCTGAGGTGGATGAATTGCACGCCGAGCAAGTACGAGTTATGACTATAGGCGACTTGTCCATTCTTCCGTCCGATACACGAGAAGCTTTTGAACTTGCTTGGAAAAAGACTTGTAATAATGACGGTATGACGCTTGTTGTGGCTGTGAATTATGGAGGCAGGGCAGAAATAGTGCATGCTGCGAATGAGTTCATTCGCGATGCGGAAACTGCGTTAGGTGCGCATGGGGAATTTCCGCGACTCACAGAAGAAGCATTACAAAAGTATTTATACACCGCCGATGCACCCGATCCTGAATTACTTATTCGTACAAGTGGGGAAATGCGTTTGTCTAATTTCATGCTATGGCAAGCTGCTTATTCCGAATTTGTTTGTTCTCCGGTGCTTTGGCCCGATTTTGATCGCTATGAATTTTTGCGTTGTCTTTTGGAATACCAATCTCGCGATAGACGTTTTGGAGCCATCTAATGGCTAAAGAAACAACAGAAGCTATTGATGAGGCTTTGCAAAGTGATGCTGATTGCGCTGATAACTTTTCGGACGAATTGACCGATTTGCAGCGTGAGGCTAGGGCAAAACTTAAAACTCGTGTGCGAGAATTAACTGATGCGGCTGGGGATGAACCCGGGGCATTTAGTGCTCGACCTACGACTAAAGAACTTGGTAATGGGCGCGAACCCGAAGATCCGGCGATTATTTACAGTTCAAACAAGGCTCCTGTAGGACCGCCTTGGCATTATGATATTACGCCTGACGAGGCAGCTGCCAAGCAGCAAAAAAAAGAACAGCGTGCGCTGAAGCGTCAGAAAATGAAAAAGAATGCACTAGATAAAACACCCCAGAAATTGAAGAATCCATCTGGGCTTCAAGTGCGTTTTAGAACAGGGCTTGTTTATACACTAGTTACCATAGCGTGCGTTTTTGCTGGAAATATACCAACCATGATTTATCTAATGGTGGTGGCTGGTATATGCGCTGGTGAATTTTATTACATGTTGCGATCCGACTCTAAACTTCCAAATGAAATGTTGGGAATAGCTGGGGCAGTTCTGTTTATTCCCGCGGTGTATTTCGGTGGCTTGGCTGGTGGCATGTTGGTTGCGCTAGTGTTGCTAATAGCGCTTCTTATTTGGTACGTCTTTTGGCTGCGTGCACGCATTCAAGATGTTAGTGTCAGTTTTTTAGGTGCCGCATACACTGGGCTTTTACTTAGCGGTTTAATGATTATACGCGCGTCGGTTGAGCCGCCGTGGGGTGGTCTTGTATTGTTTTTGCTGTTTTTAAGCGTGTGGGCGAATGATGCCTTTGCATATTTCGTTGGAAGCAAAATAGGAAAACATAAGTTAGCCCCAAGAACTAGCCCAAAAAAGAGTTGGGAAGGTTTTTTGGCAGGGCTTGTAGGCTCTATGCTTGTTTGGGTAGTTATGTCGTTTGTGCCAAGTGTAAATCTTGATATTCCTACAGCATTGCTGTTTGGTCTTATATGCGGTCTTTTAGAGGTTTTGGGAGACTTAGCGGAAAGCCGTATTAAGCGCAATTCTGGTTTCAAAGATTCGGGCACCATAATGCCTGGTCATGGTGGTCTGCTCGATAGATGCGATTCGCTTTTCTTGGCATCGGTTTCGGCTGCCTTTCTTCTAATTTTAGGAGGTTGCATTCCATATGATGTCTTCTAAAGGGGTTGTAATACTAGGCTCTACGGGTTCTATCGGGTGTCAAACATTAGATGTTGTATCTCAAAATCCCGATAAGCTGCATGTGGTGGGTTTAGCGTGTGGCACTCGTGTTTCCGATATGCAACGTCAGGCACAGAAGTTTTCTGTAAGGCATACAGCTGTTGGAGCAGATGATGCTTTAGACTTGATTGACCTAGATGGTGTTGACATTGTAGTGAATGCATTAGTGGGCGCGGCTGGATTACGTGCTAGTTATAAAACCTTAATGGCTGGCAAGACGCTTGCATTAGCAAACAAGGAGTCTCTTGTAGTTGGCGGAGATTTGCTTATGCCTATGGCTGACAAGCCCGGTCGTCTTATGCCGATAGATTCAGAACACGGTGCAATATATCAGTGCCTTATGGGGGAAGAAGCAAGCCATGTTAGGCGTTTGTGGGTTACAGCTTCTGGTGGTCCTTTTAGGGGTATGACTACCGACCAGCTAAAAAATGTAACTGCAAAAGAGGCGCTTGCGCACCCAACTTGGAATATGGGACCAAAAATAACTATTGATTCATCCACGTTGATGAATAAAGGTTTAGAAGTTATAGAGGCGCATCATCTATTCGATATGCCTTACGAACGCATTGAGGTGGTAGTGCAACCGCAAAGTGCAATTCATTCTATGGTGGAGTATACAGACGGTTCCGTTAAAGCTCATCTTGGTACTACTGACATGCGTATTCCTATACAATTTGCGCTCTCTTATCCTGAGCGTTGGGATGCTCCTGTAGCTCCACTAGATTTCCGAGAGCTTGGTAGTTTGGAATTTGCTGCACCTGACACTAAGACTTTCCGTTGTCTTGCATTGGCTAGAGAGGCTGGCAAAACAGGTGGAACTTTACCTGCAGTAATGAATGCTGCAAACGAGGTTGCTGTTGGGGCTTTTTTGCAAGGAGAGTGCTCTTTTTTGGATATAGCAGCTTGCGTAGAAGATGCTATGGAAAAGCACAAGGTTCAGCGTGTGGAAAGCATAGAGCAGCTGCAAGAAGTTGATATGGATGCGCGTCGTTGTGCGCTGAATTATTTGTCAGATTGTACTGCAGCATAGACAAGAGTTCTTTCGTTTGAATATCGGTTATAGCTACAAGTAACAAAAGTAATGCATGATGAGGGTATGCTATCTTGTAGTTTTACGCAGCATTCATCGAGGCGCTCTGAAAACCACAGATTAAAATCTTCTTGGGTATCGAAAGACGTTCGTTTTGTGCGCTGATTTCCCTTTACTATAGATGCGCCTGAAATTCGTAGAACTTTCTTCCATTCAGGGGTTTGCAGCAGCACTATAGAGTGTTTTTGAGCAAATTCTTCTTGAGAATAGTTAGCAAATGTGGCGAACATGGAATTCCCATTTCTTATGTTATGTCCGAATATTACAGCGTTTTGGCTGTTTAATCCCAGCTCTGCACAGTCTGCATCTAAGTACGGGCAACCATGGTAATTGGCGTAGCCACGTATGTCATGCTCTAAATAATAAGTGGGATTATCTGTAGGCGCTTGTACTATAGCGCAGCTAAGGTCAGCTCCGGGTATGCTTACCCAGCCAATAACATCTGGATTTACGCTCTGCCAATAATTCCAATCTATCTCTGGAAATCCTTCAGCATCTTGCGCTTCTGGAAAATTGGGGTTAGGCACAGTGTATGAGTTGCTAGCGCACCAGAGCAGCCATGCAAGTACACATCCTAAAAGCGCAAAAGATAATCCCGCTATAGAAAATCCTAGTGCAGCTTTTATTTTGTAGCTGCGCTTTACCATGTTTCTTTTCTTTTTAAAGATATGTGTCCGTAAATTATTCCTATTGCAGCAATAGTTGTGACCAGAATTGCGAATAGGACTATTGTTTGGGAGGAATCTCCTGTCTTGTCGTAGGTTTCTCCTATTTTTGATGTGGCTACTGCGCCATTGTTGGCTGTTTGACCATATCCGGTATTTATAGTGGGATCTCCAAAGGTATCTATGGAAGCGTCTAAAGACACTGGGTCTACAGATTGGTCAGTTATTTCACCTTTTTCTGCAGGGTCGCTAGGCTGATCGGGGACATAGGTATTTTGCGGTTCATCTTTAAGTTCTGGATTGTTTGGCAACTCCGATTCGTTTGGTGTATTTGTGTCGGCTGCGTTCATCGGTTTCCATTTTGCATATAGATTTACTACAGCTTTGTCATTGCTAGCTAGATTGATAGTTTGTTCTCCCGGTTCGTAGCAATTAGTTATTCCGCTACGATTTTTGCTCCATCCGCAGAATTCGTAACCTTCACGAGAAAATTCATTACTAGCAATATTGAACGGCTCGTCGTAAACGCATTTTGTGCAGCTCATGTCTCCTATTCCACCGTTGGCGTTATATCGTATCGTGTATTCAATTGGTTCAGATATTGCGATATATGTTGCAGCTGTATAAAGCCCATCAGAGTTTCTCTCTGGTAATACTTTCGATGTTGTACTTATTGTTTTGCCCGCTATGTCGTGCCATTCAAGAAACTTATATCCTGTATTCGATATAGCTTGCGCGCCGTTTGCTAATCCGCTTTTGGGTAGCAATTCTTCGCAAGCATTGTTGATGCTTGTTTGGTTTGGGTTTTCCGCTTTGTAGGTTATAAGGACAGGTGCATTTTCCTGCCAAACTGCGTAAAGCTCTACAGTGTTGGTTCCCTCTTCTACTATATTGCAGATATTTTCACCATCCTTGAAGACGATAGGTCCATCTTTGCTTAATGCCCATCCTTGAAAGGTATTGCCCGGTTTGGTGAATTTGCAATAATTTAGCGTGTCTGGCTGATCGAAATATTCATGTTGTGCAGGCATATCGCCATATGCTTCGTTTGGGTTAAATACTATGTCGTATTCAAGGGGAGTCCATTGTGCGAATAACGTTATGTCATCGTCGTTTTTATCTGTTAAATTATTAACCCATTGAGCATCTGCAAAGGAAATACCTTCTCCTTTCATGTCGGTATTCCATCCTGTAAAAATCCATCCATCGCGCTGAAAACTACACTTGTTAAGAGGCTTGCTCTCGTCGTATTTCATTGCTTGTCTATCCATTTGTCCGCAGCCGCTATTCGCATCAAAGGTTATGTGATAGTTAATTGGAATCCATTTTGCATATACGGTTGAATCTTCTACAACTTCTTTGTATCCATCGGTCCAGCTGTCAAATATGTAGCCGGTAATGGTTGGAGGTGCAGGTGGGGTAGCACTTTGTCCCGGCTTTAATGGTTCGGTTTTTAATGTATTTCCCCAGCCGTCATCAAATGTGACAATGCAATTATCTGCCCATTGGGCGTATAGTTTTACAACTGCACCGTTTGTAGCAGATAAATTAGATACACTTTCTTTGTTTGCGTAAGTATCGCCCGTACCGTCGGGTTTTGTGTTCCATCGTTGCCAAGTTGATTCGCTATTATTGAATAAATTTTGCAGTAGTTCTGCATCTTTATCGTATGTCATGTGTTGGACTGGCATGCTTCCCGACCCGCCGTTTGCACAGAATTCTATGTCGTATTTATTAGCTTCCCATTTCGCGGTTATTTGTGTGTTTTCGTATGTGCGTGTAATCTCTTTGTCCCAATTTACGAACGTATAGCCTTCACGTTTAGGAATTTCGGGTGCAGTAGGTATTCCGCCGAATGCTACCGTTTGACTTTTAAGCGCTGAACCTATGCCGTCGTAAAAACTGACAGTGGGATTTTTGCCCCATACCGCATATATGGTATTTGTTCCTGCGGCAATTGTTACAGAAGATACGATGTTTGTTTTAATGCTGTTGTAAGTAGCTTTATTGTTTATATCTCCATATTTTGTTTTCGACCATCCAAGGAATGTATAGCCACTTCTGGTCGGCTTAGCAGACGTTAATGTATGCGATTTACCTTCTTCGAAATAGCCTGCATAGTTGCTTGCGCGTGCTTGAGAGATGTTGGTAACGATGCTGGAACTTGAGCCACCATTCAGGTTATAGACTAGGGGAGCATAGGGAACAATTTCAACATCGTCGATCATCGAGCCAGTACTTGAACTATCGGTTGATATTTCAAAACTTGTTCTCGTTTGCCCATCAGGCACAAGATATTTTCCCTGATATGTTTCCCAATAAGCACCCTGAGCATAGTTCGATGTTTTGCTTGGGCAGTATGTTGTCATAGTGGTGCCAACGTATCCGAGTGCACCTCTTTTATCTACATTTTGGCTTATTCTATAAGCTCCTTGTTTTACGGCATTATTCCATCCAATAGTCATATATACATTTTCAGCATGGGTAGCATTTCGGGCTTGATGTTTGAATTTCCAAACAAATAGTGTTCCTGGAGTAGTTGCTAATTTTTGCTCCATGCTTAGCGCATAGCCTTTCCAGTAATTTGTGGAGCTTTGCGAGTATCCATCATTACCAAACAGTAAAGCGTATTGATTACCTTCGGATTTTTGTATTCGTACACCATGTGAGGGCCAAATTCCATATTCATCGGTGCTTGAACCTTTGTGGTAAAACCACTCCATATCTATGTCGTAGCTGTCCCATCCAAAGTCTTCATCTGGTACATCGTCTAACCAAATTTCTCCGTCATAAGAGAAATTCTGCAAAGGTAGATAATTCCAATTTTTATTAGTAAACGCATCTGAGGTGCCACTCTGCAATATCGGATAGTTGAATCTTCCGTTTTCGAGCTTAGTTGGAAGTGCAGCGGCAGCTTCAGCCGCCTGTATGCTCGATAGAGCAACGACAGGAATGCAGCTTGCAACTAAAAGAGCTGATAAGCCAAAGCGTATCATCTTGTTTTTGCGTGTAAGTTTAGCGGCGTTATTCATTGTTCTACCGCCCTAACTTCACCACAAGATGTGCAGGTTTCTGTTTCGGTTACTAATTCGTCGTAGGCTTCATTTGCTACTACTACCTCTGTCCATTCCTTAGTTTTTTGATGTGTTTCTGCAATGGGGACATTTGTGGTGTAGCCACTATGTCCTGTTGATGTGCGATGCTCTTCTGTTTTGCCATCTATTGTTTCATTGCAGATATTGCAAACTGTGTGTGGTACAGAAACAGTCTCATATGTTGCCGGATGCTGCACTTCGTAAGTTACAGCGTCGTGATGAACCAACTTAGTATCTGGCTGGAATATGTGAGTGCAAGTTTGCGTTTGCGCATCTGGTGTTTCTGCCTCGGCAAATTGGCGCTGTAGACCAGTAGATGTAACAACAATGGCGGATACCCCTACGCTTATAGCCAATAAAACTATGGCGCATGTTATAAAAATCACGTGCTTAGTTTGCATCTGATTGTTTGTGGTATTCATTTTTACCTCCCTGATTACGTATACGAAAAAGTGCTAGCGCAATCCGCGTAGTGCTCTCTCTACAGCTGCTTGTGCTCTTCTGTTGCGCGCTGTAACTTGTCGTATTCCGTATATTGTTCCTAGCAAAGCTATAGCTAACATGCTTGCGATGCCGGCAATTATCGGACCTGTCGTATCGCCGGTTTTGTCATATCCTGTTCCTGCTGGTAGTATGTTTTGCCCAGATATATGTACTGTCTGATCTGCAGATTCAATATCGGCGTGCATGGCTACTAATACTTTTTCGGAGTGGTCATCTCCTGTATCCATGCGTCTATAAAGATATTCATACACCACAATATCTTTATCAGCAATGCCGGTTGCATCTAAGGTGAACTCAACGCTTTCGGTTCCGCTTGAAGCTGCTGGAACGAAATATTTACTGGCTTGTATTTGTTTGTCGGCTATCAGAAGTGGATTGCCGGTATTTCTGTCGTACAGCACCCCTTCTAGCGTGTATTCTTTGCCCGGGGTTAAGCCTTCGTAGCTGATTTTATCTAGTATTTTGGCTTCAGAACTGTTCAGTAAATTATGATCTCCGTCGGTAGAATCGGTAGCCATTGTTTTTATGGTTCCTGTTACGAACAATACACTCTGCTCTTCGCTGTTTAAGTCCATTTCGGCACATACAGCTTCGCTAGAGCTAAGTTTTACTAGCAATATGCACGAGGTTGCCCGAGTACCTTCTAAATTGCGTGCATCCAAAGCGTATTCTAAAGTTGTGTTTCCAGACGATTTGTCTGCCTTGAAAGTGTGAGATGCGATTACAAGTCTAGAAGCTATGTCGTCGTATTTCTTTAGTATTTCACGCAGCGCATCTTTATCAAATTTGCGTGGATATTCGGTTTGTTTCTCGAACAGTTCTGCAAGAGTGTTTTCGCTATTGCTAATACCTAGTGCAGCAAGTAACTCTCGCATCATGCTCTCGGTTTGCGTAGATGCGTTGCTAGTCAAATCAGATTCGGAATATTGCAAAACGGGTAGCCCGGTGTCGGGGTCTATTAATATTCCATACGCTGTATATTCTTCGCCAATTACGGCATCTGCATACGAGACATCATCTTTTAATACCGCCTCCGAATCGGCTGTTACTTGTTTTGTATTTGTTCTCGCATCCTCCATATAGGTCCATGCGCTAATGTTGTGTATAGAGAAACTTTGGTTTTCGTTATTGGGGTCGCGGTCTTGAGCTACAACAACATCGTCGCGAAGCAGCGTTTCGTATACCACGATGTTATCTCCGTCGCTTGTTCTGGAATCAAAATTGAATGTAACTTGAGTTGTGCCGTTGCTATTTTCTGGGGTAAATGTGGTTTTTGAAACTACCGCATTACCATCTTCATCTAGTAAGTTTTCGACAAATGTTGTAGTTGCGTTATCTTCGCTTACAGTGCGTGTTTTTAGCATTAACTCTCCGTTTAGCGTGTACTGCCTGCCCGGAATAAGGTTTTCGTATTTTACGGTGTCCACTACACATGTTTCGCCATCGGCAGATACGGTACTATCGCCATCTAGCACATCGGCTACTATGGTTGCTATAGCTGGTTCACATATATTTACTGTTTGATCGGTATCTGAAATATCTTCATGTTTAGCTATTATTTCCCCATCTCTGTATAGCGTTTCAAGAAGCACTACATTTTGTCCCGCTAAGGCGCTGGTATCGCATTCGAATGTAAGGTTGATACTTCCATCGGTATATTCGGGAATAAAAGTTTTCGAGGCGCTGTATTGCTCATCTTGTGCATCCAATAATGGCTTGGCTGCATAATCGGTTTCCTCGGCGTTCAAAGAATCGCTTTTTAGCCAAAGCGTTCCGCGAAGTTCGTATTCTTCACCCACGCAAAGATTTCTGTAAAAAACAGTGTCTGTTATGTGTGCTTCTGGGTCTGCTGTAACAATTTTGTCTTCATCGTTAGGGTCGAAGGCGTATGTTTTTAGAAATTGCTCTTTTATGTGTATTGTTTGGTTATAGTCGCTAACATCTTTGTGCTCGGCAATTACGGCTCCAGTTTCACTTTTTATTAACTCTTCGTATACAACGACATCGCATCCGGCATAGTTTCTGGAATCGAATGTAAGCGAAACTTCCGCATAGCCATTTTGCTGTGTGGGTACAAATCTTGCGAAACCTGTTATAGGGTTGCCTTGCGAATCGGTTATAGATTCTCTTGTGTCGGCATCTATAAGCGAGGCATGAAGTTCATAGGCTTTGCCTTCGCCTATGTCTAAATTTGAGTATTGCACCCGGTCTACAATCTGGGTCTTTATGTCTGCATTAGCAACTTTTGACCCAGTTTCAAATTCGCGAGCATATGTTGATATAGCGCATTCTGCAAGTGCTTGATTGTCAAATGTTCCCAAGTCTACAACGTATCCTTCACGTTCTTCTATAGTAAGACTTGGTATTCTTATAAGAGATAACCCAGAGTTACCCGACACGCGCAACTCTTCTATCGAGTATGTTCCAAAAGGAAGCGCACCTTTAGCATTATCTGGATTGCTGGTACCAAACCAAACCCCTGCAGACGAATTCAATTTCGATTCGTCTACCGCATTTTCGTTTACGGCTAAATCGTTTGCGTTTGTGTTGCTGGAATGTGCGACCCATTGTGCGCTTGTAGATGCTTGACCATTAGCATCTGTTACTACTATATGACTTTCTTTCGTAGTGTTGTTTGTTATGCGGAAAGGAATATTAGCCATACGTCTTTGGTCTGATTCGCGGGCTTTTATGAATTTGAAATCGCCGCGGAATACCTGATCTGCTACGGAAGGCGCATTATATACAGTATTTGTTTCATCTGTGCCTGCAGCTGTTATCTGACGTACTTGTACGCTGCTGTCGCTAAGATGATAGCCTTCTGGAGCCTTTGTCTCTTGTATTAAAAGCGTTCCTAGCGGAATAGCTGCAGCTCCCTCGGATGATCGATAAAATGCGTCCCCCGATACTAGGCACGAATCATCTAGCAGAGCATGTCCGTCTTCGTTTGTGCGAATTACCCATGTGCGCTTCGGATTGCCGCTTTGTTCGGCTTCGTCTTTATTTGAGTAATACCCATCGTAATAGCGCACGGTAAATTGCGCGTCTGCAAGAGAAGCTCCGCCTTGTGCTTGTCCGGTGTTTGTTTCAAGATCTAGTTTGGCTACAATTATTTGTGCTGTGTTGCATAGCGGTGTGTCGTATACATTGTTAGTATTAATTCGTGTGGTTGTTCCTTTTTGAACCTCTGTGCGATATGTGCTTTTGTCTAGTGCGTAGCCCTTGGGCGCTTCAAGTTCTTTTATAAAATATGTACCTGTTTGCAGATAGTCTGATTTAGCAAATCCGCTATTATCTGTTGTTAATTCGGCAACTTTATCGCTGCATTCATTGTTGCGAAATATTCCGTACTTTGCATTTCCTAAAGAGTAGCATCCGTTTTCTTGTGTTGTTTCTTCATTTGCTGATACTTTTGAAAGATCTATCCAGCCGCCCGGCATGTACCCCAATATGACTTGTGTATTGCTGCCGGTGTTTAGTTGGAAGCAGTTAGCTATAAATTCGCTAGGCACATCGCCTGTTCTTGCATAAATTCGCGCTTGGGGTGTGTTGGCGTTGAAGTTGCCGTTATTGTTCATTAAAACGTTGTTAAGTGCCCAAGATTTGAATTCGTCTGTAGTGTTATCTAAGGCTTCCTCGCTGCTGCAATTGTAAAAATCGCTAAGGACGATATGTGTCAAAATAAGATACTCGTCTTCGCCCATAGCTTCAGAGTTAAACCAAGTGCCCGGCCACATACTGGCATCGAAGCCGGGACCGCCATATCCAAACCAAAGGCACGCTGCTATGTCCTTTAGTTGATAGGTGTTGTTTTCATTAGTTGTGGTCATGCTAATTGGCGATTTTGCATATGTGCCATTTGGCGGCGCTTTTTTAGAGGGAACGCCGCAATAGGCTATATTGCCGTTGGTGTACATATAATTCGTGCGGGCGGTTGAGTAATATATTTCTCTACCAATATCTAAGTTTGTGTTGTTTTCGGCATACGCTATGTCGGCTCCCATTGGAACCCCCGGTATCAGTCCTAATATCAGAGCTACCGCCATTAAAGTTGCTAGTGCGCGACGAGCGCGTATATTCGGTCGTTTAGTTTTAGTTCGTGCCACGTCTATCTCCTAACCACTGCATTGCGGATATGTTTTGTCTGTATGACTTTAGATATGAGATCTGACGTGTAGGTATCAAAAATGCAATATTTGATGACACTGAATTTCGTCTTCTTTTCGCATATATGCAATATTGGTTTAGACGTAATTCTCGTGTGCGCCTTGCGTAAAACTTACAAGAATCTTGCAAAAACCTTGCAGCATTTACCTCTTGTATCGCACAATATGTAAAAAATGATTCGCTTGATTAGTTAAGGCGTTATATGGACATATTGTTTATGATCGTTTGCGCGGTTTTCACTATTGGCTTTCTCGTATTTATTCACGAAGGTGGTCATTATTTGGCTGCGCGGGCGTTCGGGGTTCGCGTTACGGAATTTATGTTAGGGCTGCCCGGACCAAGCATTGGTTTTACGAAGGCGGGAACGCGATTTGGCGTAACTGCGGTTCCTTTAGGTGGGTATGCCAAAGTTTGTGGAATGGAATGCGATCCGATAGACGAAAACATTCAACCTGTTCTCAATTGTGTGTATCGTAGTGGCTCTATTACTCTTGACGAGGTTGCGCAATGCTGCAACATCGACCAAGAAGACGCACAAAATGCGCTAGACCAGCTGGTGGAATGGGGAAGTGTTATTGCGCCTACCCGCAAGGATACGCAAGAAGTGTATCGCACGCCAGCCGTACAGCCCACTAGAAAACAGCGCCGTCAAGCTGCTCGTCTATGCGCTTTGGCACCTGCAGTACAGCCGATGGGAACACCGCGTATAGTTGACAGCGCAGAAGCGCTTTTCAAGCGGGAATTATCACAACAATATAGGAATTTACCGTTTTGGAAGCGCTCGGTAATTTTGCTTGCAGGAATTGCTGCGAATCTTATTTTTGCAATTGTGGCGTTTATTTTAATTTACTCGGTTATAGGCTTTGATGTTTCGCATCCCGACACAGGCGAAATCGTGCATGTAATAGTTAGCCCAGATAAAGCTATAACGGCTGGGTTCACATATATTGGAATGACAATTCAGGCTATTCTTGGTCTATTCAATCCGGCTACAGCGGCGCAGACTGTATCGAATTCCACTAGCATAGTTGGCATTGCCGTTATGTCGGCTGACTATTTCGCTGCGGGCGTAGCTGAAGCACTGTTCTTTATGGCGATAATTTCTGTTTCGTTGGGATTGATGAATCTGCTTCCTATTCCGCCGCTAGATGGCGGGCGCTTTGTTGTAGAGGTCTTTCAGAAAATCAGCCGCCGTCAAGTTTCCACCCGCGTGATGGGATATCTCTCATTAGTTGGAATGACGCTTTTTATTGGCTTGTTCGTTATTATGCTAAATCAAGATGTACAACGCTTTATCTTCGGTAATTGGTGATGGATAATCCTTAGGTGAAGATAGCGGCTTTAAGGATGGTTTTTTAGGTGGAAAACGTTATTTCGGATACGGATATTTCTGTGGAAAACATGTCTTCGGTGCGCGACAATACTCATCAAGTTATGGTTGGCAGACGAAGCGCGGGTGGAGTTGCCATAGGTGGTGGGGCTCCTGTTTCTGTACAATCGATGCTTAGCTGTCCTGCAACTGATGTTTCAGCAAATCTAAATCAGATAGAGCGCTTGGCAGAAGCGGGATGCGAAATAGTGCGAATGGCTATTCCGAATCATGATGCTCTTCCCGCTTTTCAACAAGTTTGCGAAAAATCGCCGCTGCCGGTAGTTGCCGATGTCCATTTCGATGCACGAATAGCAATGCGTGCTGCGTGGAGCGGTGCGGCGAAACTTAGGATAAATCCCGGCAATATTGGGGGTTTAGAAAACACAAACATGGTCATAGATGCGGCGCGCGGCGCGGGAATTCCTATACGTATCGGGGTAAACGCCGGGTCGCTCGATTCTGCTTTGGCAGCACGCAAAGACCTTACGCTGCCCGAGAAGCTGGCTGAATCTGCTGCGGAATACGTGCGCTATTTTGAACAAGAACGCGATTTTCACGATATTGTAGTGTCAGCTAAAGCACACGATGTGAAAACGACAATACAAACTTATCGCTTGTTAAGCCAGCGTATACCCCATATTCCGTTACATATAGGAATTACTGAAGCCGGTACTGTTTTTCAGGGCACAATAAAATCTGCTGCTGGCTTGGGCGTTCTTTTAGAGCAGGGAATAGGCGACACAATGCGCATTTCGCTAACCGACGATCCAGTTCTTGAAGTGCGCGCTGCGTGGCAGTTGCTTGCGGCTCTTGATATGCGGCGCAGAACTCCCGAGATTATAAGTTGCCCTACATGTGGGCGTTGCAAGGTAGATATGATTCCTATTGCCAAGGCGGTTGAAGAGGCGATATCGCGTCTAAATCGTCCATGCAAAGTGGCTGTCATGGGCTGTGTTGTGAATGGTCCGGGTGAAGCCGCCGATGCAGATGTGGGGGTTGCTTGCGGAGAAGGTCAGGGAGCCATCTTCTGTCATGGTAGAATTGTGCGAAAAGTTGATGAAGCGCATATAGTTGATGCGCTGATGGAAGAGGTCGAGAAACTCTAAAGTGGCGAATCTCGGCCGACTGAAGGAGAGTCGATGACTGAGATAATCCACCTCAGTAGGTTTTATATGCCTACCCTAAAAGAGGATCCGGCAGATGCAGAAATAGCTAGTCACAAACTGCTACTCCGCGCTGGAATGATTCGCAAAACTGCAAGCGGAGTCTATACATTTTTGCCGCTTGGTCTTCGAGTGCTGCGAAAAGTTGAGAATATCGTACGTGAAGAAATGGATGCAATCGGTGCGCAAGAGATAATGATGCCCGCTTTGCAACCATCCGACTTATGGCATGAAAGCGGTCGCTGGGATGATTATGGTCCAGAATTGATGCGTTTGCACGATAGGCACGATCATGGTTTTTGCTTAGGTCCCACACATGAGGAACTTATCACATCGCTAGTACGCGATGAATTGCGCTCCTACAAGCAACTTCCCGTATCGCTGTACCAAATACAGGTGAAATTTCGTGACGAAATACGACCGCGCTTTGGTTTGCTTAGAAGTCGCGAATTCATAATGAAGGATGCGTATTCATTCCATGAAACCCAAGAATCTCTGCAGCAGACATACGACGATATGAGCGGTGCGTATGGACGCATTTGCGATAGATGTGCGCTTTCTTGGCGTGCGGTAGATGCCGACTCTGGTCAGATTGGTGGTAGCGTAACTACTGAATTTATGGCACTTGCCGAATCGGGCGAGGCTGAACTTGTACACTGTGCATGTGGATATGCTGCTGATGCCGAGGCTGCTGAGTGCATTTGCCATCCGACCATGCACAAGACCGACACGATGCAGAAAATCTCAACTCCTAATGTTCATACTATCGATGAGCTAGCGGAATTCTTGAATATTCCAGCAAGTTCCACCGTGAAGGCACTTTCGGGCAAGAGCGCCGATGGTGAATTGGTGGTTTTCTTTATTCCGGGCGATCATGAATTAAACGATATCAAGGCTGATCGCGCTGTTGCCGGATTTGAGTTTCTGACCGACGAGGAAATGATAGCTTGCGATTTGCACAAGGGTTCGATGGGTCCGGTGGGGCTGCCGGACGAAGCGCGAATAGTAGCCGACCGCAACTTGCGCAATATTTCTATGTGGGCTGTTGGTGCTAACGAGGATGGGTATCATTATGTTGGCGCACAGCTGGGAATCGATTTTCAGGTGGATGAATGGGCTGATCTTTGCACGACCGTTCCCGGCGACTCCTGCCCCGAGTGCGGATGTGCACTACAGGGTGCGCGTGGCATAGAGGTTAGCCAAGTGTTCCAGCTAGGCGATAAGTATTCTCGCACCATGAACGCCACCTATCTTGACCGCGATGGCAAAGAGCAGTTTTTCATTATGGGTTGCTACGGCGTGGGTGTCACCAGAACGTTGGCTGCTGTTGTAGAGCAACATAACGACGATGATGGCATAATCTGGCCGCCATCTATAGCTCCTGCGCATCTGTGCATTTTGCCGCTATCTTCCGATGATGAAGTAATGAACGTTGCAAATACTATTGCGCACGATTTGGCGCAGATGGGATTTGAGATAGCTATTGATGATCGCGACGAGCGGGCTGGCGTAAAATTTGCTGATGCCGACTTAATCGGATGGCCTTTGCAGGTAATTGTAGGAAAGCGCGGCTTGGCGGAAGGTAAGGTAGAACTGAAGCGCCGTCGCACAGGAGAGCGCAAAGATGTAACGCTAGATTACCTGAGAGAGGCTATGGTTTTTGTCAATGGCAAAATGAAGACTATGACGCGGGGTGGCACTAACATTTTCGCCACCTTCTTCGAATAAGTAATATTGGAAACGGCATATAACACATGGCTGAATATATCGAAGGAAAGCGTGCTGTAATAGAGGCGTTGCGCAGCGGGGTTCCTCTGCGCAACGTTCTTTTGTCTGACAACGTGCAACACGATGGTCTTATTAAAGACATTCTGCGAAAGGCAAAGCAGCGCGACATATCAGTGCGCGAAATTTCCCGAAAGCGAATGGATTCAATTAGTGAACGCGGAAGCCATCAGGGAGTTATGGCAGAAGCGAAGTCCTATTCATATGTTAGCGGTGGCGAAATATTAGCAGCAGCTTCAACGCATGCCGAAGAAGTTGGTAATGCGCTCATAGTTGTTTGCGACCACATAACCGATGCGGGCAATTTAGGTGCCATAGCGCGCTCCGCAGAGTCGGTAGGAGCTAGCGGGCTTGTTATTCCAAATAAAAGATCGGCACATGTTAGCGCTGCTACATATAAAAGTTCAGCTGGCGCTGTCTCGCATATTCCAATAGCTCAGGTTGCAAATATTTCAAATTTTATTGAACGCGCGAAAGAAGATGGTTTTTGGGCGATAGCAGCAACAGAGCACACAGACTGCATTTTATGGGATGCCGATTTAAAGGGGCGCATTGTTTTAGTTATGGGCAGCGAACACGATGGGGTGTCTAGGCTAGTTCTCGAAACGTGCGACATTGCGGCGGCTCTGCCACAAAAGGGTTGCGTTGCTTCTCTAAATGTAGCGCAGGCATCTACTGTATTTATGTATGAATGGCTCCGCCAAAATGTCCAAAACGCGTAAGAAACTACTTATAGTAGATGGCTATAACGTATTGCGCTCGGGCAGTCGTTATAAACGCATTATGCTGCCTGACTATACGGACGATACATTTAATGTGGCTCGTGAACGCCTGCTAAATGATGTAATAAATTATTCGGGTCGCGATATGCAAGCCATAATTGTGTTCGATGGCAAAGATAACCAGTATTCACGTGGGGAAGCTGAAAGTGTTGGCGGGGTTAGAATTATATTTTCTCCTGCAGGTCAGATAGCCGATCGTGTAATAGAAAAATTGGCGCACGATGCACGCGAGCGCAACGTGGAAACCATAGTGGTGACAAGCGACTCTACTATACAAGATACGGTATTTGGCGATGGTGTTGACAGGATGAGCGCCGAGGGCTTCTGCCACGAAATGGAATCTTATTACGACAGTATGCGCTTGGAAGAAAAGCCTGCAATTGCCCGCAAAAGCACCATAGCTAATCGCATTAGCCCCGATGTATTAGAAAAGCTGAAACAGCTAAGAGATGCTTAGCTGTTTCTTAGTTATTCACCACTTTAAAACGATAGCCATAGCCGCGTACGGTTTCAACCAAGCCAGAATCGTATCCCGCATTGGAAATCTTGTCGCGCAGCCGCTTGATGTGGGTATCAACCGTTTTTGTCTCGGTTAGATATTCCCAGCCCCATGCATCGCGTAGCAAATCTTCGCGCGATACAACTTTGCCGGCATTTTTCATCAGCGAAGCTAGCAGTTCGAATTCGCGAGGAGTTAGCTCTATTTCGCCAATGTTTCCTATTGCCGTATGAGCATCTTCGTCTAAAGTTATTCCGCTGATGGCAATTTTGTTACCGGATATGCCCAAATCGCCGGATCCACGGCGCAAAAGCGCACGTACTCTAGCCACTAATTCGCGTACTCCGAAAGGCTTCGATAGGTAATCATCTCCGCCTATCTCAAGACCGACCACTTTATCTAGTTCAGTGTCGCGTGCAGAGAGGAACAAGACAGGGGCTGCTGTGCTTGTGCGCAGTCGGCGGCATAGTTCGTATCCGTCAATGCCGGGCAGCATAATGTCTAAGATATAAAGATCATAGTTGTTTTGGCTAGCCAGCACCAATGCATCCTCGCCGTTCTTTGCGAGATCTACTGTGTACCCTTCGGTTTTTAATGCATAGCCTACGAAATCAGTGATTGTAGCTTCGTCATCTACCACAAGAATACGGCTTGTTGCGTCACTCATGTCAGACCTCTTTTTCTAACTACAACGATATAAACAAAATACTTTATGTCAGAGTAATATATTAGCTGATATCTAGACATTGTGGTATCTAAAGATGAATGGGGAAGTGGGAAATATGCTTCTTGCGGTAGATGTTGGCAACACGCAAACGGTTGTCGGGGTGTATTCCAAATCTGATCTGATAAATATGTGGAGACTTGCCACAAATCGGGTTTGCACTGCGGATGAACTGCGTGTCAGCCTAATCTCGCTTTTTCAATCGGCGGGGCTAGATCTATCTTGTGTGCATAGAGCGGCTTTATCTTCGGTTGTTCCGCAGCTGACTCAGGCATGGTGTAGCGCGGTGCGCGAATGTTGCGGGGTAGACATGCTAATATGCAGCGCTCAAACAGCAGGTCAGCTGTTCTGCGCGCATTATCCTAACGTTTCAGAAATAGGCGCCGATCGCATTGCTGATGCCGTAGCTATGAAGGCAATATATGGCTACCCCGGGATAGTTGTAGATTTTGGGACTGCTACCAATATCGAAGTTATAGATTCAGAGGGCTTCTTTGTTGGTGGCATTATAGCGCCGGGTCTGCAAACGTCTGCGCAAACGCTTTTTACCCGCGGTGCGCAGCTTCCTGCCGTGGCTTTAGGGGCACCCAGCTACGTAATAGGTACAAACACTGTAGAGGCTATGCAATCTGGAATAGTTCTTGGCGAAGTTGACCGGGTAGAAGGGCTTATAAAGCGCGTATTCAAACAACTGGGCTATGAAACTTTTGTTGTGGCTACCGGTGGCTTGGCGGGGCTTGTGGCTAAGCATTGCGAAACAATAACGCACGTTAACCCAGAACTTACGCTAGAAGGGCTGCGGCTTATATCTGATTGCAATGCAAATTCTTAGTGCGCGCATCGTTGATAGGATATTTTTCAGCAGAAAGTGGTCAAAACTTCCGACTTTCCACGGTAATGTCTCGAATAATCTGCGTGAAATATGGAGAACACTGGGCAAACAGCAGAGCATAGCGTTTCAATAGGTGCAATTTGGCGCTTTGCACCGTGGAAAGTCGAAAGTTTTGACCATTTTTGCAATAAAAAATGACTAATCCGGGCTGAATTTGTCTTTTGCCGTTGCGTGCGAAATAAGCAGCGCCTGCGACATTGGCGCATTGAGCACATCTTTTGCGAGTTAGAATCGTTGCATCCACCAACATATCGCGGCTAGGAGGCACGCATGCTGACAGACATCGAGATCGCCCAAGCAGCAAAGACCAAGCACATCGAAGAAATTGCCCAAGCGTGTGGCATAGATGACAAGTATTTAGAGCTATACGGAAATTACAAAGCCAAGGTTGACTATAACTTACTTAGAGAAGAAGAGCACAATCCGGGCAAACTCATATTGGTTACAGCTATTAATCCAACGCCTGCGGGCGAGGGCAAAACTACTACTACAGTAGGACTTGCAGATGCATTGTCGCAGCGTGGAAAGAATGTCGTAGTTGCTTTGCGTGAACCTTCTTTAGGTCCCGTATTTGGAATTAAAGGCGGTGCGGCTGGTGGCGGATATGCTCAAGTGGTTCCAATGGAAGATATCAATTTGCATTTTACGGGCGATTTTCATGCGATAGGTGCCGCGAACAATCTGTTAGCTGCTTTATTGGATGCACATATACAGAATGGCAACGAACTTAACATAGACGTTCGCAAAATAACATGGAAGCGCGTTGTGGATATGAACGATCGCCAGTTACGTCATATTGTAGATGGCTTGGGCGGTAAGCCCCATGGCGTTCCTCGCGAAGATGGATTTGATATAACCGTGGCAAGCGAAGTAATGGCAATTTTCTGTCTGGCAACAAGTATTACCGACTTAAAAGAGCGTTTAGGGCGCATTGTGGTGGGTTATACATACGATGACAAGCCGGTTACTGCGCACGATTTGCACGCCGAAGGTGCTATGACCGCGCTTCTGAAAGATGCGTTAAAGCCGAATTTGGTGCAAACACTTGAAGGCACACCTGCTTTTGTACACGGAGGTCCTTTTGCAAATATTGCACATGGCTGCAATTCAATTATGGCGACACGTATGGCGTTGGCGTTGGGCGATTACTGCGTAACCGAGGCTGGTTTCGGAGCCGATTTGGGTGCCGAAAAATTCTTAGACATAAAGTGTCGCTTGGCTGGTCTGAAGCCCGATGCTGTGGTTGTTGTTGCCACGGTGCGCGCGCTTAAGAATCATGGCGGGGTACCAAAAGATCAGCTGAATACCGAAAATCTGGATGCCCTTACAGCCGGTCTTCCAAATTTGCTACAGCATGTAGAAAACATAACTAAGGTATACAATCTTCCATGCGTAGTGGCAATAAATGCCTTCCCGACCGACACTCCTGCGGAATTGGCTCTTGTAGAGGAAAAATGTCGCGAACTTGGAGTGAACGTGGCGCTGTCGGAAGTTTGGGCAAAAGGTGGCGAAGGCGGCTTAGCGCTGGCGGATGAAGTTGTACGCCTAGCGCAAGACGGAGATGCAGAAGGTCGCAGCCGCGAAACATTTGAGTTTGCCTATGACGATGACCTGTCAATTTCCGAAAAGATAGAAGCGATAGTGCGCCGGGTATATCACGGCAAAGATGTAGCTTTCGAACCTGCTGCCGTAAAAGAGATAGCGCAACTTGAAGCGCTCGGCTTTGGCAATATGCCCGTCTGCATGGCGAAGACGCAATACTCGTTTAGCGATGATGCCGCTAAATTGGGTGCTCCGCAAGATTTCACCGTAACAGTGCGTCAGGTAAAAGTTAGTGCTGGCGCTGGGTTTGTGGTGGCGCTAACTGGCAGCATAATGACTATGCCCGGTCTTGGAAAGACACCTGCTGCCTTCAATATAGATGTTGATGAAAATGGCGTTATCTCGGGGTTATTCTAAAGTATGGCATCATTTAGAGATACAGCATCTCTTTTAGAAAAGGCTAGCGATGCTCGTGCTGCGTTTATACGCAACCGCAAAGCGCAAAATGTCTCCATCATTCATTTTGATGGAGACAACAGCTTTCCTGAATGCAAACAATGCGGACAATGCTGTAGTCTGAATGTTATAGCTATGACGCGCGAAGAAGTTTTGCGTATACATAACTATATCTTGGAAAACGATGTGCATCCTATAGATCGCGGCACTACGCGGTGTTGCTTGCAGGCAGAGGATGGGTCGTGTATGGTTTGGCAAGTAAGATCGCAGACATGCAAACTGCATCATTGCAAGGTGGCGCGTATCGATCTTCTTAGAAAGAATCCGAACATACGCGTGCATGACGATTCAGAGCTTTATCTTGTAGACATGCATGCGCATTTTATTTGCGGAGATTCGGAAGTGCATGAATGTTAAAGGTGTGTTTGCGCAAACAGGAAGCATCGCAGTTCAAAAAGGGCAGAGGTAGACGCTGTGTTGACCGAAGAGTTTATTGAAGATCTTGCAAGTTCGGCACCTACTCCCGGTGGTGGCGGCGCTTGCGCTTGTGTGGGTGCTTTAGCTGCTGCGCTTGCAAGTATGGTAGGCAACATAACTGTAAGCAATCAAAAATACGCAAATACGCACGAACAGATGAGGGCATCTGTCAATCGCCTAAAGAACACTCGCAAGAATCTTTTGCGCTTAATCGACTTAGATGCGGAAGCATTCGCGTCTATGTCTGCTGCATTCAAAATGCCGGCTGACACATCTGAGCAGATAGCCAGCAAAGAATTAGCGTTAAATTCGGCACTTATTCAGGCATGTGATATCCCGCTAGACATAATGCAAGAATGTGCAGATGTGCTGGATGAATGCAAGATGTTGGTGCGCAACGGAAGCAGGATGGTCGTATCGGATGCTGGCGTGGCGGCTGTGTTCGCCAAAGCTGCGATAAAGGGTGCCGCGCTAAACGTATGTATAAATACGGAATGGATGACTGAAGAATCTTTAGCTAAGCAGTATATGAATAAGGTTCATAGAATAATGTCTGAAAACGATAGCTTGGCAGACGAGATATATGCACACGTGTTAGAGCGCGTAGGCGGAGGCGAATAATGGCGCAATTGCTAAAGGGAAAGCCAGTTGCAGATGCCATATATTCCAGTTTGAAGAATTGCGTACAGGCACAGGGTAAGCGCGGAATACAGCCTTGTTTGGCGCTTGTTCGTGTAGGTAATAGTAGTTCGGATGCAGCATATCAGCGCAGCATAATTTCAAAGGCTGAAAGCATTGGCGTTAAAGTTAATGTGCATGAATTTGAATCAGGTGTATCTCAGTTTGATGTAGAGGCGGTCTTGGAAAGCATCAATGCAGACAAATCTGTGCATGGGTGCATGATATTTCGTCCGCTTCCGAATACTTTAGACGAATTGCATCTTTGCAACAAAATTGCACCGGAAAAAGATATAGATGGAGTGTGCGCCGCATCGCTTGCAGGTATTTTTGCTGGCGTTCGAGAAAGTTTCTCGCCGTGTACTGCGCAAGCTTGTGTGGAGATGCTAGATTACTATGGAATAGATATTGCTGGCAGGAGTGTGGCTGTTTTAGGGCGCAGTCTTGTTGTGGGTAAACCGGCAGCTATGCTTATGCTTTCGCGCAACGCTACTGTTACGCTTTGTCATTCCGGAACTGCAAATTTGTCAGAAATTACACGTGCAGCTGACATAGTTATATGCGCTACTGGCAGGGCGCGTGCATATGGGGAAGAATATTTCAGAGCAGGGCATATAGTATTAGATGTTGGAACCAACACCGACTCCGATGGAATGCTTTGCGGCGATGTAGATTTTGCAGCGGTAGAGCCTATAGTGTCTGCTATAACACCAGTACCCGGCGGAATAGGGTCTGTTACCACTGCGGTGTTGCTGAAACATGTAGTTATGTCTTCGGAAGGAAGAGCGTAGATGCCAATATACACACCAAAAGAAATAACTGACAATTATGTAAAAGCATGCCCGGTTAAGGCAACATCGCCTGTGTGGCGTTTGCTTGTGTTGGCAATATTCGCCGGCGTCTTAGTAGGGCTAGGAGCCGTTGCTTCCTCTACGGCGGCGCAAAACATACCAGATACTGGCATGGTTCGTTTGGTAACGGCTGCCGCGTTTCCCATCGGGCTTATTATGATAGTGCTGCTAGGGGCGGAATTGTTTACCGGCAACGCTTTGATGGTTACTGCAGCCATATCGGGCGAGATTACATGGGCTAGTCTCTTGCGAAATTGGGCAGTAGTCTATGTGGGGAATTTCATAGGAGCTGTGGGTCTTGCGGCTTTAATGGCGTTTTTTGGTCAGCTTGATATTGGCGGAGGTACGCTTGCTGTTTACTCGGCGAAAATTGCGGCATCGAAATGCGCACTTCCTTGGATGAATGCCTTTGTTCTGGGAATATTCTGCAATTTGTTAGTTTGTGTAGCAATTTATTTAGGCAATACCGCGCACGATACTGCGGGAAAGGTACTGGGGGTGTTTTTCCCAATATTTGGATTCGTGTTGGCGGGATTTGAGCACTGTGTGGCTAATATGTACTATATTCCCGTGGGTATCTTTGCCAATATGGGTGCATATGCTAGCGCTATTGCTGATGCAGGCATAAATACTGCTGTGTTGAATTTCGGTACATTTATTACTGCGAATCTAATACCGGTAACTTTAGGCAACATAATCGGTGGTGTTTTGGTGGGGCTTGTAATGTATGCTGCGCATGGTACTAGGCAGAAATGCGATAGGGACTAACATGGCTTTAGCTATGAAAGCAGCACAGCTAGCTTCGCATTTGCGCGATGGCGATGTTGTATTGTTAAATGGCGATTTGGGCGCTGGAAAGACGTATTTTGTACAGGCTGTTGCCGCAGAACTAGAATGCGCCGATGCTGTCACCAGTCCCACTTTCAACATAATGCAGGAATACGATGCGCAGGGCTTAAAGATTATTCATTTCGATTTATATAGGTTAGATGATGCCTCGCAACTTGAAGATATTGATTTTTACTATGCGACGGATTCCTGCACGCCGGGCGTTACTTTTATAGAATGGTCTGATAAATTTGCAGACGAAATGCCCGATGATGCCCTGCATATACAAATCAATGTTGAGGGAGACAGTCGCAATATGAATGCGTGGGCTAGCGGCGAACGTTCAGCACAATTGCTCGCCGATTGGATGAATGATTAGGTGAAATTGCGTCTCGCGAGTAAAATCGGGTTATGTCAACATTTCAAGAAGAAATAACGCGCGGGCGCAGCGGGCGCAATATGTATGTCCTCGCATTTGATACTGCGAATGAGGCTATAGCCATAGGGCTTGGGAAGCTGCACCCCACTGATAGTTCTATTGAATTTATAGCGGGTGCAGAGGCGGCGGCAAAGCGCGCGTCGAATACACAGCTTCTTCCTCGGATCGATCAGCTTCTACAGCGCGAAAGTATTAATCGCGAAGATATAGCTTGCGTGTGTGTTGGGCGTGGCCCGGGGTCTTTCACGGGCGTTCGCATAGCTATGGCTACAGCAAAAGGCATTGCTAGTGCTTTAGAAGTTGCGCTTATTGGCGTGTCTACACTTGATTCTATAGCTTGGAGGGCGTGGGATAGTGGTGTGCGCGGAAAGCTACTTTTGCTTGGGGATGCGATGCGCAAAGAGGTTTATCCCGCTTGGTTTGAGGTAGCCAACGAAGGTGTTTGCAGACTTACTGCCGACAGTGTTGTGAAAGCACAGGAATTTGATGCGACCTGTCCGGTTCCGATGTCAACGGACATGTCTGATTCTGCTTTGGGAGAAGTGTCCAGTCGCTCATACAGTCCTGACTCGCACGGAAGCGCCACTGGCGCTTCCGGCTCGTGCGGAACTCGCTTTGTGAGCACCTCTCCCAAATCAGAATCTGCAAATATCTTCGTTGGGGGAGATGGGTTGCAGAAATATGCGGAGCTGTTTGTAGGTGTTGGCGAATTTCTGCCTGAAGATATTTGGACTCCTTCCGGCAAAGGCTTACTTTTAGCGCTGCAACATGCTTGGCGAATGGAAACTGCCGACCCGCTTGATGCTTCGCGGCATAACCCCGGAAAGTTGTTGCCAGTATATACGCGCCTTTCCGACGCTGAGGAAAACGAGCGAAAAAAGCTTGCAAGCAAAGAGCCTAAAAATCTGCATACCGGTGTGCAAGACTGCCGAGTTACTATGCATGCCTCATCTCGTGTGGGGGAATTCGCAAATGCTCAGGGAATTGTGTATACACCGCTTGCCTCCAAATATATTGACGATGTGGCCGATATAGAATCCAAATTAATGGGGACAGACGCTTGGAATAAGGCACTAATTGCTGATGAGCTGCCTCGCGCCGATCGTACATGGTGGCGCGCTAGCAATTCTTTTGGTTGCACACTTGGCTATGCCGGAGGGCTTATCGCCTGCGGCGAGGTTCAGATACTAAAAATTGCCGTAGAACCGCAATATCAGCGTTGTGGTTTGGCTAGGCAATTGCTTCTGCGCATTTTGGAAGACGCGCGAAATTTGGGTGCTACATCGGCTTCCTTGGAAGTGCGTGCGTCTAATTTGTCGGCAATTGCATTTTACGAGCACATGGGTTTCAAACATTTAGGTGTGCGTCCGCGATACTATTCAGATGGTGAAGATGCCGTTATTATGAGCGCCGTCGTGGATGAGCTTCTTGAAACCTCGCAGGGGTTTTCCGCAAAGTGCGATATAGAAATGCCCGATCGGGTGCATGCTGTAAATCCGCTAATTTTGGCAATAGAGAGTTCATGTGACGAAACTGCTGCTTCCGTAATAGATGGCGATGGGCGCATTCTCTCAGACGTTGTGGCAAGCCAGATAGATTTTCATGCTAGATTCGGCGGTGTTGTTCCAGAAATTGCAAGCCGCAAACATATAGAGGCTATATGTGGAGTTTGCGACGTTGCGCTAGAAAATGCGGGTCAAATTCGATACAAAAACCTTGATGGCGTGGCTGTAACCTATGCGCCCGGGCTTGTGGGCGCGCTTGTTGTGGGTGTTGCGTTTGCCAAGGGCGCAGCATGGGCAGCCGACGTGCCGTTTATCGGGGTAAACCATTTAGAGGGGCACCTGTACGCAAATAAGCTAGCTACTGAATCGGACGCTGACATTCCGTTTTCCCCGCCAGCTGTTGTATCGCTTGTTTCTGGTGGTAACACTATGCTTGTGTATATGCGCGACTGGGGCAACTACGAAATATTGGGCGCCACCATAGATGATGCGGTAGGAGAAGCATTCGACAAAGTTGCTAAGGCGCTAGGGTTGCCTTATCCGGGCGGACCGCATATATCGCGCCTTGCGGCAACAGGAAACCCAGATGCTATAGCGTTTCCGCGCGCAATGATTCATTCAAAAGATTTGCGCTTCAGCTTATCGGGGCTTAAAACGGCTGTTACCACCTATATAAACGAACAGCGCGCTGCTGGTGTGGAACTAAATATGCCAGACATATGCGCCAGTTTCCAAGCCGCTGTTGTAGATGTTCAAGTAGCTAAAGCTAAAACTGCGCTTAAACAAACTGGGGCGAAAAAGTTTTGCTTGGGCGGCGGTGTGGCTGCAAATCCTTATCTGCGTCAGGCATACGAGCAAATGTGTGGAGAAATTGGTGTGCAGCTTATAATGCCCCCGCTCTCTGCGTGTGGTGACAACGCAGCCATGATAGCTCTAGTGGCGCTAGATAGGTTCAAAGCCGGGAAGTTCTTTGCGCTTAATGCCGATGCCTATGCACACGCCGATCTTTCCGCGCAGTATTAACAATCTGTACTATGACGTTTTCTTTGATATTATCGTTATTGTTTGTAAAACCACGAAAGGGAGGCAGCTATGGCGGTTATCGTCGACGTGTTCGGACGTGAGGTTCTCGATTCTCGCGGGAATCCTACTGTCGAGGTGGAGGTCGTGCTGGATGATGGTTCATTCGGCCGTGCGGCAGTTCCTTCCGGTGCGTCTACCGGTGCTTTTGAAGCTGTCGAATTGCGAGATGGCGAAAAGTCGCGTTATATGGGCAAGGGCGTTCTTAACGCTGTGCAGCATGTCAATGTAGAAATTGCTGATACATTGCTTGGGCTATCCGCCGAGGATCAGCGTAGCGTCGATATGGAAATGCTAGATGTTGACGGCACTCCGAATAAGGGGAAATTAGGCGCTAATGCAATTCTTGGCGCTTCGCTTGCTGTGGCTAAAGCGGCGGCTGAATCTGCTGAATTGCCACTGTATAAGTATGTTGGTGGTGCTAATGCGCACACTTTGCCCACACCTATGATGAACATTTTGAACGGCGGCGTGCATGCCGACAACAATGTTGATTTTCAGGAATATATGATTATGCCTGTGGGCGCTAGCACGTTTGCTGAAGCGCTTCGCTGGTGTGCCGAGATATATCACACCCTGAAAGCTGTTTTGCATGATGCAGGTTTGGGTGGTGGCGTCGGAGATGAAGGCGGCTTCGCTCCAAACTTGAAAACAAATGAAGAGCCCCTAAAGTACATTAGTGAAGCTTGTGAAAAAGCTGGCTATACCCCCGGTAGCGACATTATGTTTGCCATGGATCCGGCTTCAACAGAATTCTTTGATGTCAAATCAAAGAAATACATTCTGTCGGGAGAAGGTCGCGAGCTAACAAGCGATGAAATGGTGGATTACTGGGCTAACTTGGTTGAAAAGTACCCCATTATTTCCATTGAAGATGGCATGGCTGAAGAAGACTGGGAAGGCTGGCGCAAACTGACCGAGCGCATAGGCGATAAAGTGCAGCTTGTGGGCGACGATCTGTTTGTTACTAATACCGAGCGCTTGCGCCAAGGCATCGAAATGGGCTGCGCTAATGCAATACTTATCAAGGTAAACCAGATAGGCAGCTTGACAGAAACGCTGGATGCGATAGAGCTGGCGAAAACACATGGTTATGCATGCGTTATGAGTCATCGCTCTGGCGAAACTGAAGACACTACAATTGCCGATTTGGCTGTGGCTACCAACTGTGGGCAAATAAAGACAGGTGCTCCGGCGCGCAGCGATCGTGTGGCGAAGTATAACCAGTTGTTGCGCATAGAAGAACAGTTGGAAGACCAGTCGCAGTACGCAGGCATTAAAGCCTTCTACAACATAGAACGATAGCGGCGAAACAATGGGCGTCTTTCGAGGCGCCCATTCTATGCACTTATATATCCACGTTTGAGGAGTGTTATGTCAAAAGACGAAATGATATCTCTTAGCGAAGCTAGAGAACTTGTGTTAAGCCGCATTGGCGACATGCCGGTTGAGACTGTGGGGTTGCTTGACGCTGTTGGGCGCGTTGCAACAGAGGATTTGCGAAGCGATATAGACGTGTCGCCTTTTGCGCATTCCGCGATGGATGGTTTTGCTGTGCATACATCCGACTTGACTGACGCTAGCGCGGATGCGCCGGTTCAGCTAAAAGTAATTGGCGATATAGGTGCAGGCGATGTATTCCAAGATGCTATTGGTTTTGGGGAGTGCATTCGCATAATGACGGGCGCTGAATTGCCCTCAGATGTCGATGCTGTTGTGAAATACGAGATAGTGGATGTAGTTGAAGGCGACGGCAAACGAGGATCTATCGTGTCGTTTACCCAGCCTACTGCAGCTGGAAGTAATGTGCGACAGGCTGGTGAAGAGGCTCGTGCAGGGCAGGTAGTGGTGCAAGCAGGAGAAGTTCTAGGCACCGCTGGCGCAGGTTTTTTGGCTAGCTGCGGCGTGTTAAAAGTGCCTGTACGCAAGCGTCCAACTGTGGGAATTATGGCTACGGGTAGCGAACTGGTGCCGCCGGATACGGTTCCCGGTGCTGGTCACATTCGCGAATCTAACTCTTTTGCTTTGGCTGCATGCGCGAAAGCTGCAGGTGCAATTCCAACAATTTTGCCTATTGTTGCCGATACATACGAGGGCTTGCGCAACGCTGTAGTTCAGGCAAGCGCGCAATTCGATTTCGTTATAACAACAGGTGGCGCTGCAAATGGCGATTACGACTTCATAAAACAAGTTGTGGAAGATACCGGCGAGCTGCTAATGACGCTTGTGAATATGCGTCCCGGAAAGGCTCAGACATTTGGCTTTGTGAACGGCACGCCCGTATTTGGGTTGCCGGGAAATCCGGCTGCAGCGTATTGTGGTTTCGAGATGATAATTCGCCCAGCGCTGCGCAAGATGCAGGGTTATTGCCATTTCGATCATCCGCGTGTTCGCGCTAGCCTAACAAAAGATGTAAAAAAGAAAGATCCGCGCATGATTTTACTGCGCTCTGTGCTAACAGTTGCAGATGATGGCACCTATAAAGTAACTCCAGCTACGAATCAAAGTTCGGGGTCTTTTGGTGTTATCCAGAAAACTAACTGTCTAAGTGTAATGCCTGCCGGATTAGAGTCGAAAAAAGCTGGCGATATTTTAGAGTGCATACTGTTAGATATCCCAGAGGAGGTAGCGTTATGAGTGAGTCTGTATCGTTTGCGATAATTACATGCTCAGATACGCGCAGCATGAAAGAAGATCAGGCAGGCGATGCCCTAGAGCGGCTAATAGCGCAATCGGGTTGGGAATTGCGCGACCGCGTTATAGTTACCGATGATCGCAGCGCCATATCTGCGGCAATTGTGCGCGCAACAGATGAGCTGAAATGCGACGTAGTGCTTACATGTGGGGGCAGCGGCTTGTCGCTTCGCGATGTTACGCCGGAAGCCACGATGGACGTATGCGATAGAAATGTTCCCGGAATAGCTGAAGCAATGCGTATGCACAGCTTGCAAATTACCCCATACGCTATGTTGTCGCGGGCGCTGTGCATGCAACGTGGTCGGTCGTTGGTTATCAATTTGCCGGGTTCAACAAAAGCTGCAACAGAGAATTGGGAAGGAATAGTAGACGCTTTGCCGCATGCCGTAAAGATGATGGACGGCAAAGGTCACAACTAGCGTACAATATAGCTATGGAAGAACTCCCTAACGGTTTCACGGGCTTTAGAAAGCGCAGCCCCGGCTTTACGTCGGCTGGCGATGCTATGCGCAAATCGCGCCGAGCTGCCGAGATGGGTCGCGAAGACGTACGCTACAAGGAAAGTGGGCGTAAGGCGGCTCAATATGGCTGGCAGGTTCCGCGTGAAAGCCTTGCTATCGATAATAAGAAGCTAAATACAAGGTCGTATACCGACCCTGCAGATATGAAATATTACCTGCGCGTTCCCGATGTTTTAAATGGCGAAATGCCGCCAGTGTATAACACAGAGGCGCTTGCAGAAATTCCTGAATACGAAAAGCGTTGGTCGTGGGTGCAGATAGATTTATCTGCTATTCGCCACAATACAATGGCTGTGAAAAATTCACTTCAGCCCGGCGTTCGTCTAATGGCAGTAGTTAAGGCAGATGGATATGGGCACGGCGCACTACGATGTGCGCAAACCATGTTGAATTCCGGTGCCGAACAGCTAGCTGTTGCTACGGTGGAAGAGGGCATTCAGCTTCGCGAAGAGGGCATTCAGGCTCCTATTTTGATACTGTCTGAACCGCCTATTTCAGCTGTGCCGCTTCTTTTGGCGCACAAATTAATGCCAAGTGTATTCAATGTAGAATTTGCTATACGCTATGCTGAAGCAGCCGACAGCATAGATACGAAGGCTCCGTATCATTTGAAGATTAATACAGGAATGAACAGGATAGGTGTTCATTATTCTGAAGTTGCTGAATTTTTGCGGCAAACGTCTTTTCATCGGGCGCTCGAACTGGTTGGTACGTTTACACATTTTGCTACTGCAGATGAATCTGACACTATGGAAATAGAGCGAGCCAACAATCGTTTCCTGATGGCTTTAGATGCAATGGAGGCTTTAGGAGTCGATCCCGGAATAATACATGCAGCAAATTCCGCAGCAACCACGCGATTCCCGCAGCTGCAATACGATATGGTTCGTGTAGGTCTTTCGCTGTATGGCTACTATTCCACGCCAGAAATGTTTGGCATGATAGATTTAATTCCCGCGATGAGCGTGCACGCGCGCATTACCGACGTAAAGAACGTTCCTTTGGGCGAGGGCGTAAGTTATTTCCTTACGTACAGAAGCGGCGGCTATGCAAAGATATGCACGGTTCCTATTGGTTATGCAGATGGGTTGCGATTTAACTTATCGAACAGCATAAATTTTGTACTAAATGGCAAACAAGTTCCGCAGGTGGGCAACATCTGCATGGATCAATGCATGTTTGAGGTGTCTCAGCGATCTAGGGGCACTTCTGCGTATATTGAACCGCAAATTGGCGATGAAGTGCTAATAGTTGGCGCTAAAGGCGACGCTTTCGCGACAATAGATGAAATGGCAGATATATTAGGCTCGATGAGCTACGAAATTTGTATTGGTTTTGGTAATGGCAGGCTGCCTCGGGTGTATGTATGAGTAAAATTCCTATTCCGCTAGATGAAATTAGACAAAGTGTATCGCAATGCCGTAGTTGCCCCCTTGTTGATGGGCGCACAAACGTAGTATTTGGCGAAGGTAGTCCGAATGCTCGTGTCCTTATAGTGGGAGAAGCGCCGGGTAAAAACGAAGACTTGCAGGGGCGCCCGTTTGTCGGTGCTGCTGGAAAATACTTAGATGAGCTTTTAGGTGTAGCTGGTCTTAGGCGTGAAGAGGTTTTCATAGCCAACGTGCTTAAATGTCGGCCTCCCGGAAACCGCGATCCTAGACCAGAGGAAATAGAAGCATGCGCACCATTTTTGCGCGAACAGACGCGCACCATAAATCCCGAGTACATAGTTACTCTAGGAAATTTTTCAACGAAATTTATCCTGAAGACCGATCGTGGAATAACGGGGCTGCACGGACAGCTTCATATGGCTGGGCGCTTTAAGGTGTTTCCTGTGTTTCACCCCGCAGCTGCGCTCTACGATAGCAAAAAGCGCGAGGCGCTTGAGAACGACTTCGTCACTTTAGGGCAGTTGTTGAAAAGCGAAACAATCAATGGGAATTAAAGCATCTTGCGCGGAAAAAGACGTGTGCAATAGTGCGCATTTTGACCCTGTTGAATACATCAATACACCGCGCTGGCTTACTTCGAAACCCGGTCTTCGCCGAATAGAGGCGCTGGCTGAAAAGCTTGGGCGACCTCAAGATAGGCTACGTTTTGTGCATGTTGCTGGCACGAATGGCAAGGGAAGTGTATGCGCATATTTGTCGTCTATTCTGCAGGAATCTGGGCTGAAAGTAGGCCTGTTCACAAGCCCGTATATAGAGCGCTTTGAAGAGCGCATACGTGTTGACAGCAAAGACATAAGCACCCCTGACTTAACAGCTGCCACATTGCGCGTGCGAGATGCGGCGTGTGCTGTTGAAGCCGAACTAGGAGAACATCCTACTGAATTTGAGCTGATGTGCGCTGTTGCGCTAGTTCATTTTGAAGCTGTAGGCTGCGATATATGCGTTATGGAAACGGGGCTAGGTGGCAGGCTTGATGCCACAAATATAATTACTCCCGACATTAGTGTTATAACGCGCATAGGGCTTGACCATACAGATTTGCTAGGGGAAACGCTAGACGAGATAGCCTCCGAGAAAGCAGGCATTATTAAGAGTGGTTGCAGCGTTGTTAGTTGGCAGCAAGACGCAGAAGCGCTAATCCCTATAGAAGCTGCATGCAAAAATAGGGGCTGCCAGCTTATAATGCCCGACTTTAACGATTTGAAGGTGTGTGCGCTCAATTTTTCTTCTGGTTTATACAGTTTTGAATACAAAGGCAAAAGTTATCAAATACGTTTATTGGGAAGCTGTCAGCCGTTTAATGCTAGCGTTGCTATAGAGGCAGCGTGGGCGCTGCGTGCACTTGGGTGGAACATTTCCGATAATGCTATTTATGCTGGGCTTGAAAATACCAGATGGACCGGGCGTTTTGAAATTATTAGCAAAGAGCCGCTCTGCATTGTAGACGGTGCCCACAACCCGCAAGGAGCATATGCTTTGGCTGAGTCGTTGCGGGAATTGCTGGCGGCTGCCGATATGAAAAATTGCAAGGTGAATTTTATTGCTGGAGTTCTTGCCGATAAAGATTACGAGCATATGATTGCTGCATTAGTGCCGCTAGCTTCTTCTTTCACGACGTATACGCCCGATAATCCTCGCGCATTAACTTCTGGCGAACTTGCGTCTGCAATACACGCTCAGGCGCAAGACGACATTTTGATTGAGGCAGCCGAAAGCCCTGAAGCTGCTGTGAAAATGGCGCTATCGCGCACTTCGTCACACGATTGCGTTGTTGCGTTTGGTACGTTGTATTCTGTGTCTCGCATAAAGAAATGCCTGCAAAGCGTTGTATCTGCAGGCATTTCGTAAAGTGTATCTGTAGTTATTTAGCAGTTATTTTTGCTTTGCGCTAAGCTATGGGCGCTACTCAGTCGGGGTTAGAAGACCATATCCGCCGTCGTGACGTCTGTATAGCACGTGTACGTTTCCGCTGTCGCGGTCGGTATAAACATAGAAATCGTGTCCCAGTAAGTCTATTTCGGTAAGAGCTTCTTCTTCGGTCTTGGGCGAATACTCTATTTCCTTGCGACGCACCACTTCGTTGTCGGATAGCTCTTCCATCAACTTGTCTAGGTCAAGTTCGCTTTCTGCGCGTGCACTTTCGCGATCGTGCACCACTTCGGTTTCTCGCTTTTCGCGTCTTTTGTCGTTCACGCGAGTTTTAAGTTTGCGCAGCTGTCGGGCAATTTTTGCCGCCGCAACATCTATGGCTGCAAATAGGTCTTCCTCGCGCACTTGCGCACGGGCAACATGATTAGGAATGAATACCGTTACCTCGCAGATAGCAGCGTTCTTAATTGCGGGGTTTTTTTCGCGGAATAACACTATTTCGCAAGCTGTTGCATTCACATCTAACTGTTGAACTGCGCCACCTATTTTTTCGATAGCGTATTCTTTCGTAGAATCGCTTACATTTATCTTGCGTCCGGAAACTTTGATATCCATTGCGTACCTCTGTCTATTGTTGTGGACAATACAATTAAGGATAGGCTAGTTTGCGTCTGTGTGTCGAGCATTACGAAAGTGTATCCTTTCTGATAACTAATCTAATATAGCTTGACGCCAGCATTGCCCTATAATCCTTAGAAAACACCATAGCATATGATTGAGTAGGGGCGCGAGATGGCACATACCGAGAAAACCCAACAAGAGCCCAAAATTTCGGAAGAATCAGCCGATAAACTAGAACTTGTACAACCTACAGCAGAGAATCCAGATCCGCACGGAATATACATAGATGAAGTGCAAGGTCGTAATCGGCGGATGCGTAAGCTGATATCTTTTACACACTCTTCAACGCGGGCGGCGGGTGTTATGCTGCTGGCTGCTATAGCGGCGCTAATAGTGGCGAATACGGCTACATACGAGCCTTTCTATAATTTTTGGCATCATACGGAAGTAATTCTTGCGGTTGGTCCGTTGTGGGGCGAAATTTCGCTTGCGCATATGATAAACGACATGTTTATGGCGGTTTTCTTTTTGCTGGTCGGCATTGAAATTAAATACGAAATGACCGTGGGAGAGCTTACCAATATTAGACAAGCGGCGCTTCCTATAATGGGTGCAATTGGTGGCGTGGCCGTTCCTATAGTAATTTACCTGCTATTCAATGCTGCAAATCCGCAGACTATTGGCGGCTGGGGTGTGCCTACCGCAACCGACATTGCGTTTGCGCTTGGTATATTGGCGCTTCTGGGCAGCCGCGTACCTAGCGGCATTCGAGTGTTTCTGTCTACGTTGGCTGTGGCTGACGACATAATAGCAATTCTTGTAATTGCAATTTTTTATGGCGAAAGCCCAAATCTGGGATGGCTTGCTGCTGCTGCGGTAGTATTTATTGTGCTTGTTGTTATGAATCGCAAGCATGTGTATTCGCTGGTGCCTTATATGCTTGTAGGGTGTGTACTTTGGTTTTGCGTTTATATGTCTGGTGTACATGCAACTATTTCTGGTGTGTTGTTGGCATTTGTTATACCGTCTGGCAGCCGCATAAATATGCAAACGTTTTTGGAGTGGTCAGGCGATCGTGTGCAGTTGGCGAACAAATTTCACGATGAACAAACGCCTATAGTGGCGCAGAAAAAATATTTAACCACGGTGAATAGCTTATCGAATGTGTCGCGCGAAGTGTTGCCCCCTGTAACGCGCTTAGAACACAAACTTTACCCGTGGGTTTACTTTGCCATATTGCCGCTGTTTGCGCTTACTAATGCCGATGTGTCATTAGTCGGTGGCGACATATTCGCAATGCTAACTTCGAATGTGGTTATGGGTGTGTTTTTTGGTCTTGTTGTAGGTAAGCCTCTTGGCATTATGTTGATGAGCTTTCTATGTGTAAAGCTGCATATTGCCAAATTGCCCGAAGGTGTGAATTGGATGCACATGTTGGGCGCTTCCATATTGGGTGGCGTAGGTTTCACAATGGCCATTTTTGTTGCCAATTTGGCTTATACCAGCAGCGTGTTTGTGTCCGAGGCGAAATTGGCGATTCTTCTTGCATCGCTATTTGCTGGGGTGGTAGGGTTTTTGTTCTTGTTCATGCAGGCTTCAAAAGCGGAAAAACACTCTAGGAAGCATCCTGAACAGTAACGGCTAGTCTTGCGCTTATCTTAGACTTGCGCTTATATGTTTAATTGACTATATTCTACTTAATACAATTTATGAACATATGCGCATATATTGAAAAGAAGTAAAAAGAAGGCAGCATGAGTGAAACTACGACTATTCGTCTTGCTATAGACGGTATGCATTGTGCAAACTGTGCAGCGAACATTGAAAAGCATTTTCGGCAAACGCCGGGTGTTGAAGATGTTGCGGTAAATTTGGCTAACAATACTGGGATGGTTACGTTCAATACGCGAATTGCCAGCGTAGACGATATGCTGCACGTTTTTGACGATATGTCTTTTACGGCAGAATTAATTCCTGAAGATGCGCCACTGGTTGATGAAAAGCGGCGCGCGCGCGAAGCGGTGCGTGCCAAGCACGATATACATGTTTTTGCTACTTCACTAGTGTTAACAATACTAATAGTCTGCATAGGAATGATTCCGGGCGCACATATGATGTTTGGCGGTGCTTTAGCAGGCATGTTTGTGCCCGATCCAACGCACGCCCAATCTATGTTTGCAGCTAATTTGGTACTTCTTGTGTTAACTATTCCGGTGCAATTCGGGTGCGGTGCGCGCTTCTATAAAGGTGCATTTCAGTCAATTCGCGGCGGAAGCGCAAATATGGATGTTTTGGTAGCGCTTGGCACCACAATTGCTTTCATATTTTCGCTTTGGATAACCTTCTTGCCTGCGATAAATGGAGACTGGACAGGCAACAGCGGCTTGCAAATTAACGAGGGTATGCCCTATTTCGAGACATGCGCCATGCTGATTACATTTGTTTTGTTGGGCAAGATATTAGAGACGCGGGCAAAAGGCGCAACCAATCAGGCAATAGAGGCACTGATAAACTTAACTCCGCCTACTGCTGTTGTGCTGCGGGGCGGAAAGCAGATAGAAGTGCCGCTTGCTCAGGTTGCAGTGGGCGATTCAGTACTAGTGCGTCCCGGCGAGAAAATGCCTGTAGATGGCGTAGTTTCGGAAGGTTCCACCGAAGTGGACGAATCGATGCTTACAGGCGAGGCGCTTCCTGTGGTGAAAAAGGTTGGCGATGAGGTGGTTGGAGGCACGGTAAACACCACCGGTTCCATTACGGTGCGGACCCAGCGAGTGGGTACCGATACTACTCTTGCCCGCATAGTGCGCGCTGTTGAAGATGCCCAAGGCAGCAAAGCGCCCGTGCAGCGCATGGCAGACCGTATTGCTGCGGTATTCGTGCCGGTTATTTTAGGGTTGGCGGTTATTACGTTTTGCGTATGGTTCTTATTTGTGCCACCTGCGGGCGTTAATACATTGCTGCAGCAATCGCTGTTGCCGGCTATAGCTGTAATAGTTGTGGCGTGTCCGTGTGCTTTGGGGTTGGCTACTCCTACAGCTTTGATGGTCGGTATGGGCAAAGGCGCGCAGATGGGAGTGCTTATAAAAGATGGCGAAGTGCTGGAATCTATGTGCAAATTATCGGCTGCGGTATTCGATAAGACCGGCACTATAACCTGCGGTGCGCCTGTTGTAGAGAAATGCGATGTATCAAACGAGTGGCTTGCGTTGGCGGCTGCGGTTGAAGAGAAAAGCGAACATCCGCTGGCACGTGCTGTTGTGCGCTATGCGCAAGACGCGGGCATAGCATTTGCCGATGTAGATGTACAAGATTTTAATGCGGTAGTTGGTGCGGGTGTAGTTGCGCGCGCTAATGGACACGATATAAAAGTTGGCAGCAGGGTTATTGTGGATGGCAAAGACGTAGGTGGTTTTACTTTCCGCGATGAACCTAAGCCCGATGCTGCAAGTGCGCTTGGGCAGCTGCGCGGGCAATTCAATGTTGCATGTTATATGGTTACAGGCGATGCGCAGAAGCCAGCTATGGAAGTAGCAAACGAGGTAGGAATAGAGCAAAGTCGCGTATTTTGGGGCGTAAAGCCAATTGAAAAGGCTGAGCGAGTAAAAGAAGTTCGCGCTAATGCATCTGAAGCGGGCGACGATGCGGGCAAGAAACAGGCTGCCGTAACGGCATTTGTGGGCGATGGCATAAACGATGCACCTGCTTTGGCTGCAGCTGACATAGGTATAGTTATGGCATCTGGTACCGATGTTGCCATAGATGCCGGACAAGTGGTTCTTATGCGTAACCGCCTAGCTGATATGGTTGTGGCTCTTCGCCTATCAAAGGCAACAATGCGCAAAATAAAACAGAATCTATTCTGGGCGTTAATTTATAACTGCATAATGATTCCGCTTGCGGCTGTTGGTATATTAGCCCCAGCTTTGGCGGGTGCCGTCATGGCGCTTTCCAGCGTAACGGTTGTTTGCAATTCACTTCTGCTCAAGCGCTTCAAATAGCGTTTGAACGATGCAGGTAAGCGGTGGCTATTTAGTTGTATGGCGCATTTCACCTATTGATAGTGCGATTTAATGCGCTGTTTACAATATGAAACGTACTCTTTGATATAGTCATATCATTTATAGACAAGGTGAAAGGTTTATTTATGGGCGCTTTTGAAAATAAGACAGTTATTGTAACCGGCGGTGGGTTTGCAGCGCTAAAAGATGGTTCTGCGGGTTCAATTGGATATGGAATAGCTACGGCTTTTGCGAAAGAGGGCGCGAATTTGGTATTAACCGGGCGCAACGTGCAAAAGCTTGAAACGGCAAAGGAGAAACTAGAAGCCGAATTTGGCATAAAAGTGCTTCCTGTGCAGGCTGATGTTGAAGCTAGTGCCGACAATAAAGCTGTCGTGCAAAACGTGGTAGACAAAGCTATGGCAGAATTTGGTCGCATAGATGTGCTGGTGAATAACGCACAGGCTTCTGCTTCGGGCGTAACGTTGGCTGACCACACTACCGATCAGTTCAATTTGGCTATTTATTCTGGGCTGTATGCCGCTTTCTATTACATGCAGGCTTGCTATCCGCATCTGAAAGAGACAAAGGGCAGCGTTATTAATTTTGCCAGCGGTGCTGGTTTGTTTGGCAACTATGGACAGTGTGCATATGCTGCCGCTAAAGAGGGCATTCGTGGCATGAGCCGTGTGGCTGCAACCGAGTGGGGTCCTGATGGAATTAATGTGAACGTGGTGTGCCCGCTTGCTTGGACGGCTGCGCTAGAGAAGTTCCAAGATGAATATCCGGATGCTTATAAGGCTAATGTACATATGCCGCCTATGGGTCATTATGGCAATGTTGAAACCGAGATAGGGCGCGTCGTGGTGCAACTTGCCAGCCCCGATTTCAAGTTTATGAGCGGCGAGACTATTACTTTGGAAGGTGGCTTAGGGCAGCGTCCGTAATGCGTTTGCGGAAAGCGTCGTATTTTTTGCTTGCAGTACAGGATTGGCTTTGGCATAATAGACAAGCTACTCTTGTGGCATACATAATGGTCCCGTCGTCTAGCGGTTAGGACGCCGCCCTTTCAAGGCGGAGGTCGCCGGTTCAAATCCGGTCGGGACTACCAAGAAACACGAGGTCAGTAGGTTATTCCTACTGACCTTTTTAATAGGATAACTTGATGATAGTCATTTGACCTATCTGGAGGCGATTGACCATGAAATCTAACGAGATAATTCCCGCTAAGCCAGGTGACATCGTTCTCTATCAGTCAGAAGCAGGCGTTCCGGAAATCGAGTGTGTGTTTCATGGCGAGAACATGTGGCTTTCTCAGGCTCATATGGTCGATTTATATCGAATCTCAAAGAAAACAATTAGCGAGCATATCAACAACATTATTGATGAGGGAGAATTGGACGCTGATGCAGTTGTCCGGAAATTCCGGACAACTGCTGCTGACGGGAAAAACTATCAAGTTAACTACTATTCTCTTGAAATGGTGATTGCTGTTGGCTATCGAGTTCGCGGAAATCGGGGTACTCAGTTTCGTAAATGGGCAACTGTGCAATTGAAAGAATATCTTCAGAAAGGTTTCAACCTTAATGATAAGGCGTTAAAAAATGCTGGTGGGGGAACGTATTGGAAAGAGCTGCTTGCTCGTATTAGAGATATTCGTTCGAGTGAAAAGGTTCTGTATCGACAAGTACTTGATTTATATGCGACAAGTATTGACTATGATCCAAAGGCCGATGAATCTGTCCTATTCTTCAAGACGGTTCAAAACAAAATACACTATGCTGCTCATGGGCATACTGCTGCGGAAGTAATTATGCAACGAGCAAATGCAGAGCTGCCTTTCATGGGTCTTACAACATTCGAGGGTGAGCAGCCAACGCGTGAGGAAACTGAGATAGCGAAGAATTATCTCAACGAAAAAGAATTGCAGCGGCTTAATAATCTTGTATCGGCGTTTTTTGACTTAGCAGAAATGCGGGCAGAAGACCATCAACCAATGTGTATGAAAGATTGGATTCGCGAGTTAGACGATTTTGCGCAACGCTATGGCAAGGGGTTGCTCGAAGGTTCAGGTAAGGCTAATCATAAGGGAGCCATAACGAAGGCTCATAAGGAATATGAGGCCTATAGAGTGAGGATTTCTGCCCAGCCAACACGCATTGATTGCGATTTTCTCGAAGAGATTAAAGGAATACAAAAGTACTGAAAATGGTCAAAACTTCCGACTTTCCATGGTCGGATTGCCGTATAGCTGGCTTGAATTGTGGAGAACACTGGGCAAACAGCATTTGGTGATGCATCTATAGGCGCTATTTTGTGCTTTTCACAGTGGAAAGCTGGAAGTTTTGACCATTTTTCCGTAAAAAACTTTCTGCAAGCTTGTATTTGTCTTGACGTACGTAAATACGTACGTTACTATCTAGTCAACTTAGACGGAAGTGAGACAATTATGACTTCGATAACTGCGACGGCATTGCGTCAGAATATCTACCAAACCATTGCTCAGGTAAACGCCAATTGTGCTCCTATTTCTATTACTAACAGCAAGGGAAAAGGTGCTGTTCTTATAGGAGAAGACGAATGGGCAGCTATTGAGGAAACACTTTTTTTGAATAGCATTCCGGGGATGACAGAATCTTTACAGATAGGATTGCAGAAATCATTAGATGATTGCATTTCCGAAGACCAACTGGAATGGTAGCTATGTATCTTATTAAGATTACAAAGCAAGCTGCAAAAGATGCGAAGAATCTTAAATCTGCTGGATTAGACAAGAAAGCGAAAGCTCTTATTGATGTAATTCGAGAAGATCCCTTCAAAAATCCACCTGCATACGAACCGTTAGTCGGCAACTTGTCTGGGCTTTATTCAAGGCGAATTAATTTACAACATCGGCTTGTCTATCAGGTATATGCACAGCCTATTGACGAAAACGGGATTTCTTACGAAGGGACCATAAAAATCGTTCGTATGTGGACCCACTACGAAAAAGTATAGGCTTCAAAGGACACTGAAGCAAAAATGAAGCATCATATCCAGTGGCGCACTAAAAGTGGTCAAAACTTCCGACTTTCCATGGTCGGATTGCCGTATAGCTGGCTTGAATTGTGGAGAACACTGGGCAAACAGTATTTGATGATGCATCTATAGGGGCTATTTTGCGTTTTTCACAGTGGAAAGCCGGAAGTTTTGACCATTTTTCCGTAAAAAACTTTCTGCAAGCTTGTATTTGTACGTTATGCAATTAGTTCTTTGGGCTGTAAGTGCTTAATCGTTCTTCAAACTAGGCGCAACTTTTTGCAGTTACTCTAGGAAGAAGTGCAGTTGGGGTGCAGCTAAGTCGAGAAGTTGCAATTCACCAAAAATTATGAAGAAAAAGTGTAATGTGTTGCTTATGTGCTCTAAAAAATATAGGGGCAAAATGGCACTTTTGTACTTCAAGAAATCGGCGTCTGACCTGCGAAAAAATATGAGTGAGCATTTACGTAGCAATCTTTTGTCTGGATTTGTTCGGTTCAAAAATTCGCAATTTGCGTCTTGCGCAAAAACCTCTTTACGTCTTATACTCCGCCTTGCCGAGAAGGCATGATGCAACGGGATAGACATAGCATGGGTAGATGGTCGGCTTAGGGAACCGATTAATCACTCAAAGAACTAAACGGGTTTAGCGGTACGCCTTTGCGTATTGTTTGCTTACATGGTTGCAGTTGTAGGGCAGCAGTGTATCAATTCTGCATTAGCTGCATATCACCTGCGTGACCACACTAAGCGCCCGCGCCAAAATAGGCGGTTCGCAATAGTCCAAAACCTTAACGCAAATGCCATCGCGGCAAATTTAGCGGGATTCCACCGGGTAACTAAGCTGGTGGGCGTAGTTAAGGGACAGACTATGGGCAGAACAAGTATCGTTTCAAAAACTATATCTGTAGTTTTAGCATTCGCATTTGCTTTTAGCATGGTGCCTAGTGCGGGTATAGCATTTGCAGCCGAAAGTAATGACGCAACAAACGCCGCAACTTCTAACACTTCAGATGCCAATACACGTACAGGCGAGAATACTGGCGATAAAGCCACAGTGCAAAAGCCGGAAATTACAACCAAAGAGGCGCAGATAGGTGCGCCTGAGGGTTCGTTGAATGACGATGGCAATCAAAGCGGCACCAACAACGTTGCCGCCAACCAAGGCAACGGTGCAAGCCAAAATACCACCAATCAAGGTCAGTCCGGCATAACCAACGCTGAAATTTCCATATCGCAAAACGGTGCAACTGATGCCCAAAACAGCGAAACTGACAAGATAGATGTGGTTTCGGGTACGTTCAGTACGTTCGGAATGAATGGTAACGATCAAGCAACTGCCGAACAAACCATCTTTACGTACGGCGGGCTAACGTATGAAGTTAACGCGACAGCGATAGCGGAAGGCGCAGAAACTACCGGCGAAAACACCGTCACGCTTGTTGGCTGGCTTTCAAACGCCGCTCCGCAAGGTACGTTGAACATTCCAGCAACTGTTACTGCCAACAACAAGCAGTACACGGTAATTGCCATTACCAGCAAAGCTGCCGATGCGGTGCTGGCTAAAATGGCAGCCGATCCCGATACTGTCTACTCTGAAGCTCAAGCCGCGCAAGCTCAGGCAGAAGCTGCTGCAGCTGCCGCGCAGGCTCATCTCGTAACTACAATCAACATTCCTGCAACTGTTACCAGCATTAACCCTGCGGCGTTCGCGCAATTCCCCAATGCCACGGCGGTTAATGTGAACGCTGATAACTCTACATACAGCAGTTACAACGGCGCGCTTTACGACGCCGCAAAAACAAACCTCCACCTCGTCCCGGAGGGTATGGAGGGCGCTGCCGTGCTCCCGGATTCTGTGGCTAACGTCCCTGCTTGCGTATTTTCCCGATGTGACAAGCTTTCAGCCATTATTTTCTCAACCGGGAGCACTGGCAATTCCCACTTTGCTACTGTGAACGGGGTTCTGTATAACAACGACAAAACGCAGCTTATTGCCGCGCCTGCGGGTCTTGGGGTTAGCGCTGCGCTGGCTTCCGAAACGCGCACAATTACAGAAGGCGCGTTCGCGGGTAACGACAAGCTGCAAACCATAACAGTAAATGGTGTGGTTTCAGAAATTAGCGCCGACGCGTTCGAGGAATCTGTGGTTAAGAACGCCACGGTAGCATTGCCTACACCTGATGTGCTTGCTCAAAATGCGGAAAAGGGTGAAGGCGAATCCACCGACCAAACAACAGCTGCCAAAGCCGCTTGGGAAACTGCCGGCTTTACCCACTTCGTAGAAGCAGCCACTCCGGGCGAAACCGTAGTGCCCGCGCAGGACGAAAGCGGTCTAGCCTACACTCTGCTTGATAACTATACGCTAAGTGTTGGCTGGCAAGGAAGCGCTGCTGCGCCCCAGCATCTTGACATTCCAAGCATGGGTGAAGGTGCGCTTGCTGCTTATCCTGTGCGCGAAATAGCGGACAACGCATTTGCTAATCAAACAACTTTGCAAACTATTAACTTACCCGATGGTCTTACAACCATTGGTGAAAATGCGTTTGCAAATTCAGGCTTAACTAATGTATCTATTCCTGCCGGCGTGCAAGAAATTGGTGAGGGTGCATTTGCTAACACTGCAAACCTTGCAAGCGCAGAACTACACGATGGCTTGCGCGTAATTGGTAGTAGTGCTTTTGAAGCTACAGCTGCAAAAATGCTTGTGTTGCCAGCAAGTGTGCAGCGTATAGGCGAAAGTGCGTTCAGTGGTCTAAGCGACACGAAAATTGTAGCGCTGGGTGTTATCCAGAACATAAACGGTGCGGCGCTGGGCAATAGTGCGGGTGTGCAGGTGTACGTTCCTGTGGGAGAAAATGCTTACGCGCGCCCAAATAGCGAAACTATAAACGATAAAGACGCTGTGTCCATACCGGCATTGGCTCTTGCTAAATTGCCAGATATTAATTGGTCGGCTGGGGCTCCTGCCCAGAATAACCACATTCTGTCGTATGGCGTGCAACTTGCCGATGCTCCGCTGCAACTACATGTTGGCGAAGAGGGCAATTTGCTTGATGGTGGCTACATTGATGCCCCTGCAGGTGTGGATGTGCATACTGGCTACAGCAACGCGAACCAAATAAGTGTTATAGCTGGCACAACCAGCGTTAAAGCCTATGAAACTGGCAACACGTCGGTTCGGATTGCCCTAACAATGGGCGATATAACGTTAGCTAACGCCACACGTGCGGTTATAGTGAGTGTTGCAGAAAAGCCTGTAGCCACAGAAGAGCCTGACAAAAATAATAGCGAAGACGGTGAACTTGTTGAACCTGTAGAAAACGTAACTGAACAAGTTGAACTTAGCAATTTGCAAGGTGCTGGTGCTGGCGAAACAGCTGAATCTGATGCTGAAACCAATGCGCTCAAAGATGAAGCCAAAAACGCAGCCAATAACGACGGCGAAACCATTGCGATAGAAGATGTATCTGCCAACCTACCGAATTACACAACCGAAGACAACACACCAGTAACTTACATGTCGTTTGCCCTTATGGCTGAGAGCGAAGTAGTGCAATTTAATGATGGTGGCATCAAGTATCAGGTGAATCCCGACGAGGGCAGCGTTAGTGTTATTGGTCTTGTAGATACTACGAATACCGGAGCAATAAACATTCCGGCTAGAGTTTCTTATAGTGGAAGTGAGTATTTAGTTACAACCATAGCTAATAACGCCTTTGAAAACTCAGGCATTACAGGCGTTAATCTACCTCAAGGACTAAAGACAATCGGAGATGAAGCATTTTATGGCTGTAGTGGTCTTACGTCTATTACTTTCCCAAATACGCTTGTAGAAATTGGTAGTAGTGCATTCCAAGATACAAAATTTACATCTATTAGTCTTCCCTCGTCTTTAAGAACTATTAAAGGTTACGCATTTACTAGTGTTCCAATTGCAGGAGAGCTCTCAATTCCTGAAGGTGTCGAAAATATCGGCAGTAGTGTATTTGGGAATAATGTAGATATTACTAAGTTGACCATTCCCTCAACTGCTACAAATTTAGCAATTGATGTTGCTTATGGGTTGTCTGGTGCGACTGAAATATTGGTTGCATCAGGTAATCCAAACTATACATCTGTTGATGGTGCTTTGTTTACAAAAGATATGACAACACTAATGAGATATCCCGCTTCTAATCCCAGAACAGAATACGAGATACCTTATGGTGTGAAAACGCTTGCAAAGGGAGCCTTTGCTGGTATGAAAAATTTGGAAAATATAGTTATTCCAAATTCTGTAGAAACGCTTGGGAATGCTTTGTTCCACTATTCTTCAAAGCTAAAAACAGTACGTATGTCTTCTTCTGTGAAAAATGTTGACAGTAAGATTTTTAGCGATACACCTGCACTAACTGAAATAACTTGGTTATCATTCCCGACAGGTGATGTAAGCAAGCAGGCTTTCTGGCATTACTATTCGCACGAATTACCTCAGGTTACAGTTAAGGTTGCAGAGGGTACTGAAGCACAATGGGAAAGCTACTTTCCTCCTGACCCCGTACGTGTGGAAAAAGGCTTACCTCCAAGGTATAAGTTTGTAGGAGAGAGTGGTATTGGTGCTACAGAAACTGGTCTAGAGACATCTGATTTTACTTACACATCTTTAGGTGATGGCACATACTCAGTTGCGCCAAAAAGTGGTGTTAGCTTTGAGGGTAGAGTTGCCGACATTGCTGCAGATGTTAACAATTACCATATCGCTGTTACAACCATAGCTAATAACGCCTTTGAAAACTCAGGCATTACAGGCGTTAATCTACCTCAAGGACTAAAGACAATCGGAGATGAAGCATTTTATGGCTGTAGTGGTCTTACGTCTATTACTTTCCCAAATACGCTTGTAGAAATTGGTAGTAGTGCATTCCAAGATACAAAATTTACATCTATTAGTCTTCCCTCGTCTTTAAGAACTATTAAAGGTTACGCATTTACTAGTGTTCCAATTGCAGGAGAGCTCTCAATTCCTGAAGGTGTCGAAAATATCGGCAGTAGTGTATTTGGGAATAATGTAGATATTACTAAGTTGACCATTCCCTCAACTGCTACAAATTTAGCAATTGATGTTGCTTATGGGTTGTCTGGTGCGACTGAAATATTGGTTGCATCAGGTAATCCAAACTATACATCTGTTGATGGTGCTTTGTTTACAAAAGATATGACAACACTAATGAGATATCCCGCTTCTAATCCCAGAACAGAATACGAGATACCTTATGGTGTGAAAACGCTTGCAAAGGGAGCCTTTGCTGGTATGAAAAATTTGGAAAATATAGTTATTCCAAATTCTGTAGAAACGCTTGGGAATGCTTTGTTCCACTATTCTTCAAAGCTAAAAACAGTACGTATGTCTTCTTCTGTGAAAAATGTTGACAGTAAGATTTTTAGCGATACACCTGCACTAACTGAAATAACTTGGTTATCATTCCCGACAGGTGATGTAAGCAAGCAGGCTTTCTGGCATTACTATTCGCACGAATTACCTCAGGTTACAGTTAAGGTTGCAGAGGGTACTGAAGCACAATGGGAAAGCTACTTTCCTCCTGACCCCGTACGTGTGGAAAAAGGCTTACCTCCAAGGTATAAGTTTGTAGGAGA
>NZ_JAAKEG010000010.1 GCF_011039075.1 Adlercreutzia sp. ZJ304
GGATAAAGTGTTTTCTGTAAGCACTATAGAAGAAGATATAAGGCGAGAAGCTAAATGGGCTGCAGAAGATGCTGTCAGAGCAGAAATGCAAGAAGTTCTTGCAGAAGCTGTAAAAGATGCTCGCAAAGAGGCGATGGAAGAAGGATTGCAAGAAGGATTGCAGCAAGGGATGCAACAAGGAATACAAAAAGGTACTAATAAATTCGCTGCACTTGTAGAAAAATTATTCTCAGAAAACAGACACGACGATGTCCTTAAAGCTTCTGAAGATGCAGCTTATCGCGAACAGTTATTTCAAGAATTCAATTTATAGAAAACTCACGTCTAGTTTTTCGTCTTCGTAACAATTCTAAACCGAATAGAAACACTTATAGCATTTCGAACAAATGTGTTTGAAATGTGTGTAAAGTTCCCTAAGTGCGGCGAACTGAAAATTCCACGCATAGAAAACTTGACAGTAAGGCACTTAGATTTTATAGTAGTCACAACATCAGAGAAATTGATACTCAAACACGAAAGAGAGGCATTAATATGGCTAAGATACTTGGAATCGACTTAGGTACCACTAACTCCGCTATGGCAGTTATGGAAGGTTCCGAGCCTGAGATTCTAGTAAATGCCGAAGGCGACCGCACAACTCCCTCTGTTGAGGGTTTTCGTAAAGATGGCGAACGTGTTGTAGGCAAAGCTGCAAAAAATCAGGCAGTTACTAATCCTGAAAACACCGTTTCTTCAGTGAAGCGTTTTATTGGTCGTAGTTATGACGAAACCTCAGAAGAGCAGAAAACCGTTTCTTACAACGTACAAAAAGGTAAAGACGGTCGCGCCGTTATCGATATTGACGGCAAGAATTACACTCCAGAAGAAATTTCGGCAATGGTGCTGCAAAAGTTGAAAGCCGATGCCGAAAAACAAACTGGCGACACTATTACTCAGGCAGTTATTACCGTTCCGGCTTACTTCAACGATGCTCAGCGTCAAGCAACTAAAGACGCAGGCAAGATTGCTGGTCTAAATGTAGAGCGCATTATCAACGAACCAACCGCAGCCGCTTTGGCTTATGGTCTTGACAAGGCTGACCACGACGAAAAAATCCTCGTGTTCGACTTGGGCGGCGGCACATTCGACGTGTCGGTACTAGAATTGGGCGACGGCGTATTTGAGGTTGCCTCTACCGCAGGCGACAATCACCTTGGTGGCGATGACTGGGATCAGCGCATAATCGACTGGATGGCAGACAAATTCAAGGCTGACAACGGTATCGATCTTCGCGAAGACAAGATGGCGCTGCAGCGTTTGAAGGAAGCAGCTGAAAAGGCAAAGATGGAGCTTTCCTCCACTTCTCAGACCAACATCAACCTGCCGTTCATTACAGCTGGTGCCGATGGTCCGAAGCATCTTGATCTTACGCTTACACGCACAGAATTCCAGAGCATTACTAAAGATTTGCTAGAGCGTTGCAAGAAGCCTGTCGAACAGGCTCTGAAAGATGCGGGCTTGAAGGCAGGAGAACTTGACGAGGTTATCTTGGTTGGCGGTTCTACTCGTATGCCCGCTGTGCAAGAGCTTGTCGAGAAGCTGACCGGCAAAAAGCCGAACATGTCTGTAAACCCCGACGAAGTTGTGGCTATGGGCGCAGCTATCCAAGGCGGCGTGCTTTCAGGCGATGTAACTGGCATTCTGCTGCTTGACGTAACTCCGCTTTCGCTGGGTGTTGAAACAATGGGTGGTGTTATGACCAAGATGATCGAGCGCAACACAACTATTCCTACCCGCAAGACCGAAATTTACTCTACCGCGGCTGACAACCAAACTTCCGTGGAAGTTCACGTTCTACAGGGCGAGCGCGAAATGGCAGCCGGCAACAAGACACTAGGTCGCTTCCAGCTGAATGGTATTCCGGCTGCACGCCGTGGCGTTCCACAAATTGAGGTTACTTTCGACATTGACGCAAACGGTATCGTTAATGTTTCTGCTAAGGATTTGGGCACTGGTAAGCAGCAGCAGATAACCATTTCTGGCAGCACGGCTTTGTCTGACGATGAAGTTGATCGCATGGTTAAAGATGCTGAGCAGCATGCCGAAGAAGATGCGAAGCGCAAGGAAGAAGTTGAAGTTCGCAACAACGCCGAGGCTCTTGTTACAGCCACACAGCAGACACTAGATGAGTTAGGCGACAAGGTTCCAGCCGATGCTAAGAGCGAAGCTGAAAGCGCAATTGCCGAAACGCAAAGTGCGCTTCAAGGTAGCGACATAGACGCAATTCGCACAGCTACTGAGAAGATGCAGCAGGCTGGATACAAACTGGCTGAAGTTGTTTATACCACCGAAGGTGCAGACGCAGGCGCACAAGCTGCAACTGCTGAGAGCACATCTTCCGATGACACCCTAGAAGCCGACTACGAAGTAGTTGACGAAGACGAGTCGAAAGAGAAATAAAGCCATGACCGATTCGACTAAAGACCAAGCAGCAAAGGCTGCAGAAGATATGCAAGAGGGTGCGCCAACAGGCGCACCCGATGCAGTAAAGCCAAATGAGGCAGATGCTGCAGACAATGGTGCTGATGCTAACTCCAGCACCAAAACCGAAACTAATGCTGAAAATGCGACACCTAGCGAACAATCGGAAGCAACTTCACTCGAAGATGAGGCTGAAGCTTTAGTGGCTGATGCGGCAAAGCGTTTTCAGGACGAAGGCGAAAAAGTAGCCGAAACTGAAACCGAAGATAATGCAGCAGCCGCAGCTGCCGCCGAAATAGCTGAATGGAAAGACAAATATGTGCGCCTTCATGCTGAATGGGATACATATCGCAGACGCACTAAAGAGCAGCGCGAAGAAGAGAAGGTTCGTGCAGCTGAGAAATTAGTGGTAAGTCTGCTGCCAGTTTTGGACGATTTAGAGCGCACTATAAATTACGCCGAGAAAAACACCAGCACTGACGTAACAGATGGCTTGTTGGATGGTGTAAAAGCGGTGCTTTCCAAATTTGTAGACACACTACAGAAAGACGGAGTAGTGGTACTTAACCCGGTGGGCGAAGCGTTTGATGCGCTAGAGGCTCAGGCTGTAGGTACCGTTGAAGACACAAGCCAACCCGACGAAACGGTAAACGAGGTATACCAAAAGGGATACAAGATGGGTTCGAAAGTGTTACGCCCTGCAATGGTAACGGTAACAACTGGCGGACCAAAGCGGGAAAAACCTGCTGAAAAAGAATAATTCAGTATTGGGGTGTCTTTAATTGAGACTTTAATTGTTTGAAAGGAGTGGAACGCATGGCAGCAACAGCTACGCCCGATTACTATAAAACACTTGGCGTTCCACGCACCGCGTCGGCTGACGAAATAAAGAAAGCTTTTCGCAAGCTGGCGCGCACGCATCACCCCGATGCGGGCGGAGATGAAGCCAAATTCAAAGAAATAAACGAAGCCTATGAAGTGCTTTCCGACGACAAGAAGCGCCAACTTTACGATCAGTATGGTACTGCAAATGAAAACCATATTCCGTGGGGTGGCGCGGGCACGCAAGGCTTCAACTATGAAGATATTTTTGGTGGCAGCGGCGGTAGCGGTGGTAGCGGCGGCACTTACACATATACCACTGGTAGTGGATTTAATGGAAGCTGGGCGGATATTCTAGAGAGTATTCGTCACGGAGAAGGCGCTTTTGGTACCGATTGGGAATTCGGCAATTTCGGGAAATCTAAAAACCAACGCGGTCAAGATTTAAATGTGGTGTTAGATATTACATTTGATGAAGCCTTCCACGGCACCACGAAGCGTGTTTCAGTGCGCATTCCCGGTAAACAAGAAGCAGATACTATAGATGTAAAAGTTCCTGCGGGTGCACGCGAAGGCGGCAGACTGCGCTATAAGGGCAAAGGTGGCTTAGGCGCAGATGGCGGTCAAGCTGGCGACTTGCTGATAACCACTCACATAACCGAGCATCCATATTACACGCGCGACAAAGCCGATGTTGTACTTGACATGCCCGTCAACATTGCTGAAGCTGCGTTGGGTGCAAAAGTTGTGGTTCCCGCGCCTGATGGCACGAAAGTGCGCGTTAAGGTGCCTGCGGGTACGCAGGATGGCACCGTGCTTACCATTAAAGGAAAAGGTGCGCCCGATTTGAAAAAGAAAGGCAGCTTTGGCAATCTTAAAATAAAGGTGCATGTGAAGATTCCTGATGCTCTTAACGATGCACAGAAAAAGGCACTGGAAGATTTCCAAGCTGCAACCGAAGAAGAGGTGCGGCCATGGTAGGACCAGAGGACAGAAATAGGCCGCTGTACATGATAGGTGTAGCGGCTGAATTAGCAGGAGTACATCCGCAAACGCTTCGCACTTACGAACAAAAAGGGCTGTTATCTCCGCAGCGTACAAGTGGAAATACTCGTATGTATTCGCAAGCCGACATAGAACGGCTTGAATTGATAAACGAGCTTACAGCCGAGGGAATAAACTTGGCGGGCGTTACGCGAATTCTAGATTTGCAAACGCGATTAGACGAGTGCGAATACGAACTGGATAACCTGCATAAACGTGTGCAACGTTTGGCTAGGCGTGTGAACGAACTTTCACCGCATGTACCAGTGAATGCACTTATGAGCATACGTGATTTACCACCCGTGTATCACTGGTTGAATAACACTTCGACCACCGTAACGTTTTATTCCAAAGAAATACACGGCGGCTAGAAACTTAAAAACCTGCATTTATTCTCGCAGGTGAAGAGATAGGAAACGCAATGCGATTAGATAAACTAGCGGTTACTGCGCAGGAGGCAGTACAAGCCGCGCTTGGCGTGGCAAGTGATGCCGATTCTGCAATGGTAGAACCGATACACTTACTAAAAGCGCTGATAGATGCCGATGAAAACAACATTGCCGCAATCATTAAGCGCATTGGTGCCGACCCGGTGTGGCTGGCGCAAAACATATCGGATACAATTGCGAAAATGCCAAAGCAAACGGGCAGCGCTATGCCCATATCGCCACCTTCGCAAGCATTCATAAAGACGATAGACAACGCAGTAAAAATAGCAGAGAAATTGGGCGACAGCTACGCTACCAGCGAACATATGCTGATAGCTTTGTCGGAAGACAAAGGCGAAGCTGGCAAGCTGCTAACCACGGCAGGCATAACACGCAAAAATATTGAATCGGCTTACGATACGCTGCGTGGCAATACGCGCGTTACGTCGCAAACCGACAAGACACAATTTGAAGCACTGGAGCAGTACGGGCAAAACTTAACGCAGCAAGCGCGTGAAGGAAAGTTAGACCCTGTTATTGGGCGTTCGGAGGAAATTCGTCGCACCATACAGGTTCTTAGCCGCCGCACAAAGAACAATCCTGTATTAATTGGCGAACCCGGCACGGGCAAGACAGCTATTGCGGAAGGCTTGGCTCAGCGCATTGTTACAGGCGATGTTCCGTCCAGCTTGAAAGATCGCGAAATTATCAGCCTAGATTTGGGCGCTATGATGGCAGGTGCAAAGTATCGCGGTGAATTTGAAGACCGCCTGAAAGCTGTGTTGCGCGAAGTGAAAGATGCTGGCGGTAACATAATTTTGTTTATCGACGAGTTACACACAATTGTTGGCGCGGGTGCCGGTGGCGATAGTTCGCTAGATGCCGGCAATATGTTGAAACCTGCACTGGCGCGTGGCGAACTGCATGCTATTGGTGCTACCACGCTAGATGAATACCGCAAGTATGTAGAAAAAGATGCGGCGCTTGAAAGGCGCTTCCAGCCGGTAATAATTAACGAACCTACAGTGGAAGACACTATTGCCATTCTGCGTGGTTTGAAAGAGAAATACGAGATTCATCATGGCGTGCGTATAACCGACGGGGCTATTGTTTCGGCGGCAGAACTTTCCGACCGCTACATTGCCGATCGCTTCCTGCCCGACAAAGCAATTGACCTTATGGACGAGGCTGCCAGTCGTTTGCGCATAGAAATTGACAGTATGCCTGAAGAAGTTGATAAGGCAGAGCGTCATCTTACTCAAATGCAGATAGAGGAACAGGCGCTTATGAAGGAAAGCGACGAAGCCTCTGCCGAGCGTCTCGAAAAGCTGCGCCGCGATATAGCAGACGCGCGCGATGCGCTAGATAAGCAAAAAGCTGCTTGGCAAAACGAAAAAGATGTAATTGTTGGTGTTCAGAATTTGAAGGCAGAACTAGATTCTGCGCAGCTTGAAGAGGAGCGCGCCACACGCAGCGGCGATCTGGCACTTGCTAGCGAAATTCGCTACTCGCGCATTCCGCAGTTGCAGCAGCAGCTTCATCAAGCCGAGGAATCGCTTAAAGCTAGCCAAGAAGCTGGCGCTATCTTGAAAGAAGAAGTAACCGAAGAGGAAATTGCGCAGGTTGTATCTACGTGGACCGGTATTCCTGTTACGAAAATGATGCAAGGCGAAATGGAAAAACTGGTTGATTTAGAGGAAGAACTGAAGAAGCGCGTTATAGGGCAAGACGAAGCTGTAAATGTGGTCGCTGGTGCTATACGGCGCAATCGTGCAGGCTTGTCTGACCCAGAACAACCCATCGGCAGCTTTTTGTTCTTAGGTCCAACTGGCGTTGGTAAAACCGAGCTTGCCAAAGCGCTGGCTGAGTATTTGTTTGACAGCGACAAAGCTATGATTCGTATAGATATGTCAGAGTACATGGAAAAGTTCAGTGTGCAGCGCTTGATAGGCGCGCCTCCGGGATATGTGGGCTACGACGAGGGCGGTCAGCTAACCGAAGCCGTGCGACGTCATCCGTATTCTGTGGTGCTGTTAGACGAGATGGAAAAAGCGCATCCCGATGTGTTTAACGTGCTGTTACAGGTGCTAGACGATGGTCGTTTGACCGACGGGCAAGGTCGTGTGGTGAATTTCAAGAACACCATTATTATTATGACCAGCAACGTCGGCAGCCAAATTATTCGCGATCATGCTAACGAAGGCGCGGCATTTGATGGGCACAATGGTGGCAGCGGCGAAACTATGGGCGATATGATTGAAGATATCGCTAAAATGACACCAGAGCAGGCAGCAAAGCGTATGAGCGATTTTACGAATAAGCTGCAAGATGCGCTGCGGTCCACTTTCCGTCCGGAATTTCTCAACCGAATAGACGACATTGTTACGTTCAACGAACTTAACATTTCTACGATAGAGCCTATAGTTGATTTGCAGCTTGAGGAAGTGCGGGATAGGCTGGCGAATCGCCGCATAACACTAGATGTAACGCCTGCGGCTATGGAACATTTAGCAATAGATGGTTACGACCCGGTGTTTGGTGCGCGCCCGCTGAAGCGTCTGATACAGCGTGAAGTTGTTGATCGCATAGCGCAGAAAGTTATAAGCGGTGAGTTGCATGACGGATCGCATGTTTTGGTAGATATAGATGCGGAAGGTGAATACACTTGTTTGATAGAAGGTCCGCTTAGCTTCGATGCGAACGACCTGCGCGCTTTAGAGGCTTAATTTAATATTAGGGTTCCGCCCCTTGCTGAAAGGATGAACCCACCATATAAGGTGGGTGTCCGCAGCGAACTTCCTGGCTTTCGTATCAACGGACACGAATCCCCATTTCATTCGCAATCTAGGACTCCCTTTTTAAAAGCATCGGTCCATCGCGAAAATGGCAGGAGCGGAACCTATACATGAGTATACAATGTGGGTACCGTATAAATCTACAGCACCCACATTGTTTCTAATTTGTTTTTACATCTACTGGCTAGATCTACTAGACGCACTACTTGAAGACGACGGTGCTGGAGCCTCAGGACCTTCCGATACTTCAATAGTTACTGTAGCTCCTTTGCTAACGCTGGTGCCCGCCGATGGGCTTTGGCTTATAACGTTACCTTTAGCTACGCTATCGGAATATGCGTAATCAACACTTACTTTCAATCCTTGATTGCTCAATGCGCTTTTTGCTCCAGATTCCGTATAACCCACGACGCCTTGCACAATTATGGCGCTGCTGCCATTCGATATTACATATGAAATAGTTGAGCCCTTAGCTACCTTTGTACCCGCTGCCGGGTTTTGGCTAATTACGCAGTTAGCAGCTATCTTGTCGCTATTTTGGCTGCCGCTTTGCGATATGGTTAGCCCCTCTGCTTCGGCGCGTTTGCGTGCTGTATCGATGTCTAGCCCTTCTATGCTAGGCACAGTTGCCTGTTCGGAGCCTTTCGACACCACCAAATCTACTTTCGAGCCTTCGGCAGCCTTGCCTTTTGCCACCGGAGACTGCTCCATTATCTGTCCTTCAGAATACTCATCGCTATAGCCTTCAGTCGTTTTCCCAACTATGAAGCCCTTAGCTGCTAGCGCTTTTTGCGCATCGGGAAGCGACATGCCCAAGACATCGGGCACTTCAACTTCTTCTGTACCCTGAGAAATTACCAAGTCTATCTTTGAACCCTTAACTGCCTCTGTGCCGCCTTTCGGATTCTGACTTATAACCTGTCCTGCTGGAACGCTGGTATCAAACGCACTGTCTGTTTTTCCTAGCTTGAAGCCAGCATTTTCTATCATCTGCTGAGCTTCCAAAGTTGTCTTACCGGTTACTTCAGGCACTTCGCCCTTTTCGCCACCACCCAAGAACATAAACGCCAACACAGCTATAACAGCAATGGCTGCAATCGCACAAACCGCGATTATGACACCTTTTTTCTTACCCGAGCCATTGTCATTTCCATAATCTGCCCTGTAGCCACCAGATGCCGCATGCGAACCGCGAGCACCGCCTTTAGTAACAGGCATAACCTGTGTAGAATCAACACTTCCGCCGCCCGCCACGCCTATAGGCGTTATAACGCTGGTCTGTGCACTTGTAAATCCGTCAAGCGATCCAATTGGACGACCAGCCAAAAAATCAGTAAGCGCTATGCGCATATCATTCGCTGTGGCAAAACGTTTGGCAGGATCTTTCTCCATAGCCATAAGTATTATTTGCTCAAACTCTACGGAAATGTCTGGGTTTATTTCGCGCGGAGTTGGCGGCATATTTTGCACCTGCATAAGTGCAACGCTAACGGCATCGGGTCCATCGAAAGGCAATGTACCCGTAGCTGCTTCGTACAACACTATGCCAAGCGAATAAATATCGCTTGCCGGGGTTAAATCTTTGCCCTGTGCTTGTTCTGGCGAAATATAATGCGCCGTACCAAGTACGGTTTGTGTTTTATCAGAATTGGAATTTTTTGCACGCGCTATGCCAAAATCCATCACCTTCACATTGCCGTCTGGCTGAACCATTATGTTTTGCGGCTTAACGTCACGATGAATTATGTCTTGCGAATGGGCAACTGAAAGCGCTTGGCAAACCTGAATGCCTATTTCAGCCACTTTGCGCTGGTTGATGGCACCGCGCTGTTCTATAGCCGTTTTAAGGTCAGACCCGCGAACATATTCCATAACTATGAAATATGTACCATCATCGTGACCCCAGTCGTACACGTTTACTATGTACGGGCTTTGAAGGTTGGCAGCAGCCGCAGCTTCCTGACGGAAACGCCGCGCGAAATCTGGGTCTTCAGCGAATTGCGGCAACATTACCTTTACGGCAACGGTGCGCCCAAGCACGCTGTCTTGCGCGGTATAGACCTCAGCCATCCCGCCAATACCTATGCGCTCACCTATCTCATACCGACCGCTAAATACCTTGCCGGTCATAGGTCCAATTCCACTCACGATAACTCCTTAAAGTTTGTTTTTTCTGCATTTAAAGCAGGAGTTGTCACAGTTCCAAACATTATAACCTCAATCCCTCTTAGTAACTAATTTTTATAGAGCTAGTATGCAAGTTGTAAGAATGTTTCACGTGAAACATTCTTGTCTTTGTCATAATTCAATCTTGCTATGCCTCCTAAATTGTTTCACGTGAAACATTTTCACCGGTCGGGCATTCCTCTATAAAACTCCTTGCACTTGTAGGGCGGTCTGTATAACGCTCTTCGCTTTAGCCGCTGCCGAAGTCTTACTTCCTGCTTCTTCTAGCATTAGAGCAACTATCACATTGCGCTGCCCATCAGCATCGGCAATGCCAACAAACCAACTGTCGTTTTCCTTGCCTTCGTGTTCAGCAGTACCCGTTTTACCCGCAACAGTTACACCGTTAATAGCAGCAGCGCCGCCAGTACCATTAGCAACCACGCCTTTCATAGCTTCAAGCACTTGCGCTGCTACATCGCTACTAACAGCGCGCGTCAACTTACTAGGCTGCGCCGTAAAGCTGCGCTCACCATTGGCGTTATAAACTCCCTCAACCAAATATGGCTGCATTGCCTGCCCATCGTTAGCTATCGCGCTTCCAACAAGCGCCATCTGCAATACTGTAGCTTGCGGTCCAGCAGGGCTCTCATGTTCGCCAACAGGTTCACCTGCAGCAGCCCAAGCAGTCTCCCAAGTTGTCATTTCGTCTGGGTCGGGCATCAACGATTTAGCCAACGGAACTTCCAGTTTTATCTGCGCATCAAACCCGAACGAGTCGGCACCTGCCACCAGACCGTCGGCACCAATTTGCACGCCCAGCTGCCCAAACGCAGTATTCGACGACACCTCAAAGGCACGCTCTAAAGTAATGTTGCCATAGTCACGATCGCGAAAATTAGTAACCGGCGCGTTGCCAATATCCATTTTGCCCGGTGCGTCATATTTCGAATCTAGCGTAGCCACTCCATTGGCTAAAGCCGTTGAAAGCGTAACTATCTTAAATGTGGAGCCCGGCGCATAAAGTGCCTGCGTAGCACGGTTTAACAATTCCGACGAACCCGCGCTCGAATTCTGCATAACATTTTCTATATCAGCCGCATCATACGTCGGCGACGATGCCATAGCTAAAACTGCGCCCGTAGTTGGATCCATAACCACACATGCGCCATTGTATCCCGCTATTGCCTCTTGCGCCGCTTCCTGAATCTTCGAGTTCAGTGTAAGCGTAACGTCATTTCCGGGCTGCGAAATGCCCGCAAGCGAATTCACTACTTCGCTCCAACTTGCGAAATTGCGCTGACCTTTCAGCGTGTCGTTATAGGATGCCTCTATTCCAGATGTGCCATATTTGCTGGAATAGTAACCAACCACATGTGCAGCAAGCGTACCCGCTGGATAATTGCGCTCGTAGGTGCCATCAGCCTGTTCAATCGATTGCGCCAACACCACGCCATCGTAAGTAGAAATGGTGCCACGTTCGCTTTTTTCTTCTTTTGCTATAGTGTGATTGTTGCCCGGCATATTCTGGTAAGCCTGAGCGTTTACTACCATTATGTAAGTCAGATTAGCCACCAAAAGCGCAAACAAAACACTGAAAAATACAAGCGCATACGTTATGTTTTTGCCTAAAGCCACGCGCCCAAGCACGCTATTGGAAGAGTGGCGCGACCGGCTTATAGCAGAAGTCATTTCAACATCGGCACCGGTGCCCGCATCGCCCGCACGCAGCAAAATTGCCACCACAATGAAGCCCGCCAGTAAACTTGAACCGCCTTGGCTTATAAATGGCAGCGTAATGCCGGTTAGAGGAATTAACCGCGTAACGCCGCCCACAATAATGAATGCTTGCAGCACCACGATAGACGTAGCGCCCACAGCCATAAACGAACTAACATCCGATTTCGCACGCGCTGCGGTTAGCATGCCGCGAATAGCGAAGCACAAGTACAAAAGCAAAACACCAGCTGCGCCCAAAAGCCCGCATTCCTCGCCTATGGCGCTAAAAATGAAATCGCTTTCCACATAAGGAATTAGGTCAGCCATTCCACGACCAATACCCACGCCGAACAAATTGCCATCAGCCAGCGAGTACAAACTTTGCACTATCTGATAACCCTTATTTTGCGCGTCTGCGAATGGGTCTAGCCAAATTGCTACACGCGTTTGAACGTGGCTAAACATAAAGAACAGCGCTACCGCCGCAATTCCAGCCAGAACAAGCCCCACCACAACGTAAAGCACTTTGCCGGTAGAAACATACAGCATAATAAGGAACACCAAGAACAGCACAAGCGCGCTGCCAAGATCTTTCTCCAGCACTACTATAAGGAAAGCTAAAGCCCACATGGCAAGCAACGGCAGCAACGTAGCAAGCGAAGGCAAACGCAGCGGTCCTACTTTCCACGTGAACACCGACAGCATTTCGCGATTTTGCGCTAAATAGCCAGCCAAGAATACAACGATGCAAATTTTCGCTAATTCGCCCGGCTGAAACGAGAAGCTGCCCATTGTTAACCACAAGCGGCTGCCATTTATTTCGGTGCCCACCACAGGCAGCATAGGCGAGAGTAAAAGCAACACGCCAACTATCATAAATGTGTACTTATAATTCGCCAGTTTGTCTAAGTTGCGCACAACTAGCAGCACCACAATCATTACAGCCACGCCGGCAAATAGCCACATCAGCTGACGCGACGCCAAATCAGGCACAAGCCGCGTAACAAACGCTATGCCTATGCCGCTTAACGCGAATGTTATTGGCAGAATTGCCGGGTCGGCGTTGGGTGCCAGTTTACGTATGGCAAGATGCGCAATAAAAAACGCTAAGAATATGCCGATGGGCACGCCCAGAGTATTAAACGACAGCTCTTGACCACCCGTAACCACCAGCATAGCAAACAGCACTATAACTATAGGCGCAGCTATTATCAGCAGCAATAATTCTATGCCTCGGCGGGTCATCCTATGCCTCCGAGTTCGCCGCGGCTGCAGGGTCTGCCGCAGCTGCAGGGTCTGCCGCAGATGCAGGGTCTGCCGCGGCTTCTGGGTTCGCAGAATTAGCAGAATTTGCCGAATCTTCCGCTTGCGGAACTTCGCCAGTTTTCGTGGTTTCTTCCTTGTATGTCTCCACTAAATCGTAAGCCTGCTCTAGCGAATCGCAACGTATGTCTTCATTGCGAACACGATTGGCTACCCCGGGCTGCAAATCGTCAACTTCCACATCGCTCACTTGCTGCAAATCGTTAAAACTAATTCCAAACGCTTCGCCGGGAATGCCCCGATATACCGCAACTCTACCTTCAACTTCACCTAAAAATGCCACCGATGAAGTCCACATATTAAACCCAATAATGGCTGCCGCAAAAACAGCCACAAACAACGCTACTATCACGCCAACTGTTACTTTAGTCTTGCGCTCCATCTTGCGATGGCGTGTTTCAGAATTGCCAGTAACATTTACCACAACCGTAGTCACATTATCATGCCCGCCAGCAGCAATGGCTGCTTCCGCAAGCGCATCAGCTGCATCTTGCGCATCGGGGCGCGTCCTCAAAATGCGCTCTATTTGCGAATCTTCCACCATGGAATACAAACCATCAGAGCACAGCAAAAGCCTATCGCCCTCAGCCACGTTTATTTCGTATAAATCGCTCTGCATGCGCGGGTCGCTGCCCAGCGCGCGCGTAATTATAGAGCGATTAGGATGTGTTCTAGCTTCATCGGGCGTTATCTGCCCGCTTTCCACAAGATCGGCTACCAAACTATGATCGCGCGTCAATTGTTGCAAACTGCCCGCATGAAGCAAATACGCACGCGAATCTCCCACCTGCGATATAACTAACCGCACGTTCTCTAAAATTGCAGCCGTACATGTGGTTCCCATTCCCTGTTTTCCCATGCCGTTTTGCGCGGCGCGAATTATAGCCAGATTGGCTTCTTCCACAGCCTGCCCAAGCCCTTCAGCATCGGGAACTCGCGGAGAACGACGCGAAAGAATTTCTACAGCTATTTCAGATGCAACTTCACCAGCTGCATGACCACCCATTCCGTCGCATACTGCATAAAGCGGCGGCTGCACCACTAGGCTGTCTTCGTTGTGCTCTCGCACACACCCTATGTCGGTCCGGCTGCCAAACTGTCGCACAGATGTAGAAGTAGCATGCGCCGCATGTGGTGCCGCACACACATGCGTCATTGTCTCGTTCGTACCAGTCATCATTCATACCTCACGCGCATGGCGACATCACCCACGTTTACTACATCGCCACTTTTAAGCGCCTGCGGTGCCTCTATAAGTTCACCATTCACAGTAGTTCCGTTTGTAGAACCTAAATCTTCAACAAAAAGGTTCTGTCCCATAAGTTGGAATTTCGCATGACGACCAGAAACATAACCCGCAGCTATAACGATATCGGCACCGGGCGAGCGACCCACAATAATGGAGCCGTTCACTTCCATTTGCACTCCGCGAAGCTCTTTTGGTCCATGCTCCACCGAAACTTTCCAAGTGCGCCCCTTCTTGCGCGTACCTCGCACTTGGCTTATGCCTGTACGCATAATGGCGAACAGGAAAAGATAGAGCAGCGCAACAAAAAGAAGTCTCGCTATAAGCAATATGATATCTATCACAGCATGCGCTCCTGTCGGCTACGACAGTAACTGGAATTCCAGCTCGGTCGTACCTAAAAGTATTATGTCAGCGTCGCGAAGCGGCGCAGTCTTCACCTGACGGTTATTCACAAATAGTCCGTTTGTAGAACCTAAATCCGAGATAACCCATGTACCTGTAGATTCGCGACGTATTTCAGCGTGAACGCGCGACACGTTTATATCGGGCACCACTACATCGTTGCTAGATTCGCGTCCAATACGCTGCGGCTTTCCCGTAAGCTCGTAAGCGCGATCGCGTGCAGCATCATACAAATAAACATCGATATCCGCCGAATAATTGTTTGAAAACTTAGGCTCAACTGCTCCCATAACCGTAGTTTTTGGGGTATCTAGTACTTCATCGTATAAATCTTCATCGAATGAATCGTCAGCAAACGCATCATCTTGATAATCTTGTGCATACGCTTGCTCGTTGTAATCGTCTTGAAGCTGTTGCTGCGGCACAAACGCTGCAGGTTGCTGCACAGGAGAAACCGCCTGCACAGGAACAGGTCGCGGCGATACATTAGGTCTGAGAGCAGGTCGAATCGGCGAAGCCGACGACACAATCCCCCTTGACGCACGACCTACCACACCAACGCCTGACCCCCTTGACGCACTCTGCCTTAACGACCCGCGCGGTCCACCACTACTAGGTGCCGCAATGCCATAGCGCTGCATTTCTTCATCGCGCAAGCGCGCAATTATCGGTGCCGCCACCATCTCAGCCACAACGTCAAACTTCCCGCGCTTTAATTCCGGATCAGCCAAAAACCGCACAAGCGGCTGACCGTCCATTACTAGCCCTATCTCGGCTGCTTTCGCCATAAGATAAGTTTCTACCTCACCAGCAAGTGTGGGATAGTATCCGAAAAGCCTAGAATCGTCTTCCTCGCTTACCAACACCGTATAAAGCGTAGGAGCATACTGCGCGCCAGCGCCAACTATCTTTTCGCGCCGCATTTGTTTTTCGGCTTTCTTCGTTATTTGGACAGGAGAAAGCGACGAGCCACCCAATGAGGAAGCCATCCCCTCTACCGTATCCTCCATTTTTCCTTCGAATCTCGAAAGGAAACCCATGAAGATTACTCCTTGCTCAACGCTGCGGACATGAATACATACTTCCTTATATAATGCCATAAATGGTCGAAACGAACCAACTGGAGGAATCATGTATAAGAAGATTTTGGTACCTTATGACAATTCTGAGCCCGCCCGCCATGCTCTTGCCAGCGCATTGGAGCTAATGCGAGGAACCGACGGAGAAGTTACCGTGCTTAATGTAATAGAGTGGCGCGACTACAACGCCGAAACCTTCAAAATTGCTTCACGTATGTCAGGTGTAGTGGGAGACTCGCTTGATATGAATACAATTTCAGCGCTAGATTCTGAAGCCGAAAATGAAGAAATAAAGCGCGTAACCGACGATATCAAAAGCATTGTGCAAGAGGGCGATAAAGTAAACATTGCTGTTGTTAATGGCTCTCCGCACGATTCCATCGTAGATTACGCACGCGACTTAGAATTTGATTGCATAGCCATGGGGCATCGCGGTATGGGTGTTATTCGCGGCATGCTGGGTTCTGTGTGCTATTCGGTGCTGCAAAAAGCTGGCGTACCTGTATTGGTTGTAAAGTAGCACTTGAAACGCGCAAGCAAGATATTACGCGATGTGTGCGGGTTAATACTAGCTTCGGCACTGGCGTTTGCGCCTATTGCCGCTGTGCATTCTTGCGCCCAAGCACATCCGCTAGTAAACGCCAGCGGTGCGGAAAGTGAAGACATTGACACAGCTGATGAAATTGACGCGCAAGCGCTTAGTTCTTACTACCTAACAAATGGCAACTTTGCCACCAGCGTAAAGCTGCAAAACCCTTGGGGTGCTTGTTGGGCATTCGCCATAGCTTCTGCCGTCGAAAGTTCAATATTGAAAGCACAAGCAAAACTTGATGGCACCTACTCTAACTATGAAAAAGAAGCGAGTGAAGCGTCTTCGCCGAAACTTTCCGACCTAAACGACGCGATAGATATATCAGAGCGGGCAATTGCATGGCTTTCGCACGAACTTCAAGACGAAGCTAGCGCAGGAACTCAAGCTGGCGAAGGACTGTATCGCACAGACCCGAGCGACTATACAACCCAATTGGCGGGCGGCAATTTTTCCATAGTGGAAGCGGCGCTAGCCACACGCCAAGAACTGCTTCTGGAAAGCAGCGCGCCTTATCAATACAACGGCTATTATCCGGGTGCCGCTCCGTGGTATAGCGATGCGTCCAGCGGGGCAGATGCGCGCAGACAAGACTGGTCGTTAAACAACTCCTTGCGCAATACTAACGATGTAGGTTGGTATGTAAGCGATATTGTAAACCTTGCAAGCCCAGCCGTTATGGAATACGACCCCAGCAATGAAACTGTACGCTATATTGGCTACGATGCCAACGCTACACGCGAAATTAAGCAAGCGCTTGTCGATATAGGCGCTGTGGCAATTTCGCTAGAAGCCGAAACGTCGCTACCGGGCGACGCGCGATCTGCGAGCCACTTCGACTACAACACATGGGCGCAATACGATGCTGCAAGTTCTATATTTACAAACCATGCCGTAACCATAGTAGGCTGGGACGACTCTTATAGCGCTAGCAATTTTTCGGGAACGGAAAGCGGTCAACCACCGGCTAATGGCGCTTGGCTGTGCAAAAACAACTGGGGAAGCGACGCGCTGTACAACGCGCTTGGCGGAAGCTCTGATGCAACACATTGGGGCATTTCCGACAATGGCAAATCCAGTGGTTTTTTTTGGTTGTCTTACTACGACCACACAATTACATCACCCGTAGCTTTTGAAGTTAAACCCACGGAAAGTGCACACAACAATATTTACCAATACGACTACTTGGGCGTATCAGAATACTCAGAGCCATCTAGCTATGCAGACATACTGCGCGTTGGCAATGTATTTACTGCTGAAAAGACCGAATTGGTAAAGTCGATTACTGCGCAGACTTTCCACGAAAACGAAGTTGTTTCTTATTGGATTTATACACTTCCAATGAAAAATGGTGGCGAAGACAACAATGGAGCTTTAGCCGCCTCAGCCGATTGTACGTTCGAACACGCTGGTTTCCATGAAATAGAACTAGATTCGCCCGTACTAGTTGCCGCCGGACAACAATTTGCCGTGGTGGAGCGCGTCAAAGCCAACACCGGAACAGACACCGACGCTGCCGAAGCCAGCTATCTCAATCTTGAGCTAGCGTTCAAAAACCCACCAACGGGCGATATTCCCGTAGAGACAATGGCACAAGTAGTGTCGAATCCGGGCGAAACCTATATATCAATTCAGCCAGACTCATGGATGTCGCTGCAGGAGTTTAACGACTGGTATGCCGATACTCAAAACGGCACACCCGATATGATTTTTGGTAACGCATTGATAAAAGCATTGACCAATGACACCTCTATGAGTAATGATTCCCAAGTATACAAACTTGTATGTTTGAATGAATAGGAGAATGAATGAAAAACGTTCGCAAAATTGCTGTAATCGCTATAGCTGGCTGTCTTTCTTTGACCGTCTTAGCCGGCTTGGCGGGTTGCTCGGGCGGCTCTTCTAGCTCTAGCTCTGCTTCTGCGTCAAGCAGTGCTGCTGCGCAAAGCCAAAACGCGCCAGCTGCAACTGCACAATTTTCAGAAGACGAGTTATTAAGCGGCAAACATCACGCTGTCATTCAAGTTGAGGGATATGACCCTATAACTGTAGAGATGGACGCCGACGCAGCCCCTATCACTGTAACCAATTTTGTGAACTTAGCGAATAATAGCTATTACAATGGCAAAACTTTTTACCGCATAGTTGAAGATTTTTGTTTACAAGGCGGCACCCTTGGCAATAGCGCTTCTGGGAACGATTCATCACTAGACACTATAACTGGCGAATTTAGCAGCAATGGTGTTGAAAATCCGCTGGCTGACAATTTCGACCGTGGAACCATTGCTATGGCACGCACGACTTTGCCAAACTCGGCTACTAGCACTTTCTTCATTACGCTAGGCAACAGCAGTCAGGTAGGTGCAAGCTTAGATGGTCAATATGCAGCTTTCGGCACGATAGGTGAAGAAGGCATGGCTATAGTAGATGCTATTGTTGCCGACTACATTGCTAATGTCGATAATTCACAAATGGGTGTCATTTCGGACGAAACAAAGCAGCCAATTATAGAATCGATAACTGTAACAGACTAGCGAAATAACTCAATAATCAGGCAGTACCTTATTACTTACAAACCGCCCACTTGTTAGATGAGGAGGCGCTGTGATAGATATCGTAGTCGCTCAACCAAAGCATCTGGACGCTATTGTTGCCATTGCTGAACAGGCAAAAAAGAACATGGCAGCTATGGGAATAGACCAATGGCAACGCGGATATCCCAACCGTGATATATGGACATCCGATATTGCCGCACAAGGCTTGTATGTAGCGCTGCAAAACGAGCGAGTAGTGGGCGTACTGCGCTACTACAACATGCCAGATGCAGCCTACAAAACTATTGAAGGTGACTGGCTTACAGCAGGTCCATATGCCACAATTCATCGCTGCGCCGTAGATGCAAACTTGCGCGGACAAGGCATTATGGGCAAGCTGTTTACGTTTGCGTGCGACAAAGCCACTACCGACAAAATGGAATCGATTCGCATAGACACCCACAAAGACAACAGTCCTATGTTGCAAGCCATTAAAAAAGCTGGCTTTACGCTATGCGGCACTATAACGCTAGTTGAAGGGGTCGAAACTGGCTCTACACGAATCGGATTTGAAAAAATGCTCAGCCTTCCAAACTAGACAAGGAACCTATCGCCCAAAGCGGAATATTAACCAACCATCTTTCGTCTCGATAGCCTGAAAGTGATGTGCGTACAGCTCGCTCAATGCTAAATTTTTCGCATGCCACCTTAAGGCTTTTCGATTTGAGATTTTCGCCTGCTTTCACCTCGATGGGAAAGATTCTGCCACCAAGTTCAACAGCGAAATCCGTCTCGGCTGTTCCTTTCTCTGACGACCAATATGCAGGCTTTAATCCTTGAGCAATTAACTCTTGCTCTACGTATTGTTCGGCAAGCGCTCCCTTAAACTCTGTAAAAAGTGCTGAACCTTCTGTGATCGTTTTAGAATTAAGATCACACATTGCTCCCAGCAATCCAACGTCAAGACAAAACAGTTTGAAAACTGAAAAGTCAGCATATATTTCGGCATATAGGCAAAAGTGCGCCTAATTCTCACTTGACATCCCTGTTCAGGCAAGCTTTTTCCAAGAAAAAGTCAGTTATGGACAGGGGTGAGCTGTGTCTATCTCAAAATGCAGCATTTGCGGCAGCAAAATGTCAAAGAACAAATTCACTAAAGCAGGAAAGCAGAGGTGGAGATGCACCTTGTGCGGAGACTCTAGTGTTAGGAAAAACGATACCTCTGCAAGATGGCTTAAAGTGTTTGTTGGATGGCTTTTGGGTAAACTCTCAACACCTTGACGCTAGATTACGATTCAACTCATCCGCATACTAGTTCAAAAAAGTTAGAAAAATGGTCAAAACTTCCAGCTTTCCATGGTCATAGCGCCACATAGCTAACTTGAATTGTGGAGAACACTGGGCAAACAGGGTTCTCCAATTCCATTTTGATTCGTAATTGGCGTAATTTGGCATTATAGACTGTGGAAAGCCGGAAGTTTTGACCATTTTTCGCCTAAAAAGTGACGAAGGCAACATCACACGGTCTGGTTTGGTCAGAGTTCCACAACAGCACTCCTTACCCCTTTGCGATGGACTGAGCCTTACACACTTTTCTGCCTATATGCCTAAAGCAGCGGTTTTTAAATTCACTGTGATAGTTCTGTGATAGTTTCAGAGAATTTCTCAAGTAAACCAAACAGGTCAGCAGACAAAAATGCTTGCTGACCTGCGAATTTACTGGAGCCAACGAGCGGACTCGAACCGCTGACCTACGCATTACGAGTGCGTTGCTCTACCAACTGAGCCACGTTGGCTTTTGCCAAAAGACATGGTGCAGTATACCAAAACAGATATACTTTTCATAACGTTGGCAAAAAGGAGCACCATGTTTATAGATTCTTCTATTAAATCAAAACACCACGCCATACAATCAAAATTGCTGTCACGCATAACAGCTGCGATTGTAAGCATTTTGCTAATTGTTTTCTTTTTTACCACAGTTGGTAATACCGCCACCATCTTGAGCAAAGTAGAAACAGTGCGAAGTGACCCATATGCTGCCTCGGTTGCTGCAGGACACTTGGAAACTCGCTTCATTCAAATACGTACAATTGCACTAAGTTCAATTTATATGAACATTCCCGAAGCAGCAGAAGATATGCAAGATGCTTTTGATGAAGCTAATCCTCAAATATTAGAATGCATAAACGTCATTAAGGGCTGTCCGTCTGTTGACAAGAATCAAGCTGCCGAATTGGAAAACGGCTATAACGAACTTCGCCACCGCGAAACCAAGTTGGTCGAGCTTTGCGAAGACCCCGCTATCGAAACAGACGAAGTTGGCGAATATGTAAATGTCAATTTTTATCCATTAGTAACAAAATTGCTAGACATAGATCTTCGGATTTTAGATGAATCTACTCGTGCAGTGGAAAGTGTTTATCAAACGGTTAACGATGCCTGTCGCCAAACTATCTTTATATCTTGGATGCTCATAATAGCTGTAGTTGTATCGCTATGTGTTTATCTTACACTGTTGCATCGAAAAACAAAGAGCGAAGAAAGGCTGACCGAAAGCCTGCAAAACGCCCTAGAGTTTGCACAAAACGCAAGTCGTGCTAAGTCTACTTTTTTGTCAAGCATGTCACATGATATACGCACTCCTATGAACGCTATTGTTGGTCTTACCGCCATCGCAAGCAATCATATTGACGACCGAGAGCGCGTGGAAAACTGCTTAGAGCGCATAGGAGTATCCTCTAGACATCTTCTTAGCTTAATAAACGATGTGCTAGATATGAACGAAATTGAAAGCGGCAAAATCAGCCTAAACGCCGAGCCGTTTTCCATAAAAGAGCTTATGGAAGATTTGATTGCCATTGTGCAGCCGCAAACACGCGCAAAAACGCTCGACCTTAAAATTGAGCCAATATCTGTTCAGCACGATATAGTCCTTGGCGACACGCTAAGGATTCATCAAGTTTTGCTAAACATCTTGAGCAATGCGGTGAAATATTCAAAGCCTAATGGCTGGGTACATGTGTTTATTTCTGAAGAAGCCACACCAGATTCGGAAATTTATAATTATTGTTTTGTTGTAGAAGACAACGGCATCGGAATGAGTCCTGATTTTATCGATAGCGTATTTGAGCCTTTCGAACGTGAGCGTAATGAAATTACCTCGTTTACAGAAGGTGCTGGACTGGGCATGTCTATAACCAAAAACATTGTTGACTTAATGGGCGGAACCATAGAGGTGGAAAGTCAACTAGATATCGGATCGAAATTCACCGTTACAGTGCCACTCAAAATTACCGACGTACAAAAACCCAACGAATCAACAGAGCAAACAGAACCTAGCAAACTTAGCGGGCGCGTATTGCTTGTGGAAGACAACGCCCTAAACTGCGAAATAGCAACTGAGCTTATACAGTCGTTTGGCGTAGATGTAGACACCGCTAATAACGGTCTTGAAGCGCTAAAAACTATAATATCGGCAGAGCCCAAACATTTCGATCTTGTATTTATGGATTGTCAAATGCCACTAATGGACGGACTGGAAGCCACCAAAAAGATACGCATCTTTGAACAACATAAAGGCTTCGCGCATATTCCAATTATCGCCATGACAGCCAACGCGTTTAATGAAGACCGTCAAAAAGCAATGGACGCAGGCATGGACGGTTTCATGTCTAAACCAATTAGCATAATTGAACTAGAGAAAACGCTTCAGCGCTATTTAGAAAGAAACTAAATAGCGCGAATAAACTCCATTACAAAGTCGGCGTTTTCCAGCATTATGTCTTCTGAAATGTTGTCTATCACATCGTCTGCTTGACCAAAATATGCAGGCTTGTTGCCATCTAGACCAGCTAAATGCAGCGCCTGATAGCCATTTTGCGCAGCAACACAAGCCGCAGAATTACGCCAGAGCATGTTTCCTTTACCAACACTTAACCCTAGTGCCGCCGATGCTTTGCGTACATAGCGTTTCATACGAGACGACATCTTCACCGGACGGAACATGCCTTCACGCTCTATCAGAGACAAGTTGCCCGCACCTAGTCCATCTAGGTCAACAATCATAGCTCCCTTTAATTCTGCTCCGTGCGCATCAATAAGGGCTTTTATTCCTGCATTGTCAGCCAATTCAGCACCTAAGGCAACGAACCATATTTCCATATTGATAGGTCCGTTGTGGAATTCTTGTACCGCTTCGCGCTCTTCAGCCAAACCTTTCAATGGAATATCGGCAAACGGATTTAACACTCTAGAAGAATCTGCCATCTCTTCATAATCGTCGGCCATCTCGGTACCAGCAAAACGTGTGCGCGGGGTTTCTAAATCGTCTGCACTGCGACGAGTGCGCGAATGGTCTTCCCCATCAGAGCTGCCGGGCTTTATACGTGAAAGAGCTTCGCCTAAACGCTCTTTCGAGAACGCGCCACCATCCCAATCGTCTTCTTCGTCCCACGCACCATTAAAGCCTGCGCTTTCGTTCTGGAAACTTTCCCAGCCACCGCGCTTCTTGCCTACCTTACGAGCGTCAAAATCTTCATCTATGCCAAGCGCTTCAGTAAACGATTCTTCTTCGCGCTTCTTATGGCGGCGGAACTTACCAAACACGCGCGACTTCCGCGAAGACGGCATGTCTACATAACCCGGACCAGCCATTGCGCCCGATTCTGTAAAACTGTCTCCATAATCGGAATCGTCTGCATCGTCTATATAAACATCGTCCGGATCAACATTGGCTAGCAATTCATTGCCGACAGGTTCAAAGGCGCCCGTAGCTCCACCTACCGTAAACGAACCAGCTTGACTTACATTTATTGCACCGTTTTGTTCATCCAAATCATCATACGCTGAAACTTTTACACGTGTATTTTCGGCACTAGAAGGCGCGTCTAGCGACGGAATGGAAGCCGAAAGCGCCGATTGCCTTTCGCGACGCGCTTGTACGTCTGGAAGAACAGGCTCGTTTTGGATTTGGTCGTCGTTGTCTGCTGCAGCGCTTTGCTTCTGGTTTACTGCCTGTATTGCACCGGTAAGACTAGGAAGCGAAATAGAGCGTCGCGGTCGCGGTTCCTGTTTGGCCGCCGCATTAGGTGCTGGTTCGGAAACTGCAGGCTGCCTTTGTGCTGTTGCAGATTGCGACACTGATGCAGACTCAGACTGTGTTGTTGCAGATGGTTTTACTGCTGCGTCCGGTTTCTCTTCAGCTATAGGCTGAGCAGCCGTTGTTGGCGAATGTGAAATTATACGATCGGCCACATTGCCCGTTTGCTTAGTTTCGGAAATATTTGAATTTTCAGCATTCGCTAAATCGTCTAATGAAGCGCTGGCACTTGCCGTTTCATAATTAGGAGCATCAGTAGTAGAAGCCAAGAAGCCATCCACGCCAGAAGGGGCATGACTATTAGAATGCTGAGCCGCGGTTTCTCCCATAATAGAAGCCCGCATAGCCGCAAGGCGCTTTTCTACTTCAGAAACTTGTCCCTTTTGTTGTTCTGCAGCACGGGCTGCTTCGGCTTCGCGAGCAGCGGTTGCTGCTTCCATAGCTTCCGCAAAGCGCGAACGCTGTACTGGTACTGAATCTGTAGCCGACTTGTTTGCCTTTTCGCGAGCACGCTTGTACCAATCTGGCACATCTGTGTTTGAAGAGTTAGATACAGAAGCCGCAACAGGCGAAGCTGGCACAACTTGCGTTGCAGCAAACTGCATAGATTGTGTAGAAGCAGGCTGAATAGTCTGTGCGGATGTGGGCTGAACAGGCGCAGCCTGATCGGGCTGCATATCAATAGCGCCCGGTGAAGCAATCTGTGGTGAACCTTGCGGTACAGCCGATACAACTTCTGCCGGCTGTTCTACCGATTGCGATTGAGAACGTACCGCTTGAACTGCTTCTATTTCTGCCGATAAGTCCATTGGAGGCATAGCATTGGTATTAGATGGCGACATACCGTCTGGTGACATTGCAGCATAATCCACTTCCGCATTTGCCGGCAGTAAGCCAGCTTCACGAGCCGCAGTTTCACCATGAATTTCAACTTCTTCATCTTTGTCGTATAAGCCAAGCCCTATGCGCTTTGCAACTTCCAGCATAACTGCAACGCCGGCAGCATTGCAATTTGCACCGTCATTATATGGAGCAGTTTGGCGCAGCAAAAACGAAACAACAGGCAACAGCGCCCCTATAATGCCTATTACAACAAGAACATCAATAAAAATTAGTAGACCGCCTTCTGCTTTTGTAACCATGCGCAGCAACAAAGCAATGGGCACTATTACCATAGCAGCTAGTTCAACCCAGTGAATAATATTTAGGATGCCACACAAACTAGATAGTTCGCGGGCAACTTTGCCAGAATCGTATCTAGCTATAAGAACCACTTTGCGCCGACGCGCAGTTGAAACCTGCTCACCGGTTTGCATAGGAATGTACTTTCCTATGACATTTTGGCTAACGCCGCGTTTCGACATGCGCGACAGCGGCGAAATTCCCATTACTTCAAGAACGTATAACACAGCCGTTATTGCGCACACTATTAATGAAGGTAATACCATTACTGGCAAAAACAATGTAAGAATTGCCAGCACTAGAGTAATTATGCAGCATATAATGCGCGGTAATTCGAAATTAGGATTGCAGTTGAATTCTTCAGACTGCACGTTTAAAGATGCCTCTTTTTGAAGCACATCTTCTATAACAAATGAAGCCTGCTGCTCTTCTTCTGTTCCTGCAGGCCTCGGGCCTATCGCTTGTGCCAAGCGGGCGGCATATTCTTGGACATCTGCCATTTATTGCGCCTTTCATAGCGTTGTATCCTACGTTTGGACACAATTACCACACAGTATACGCTAACACTAAAATGAACCCAAATTTATGATAGATAATCGCGAATGGCAGAACATGCCACCGTTACGCGCGCTAGTTCAGAGTTCCATTGGTCAACATATGGGGTTCGCGCTTTGTTAAAAGCCGCCGATACATCGTCCGACGGCAACAAGGTTTGCTCAGCCATTAGCGATGCTGCTTGGGTTTCCAATTGATTATATGTGTCGTTAGCTTGCTGAAGAGTGGTTTTGTCACGATCGATATAAGCCTGCATAGAGGCTATGGCAGACTCCTGAGCTTTAATGCGCAAATTGACATATTCTATATATGTCGAAACAACCGCATCGGGATCGGCTGGTGTTTCGGGCTGTTGTTCGCTTTGGTTATCAGTTAATGCTTCGGGTTGCTGCTCACCTTCATCCTCAGCTGATGCTTCGGATTGCTGTTTGTTTTCGTCTTCGGAAGACCCCGTTGATGATTGAGAATCGGTTGACTCTGCCGCATTCGACAGCGTTAACACTTCATTTTGCACGGAATTTAATTTTTCACTAGCTGTCTGTAAAGCTGCTAGACATTCTTCCGACTTCGCTTTCGACGCAGCCGCGTTTTCGGCATTTATATTTGATGTTAGCTCAGTAGCTTCTCTTGCCAAATCGTTCGCATGAAGAATATCGCCTACGGCACTTTCCGCATCTGAATAAGCCTTTTGGGCTGGCAGCGCAAACTCCATGTCGCTTGCAGCCATTTGTATTAAATTAAGCTGCGCATTTATAGCCGCTAACCCCTGATTGGCGGCTTCTTTGTCTGCAGGAAGTGTTAGATATTGTTGCGCATCCTCTATTTCAGATTTTAGGTCGTGAAGGCGTTTGTCGTGTTGGCTTGATTGCGTCTGTGCGGTTTTATAGTCCGACTCAAGATCGGAATATGGCTTAGTGCCAATGTTTTGCACCAAAGCATCGTTAATTGAATCGTTAAACGGCTGTAGCTGGTCGCATTCGTCTAGAACTTTTTGAAGAACAGACTTCGTATATGCCACATGGTCTAACTGGCGCTGCACGTTTACCACAACAATAGAAGCCACAACGACCACTATCGCAGCCACAGCCAATGTTATTGCTGCTGCCATAAGCCGCCTGCCACGACGTCGTTTTGTACGACGCGCGTTTAACTCTTCTTGCGGAAGTTCCCAAGCCGGACGTGCAGGAGAGCCCTGATCTTGCGCAACAGCATTACTTTTTGCATGCAAAACACTGAACGATATTTCGTTCGATGTACCTTGGGTACTAGGCTTGATATGCCCTACATCACCTGACTTTTTTCTATTACCAAACATGTCTTCGCGACTTAGTCTTTCCGTATATCTTAGCGATTCCGTACCGCTATTTCCTTAATTATTTCTGCGGTTGGCATTATACGAACATCGCAACTTGGCATCGATTTTAGGAATACTTTCCCGTAACCTTTTGACAGCAGACGCGTATCAGCCAATACCACTATTCCTTCATCTTCAGCTTTTCGAATTAGCCTACCTACAGCCTGTTTTACTTCTAATACCGCCTGAGGCAGCACCCATTTTCGCCAAGCCGCATCGTCGCGAGCGCTGCGTTCACACGAAAGCGGGTCGCTTGGTTTCGAAAAAGGAAGTTTGGGCAAAACGACACCGCGTAGTGTAGAGCCGGGCGCATCGAAGCCTTCCCAGAAACTTTTAAGCGCAAAAAGCGAAAGTGTTTCGTCGGAGAGGAAATCATCGCGCAAACCTTTTACTGAAACCCCCCAGCGCTGACAAACTAAGCGCAAATCTGCGGTTTTTAAATGTGGAGCCACTTCCGCAAAACAAGTATCCATTTCCTTGCGATTAGTAAAAAGAGTAAGCATTGAGCCGCCCTGCGCCACATGCAATTCCTTTAGCAATTCGCACAATTGTGGAATGTACGCTGTAGCTGTAGGGTCAGGCAAATCGTTGGGTACATATATTGTCATGTTTGAATCGAAGTCGTATGTAGAACCTAGAGCCAATGTTTTTGCCTGCGACTGAGGAGAAGTGTTTAGACCCATCGCTTCCATAAAAGGTCTGAAAGAATCAGCAACAGTAAGTGTGGCAGATGTAAAAACCACAGAATGTGTGTCTACATAAAGGGTTTCGTCTAATTTAGCGCCTACGTTATATAGCTGTGCCGTTATAGTGCTGCCGCCGCGATCGTGCTTTCTTGCTAAATTGGCTGAATACACATATGTTTCCGATGGATGCACGAAAATAGCATCAGCTGCAGTTATGACATCTTTTAGCTCATAAGCAACAGATGCAATTTCGCGCTGTACCACAGCAGCGCCTTGTGCATCTTCCATATAGCCAACAAGCTCTTGGCATACATTTACAAGTTTTTCGGAAGCGTCAATCAAAATTTGAGCCATTGCAATTAAGCTCTGAAACACTTCGCTGCGGCGCATTTCTTCATTAATCCACAAGTCAACGTATTCATAACTAGATTTTTTCTGTGTGTCAAAATAAAGAAGGTCGCGAACATGGGAAGCAAATTCACTTTCCGCTTGCGAAAATTTTCTGCCAGCATCCTTCGCTTTTGAAGTTAACGCATAAAACAAAGTGCCGAAATCGGCTTGCGATGCTTCCGCAGCAGCTGTAGCCGACATATTTTCGCCTGTGTTGGCAGGACCTATTACGTTGCGTTCTGCTCGAACAAACACATTGCGTGCGCTTTCTTCAGCCGACACCCTAGCTGCTAAATTGTTAAGCGCGTCTACCGCCAATTCCAACGACAAAGCCCGGCGGGCTTCCATTTCGGCACTATGAGCCTCATCTATTACCCAATATCGTATTGGAGGCAACAGTCCGTGGTCTGCTGCTATGTCGCAAAAGAACAGGCTATGATTTGTTACTACTATATCGGATGCTTCCGCTTTACGACGCTGACCATGCACAAAACATGCCGCACCAAAAAATGGACATTTTCGACGCATGCAATCGTGACTTGTTGTGGTTATGGTGCGCCGTGGCAACAGGCGATAATCTATTTTTAAAGAATCCATGTCATCGTATTCAGTTTGCTGAATAAACGAAAGCAGCGCTGCTATGGCTGGAGCCTGCGTGTGTTCTTCACCCTGCACAGCTACCATGCGCGCCCCTTCGCGCATAATGCGTTCAACCTTCCTCAAACACGGATAATGAGTAAAGCCTTTTAGTGGGGCATATGTCAGAGTTTTTCCAGTGGTTTTTTGCAACGATTCAGAAAGGGCAGGCAGTTCGTGATAAATCAGCTGATCCAAAAGAGCATTACTTTTTGTAGCAATTCCAACATTTATGTTGTTTTGTAAAGCAGTAAGCGCTGCTGGCACCAAATATGCCATAGATTTACCAACACCAGTACCAGCTTCTACCACTAAATTATCAGAAGTAGCAAACGCCGTTCGCACAGCTTGCGCCATTTGCAATTGTTCATCTCTTTGGTGGTAGTCTTCAAAAATAGTACCAATAATGCCGGTTTCAGAGAACGCTTCGTCTATTTCGTTTTTAGTGGGAAATTCTAAAACCTCTGGTACGTTTATGCCTGCTCGTTGCGCCAATTCTGCCGATATCATTGTTGCCGCATCGTTTTTAGCTTTACCCATTTTCCGTGCCACATTCTGGCGTTCTTGTTTGAGCGAAAATGGTTCGATATGCGGCGATTCGTCGTTGGCTTCACCTATATTAAGGGTGGTTGAATTAGCTGGACTGGGCGTATTTTTGTTTTGCAAATTGTTCTTTTGTGCCTTGTTCGCAAAATAAGCAAAAACAATACCTGTTGGCCATTCTGTAGGCGGCGCTAGTTGAGCGATTTCTCGAACAAGCGATGCGGGCATAGCTTCTACCGCTGCCAACAACAATCGATATAGCGCATATGTTGCTGCAACGTCTTCATCAGCACGATGAGTAGACAGTGGAGCATCAAATGCACGTACAAGGTCTATCAATCGATGTGATTTCATGCGCGGCAGTGCTATGCGCGCCAGTTCCAACGAATCAATCCAAATGTTTTCAAGCAAAGGGTATCCCGCTGGATGTTTTGTTGTAAAACTGCGATCAAATGCAGCGTTATGAGCAACAAGTTTTGCATCCCCTACAAATTCCACTAATCCAGCTAAAGCTGTTTGCGGGTCAGGAGCGCCTTCCACATCACTGTCGTGAATATTTGTAAGATGTGCTACTTCGTCAGGTATTGGCATGCCCGGATTAACAAAGGTTATATACCAATCTGTTATTATGCCGTGTTCAATACGGGCGGCGGCTATTTGGGTTAATTCGTCTTTACGCACCGAAATCCCAGTAGTTTCCGTATCTATAACAACTATATTGCGATCGAATTCGCCATAGTCAGCATTTTCAGCATTTGCTATAAGCGATGCATAGCGCTCTATAATTGCGGGGGACGTGCCGTCCAATATGAATTTCGCTATTTTATGAGGCATGTTAGCATTTTCCTACCTTTTTGTATCTAATACAGACTGATGCACTATGCGGCATACAATGCGCCTGTTTATTATGTTTTGCTGCTGCGTTTTCTATGTGCATGCTATTCTAATATGAACCGCATTCCTAACCATTATAGAACGGAGCGAATTTGAGCGACTACTTCGGCAAATACGCTGACTTTCAGACTATATCGAAAAAAGATGCTGGGCAATTGCTAGGTGCCGACAATATGATTGGTGATGTACTTGATATTGTTTGTGAATTAGATGGCGGAAAACATTGCGCATGGCTTGTTAATAGATTTGGTAAGCGTATTGGCATGCTTGATCCGTCGGTTTCACGCGAAATTAGCCTTGCAGCTGCACGAGAGATGGAAACTCGCGCAGTTTTATCTTTTGTTGCGTTTACAGATCATCCTAACGAGGGTCATTATTGGGGACAAGTAGCAATTATATGTTACGCAAAATCTTGCGAAGATGCGTTTGGGCAATTTATAAAACACGTTTCCAAAATGATGGCTGATGGAACACGTATAGCTGTAAACCTTGGAAATGATGCTATTGCTCGCATTATTGAAAGTAATGGCGAATGGCTTCCCACCCAAACAATTAGTATGCCTGAAAAAACAAAGGGTACCGCCATTGTAAAGAGCCGTCGATCTATCACAGATAAGCTAATAGAAACGGGACGTACTGGAAACAAAGGATGTTTTGTCGTTAGCTGGGTTTTCCTATTAGCTTTAGTTACTGTACTTATTTTTGGGCTCAAGTCGTGCTTTTTTAGTGCGTAATTTAGTGCTTGGCTTAATAAGGCGCACTTTCTCAGCATATAGCTTGATACAGCGCTTTTTTATCAACGTCTACCCTAATGAAGTACACATTCTCAACGCCCAGTTTAATGCAGCGTGCTTTTTAATGCAGCGTGCTTTTTCTGCACCGAATATAATGGGTCGTTCTAATAAGTCGCACTTTTCGACGCCGGATGTATTTTTATACCTAACCTAAAACGGATGGTTCAAACTTAACATGCTTTATGCACGGTTTAAAGCATCTCTTATAAACCCGGTACACAGCTCTGGAAAAGAAATACCCACCGTTTTAGCTGCATCCGGTAATAAAGATGTTTGCGTCATTCCGGGTAGCGTATTTGTTTCCAACGCCCATGGTTGTCCATTTTTGTCCAATATAAAATCGGTCCTAGAAACCCCACTACACCCCAACACCTTATGCGCACACATCGCAAAACGCTGAATGGTTTTAGTTATATCTTCGTCTATCCTAGCTGGGCAAATATGTTCCGACCCACCGAGTGCATACTTTGCTTCAAAATCGTACGATTCATTTTTTGGCACAATTTCTATAATGGGCAGCGCCTTTAAATCTTTATCGCCAAGAACTACTACTGTTAATTCAGTTCCATTGATATAGCGCTCTACTAATACTGTATCGTCATATTCAAATGCATTATTTATCGCATTCTCAATAGCAGTAGCTCCTTCTTCGATATATACCCCAACAGAGCTGCCTTCTGAAGCCGCTTTTATCACACATTTGCATCCATTTTCATTACAACCACTAACCTTCTGTAATACTTCTTTTATATCAAACCCATCAGCCCTCTTTATAACAGCACATTGCGGTGTGGGAATTCCTGCATCTTTATAAAATAGCTTTGCTACTGTTTTATCCATACACGCCGCACTAGCCAAAACGCCAGACCCCGTATAAGGGAGTCCAACAGTCTCCAAAAATCCCTGCAACGCACCATCTTCACCACCACGACCGTGAAGACACAAAAACGCTACATCAAAACCCCCGTCTATTAAACGCTTTAGATCTTCCTTCCGAGCTGGATCTAATCGCTCTACATTAAAATTCGCATCTTCTAATGCTTTTTGAGCTCCATCACCAGATGCTAAAGATATTTCGCGTTCGCTGCTATTTCCGCCCGCTAATAAAGCAACTCTTATATTTTCTGGGTTAATTATATCATACATTTGTTCTACTTTCAACATCACTTATACATTTGGGTTATACATTTGGGTGGAAGTATAACAAAGCCTAATCGCTTATCTGAACACAATTTAATTAACTTTTTGTTTCACGTGAAACAAATTAGGCAACTCTCACAATTCTGTATTAACCAAATTAATTTATAAAAGCAATATTAAATGTTTCACGTGAAACATTTTTGTATAATGAACTTATGGATATTTATTCTTACAGTTTAGAAGAACTTGAAGAAACGCTTACACAATTGCGTTTACCAAAATACCGCGCAAAACAAATTTATGAATGGTTACATACTCATAATGTTTCTTCTTATGACGAAATGACAAATCTTCCAAAAGCTTTAAGGGAGCAGCTTTCTCAAATTTTTCCACTCTCTAAAACCGAAGTTATAGAACGTCTTCAATCTGAAGATGGAACGCGAAAATATCTACTTCAATTATCGGATGGATTAGTTACAGAGACTGTTGGAATCCCTTCAACTTCTTCAAATGATGTTTCTATAGATCAATTTGAATCTTTTAACACTCAAGAAGAATTGGCTGATCAAAGCATCACCCAACAAAATTTTAATAAACGGCTTACTGTTTGTTTTTCTACACAAATAGGATGCCCTGTGGGATGTATTTTTTGCGCAACTGGTAAAGAAGGTTTTTCTCGTAATTTAAAAGCTCAAGAAATTATTGATCAAGTTACCTTTATACATAAAGATTTTAATCAACGTATTAGCAATGTGGTTGCAATGGGACAAGGAGAACCTTTCCTCAATTATGACGAATTACTTATAGCATTACGCCGTTTAAATACTGATAAAGGTTTCCTTATTGGCGCACGACATATTACAGTTTCAACTTGTGGGATTATTGATGGTATTAATAAATTTGCTAAAGAACCTGAACAGTTTACATTAGCTATATCACTTCATTCAGCAATACAATCTAAGCGTGATCTACTTATGCCGTCAATGAAAAATCAACCATTATCTAAATTAAAAAATTCTATCCAAAACTATATTGATATAAAGAATCGCCGTGTAACATTTGAGTATTTAATGATTAACGGATTAAATGATGGCGAAGAAGATCTTTTAAATCTTATAAATTTCTGTGAAGGATTACTTTGCCACGTAAATTTAATTCCTCTTAATACAATTAATGCGGACCTAAAAAGCTCTCCAATGAAAATTATTCAAACATGGATTAAAGAATTAGAATTGAATCATATTTCGGCAACTATACGCAATTCTAAAGGCTCTGATATTTCTGGAGCATGTGGACAATTAAAACGTAATCGTATTTAAAGTAAGTAATTAAAATGTTTCACGTGAAACATTTTACTCTTATATATGTTGTCTCTTATTAAAAAGCCATCTTTCGATGGCTTTTTAAATGTTAAGAAACAGTAGCTATCAATTCTTCAAATAGTCTTTTTAAATCAGTTTCATCTTTAAATTCAATCTCTATTTTGTTTTTACCATTAGAAGATTTAACTTTAACAGGTGTTTTTAAAACATCTTTTAGAGCCTTAGCAACTGTCTTGAAAGTTTGAGGTAATACATCTTTTTCTCTCGCTCTTTCGCCGGGTTTTAACGACATAAGTCTAGCTAAAGATTCCGTTTCTCTAACAGTAAGTTTTTTCTCTTTTAACTTTTCAGTTAGCTTTTCGCGACCCTCTTTTGACTGAATAGATAAGATAGCTCGTGCATGACCAGCTGTAATTTTGTCCTCAAATAAAAGTTGTTGTGCATCTTCTGGTAGCTCTAATAATCTCAAAGCATTTGCAACCGTCGAACGCCCTTTTGACATTGATTGAGCTATATCAGCCTGTGTCATCTTTTTTCTATCCATAAGACGCTTATATCCATAAGCCTCTTCAATCGGATTCAAATCTGAACGCTGTACATTTTCGACCAAAGCTAATTCAAGTGCTCTATCGTCATCCACTTCTTTAATACGAACAGGTACTTTATCTATACCAGCTAATTTACACGCTTGCCAACGGCGTTCCCCAGCAATAATTTGATATTTATTATTACCTATTGGTCTTACAAGAATAGGTTGTAATAATCCGTCCTGTTTAATAGATTTAGCTAATTCTTCTAATTCATCTTGCTTAAAATTGGTTCGTGGCTGATCTGGATTTGGAGATATATCACTAACAGGTATTTCATCCATTCTTTTTTTAACAGCAGCTAGTAATTCTTTTTCTGAAAGAATTTCGCTACTTTTATTCAAATATGAGTTGGGCTCTACTTTATCTTCTCTAACGCTTTCTTTAATAATTTCAACTTGAGAATTTTGCATAGATGTACCTGTAGATGTTTCACGTGAAACATTCGCGTAGTCAAAATCTTCCTCATATTCAACTTGATCGCGTTTTGTAGTGCGTTCTTGGGGCTGTTCTACGGGACCACCCATTAAAGAACTTAATCCCCTACCTAATCCACTTCTCACTGGTTTAGCCACGTTCTATCACTTCCTTAGCAAGTTCCATATAAGCAATTGCACCTTTTCCACGAGGGTCATACTCAGTTATAGGTTGTCCAAATGATGGTGCCTCTGACAATTTTACCGTTCTAGGAATAACAGTATTAAAAACTATTCTTCCGAAATACCCTTTAACTTCATCTACAACTTGATTAGATAAAGTGGTACGGCTGTCATACATAGTTAATAAAACACCATAAATATCTAAAGTTGGATTCAGGCGCGATTTGACACGTTTCATTGATTCAAGAAGTTTTGTCACACCCTCCAATGCATAAAATTCACATTGAATGGGAATAAGTAGTTTATCTGCAGCAACTAAAGCATTTACTGTGAGAAGCCCTAAAGATGGGGGACAGTCTATCAAAATAAAATCATATTTGCCGCGCATAGTACCTACAGCATCTTTAAGTCTATTTTCCCGCGCCATTTCCGATACTAACTCAACTTCAGCACCAGCAAGGTTAATAGTGGCAGGAACAACATCTAAACCATGACATATATCTGGAATAATTACGTCTTCTATTGGACAGTCTGCAAGAATAACATCATATATGCATCTATCAACAAGAGATTTTTCAATTCCTAAACCACTAGACGAATTCCCTTGTGGGTCTAAATCTACAAGTAAAACCTGTTTCCCTAGTTCACCGAGGGCAGCAGCCAAATTAACCGCAGTAGTAGATTTACCAACTCCGCCTTTTTGATTAATGATTGCTATAATTTTTGTCTGTCCAACAACTCTTTTAACAGGATTTTTTTCTTTATATGACTTAATTTCACGATGAGAAGAAATATCTTCCTGTGGATGAGTTATATCACGAATAACCACTTCGACATCTTCAATAGGATCTGTAATTTCTTCTACTGAGTTTGACTTAGAACTACTGCGTTTACGACCATCAAGCAACCCCATATAAAACTCCCTTCAAGGCTGTTTCTAACGAGTATATCAAACGTAACTCTAATAAATGTTTCACGTGAAACATTTATTAGAGTTATTAGAGCTATATAATTGTTTCACGTGAAACAATTTTTTAATGTTTGGAGCGTAAGGTCGCAAATAACGTATTTGATAAATCATTACGCCTTCTCTTAACCGCCTGATCTATAGTTACGCAAACCCCTTCAAACGATTCCTTTATATCTGTATTAGTAAAACGTAGAACTTCTATTTCTTCCATTTCTAGATATAAAGTTCTAATTTCATCATATCTAATGGCGCGAGTGTTGTAATGAGAATCTCCATCCAATTCTATACATAATCTAACTTTATTGCAGTAAAAATCAAGAATATAATTTCCTACAACTTTTTGTGCACAAAATCTTGGTTCATACTCTCTAAGGAATTTGTACCATAATTTCTTTTCTGCCCATGTCATATTATTCCGTAATTCTTTGGCTCGTTCAGCCATAATGTGACGATGTGAACTACACATATATATCCTTTCTCTCAGATATATAAAGTGTAGCAATCAAACCTTACAGAAATATAATACGGTTCAACATAAAAATCTTGTTTAGACCTTGCAAAAACCTTGCATGAATCTAACAAAAATCTTGCATGAATTCATTAAAAACCTTGTATAAAACTTACAGAAATCTAACAAGAATCTATTCATAAGGTAAAATCGTTCTACTTATACTTAAAAATGTTTCACGTGAAACATATGGAGATATAAATGAATGATTTAATTGAACAATATTTAAGATCCGTATTGTTGATAAATAATAAAATTAATTTAACGAATATAAGAAATTTCGAAGAAGCAAAACTTCTTCATATAGAAGATTCTCTTGCTGTTATAAAGGAGCTGAATGAGGCACCTAAAGGTTTATATGGAGATATGGGTTCAGGTGGCGGATTCCCGGGAGTTCCTCTTGGAATAATTTCTGGAAGAAATACAATCCTTATAGATTCAGTAAAAAAGAAAATGGCAGCAATAAATCAAATACTAAATGATTTAGGTTTATCTGAACATATTTCAGTATGTGATCAACGTATAGAAGAATTGTCATTAGAAAAGAAGGAAGAATTTTCTGTATTAACTGCAAGAGCCCTTTCTAATTTATCATCTCTTTTAGAGTTAGCTTCTCCTCTTTTAAAGATAGGTGGAAGACTTATTTGTCTTAAATCACATACAGATGAAGAGTTGAAATCAGCAAAGCAGATTAAAAAAGAAACAGGAATGAGTTTTTTATCAAAAAGAAGTTATATTTTAAGTGATGATAAAACTTACAGAGAATGTATAGTGTTTGAAAAAGTTACACAACCAGCAATTCAATTACCAAGACGTGTAGGGTTAGCTCAAAAAAAGCCTTTAATTTCTAAGTAAAAATTGTTTCACGTAAAACAATTAACTTTGATAGCTAAAATGTTTCACGTGAAACACTAAACCAACCTAAAACTTAGTTTGAATTCGGTATAACTATAACGTGTCGAGTATTTCCTTCGCCTTCAGAAATAGTAGTTACTTTATTATTATCTTTTAATGTTACATGAATAATTCGGCGTTCATATGGAGTCATAGGATGAAGGCTAACATTCCTATGTTGAGTAACAGCGCGGCTCGCCGACGACCTAGCAATAGATTCAAGTTTTTGTCTTTGACGCCCTTTATAACCCTCAACATCGATAACAATAGGATATCTATAACCTAATTCACGAATAATAATAGAATTAAAAAGTGTTTGAAGGGCATCTAAGGTATTACCGTGTCTACCAATCATTACTGCAAGATCATTTCCAGTAATATCTAAGATAAGTTCTCCTTCATCTCCTTCATATTCATCAATAACAACTTCACCAATATTGAAATGTTTTAGAATGTTCTGCAGAATAGTAATAGATTTATCAGCAATCTCATCTAATTCTTCTTCAGAAACTTCAGATTGAATATCATCTTCAATATTAAATTCTTGTTCTTCTGCCATCATAACTCCTTATTAACCAAAATGTTTCACGTGAAACATTATTCATATCAAAATAAACTAATGCTTTTTATGTTGGCGTTGCTTTTTTTGTTTACGAACTACATCAACCTCAACAGGTTTTACTTCTAATTTTGCAGCTGCTTCTTCAGCAGCATCTGCTCTACGACATCTCGAAAGAGTAAATTGATTCTGTGCAATACCAATAAGTGAAGAAACACCCCAGAAAAGAAGTACACCAGCAGGAGAACCCCATGAAATCCAAAGCATAAACAAAGACATAAGAATTCCCATAATCAGAGTTTGATTACGCATTTTATTGTCTTTATTCTTTAATTGCTGTTGAATCATAGGGAAGAATGTTGCACCAGCAAAAATAATCATAAGAATTAAATAGGGAACAAATGTTCCAATTCCTTCACTAAATGCACCGGCTGGTGTTTGAGTAAGACTTGGAACGAGGTTATAGAACGAAATAGCTCCCGGATCCCCTTGAATGTAATCTCCAATATTCCGAAGAACCTGAAAAAGTGCAAGAAATATAGGCATCTGTAATAACATTGGAAGACATCCAGCCAATGGATTAAACTTCGCTTCAGCATAAAGTTTTTGCATTTCTTGGCTAAGTCTTACCTGATCACCTGCATATTTTTCCTGTAGCTTTTGCATTTGGGGCTGAATCTTTTGCATTTTGTAATTTGATTTAGCCTGCTTATGCATAAGGGGTGCTACAAGAATACGGAAAATTACCGTAATAATAATTATAGATAAACCCCAGTCTCCTACTAAACCGTAGAAAAAATCAATAACATTAAATATCCATTGCAAGATAACTTCCCACATAGTAGGTTAATCCCTTTCTAATGAATTTACATATCTGGAACCGGATCATATCCATGAGGACCACCCGGACGACAACGTAATAATCTTTTGATAGTTAAAATAAAACCTTTTCGGAATCCAAATCTTCTAAACGCTATCAATCCATATTCCGAACAACTCGGAATAAAACGACAAGAAGATGGTAATAAAGGTGAAATAAGAGTTTTATAAAGCAAAATTAAACCTATGGCTAAGTTCATAGGAATATTTTTAACAAATTTCGGAATTCTATTCCGCACCCGGTTCCACCAAACCTAATTCTTGCAGTGTATTTTTTATAGTAGAAGACACTTTACTATAATTAGCTTCTGTAAGTGAATGTTTTGCTACTAATAGTACATCGTAACCAGACCACGGACCATTAAACTGTTTAGTTAATTCACGTAGCCTACGTTTTGCGCGATTACGCCAACAAGCATTTCCATTTTTTCTGCCAGCAATAAAAGCAACACGGCCGTTTAGACCGTGTTCAAAATCTGCATTTAGGCTAAGTTCTTCAAGATTTTTAGGAAAAATAATCACCGTAATATATTTATTAGATGACTTCTTACCTTCCTTAAATATCTTAGAAATCTCAGCGTTTGATTTAATGGTTTCCAATTATTTTAGACACAGAGACGCTTACGACCTTTTGCCCGGCGACGAGATAATACTGCACGCCCGCCTTTAGTGGACATACGGGCACGGAAACCATGACATTTAGCACGCTTGCGCTTATTTGGTTGATATGTACGTTTCATTATGAATCCTTTTCTAAAAAGAGCAGTTTGAAAAGTATATCTCACCTGCGAAAACTGTCAATGAAATTCGATAAGTGGATATTATTTAGATGGGGTATATAAATGTTTTAAGAAATAATAAATATAATAAAGGCGGTTTAAAAGGTGAAAAGTTGCAAATCACCAGTGTAAATATGATATTTTATTCAAATATTTAGGTTAAGAAAATGTAGCTGAAATACACAGCATTTTTAATAGAAAAAATCTTTACACAAAAAATTATTAAAAAAGTAGAAAAAATTGCTAGTTTTCATAAATATATTCACCAGTATTTAAGTTTTTAAGATATTTTAATCTGTTAAAACGGGTGAAAAATGTTTCACGTGAAACATTTTTCAAGTTAGAGACTATGATTGTTTTTATTACTAATGTGGAATAGCTGTAGATAAGAAAGTATCAAAATTTATAAATTAAAGTTCTTTAATCATTTGTTTTAAGGCTTCTAATTCTTCTTGTACATCTCTGTTTGTTATGATCATCTTCTCAACTTTAGAAACTGAATGCATGATGGTCGTATGGTCACGATTAAATTTCTTCCCTATATCATTAAAAGGTAGATCTAATAACTGCCGGCAAAGATATATAGCTATTTGTCTCGGATAAGTTACTCCTCTATCACGTGCTGGACCAATTAAGTCAGAATGTTTTACCTTATAAAATTGCTCAACTTCTTTTTGTATATCTTCAACAGTAAGATTTTTGCGAATTCCCCCAGAAAAATGATTCTCTAAAAGCTGACTTACATCACCAATTGAAATGGTGTCTCTCTGTAAGAAATTAATATGATAAATAACTATGGTTAAAGCACCTTTTAATTCTCGGATATTAGATCCAGAATTTTCTGCAATATAAAATTGCACATCTTCAGGAATGGAAAGATTTTCATTTCCTTCAGATTTTCTGTACATATTTATATAACTTTTAACAATTGCAAGTTTTGTTTCAACTTCAGGTGGCTGAATATCTATTGTGCCACCTTGCACAAACCGAGAACTATAACGTTCATCTATGTCTATATTTTTTGGGGCGCGGTCTGCGGAAAGAACTATTTGTTTTCCTTGATTTGTTAACTTATTAAAAATTTGGAAAACAATATCTAAAGTTTGTTTTTTACCTTGCAAAAATTGAATATCGTCAACTAATAATACGTCGGCAGCTTCGTAATATGTTTTAAAATTTTTGTAACTTGATTTTTCACGATCGTGTTCAGCTACCGCATCGGTATACCCGCTAATTAACTCTTCGGAGTCAACGTATATTGTGTGAAGGTGTGGCTGAGTTTCATTTATATAATTTTGTATAGCGCGCATTAAATGCGTTTTTCCAAGCCCGCTTTTCCCGTAAATAAATAGAGGATTAAGTGCTGTATTGCCCGGCATTTCCGCAACTTGAACTGCCATAGAATATGCCATGCGGTTTGATTCACCAATAACAAAATTTTCAAATGTAAGAGAAGATAATACTTGCTCATGTTGTACTGAATCTGGTTTTGCTGAACTTATATCAACAACTGTATCTTCATTTAAATTTGATTCAACCGGTAAAAATGTTTCACGTGAAACATTTTGTACGTTTATTGGTTCAATAGGAGAAGATTTTGGTGTGTTAATTGTAGTTCTTATAGGTTTAGGTTCTTCACCTATATTATTAATGTTTGATTGATTAGGAATAGGATTAATGTTCTGCGCTTGAAATAATTGAGAAACTTGAGTAGGTTCAACAGATATTGATTCTACTGGTTCTTCTTTTACTTCATCAATTTCAACAACAACTATAAAAGGCATTCCGTATAAGTCTTGTAATGCACGTTGTATAGCAGTTATAAAGCTTTTTTCAGCCCACGATTTTAAAAATGCATTCTCAGTTGTAAGCATGAGAAATCCATCGCTTATAGCTTGTGGCTGTAAGCGTGATGCCAGTGCGCTAAATTGCAAACTGTCAACATCATTGTATGACACCACACGTTGGCAAACATTTGCCCATTTTTGTTTTAAAGTGTCACTATTCATGCTTAAGAATCCATCTTCTTAGTTATTGTTCTAGCTTTCATTATGATACCAGCCGAAAGATTATATTGTGGAAAACTAGAGAGATTCAATAATATTACGTCCGAGATTACTAAGAATACGCTTCTTTCCAAGTTTTTCAATAATTCCCGATTCTTCTAACTTGCGTAATTCGGAATGAGTGCTTGAAAGTGGGATATCTGTCATATTTGATATGTCTTGGACTCCAAGAGTGCTTTCATTTTTAAATAACGAAAGAATTTGTTGAGATCTTTTTGAAAGAGAAGATAAAACTATTTCGGAAGGTATATTAGAGACTTGCGAAGTTGTTGTAGGTATATTTGGTGTGTGCTTTTCAAAATTAGAAGTTTTTTGAGGGGTTAAACTAAGCGTTACTACTGAGCCACCATTTAAATTATCATCTAATGTAAGTGTGCCGTGCTTTACATCTAAGTATTCTCGAACAATAGGTAATCCAGAACCTACTCCGTCTATATATTTTTTCATTTCTTCAGTTGCTGAAGAAAAACCCGGAAGTTGTGCGCGTTGTTTATCGCTAATTCCGGGACCTTGGTCGGTAAATCGTATTGTATTTCCATCATCCATAATAGAAACAACTATTTCGCGAAAATCTGCATGAATAAAATTTTCAGTTACTTGCTTTATGGCGCTGAAGGGAATACCTCCACCTGCTTGGCGAGATAAGTTGTATATTTGAGAAGATAACTCTCCAATAAAATTAGTAGTATTAGCTGGTGGTACCTCAATTATTTGAGGAGAACTAAGCATATCGTCATATAAGGCGATGCGCGCTGCATTAGGTACAAAAGAGTAGTCCAATTTTGCATCTCCTTTCAATGACGCTTTAAAGAGCAAGTTAATTACTTTAGGTAAAGAAGTATGACACTTTTTCTGAAATATATATCAAATACTGGTGAAAAAATAGAGATCGATAAAAGTTTTCAACATTTAATTCAGAAAAAGTGGAAAATATTTAAGTCGGTTGAAAAAAATCTATGAATTTTTATAAGGCATTGTTAAATATTTTTTAGATTTTAGCTTGATTTTTTAGAAAAATTAGTTTTCCCAGCTAAGTTACTTATAAAAATATTAAGTTATATCTTGAGTACAATAAACTAATCCCGTCAAGCGAAATTATGTTCTATTTTTGAATTGTAATTATATTATCCCAGCTAGATACCAATAAATTAAATTAAAATAAAAAGTACGCACGAAGATTTCAACAGTGTAAAATAAAAGAAAAACAAGGTAGAACTGCGATAGTTAAAAGTTTTACACAAATTTGATAATTAAAAGAAAAGTTTTCAACATTTTCCACAATTCAGTATTGAACGACTAGGAATAAAACCGATAACACTATTTAGATTTTCATGTTTTTTCATAATTTACTGAAAGTTTCGGGATTTTTCAAACTATTTGAGATATTAATAATAAAAATGAAAATACTTTCTGAAAAAATTATTTTTGCCAATATTTTTATACAGCAATTTGATATTTCAAATATATATTGAATGTAAAATATGAAATAAAAACAAGACCAACCTTTGAGATCAATCGGTTATTTTTATAAATAAAGCAATGCCGGAATTAACTATATGTTAAGAATATTCGCACTGTATAATGACAAATAAATTCAGCAATATAGGGAGCATGAATGAAATTCACTATTAATAAAACAGAACTACAAAATGCGCTTTCAGTGGTACTAAAAGGTGTATCTACACGCTCTACTTTACCAGTTTTATCTGGAATTATGTTGGATGCTAGTGGCGATGAAGTGGTACTTCAATCGACCGACCTAGAATATTCTGTGAAATATATTTTACCGGCGCTAGTAGATGAACCCGGAAAAACTGTCGTTCCCGGTAAATTATTCAATGATATTGTCAAAAATCTTGCTGATGCAGCTGTTTGTATTCAAGAGTCTGATAACACCGCTCATATTACATGCGATACTTCATCTTTTTCAGTACGTACACTTAACTATGAAGACTTCCCCGGTTTTCCGCACGTAGAAACCGATAGTGAATTAGAAATTCCATTTATCCAATTTCAAGATATGGTTCGTCGTGTTTCGCGAGTAGTATCACGCGACGAAAGCCGTGCTATATTAACAGGTGTTCTTATCACGTTAGAAGAACATGTATTACGAATGGTTGCTACTGATTCCTATCGTCTTGCTATAACAGAAATTCCAATGCCAGATTCTGCTGCCGAAGATTTTGAAGCAGTTATTCTTGGCAATTTTCTGAATGAAATTGCAGCATTGCCAAGAAATGAAGGTAATGTTTCTATTGCTTTAGCGGAAAATCAAATAGTTGCAAAATGTGGACCGGTTACATTTATTAACAGACGTATCGAGGGTAACTATCCAAATTATAAGCAGTTACTTCCAAATACTTATACATCTCGCGCGCAAATAGATGTGAAAGAACTAGCAGCAAGTGTTAAGCGTGCAGCTTTATTAAGTTCATCAACTGCACCTATGCGTTTCGATTTAAATATAGCATCGCAAACTACGCAAATAACTGTTTCTGCGCCTGATGTTGGTACTGCGCAAGAAACTATAGTTTGCCAAATTGAAGGCGAAGATATGCAAATTGCATTTAATTCTTCGTATGTACAAGATGGGCTGTCTGCTATAAGCGGAGAAAAAGTATATTTGGAAGTGCAATCCGATATGAAACCGGGTATTTTGCGCGCTGAAGAACCAGAAAACTATTTATATCTCATAATGCCTGTACGTATATAGTTTTTGTAGTCCGCATGTTGCGTATTTCAGATATCTATTTGCGCGATTTTAGGTCGTACAATCGGCTACATCTTGAAGTGCCGGGTAAGCTAACGGTGTTGGTTGGTCCTAATGCAATAGGAAAAACCAATATTGTAGAGGCGATACAGCTGCTTACATCTATGCAGTCTTTTCGTCGTTCAAAAACAGCGGAACTGCTTCGTTATGGTGCATCTAATTCGCGAATTGAAATAAAAGCCAGCGACGGGAATAGAGAACTTGAAATTGCACTCGCGCTTGAAGGGAAGGCGCGGCATTATAAGTTGAATGGTAAGGCAAAACGAGCATCGGATTTACGCGGATTAGTTCCATCGGTTGCTTTTACGCCAGACGATTTGAATCTAATAAAAGGTTCTCCCGGTAAACGGCGTGATTCTTTAGATGCACTAGGTGCTCAGTTAAATAAAAATTATCATGTTATACAAAAAGATTTTGAAAAAGTACTGCACCATAAAAACAAACTTCTTAAAGACGGCGCAAAAAACATGCTAGATGCGATAAATGAATTATTTGTACGTGTAGGATCGCAGTTAGAGAATTACAGACACGCATTATTCACCAGAATTAAGCCTGAAATTACGCGCAAATATCAACAAATATCTGGTGGAGAAAAGCTTAGTGGTACGTATATTTCTTCATGGATGAGTGAAGAAAACTCTTATGAAGACTTGCAAAAAGCGGTCGAAGCGAACACTGCAGCCGAATTAAATGCTGGGCGCACACTTGTTGGACCAAATCATGATCGTATCGAATTTGCCATTAATGATATGGATGCTGGCAAATTTGCCAGTCAGGGTCAACAACGATCGGCTGTATTAGCTTGGAAACTTGCCGAAGCTGAAATAATAGAAGACCTTCTAGGCACTTTGCCTATTTTGTTACTAGATGATGTAATGAGTGAATTAGATGGCGACCGCCGCAGCGCTCTGGTTGATTATTTACAACGCGATTCTCAAACATTCATAACTACTACAAATATGGACTATTTCGACAAAAAAGCAATTTCAGATGCACATATAGTGAAATTACCCCTTCAAACAGGCTGAAATTTCGCCGTTTAAGATAGCATATTAGTAAAAAACGACTATTTGTATGGTAAAATTGGAAAACGGCGCTCTAAACGCCTCAAATCCCATAAACAAATAGGAGCGTGTTAATGGCAGCTAAACCGGAGAATTACGGTGCGTCTGATATTCAGGTGCTCGAAGGCTTGGAAGCAGTTCGTAAGCGTCCAGGTATGTATATTGGCTCTACTGGTCCACGTGGGCTTCATCATTTAGTTTACGAAGTGGTGGACAATTCTGTTGACGAAGCACTAGCAGGTTATTGCGACACAATAGAAGTTTGGATTCATCCTGATAATTCCGTTACTGTTGCCGACAATGGTCGTGGTATTCCCGTAGAAAAACACCCTAAAGAAAAAATACCTACCGTTGAAGTTGTGCTTACCATTTTGCATGCTGGCGGTAAATTTGGCGGTGAAGGTTATAAAGTGTCAGGCGGTTTGCACGGTGTAGGCGTGTCGGTTGTAAACGCGCTGTCTACAAAGTTGGAAGTGTGTGTCCGCCGAGATGGAAAGGAATATTCCATCGGCTTTGATCATGGTAAAACAGCTACAAAACTGCACGAAATAGGCAGGGCAAAGGGCACGGGCACAAAAACCACGTTCTGGCCTGACCCAGAAATATTTACTGAAACTACCGAGTTTGATTTTGATACGCTGGCTAATCGTTTTCGCGAAATGGCATTTTTGAACAAAGGGTTGAAAATAACCCTACACGACGAACGATTTGGCAAAGAGCGCACCGAAACCTTCAAAGCCGATGGCGGAATAATTGATTTTGTGAAATATTTGAACGAGGGCAAGGAAGTTCTGAACAAGCCTATCTATTTCGCAGCTGAAAATGCAGATGGCGAAGTAGAAGTGGTAATGCAGTGGTCAAGTAGTTACAGCACATCAATAATGGCTTTCGCGAATAACATTAATACACACGAAGGCGGCACTCATATGGATGGCTTCAAGCAAGCCGTCACGCGCACATTAAACGATTATGCGCGCAGTAAAGGGTTGCTAAAAGAAAAAGATAGCAACCTAAGTGGCGATGACACTCGCGAGGGTTTAGCCGCAATAATAAGCGTTAAGCTGCACGACCCGCAATTCGAAGGTCAAACAAAAACCAAGCTGGGTAATACCGAAATCCGCCCGCTTGTGCAAAATGCTGTTACGCAAGGTTTAGCAGAATATTTGGAAGAAAACCCCACACCAGCAAAGCGCATTGTGCAAAAAGCAAGCCAAGCGCTAAAAGCTAGAGAAGCTGCTCGTAAAGCTAGGGAAGCTACGCGCAGGAAAGGCGTGCTTGATAGCTTTGCGCTGCCGGGTAAGTTGGCTGATTGTTCTAGCAAAGATGCATCTTTGTCGGAAATATTCATTGTAGAGGGCGATTCTGCAGGTGGCTCAGCCAAACAAGCGCGCGACCGTAAATTTCAAGCCATCTTGCCGTTGCGTGGCAAAATTCTGAACGTGGAACGCGCTGGTTTGCACAGATCGCTAAATTCCGACACGATCAGCAGTCTTATCACCGCTATTGGCACAAATATTGGTGAAGATTTCGATGCTGAAAAAGCACGTTATCATCGCATTATCATAATGACTGATGCTGATGTAGACGGTGCGCATATTCGTTGTTTACTGCTAACTTTCTTCTATCGTTACATGCCAGAGCTGATCAGCCGCGGTTACATCTACATTGCGTGTCCGCCGCTATATGGTCTGAAGAAAAAAAATTCCCGCAACGTAAAGATAGAGAAGTACATCTTTAAGGAAGATGAACTGAAGGCTTATTTGGCATCGCTTCCCGACCCTGACAAATTTGACGTGCAGCGCTACAAGGGTCTTGGTGAAATGGATCCTGAGCAGCTTTGGGAAACTACGATGGAGCCGCAGAATCGTACACTTTTGCAAGTAAATATTGATGATGCTGCCCGTGCCGAGCGCGTGGTAAGCGAATTGATGGGAGAACAGGTTGAGCCGCGAAAAGAGTTCATCCAGCGCCATGCAAAAGATGTTCGCTATTTAGATATTTAGCGGTAACTGCTGCAAATATAAAGACCAACGAAATATGCTGCAGGAAGGCAGAATATGTCAGATAACGAAATGTTTAATGAAGAGCACGAGGGTGAAACGCCCGACACAACAGATGTAACTGAGAAAGAGGCTGCTGAGCAGGAAAGCGCCGAATTATCGGATGCAGAAACTGCCGTTACTGGTGATGTGCAGATAGCGGAATTAGGTAAGGAAATGCAACAGTCGTTCTTGGAGTATTCCATGAGCGTTATTGTCGCGCGCGCGTTACCTGATGTTCGCGATGGTTTGAAGCCGGTACATAGGCGCATTCTTTACGCTATGAACGAATCGGGCTATCTACCCACGAAGCCACATATGAAATCGGCGCGTACAGTGGGCGATGTTATAGGTAAGTATCACCCTCATGGCGATTCTGCGGTGTATGACACAATGGTGCGTTTGGCACAACCATTTAGTATGCGCTTGCCACTGGTAGACGGGCACGGCAATTTTGGCAGCATTGACGGCGATTCTGCGGCGGCAATGCGTTACACCGAGGCGCGTTTAGACAAGCCGGCTATGGAAATACTGCGCGACCTTGACAAGGAAACTGTTGATTTTCAGCCTAACTATGACGAAAGCCTGCAAGAACCTAAGGTGCTTCCTGCGCGATTCCCGAACTTGTTGGTTAACGGCAGTAATGGTATTGCTGTAGGTATGGCTACCAATATTCCGCCACACAACTTGGGTGAAGCCATAGATGCGACTATTCTTATGTTGGATAATCCTGATGTCACCACCGAAGAGCTAATGAGCGCTATGCCGGGACCAGACTTCCCAACCGGTGGTCTAATCATGGGCAAAAAAGGCATTGTTGACGCATATGAAACTGGTCACGGCAATATAACCGTGCGTGCTAAATGTGTGTTTGAAGAGAAGAAGTCGGGTCGCAGCTCTATTATTGTGAAAGAAATTCCGTATCAGGTTAACCGTAAGCGCCTGCTAGAAAAACTAGGCGAACTGGTGCGCGAGAAGAAACTACCTGAAATTTCGAACATTCATGATGCTGCAGATCGTCGCGGAATAGACATCATCATTGATCTAAAAGCCAACGCTATTCCGCAGGTAGTGCTGAATAAGCTGTTTAAGCATACGCAGTTGCAAGTTGGATTCGGAATAAACATGCTGGCTTTGGTTGACAATACACCGCGCGTGTTGTCGCTAAAAGAAATCTTGCATTACTACATTCAGCACCAGATAGATGTTGTTACGCGCCGCACGCGCTATGAATTAGCAAAAGCGGAAGAGCGGGCACATATTTTAGAAGGCTACATAGTTGCTTTAGACAACATTGACGAGGTTATCCATATAATTCGCAGTAGCCAAACCGACAAAGAGGCAAGCGAGCGTTTGCGCGAACGTTTTGGGTTAACGAAGCGCCAAACCGACGCTATTTTGGAAATGCGTCTGCGTCGTTTGACCGGCTTAGAGCGCGAAAAGATAGAAGCTGAATTGTCCGATTTGCGCGAACGCATTGTCTATCTAAAAAGCTTGCTAGATGATGAGCATCTGCTGCGCGGTGTTATCAAAGATGAGTTGCTTGAAATTCGCAGGAAATATGCAAATGCGCGCCGTACTCGCATTACCGGTGAAGCGCGCGATATAGAAGTTGAAGACTTGGTTCCCGACGACAATATGGTAGTTACCATGACGGAAGCGGGCTACATTAAGCGTATGCCGGTTACAGCTTATCGTCAGCAGAAGCGCGGCGGCAAGGGCATGCAAGGCGTAAACCTAAAAGATTCTGATTTCGTTGAGCATCTGTTTGTGGCAACTAATCACTCCTACATGCTGTTCTTCTCTACAAAAGGTAAAGTTTATCGTCTGCATGTGTACGACATTCCCGAAGCTTCACGGCATGCCCGCGGCACAGCTATAGTAAATTTGTTGCCGCTGGAAAAGGGTGAAACTATTTCGGCAGTTATTTCTACTAAAGAATTCCCAGCCGACGAATTCCTAATGTTTGCCACTTCAAAGGGTACTGTGAAAAAGACCGCTATGGATCTATATGACAGAACGCGTCGCGACGGTTTAATTGCTATCAATCTGAATGATGACGATGAGCTAATTTCGGTGCGCCGTGTGGCGAAGGGCGAAAAAGTCATAATGGTTTCTAGCGCGGGTAAAGCCATTTTGTGGGATGAATCGGAAGTGCGCGCAATGGGTCGTACTGCTACAGGTGTGCGCGGCATGATGGTGCCAGCCGATGCGCATGTGCTAGGCATGGAAATAGCGCGTCCGGGCACAGACTTGTTTGTTATAACAGAAAAAGGCTACGGCAAACGTACATCTGTCAGTGAATATAGCGAACATCATCGTGGCGGGCAGGGCGTTTACACTATTACGATGACGCAAAAGAAAGGCTTGCTAGTTGCCATGAAGATTGTGGAAGCTAGCGACGAGATAATGATTATCTCTGAAGAGGGCGTTATAGTTCGCACTCCTGTGAAAGGAATCAGTGAACTTGGGCGGCAGGCTCAGGGTGTGCGTTGCATGAATATATCAGATGGCGACAGAGTAACTGCGGTAGCTATTAGCGACACTGGCAACAAGAAAAAACAAAACACCGATTCCGTTGATGAGGACGCTAGCTTAACAGGTGTGGAGGAAATTAATTAGCTTGATAATTTGATGCACGACTGAATATAAGCAGAAAACGCCAGCAAGTGTATTGAATTGTTGCGGTGTTTAGTCCGGCGGTTGTAGCGGACACCCATAGCAAGTACTTATTGAACTAAGTGCTGTGGGGGTTAGTTGCAGCTGCCGGAATTTATAATGTTTCACGTGAAACATTCTTTAGAAATAACTGGTTTCGAGTTAAAAATAGTGGCCATTGTTGCCATGACGTGCAATCACGTTGCAAATGTTTTTGAAGCTTGGTTGCCATTGCCAATATTGTTTGTACTGTTTGCTGTGGGCGGCATTACTTTTCCCATAATGGCGTTTTTGCTGGTCGAAGGTTATGTTCATACATCAAGCTTAAAGAGGTATGCATTACGTCTTTTTGTATTTGCGCTTGTTTCCCAAATTCCGTATTCATTGTTGTTTGGGGCATGTGGAAATGTGTTATTTACGCTGTTAATAGGTTTGGGAATTTTGCGCATAAACGACAGGTGTGGAGTAGGCTTTGGACTTTTGGCAACTCTTTGTTGCACAGTAGTTTTGAGTGCGCATTTTGATTGGGCAACTACTGGGTTAGTAATAATTTATATGTTTAGCGTGTTGCGCGATGTAAAAATTTCAGGTGATGAGCTTTCTGTTTTTGACCACGCAGCACAAAAGCGTATGCTGCGTACTGAAAGACGAGCAAATCTTATAACGATAATTGGCACCATGCTTGTTCCTATGTGTGTAACTTTATTTAATGGACTGCGCACTAACGACATGCTTACTATTGGGTATGCATTAATTGGCTATACGGCGGCAACAATAATGCTATGTTTTTACCGCGGAAGTCGCGGAAAACCTATGAAATGGCTTTTTTATGCGTATTATCCAGTTCATCTGTTGGTAATTTACGCCATTACTGTAATATTCTTATAAAAATTCCTTGACCCGAACTGCTGAAATGAGGTAGTCTTGTCAAGCACTTTTTTGAGGGCCCGTAGCTCAGTTGGTTAGAGCGCACGCCTGATAAGCGTGAGGTCGCTGGTTCAAATCCATTCGGGCCCACCATTTTGCGATAAACGCTCCATCGTGAGCCGAGTTAGCCGGTGGAGCGTTTATTAAAAGTGTGGGTCTGTTGTCAGACTGAACGGTTTGGCAAACGGGCAAGAATGTTTCACGTGAAACATTCGCTAACATATGTGGGGCATTAGCTCAGCTGGGAGAGCGCGGGCTTTGCAAGCCTGAGGTCAGGGGTTCGATCCCCCTATGCTCCACCACGAATTTTCGAGCCGACAAGTTCGGCTCTTTTTCATTTTTGTGAAGCTTTCAAGGATCGAACCCCGCGAGAGCACAGCAGCCCAGTGGGCTGTTGTGGGTCGAGAGCCGAAGGCTTGAGGTCTTTACGTATTCGCGAAGCGAATACGTGTCGATCCCCCTATACTTCACCACAAAAGTATTAGGCGAACCCTTGTTGCAAGAGTTCGCCTTTTGATACCTTTTTGGTGGGTTAATACTTAAAAAATGTGTTTAGCGGTATTATTCATGGATTGTGGTTGTTAATTGAATTCTTAATCTGAATACTCCTGAACACCCATCCAGATTAAGATTGTGCATGTCCATATTGCGACTGTAATCAATCTCGTTAAGTTGCAAAGTTTCAAATGCGTAGCGAGAGAAATAAATTGGCAAAAATGGTCAAAACTTTCGACTTTCCATGGTCGTAGTGCCACATAGCCAGCTTGAATTGTGGAGAACACTGGGCAAACAGCATTTGGTAGTGCATCTATAGGAGCTATTTTGTGCTTTTCACAGTGGAAAGTCGGAAGTTTTGACCATTTTTGGTTGTTGTTAATTCACAAACGAGCGTAGTCTACAATTGTGTGCACGTTTAGCAGAAGAAAAATACAGCAGATGCAATACAGACGAAGAAATACAGAATACGAAATACAGAAGAAAAAACGCAGCAGAGGAAACACAGAAGAGAAAATATGATTCCGCTTAGAATTTTAACGCTTATATTTACTGGTCCAGAACAGCCGGCAGTGTTGGTGCTAGAGCCTATAGAGGAACAGCACGAGGGATGTTCGCGCATCGTTCCAATATGGATAGGTGCAAATGAAGCTATGCAGCTTGGCGTAGCAATAGAGCATGTAAAATTGCCGCGTCCGATGACTCACGACCTATTTATTGACGCAATTACGAATTTGGATGCTTGTGTTGATCACGTATTCATACCGCGCGTGGAAGGGCAAACTTTCTTTGCAAAATTAGTGATTAGACAAGCAGGGCGGCTAATAGAATTAGATGCGCGTCCGACAGACGCGCTTGCGCTGGCGTTGCGCGAAGATGCACCATTTATGATAGACGAGGGTGTATTAGAACAAGCGTCGTTCCCTTATATCTTCAAAGATGACAAAGCTAAAGAAGTGGAGTTGCAAGAATTTCGTTCGTTTATTGAAAATATATCGCCAGACGATTTTTCGCAGCAGTAAGTTAAGTTGAAGTTGGTTTGTTTGGGCGAAAAACTTCGGCTTTTGCGCATTCGGCACGCATCAAAAGGTTTCACGTGAAACATTAGAGTAGAAACTTGTTGAAATTAGGGCGCATTGAAACTAGGGCGCATATTATGACTTGCAAATTGGAAAGAACTTCAACTTGCGCAAGCTCTAAGGGAATGGGGCTTTTAGGAATATTGGCGCTGGTTGCTGCATTTGCGTTCGGTGCTGTATTTTTTGGTCCGGCGTTAGCGGTGGATTGCGTGTTGGTGGGCATAGTAGAAGAGTGTATATTTACCGGGGCGGTTTTTGCCGTGTTGTCGAAATACTTTACAGCCGATGCAGCATGCGAAGCCAGCGAAACAAGTGAAGCTAGCGAAACAAGAGCAATTAACGCAACAGGTACAACTAACGCAACAGGCACAACTAACGCCACAAGCGCAGCCACCGTGTCACGCACAAAGAATGCGCCAACGAAAACAAGATCAGCCAACGCGCCAGTTGCAAAATCAGCAGCTACAACAGCGCTTTTGTTTGCGCTTTGCCATCTGGCGCAACCGTGGAAGCTGCCTATAGCTTTCGTTTTCAGTTTGTGCATGATTTGGCTTTATCGTCGCTCGGGCAGCATTATGTGGCCCGTTTGCGCTCATACAGTATTCGACATGCTTTGGTTTGGGCTATTCGCCCTGCCCTAGCGCCTTCTTGGTGTTAGAATAGCCCATCGAATAGTTCATCTGGGTAGCGTTTATCGCGCCGCCCCGATCGGAAAATCCAACATAGGAAGCAAATATATGAAACAAGACAATATTCGTAACGTGGCTATAATTGCGCATGTCGATCATGGCAAAACTACGCTGGTAGACAGACTGTTGTGGGCATCGCATGTGTTTCGTGAAAATCAGCAAGTGCAAGAGCGTGTGCTAGACAGCAACGATCAAGAGCGAGAGCGCGGCATTACAATCCTTTCCAAAAATATTTCTATTAACTACAAAGGTGTAAAAATCAACATTATTGACACGCCGGGTCATGCCGATTTTGGCGGTGAAGTAGAGCGTGTGCTGAATATGGCTGACGGCGCTTTGCTTATTGTGGATGCATACGAAGGTCCTAAGCCGCAAACACGATTTGTGTTATCGCATGCTCTTGAGCGAGGTTTGCGCATTGTGGTAGTGGTTAATAAAATTGACCGTCAAAACGCTAATCCGGAAGGTGCGGTGGACAAAGTATTCGACTTAATGGTTGAATTAGGCGCTACCGATGAACAGTTGGATTTTCCAGTTATATATGCATCGGCTGTGAATGGCTATGCGCGCTTAAATCCGACCGACAACAACAACGATATGATTCCGCTGCTAGATATGATTATCGAGCAAATTCCAGCGCCCGATGTAGATTTAGATGGTCCGCTGGCATTGCAAATTTGCACGGTTGACCATAGCAGTTATGAGGGGCGTATCGGTGTAGGGCGCTTGTCTAGCGGCACTCTTCACGAAAAAGAACAGGTGCTGGTTATAAAGCCTTCTGGCGAAGAACGACAAGCTCAGATTCGCAAGGTTTATACTTTTGAAAATTTAGGGAAAGTAGAAGTGCCAGATGTTGCCGCAGGTGACATAGTGGCAGTTATCGGCATTGAAGATGCAGACATCGGCGATATTCTGACCAGCCCAGATAATCCGGTTTTGATGGAGCCTATTGCGGTTGAGGAACCCACGATGGCAGTTGTGTTCGAAGCCTCTAGCAGCCCACTTGTGGGGCACGAAGGCGAGATAGTGGGCGGTCGTCAGCTTAAAGAGAGATTGTTGCGTGAAAAAGAAAGCAACATTTCTATGCGCATCAATGAACTTGAAGATAAAAGCGGCATTGAAGTGGCAGGGCGCGGCGTTCTGCATCTAAGCGTGCTGATGGAAACGATGCGGCGTGAAGGCTTCGAATTCCAAGTTGGTCGCCCGCGCGTGGTGTACAAAACCGCTGAAGATGGCAGCAAGCTAGAACCTATAGAAGAAGCTACTGTAGATGTGCCAAACGAATATTCCGGCAAGGCAATTGAAGTAATGGGAACAGCAGGCGGCATAATGGAAGATATGGCATCTGATGAAACTATGACACATCTGACATTCCGCATACCGTCGCGCGGGACCATGGGTTTGAAGACACGACTACTGAATGCGACGCACGGCGAAGCTATGTTGTTCCATCATTTCAAAGAGTATGGTCCGTATTCTGGCGAAATGGCAGGGCGCAAAAACGGTGGCATGATCGCCATGTCTACTGGCAAAGCGGTAGCGTATGCGTTGGATACTCTGCAAGAACGCGGACGTCTTTTTGTCGGACCGGGCGACGAGTGCTATGAAGGCATGATTGTTGGCGAGTCCGCCAAAGAAGGCGACATGGTAGTAAATGTGGAGAAGTCAAAACAACTAGGCAATCAGCGCTCCAGTTCTGCTGATAAAGCCATTCAGCTAACTCCGCCTATAACATTTACATTAGAAGAGGCATTAGAGTACATAGAAGATGACGAATTGGTAGAAATAACACCTAAGAGCATTCGTCTTCGCAAACGTCTGCTTTCTGCGACCGATCGTAAAAAAGCAAACAAAAAGTAAATGGATGTTTCGCGTGAAACGTTCTGTATATGGTGCGTATGTGCAAAAATGTGGAACTGCAAGTGACAAGAGTTGTAAGCACAGCTTGAAAGGCGAAAATGAAGAAGATTTTTAGATATGGAGCAGCGTTAGCAATTTCTGCTGTCTGCGTTTTGGGAATTGCTGGTTGCGCTGAAACTACAAGCGAAAAAGGACTAACGCCTGACACCGGGTTAACTGGTGGTGTAGCGGCTACTGTAAATGGAGCTGAAATTCCTGAAGATGATATAACTCGCAACATAAATAGTTTGCGCTTGAATGCGTCGGCTGAAGATGATGACGCTTGGGCAAAATATCTAAATCAGATGGGCTACACGCCGTCTAGTTTGCGCGAATATTTCTTGGATTCCATGATTGATCAGCAACTGGTTATTCAGTTTGCCGACGATGAAGGATGCGGCGCTACTGATGAAGAAATTCAGGGTCAAGTAGACAAAATGCGTCAGAATTATTCTTCTGATGAAGCTTGGCAGGAAGCTCTAGAAAATTCTGGTTTCGAAACTGAGGACGATTATCGCGAGGCGCTGAAATATTCCATTGGTAACGAGAAACTGAAAGAGAAGTTCGCAAACGAGGCAGTTGCCGATGATGCCAAAGTGCTTGAACAAGCGCAGTCGCAATACAACGGCAAGGGCACAATGCGTCGCTCATCACACATTCTGTTTGCCGAATCCGACCAAGCGAAAGCGCAGGAAGTTCTTGGACAACTACAAGCGGGCACGCTAGATTTTGCAGAAGCCGCAAAGGAGTATTCTACCGACACCGGCTCTGCTGAAAATGGCGGCGATGTAGGTTGGGATGGAACCAATTCGTTTGTAGAGGCGTACCAAACCGCGCTTGACGGGTTGCAAGTAGGCGAAATGACCGATTTGGTTCAAAGCGATTATGGTTGGCACATAATAAAGTGCACCGATATGGTTACAGTTCCAGATGAAATAACCGACTTGAGCCAAGTGCCTGATAGTTTGTTGGTAGATATTCGTGCTTCGGTAAAGGAAACTCAGGCTAGTGAAGATTTGAGCGCATGGAAAAAGAGCAAGCGCGAATCTTCCGATGTTGTTATAAACGACATGCCCGAGAATGTGCCATATAACGTCGATATGAGCGCTTATGAAACTCCCGAGGAAGAAAAAGCAACCGATGAGGCTGCTGAGGAAAACTTGGTAGAAGATGTTGAAAATACAGAAAACGCAGTAGATTCAGCTGAGGCGGCAACAAATGAAGCTGGAAACGATGCAGGTGCTGCCGATGCTTCTGGCGCTGCACCTGAGCAGCCTGCGGAAGGTGAAAGCTCTGCGGCTACGGAAGGTGGCGCACAATAGGCGCTTCTGGGCAAATACCATTTATCAGACTTAAAGATGCAGCGGTCAAAAGATCTGGCCGCTGCATTCTTCATATAGACAATTTTCAATTGGCTGAAGGCGAATCGGTAGCATTGTTGGGACCAAATGGTGCTGGCAAATCAACTTTTGTAGGACTGCTGACGCGCGATATTCATCCAATGCATCGCGAAGAGCCACCTGTAAGGTTTCGCGGCATGTCGCGCCCTTTGTTGGAAGATGTGAAAATGGCGATAGGCTATGTGTCGTCAAGTATGCAGTCGCAAATATCGGTTCACCTGCCAGCAGCAGATGTGGCAGCAGGTGGTTTGTTTGGGTCGCTTGGTGTGCCGAAGCGCTTTACTGTTACTTCTGAACAGCGCGCCCGCGTAATGGAAGTTATGGAACAGTTGGGAATAGCCGATTTGGCTGATCGAGACATAACCACATTATCTTCTGGACAAGCGCGCCGTGTTCTTATTGCTAGGGCTATGGTTCACAATCCTAGCGCGCTAATTTTTGATGAGCCTTGCACTGGTTTAGACCCACAAGGCATGTTCTATGTTCGCAAAACCATGCGCCAACTTGCGCAGCTTGGTTGTGCAGTTGTTCTGGTTACGCATTATCTTGAAGACATAATTCCCGAAATTAATCGCGTTGTGCTAATGAAAGATGCGCACATTATTGCAGACGGATCTAAAGAGCAGCTGCTTTCTAGTAAAAACATGTCGGCGCTGTTTGGTATTCCGGCAAATGTTGTACAGCGTGCGGGCTACTATTCTTTAATGGCAGACTATTAGCATATGAGTTGGTGGGACAACATATGTGACAAGTGCGGGCGCTGTTGCTTTGAGCGTGAACTAGATGAAGATGGCGACGTTGTAATTGATTATGCGGCACCGTGTGAATTTCTGAATCCCGAAACGCGTTTATGTACTGTTTATGAAAACAGGTTTCGTGCGTGTGAGCGCTGTGGGCGTGTTTCTATAGTTACTGCGCTATTCGACCCGCTTCTACCCGAGGGTTGTGCGTATGCGCGCATGTTCCGCAAATGGAAGAAAGAGAACAATCTATAATCGGCTTGTTGTTGAACAGCTATTGTATGCGCTATACTGTCGAGTTGCTGCTTTGCAGTCGGCGGTGAACGGAGAGGTGTCCGAGCTGGCCGAAGGAGCACGATTGGAAATCGTGTATGCCCCAAAAGGGTATCCGGGGTTCGAATCCCCGCCTCTCCGCCATTTTTGGTTTTCTCTTGGTGCGGCTAATATGTAACCTACTGAAAGCCTTATTGGGCGCTTTTTGCAAAGCATTAATGTTATACGGAGAGGTGGCAGAGCGGTTGAATGCGGCGGTCTCGAAAACCGTTATGCCGTGTTAAGCGGTATCCAGGGTTCGAATCCCTGCCTCTCCGCCAGTTTGTAAATCTATTCTAAATTCTTACGAATAAAACCATTTAAGGCATTTTCGTGTTAGATTGGGGCTTTGGGCTTGTATTCAACTAAACTATTACCAAACATAAAAGGTGCAAACCTGTAGCGAGCAAATTTGCGCCATACGGAAGGAGTCTAAATGAGCGACCGCGAAGTAAAGAATCAGGTATCAGAAGTACCTCAGATGCCCGAGATTCTAGAGCGCGTTTTGCTGTATGCGCTAGATGAAGGCAAACAGCGCATGAATGCGGGTGAAGAAATTGTGCCATTCACCACTATGGTTGTGCGTGACAATGTGTTTTTGGAAACCCATCCCGGCAATAGCGCCCAAGAATGCTTCAATTTAGCGCAGCATACCGTTGAAGGTGCGCGAGGCGCAAACGCTTATGCGCTTTGTTACGACGGCTACATTGAAACCGATAATGGCGTAAAAGATGCTCTTATTGCAGAAGGCGGCGTACCCGGTTTACCAGATGGCTATGCAATTGGTTTTTTGTACACTCAACAAGAAGGCATGTTGCCTGTTTTTGATACAAGTCCGTCTTATATCGGTGAAGCGCCTAACTTTATGAGCAACCTGCGCGCGGCAACCGATTATGCCGATGCCGAAATAGACAACAAGTATTTAGATACTTCAGTCTAGTTAGTTCGAAAAATTAAATTCTAATAAGCCTCTGTTTGCGTTGTCGGCACAGAGGCTTATTTTTTGATGTAGGCAATTGTGCTGAAACTCTTTGTGCTTTGCAGAACGCAGGCACAACTATAGCTGTTAAAATTTCTCCAGCTTTGCATTGGTACTTTACGTTGGTAAGCAGTATCATTTCGCTAACCCAAAAAGCAGTTACAAAAGCTGTAAGTTCGGAGTTTGGAGGATTCGTGGCAGATATAACCGAAGTGGATTATATATGGATGAACGGTACATTAGTGCCGTGGGCAGATGCCAACGTGCACGTGCTTTCGCATTCGCTTCATTATGGATCGGGTGTTTTTGAAGGTATTCGCTGTTACAAAGATCCCAATTCTGATCGCAGTTTCATTTTCCGCTTGCGCGATCATATGGAGCGCCTGCATCGTAGTGCGAAAATTGCTGCTATTGATTTGCCTTACACGGTAGACCAGTTGTGCGAAGCCACGATAGAGGTAATACGTGCGAATAAGTTGCCAGCGTGCTACATTCGTCCGTTGGTTTTCCGCGGTTATGGCGTTATGGGCGTTGATCCAACAGGTGCGCCTACTGACGTGATAATAGCTTGCTGGCCGTGGGATGCCTATTTGGGCGAAGAGGCTCTGGCAAATGGTATAGCAGTTGGCGTGTCGTCTTGGAGACAGCGCTCTATTAACGCTATTCCGCCAGCAGTTAAAGCTACTGCTGCATATTTCAACTCGCTTATGGCAAAACTTGAGGCGAAAGAACACGGTTATGCCGAGGCGGTTATGCTAAATGAAAATGGTTTGGTTTGCGAAGGTACGGGCGAAAACATTTTTGTGGTGCGAAATTCAGTGTTGTCTACACCGCCGCTTTCCGATGGTGTGCTTGAAGGCATTACGCGCGACACTGTGCTGGTAATTGCTGACGAATTAGGAATTCCGGCTGGCGAAGAAAGCTTAACTAGAAGCGACTTGTACGTGGCTGATGAAGTATTTATGACTGGTTCGGCTGCCGAACTTACCCCTATTGGCTCGGTGGATGGACGTACTGTTGGCAAGCCCGGTCCTGTAACACGCCAATTGCAAGAGCGCTTTTTCGAAATAGCTTATGGACACGCTGAAGAATATTCCGATTGGTTGACTCAAGTTTAATTGGCGAAAATTTACACATACGATTGCACGCTGCGCGACGGAGAGCAATGCGAAGGAATAAATCTTTCACTGGAAGATAAGTTGCTTATAGCGCGCCGGCTTGATGAATTCGGTGTAGATTTCATCGAAGGTGGTTTTCCTGCGTCAAACCCGAAGGATATAGCCTTTTTTAAGGCGGTTCGGCATATGCGATTTGAACACTCACGCATAGCTGCGTTTGGCAGCACCTGTCGCAAAGGTGTAGCTGCTTTAGATGATCCGGGTTTGACCGATTTGCTGGAATGCGGTGCACCTGTAGTTACCATTGTGGGAAAAACGTGGGATAAACAGGTGACATTGGCACTTCAAGCTGAGTTATCTGAAAATCTGCGCATGATTCGCGATTCGGTGGCACATCTGAAAGCGGCAGGTCGCAGAGTTGTTTTTGATGCAGAGCATTTTTTCGATGGCTACGTTAGCAACAAGGAATATGCGTTGGAATGCTTGCGTGCGGCACACGAGGCTGGCGCCGATAGCATAGATTTATGCGAAACAAATGGCGGTGCGCTGCCATTTGATGTTGAGCGCATTGTTGCGGCTGCGGTTGCAGAATTTCCCGGACAGAATTTTGGCATACATTGTCACAACGATTCAGGGTGTGCGGTTGCAAACACTCTTGCGGCGGTTCGTGCAGGTGCTGTGCAAGTGCAAGGAACCATGAATGGCATAGGTGAGCGAGTTGGTAACACCGATTTGCTAACAGTTATAGCTAATCTTGAATTGAAGATGAATGCAGAAACGGTAGGTCGCAGTAATTTACAGCAGCTTACCGATGTCTCGCATTACATAGCCGAGATTACAGGAGCACCAGTTTCAGCGCATAATCCGTATAGCGGTCATTCTGCATTTGCGCATAAAGGCGGCTTGCATGCTAGCGCTATTGCTCGTTTTCCGCAGGCATATGAACACGCTGATCCGAAACTTGTAGGAAATAGAGCGCGTATGGTGGTAAGCGAACTAGCTGGTAAGGCTTCGCTTTTGCAGAAAGCTGCGGCGTTGGGCATAGATTTAGAAGCCAGTGGTGCTAATGTGCAAACAATACTTGACGATATAAAGAATCGCGAAGCACGCGGCTATACATATGAAGTGGCTGACGGTTCGCTTGCGTTGTTGTTGATGCGTCACTTGGGGGAATATTCTCCGGTGTTCACGTTAGAAAGTTTCCGGGTTATTGTGGACGATCGCGAAGATACCGGAGCGCTTGCAAAAGATGCAGCCAGTGAAGCCACAATTAAGATACACGTGGGCGATCAGCGTTTTGTCGCAACTGGTGAAGGTACAGGTCCGGTGGGTGCGCTGGACAGTGCTTTGCGCATGGCAATAACCGAGTTTTATCCGCAAGTGTCCAACTTAGAGTTGGTTGACTACAAAGTGCGCCTTCCAGACGAGAGCCAAGGCACCGGAGCAGTAACGCGCGTAACCATAACTACCGCCGATGCGCATGGTATATTTGGCACAGTTGGCGTGTCAGAAAACGTAATAGAGGCATCGTGGAATGCGCTAGTTGAATCTATTGAATACGGACTTATACGAATGGGGCGCAAAAATGGCTGATGTAAAAAGCCCAGCTGCGCAAATTCGCACGCAAGAAGTTGACGATTTACTGCGCGTGTTGGCTACTATAGACGATCCGGATAAGGTGTTCGAGTTATTGGAAGATTTGTTCACCATTCGGGAAATACGCGAAACCTCGCAGCGCTTAGCTGTTGCGCACTTGTTAGACGCGGGCAAATCGTATGCTGCCATAGAAAAAGAAACGGGCGCATCGGCAACTACCATAGCGCGTGTATCTAAGTGTTTGACATATGGTTCTGGCGGCTATCGCGCTGCGCTAGATGTGCTGGCGGAAAACTAAGCGTAGTCTTGAGGCGTTAGCGGCTGCTGGGGCAGCGGCTCTTCGGGCAGCTTCGATTTCAAATCCCATATACGTTTCACCATTTCCAAAATAAGCTGCGCGCGCGTGCCTATGAGGTCGCTATTTTTCGCCAAGAAATCAGCCACTTCAGAATAATGGAGGGTAAAACTTTCTATGAGTTCTCCGCGTTCGGGCTGTGGCGTTTCGTCTTGCAGCGCTCGCGCAAGAACAACCTGTACATTTTCTTCGGTAAGCCCGGTTGACGAATAGCCCGATTGCGGCAGAACTGTTATTGCTGCATCGCCTAGCTTGTCGTTCAGGCGGCATCCAACCTCTTCGAGCAATTCGCGTTGCGCGCATTGCGCTATTGTCTCGTCTGGTTCCATAAGACCTGCAGGAAAAGAAATGCACCAAGCGTTCAGTGGATAGCGAAATTCTCTTATGAGCAAAATGGTATCGTTTGGAAGAAGCGGAACAATACATACCGCATCTGGCTTGGTATGTTTTCCCGCGCCATTTGCTTTAAGTGCTGCTTCGTACTCGTTCAATCCGCGCCGTGAAGCGGCTTCGTATTCATACGTTGATCCATCTGCCAAACGATAGGTTAGCACGTATTTATTAACCCATCCGCTGCATATTTGCTCTATGTGTTCTAGTTTTGGGGTTGCTAGTTTGTTCGTCATTTTGATAGTCTCCTGCCACCTTTTGCGCGTACTTCATCAAATGCAACTTCCCATATATCAGTGTCATTTATTTCGCGCTCTATTGCTGGTCCTATTTCGTGTTTTAACTCGGGCATGTATTTCATGCAAAGCGCCACCAATGCCTGACGCACTTGTACTATATCTTCTACGCGATGAATTTGCCCGCTAGCTATAACAGAGGCAAAGCGGCTAGTGAAGAAAGTGTCTTCAAAACAAGGTTCTACCTCGGTTGCAACTGTAACGCTAACGCGGGGGTCGTGGTGCCAGTTGTCTAGTTTATGTCCATAAGTATTTGTGGTGTGAACATACAATTTTTTGTCCATCATTACATACGACATGGGAACGCCATAAGGTGTTCCGTCTTCATCAACTGTAGATATAACGCAGTATTCGCCAGCATCTAAGATGCGCCACGCTTCTTCTGTATCTAATTCGCGCTCGGCAATACGCATTGCATACTTTTTCATGGTGGTCCTTTCTGTTTCGTATTAGTTTACGTCATTAATGGTGCGAAGCAGGAATGCGCCTCAAGTTGACAATTTAGCCCTGCATATAACGATGCACTCGTACATTCCGGGATAAAAAATTGTGAGGTGGCTTACGTAAGCCACCTCACAACAGTGGATGCCGGGGGTAAGCATCCTTGGAAGCCTAGGGACGGAGACTTCCATGTTGCGGAAGATGAGGGCATCTTCCTTAGGGAGAAAGGAGGAAGAGAACTTCCGTGTTGCATTGCATACTACACGGCAGCGCTACGCTTTGTGGGTAAACAGCAAAGGCATTACTTTTACGATACGCAGCGTTTTACATTCTGTAATATTCGATTGGTATAGAGATGTGTTGGTCTGTCAGGAACGCATGCTAAGCGTGCATCGCTTTCCCAACAGACCGCTAAATTAAATATTGCGCAGGAATGCCTCGTAGCCGCGCACGGCTTCGTAAATATCAGCTTTACTGGTTACTTCCCAAGGGCTGTGCATGCTAAGCACGGCGACACCGCTATCTATTACATCCATTCCGAAGCGTGCGGGTATGAAAGCTATTGTTCCGCCGCCGCCCGCATCAACTCTACCCAGTTCAGCGGTTTGGAAACTAACATTTGCATCGTCCATAACGCGTCGCAGGCGCGCTACAAATTCGGCGCGGGCATCGTTGCTGCCCGATTTTCCGCGCGCACCAGTGTATTTATTGAACACCAAACCGTGTCCTAAATAGGCGGAATTTTTTGGTTCGAAAACACTTGCGTAAGCCGGATCGACACCTGCTGATACATCTGACGACAACATTCTGGAAGCGGCTAATGCGCGTCGCAGTTTTAACTGACCGCTTTCGCCTGCAAGTTCCATTATTTCGGCGATAGTGTTTTCAAAAAACGCCGACTCCATGCCTGTAGCGCCTACGCTGCCAATTTCCTCTTTGTCTACCAGCACGCAAACAGCAGTTTTTTCCGGCGCTGCATCGTCTGCCAATTCCAACTGGGCACGCAGCGATGTGTAGGCGCAAACGCGGTCGTCTTGCCCGTATCCAATAATCATGCTTCGATCAAAGCCCATTTCGCGGGCTGCGCCTGCAGGCACTACTTCAAGTTCGGCAGAAAGAAAATCTTCCTCTTCTATTTCGTATTTTTCGCGCAGAATATTAAGCAAGAATGCTTTAACAGGCTCTTTTTCTTCCTCGTTTTGGTTGGCTTCACATCTATTCCCAACAAGAATATCTAAGTCTTCACCTTCTATAACTTCCGAACCTTTTTTCTCCATTTGCTTTTGCCCTAAATGCGGCAAAAGATCGGTTACGCAAAAAACAGGATCGTGCGGGTCTTCGCCAATAACTACCGGCATTACACTACCGTCGGTTTTCGCCACTACACCGTGTATGGCAAGCGGCAGCGCCACCCACTGATACTTTTTTATGCCGCCGTAATAGTGCGTGTCAAGCAAAGCGAAGTCGTCCTTTTCATAGAGGGGGTTTTGCTTTATGTCTAGCCGCGGCGAATCAATATGCGCACCCAATATATTCATGCCGTGCTCTATGGGCTGTTCGCCTATGTGTACAAGCACGATAGCCTTATTCTGGGAAGTTGCCCATACTTTGTCGCCGGATTTCAGTTTGCGACCTGCTTTTAGTGCATCTGAGAGCGCCATATAACCAGCTTTTTCGGCTAGTTTTACAGCGCGTGCGCAGCATTCGCGTTCGGTTTTGCATGTAGATATGAATTGCATATAGTCGCCGGTCAGGTGCTCTATTGATGCTATATCGTTTTTGTTGTATTTTTTCCAAACTGATTCGCGTTGCATTTCGTTCCTTTCATAATAGTTTTCACTATTACTATATCCCACTAAGCAAGCTGTAAAGCCAAAAGATACCAAACGCAAATCTTTTCCAATCAGTGTAAAGTTACGCTGCAAATCATCTATTATGTTCACCAGCTAATAAACCAATTCAAAAGACACAAGGAGGAGAACCATGACGATGAAAGTACGCGACGTTGCACCCAATGCCAGCAATTCTTCAAACTTCAATGTGGTTGCCGATAGTCATACAAAAGTTGGAACTACTTTGGAAAATTTGAAGAGTGCAGTAAATGGCGAAACTGGCGCTAGCGCTAAATATGCTGCATTTAGCAAAGCCGCTCAGGCTGCTGGCTACGATCAGATAGCGCGTCAGTTTGCTGCAACTTCTGCTGCCGAGCAGATCCATATTAAGCTGGAAGTAGCCGAGATTCAGAAGAAAGAGCCCGACTACGTTGCGCCCGAAGCTCCTACCGATGTTGTTGGTACCAAGACCGACCTAGACCTAATCAGCGGTGCGCTGGGCGAAATTTATGAGACATCCGATATGTATCCGTCGTTCATCAATGTTGCCATTGAAGAAGGCGAAACCGGCGCACAAATGGTGTTCACTCGCGCTAAGTTGGCTGAAAGCGTACATGCCGAACTTTACATGGACGCATACAACAACATAGATGCACAAGACGATGAAAAATTCTATCTTTGCCCTGTTTGTGGCTACATTCATAAGGGTGAAGACTTCGAGAAGTGCCCAATTTGCTTCGCTCCAAAGAACTCTTTCCGCGAGTTTTAATGCATTTGCTCCGGCGGGCTTAAAGTTCGCCGGAGTTTTTCCTGTTCCAAGCCCCATTGCGCCGTATAATAATTGAAGTTCAGTTTTAATCTTAGGGGGCGCAATGGCATTTTATTTCGACGAACCTTCGCGTACATTTAACGAATACTTGTTAGTGCCGGGCTATTCTGGCAGCAATTGCATACCGTCCGATGTGTCATTAAAGACTCCTCTTGTGAAATATCGGAAGGGTCAGGAAGACTGCCCTATAAGCCTAAGCATTCCTATGATATCTGCCATTATGCAGTCGGTTTCTGACGATCGCATGGCTGTTGCGCTAGCTACCGAGGGTGGGCTTTCATTCATATATGGTTCGCAAAGTATAGAAAATGAAGCGGCAATGGTTCGTCGTGTTAAAGATTACAAAGCTGGTTTTGTGGAAAGCGATGTAAATCTTTCGCCCGATATGACTTTGGCGGACGTGGTGCGTCTGAAAGAAGAGCATGGCTTTTCTACTATGCCTGTAACAGAGGCAGGCAAACCTCACGGCAAGTTGCTGGGAATTGTAACTAGCCGCGATTATCGCGTAAGCCGTATGAATTCAACCGATAAAGTGGTCGATTTTATGACGCCGCGTGACCAGCTTGTAGTTGCGCCCGTTGAGACTTCGCTAAAAGACGCGAACGATATTATTTGGGATAATAAGCTGAACTGCTTGCCTATCGTTGATGCCTCTGACAATTTGGTGGCGCTGGTTTTCCGCAAAGACTACGATTCTCATAAAAGCAATCCTGATGAAATGCTTGATGATCACAAACGCTACATGGTGGGCGCTGGCATAAACACGCGCGACTATGCCGATCGTGTGCCAGCTTTAGTTGATGCTGGCGTTGATGTGTTGTGTATTGATTCATCGGAGGGCTATTCCGATTGGCAGAAATTCACAATCCAATGGATTCGCGAACACTATGGTGACAGCGTGAAGGTGGGTGCTGGCAATGTGGTCGATCGCGATGGTTTCCGCTTCTTGGCTGAATGCGGTGCCGACTTCATCAAGATAGGTATTGGCGGCGGCAGTATTTGTATTACGCGCGAAACAAAAGGTATTGGGCGAGGTCAAGCTACTGCTGTTATAGAGGTGGCGCAGGCGCGCGATGAGTGGTTCCGCGAAACAGGAGTTTACATTCCCATTTGTTCTGATGGTGGCATTGTGTATGACCATCACATTAGCTTAGCGCTTGCTATGGGTGCCGATTTCGTTATGCTTGGTCGTTACTTTGCCCGTTTTGATGAAAGTCCGTCAAATAAAGTGATGGTAAACGGCAGCTACATGAAGGAATACTGGGGCGAGGGTAGCGCCCGTGCACGTAATTGGCAGCGTTATGATTTGGGCGGCAATAAGAAGGGTATGTCGTTTGAAGAAGGTGTCGATAGCTATGTGCCTTATGCGGGTTCATTGAAAGATAATGTTAATTTGACGCTTTCTAAGGTAAAAAGCACCATGTGCAACTGCGGCGCGCTTACCATAGAAGAGTTGCAAGAAAAAGCAAAACTGACTGTGGTTAGCGCAACTTCTATAGTTGAAGGCGGCGCACATGATGTTATGCTGCGAGATAAGAACACTTATGCCAGTAATGCAACATTGCATTAAGGTGTAAATAGCGGGGTTGTATTGGCGGGACTAACTAAACTGAATAAGTTGGTAGCTGTTTTCACGGCATCTACTCTTGCGCTTTCGCTCGTGCCAGCTAGTGCTTTTGCCAATGTTTCGCAGCCTTCCGAGACTGAAGAAGTATATATAACGCATGATGAAAACGGTAGCTTGTTTGGTTACTTTGATGTAGTTGACGAAGCTGAATATATCCTAAAGACCAAAGTCTGGAAGGCAGAGCATGGCAAAGTAACAGATGATGTTACTTTTTGGAGTTGGCTGGAATCTGAGCTGACCACTTCTGAGTTTTCAAAAGTGCGTATACGCATAGATGAATCGTCAGTTTCTTACACTATGCCGACAAATGGTACTCCCGAGAATCCGGCAGGTGTTGCAGGGTCGTTTAGCGCTGATGTGTACGTTCATCGCGGTTGGTTTGATATTTTCTTTGCGAGACGAGTTCCAATTAGTGGCACTATAGAAGCTGTGCCATATGTTGCGGATAATCCAACCCCTCCAATTAATCCGGAGGATCCTGATTTTGGCGACGATCCGCAACCTAGCCCTGTACCTACGCCGGAACCTGAACCGGAGCCTGATCCTGAACCGGAACCTGATCCTGAACCGGAACCTGATCCTACGCCCACGCCTGAACCGGATAATCCCAACCCGAAACCTAATCCGGATGAACCTGTAAATCCCGATCCTGTCAATCCGGATAATCCAGACGATTCAGATAATCCGGACAAATCTGACGAACCCACTAACCCAGACGATTCGGACAAACCCGGAAACACTAACGCTGACCAGAATACTCAAAGCGCAAAAGTGGAAGAGGTCGCAAATAAGATTCGCCAAACCATAGCCGAGCAGGTAAGTGAAGATGAGGCTGCTTGGACAATGGATGCCGACGAATTCGATAATATCTCTTTTGATGACGAGGCTGCAGCGGAAGCCTCTATGAAGGTATCGGTACAAAATTGGGTTATTGCGAAACTTGCATTGATGAATCTTCCTGAGGATGTTGCTTATGAAGTGGGCGAACCAAAAATAACAATGCCTACTGAAACTGCTGAAGGTAGCTTTGAATGCCCCGTTTTTCTTACAGCTGAAGAGAAATCTGAAGAAGTTGCTGTTGTAGAAGCGCGTGGTGTGTCTATGCATCTGAGCAACTCTGCCGTGCGAGCAGGCAATACTTCAGCGTTATTAGGCGGCGACCCCGCGAATTCTGCTGACGACACAGCTAAATTATCAGCGCGCGAACCTGATTTAGTTATTACAGGTAAAATAGCGCCGCGTAAACCAAAACAATCTATTCAGACTTCAGACAACAATGCTGTTGGAATTGTAGACAGATCGGCGCAGCGCCCATTGGCAGAAGCTCAAAATGGCATCAGTAATGGTAGCTCTAGTAAATCTAATACAGATACCCAGCGCGAAATAAAAAGACCGCAACAATTATCCGAAGACAAGCGCAACACTCCGTCGGTAACAACTGTGGTTCAACAAGGTTCGTCTATAGCCATCACGCAAGATTTGCTTGCAGGAAGTGTGGCTGTGTTAGCCGTAATTGGTGTTGTAGCTGCAATAGTAGCAATTGTGTGCTTGCTGCTTATGCGCGGACGCAAAAAATAAGGGTCTAGCGGGTTTGCTAGTTTTCCGTTTCGACATAGCTGCTTATTAGCTTACGCAGTTCATCTGCGCCGGTGCCCTTCTCTGAAGATGTAAGCACTACAGGAATGCCTTTCGGCAGATTAAGCAGTTTTGTTATTTTGGCGCGCTGTTGCAGCGCTTTTTGCTTGCTTAGTTTGTCGGCTTTTGTAAGCGCTATTGCAAAAGGCAGTTCAGCTTCCTTCAGAAATTCCACCATATTATGGTCTAGTGCGCTTGGGTCGTGTCGAATGTCTATTAGGCTGACTACGAGCGCAAATTGGCGATCTTGATTAAAATACCCCTCAATAAGTTCTGACCAACGCTTTAATTCTTGTTTAGAACGCCGCGCATATCCGTATCCGGGTAAATCTACAAAATCAAATCCGTCTACGTTGTAAAAATTCACCGTTGCTGTTTTGCCGGGAGTTTGTGATACCTTTGCTAGCCCTTTGCGAAACATCAGCCTGTTTAACAGCGACGATTTTCCAACATTTGAGCGTCCGGCAAACGATACTTCGGGTCCTTGACTGGGCGGAAGTTGGCTAGATGTGCCGTAAGCCGCTTTGAAGCTTGCGTTATGGTAGTTCATGATGCTCCTGACGGTGGCTGCATGGCTATAATGTTCTCTGCATATTCTACACAAGCTAAGGAATTACATGAAAGCATATGATCCACATGAAATAGAGCCACGTTTGCAATTACAGTGGCAAGAAAACGGTCTTTACTCCGTAAACGAACAGTCAGACAAACCGCGCAAGTACGTGTTAGAAATGTTTCCCTATCCTTCGGGAGACATTCATATGGGGCACGTAAGCAATTACACGTATGGCGATGTAGTTGCACGTTATTCGCGCATGAAAGGTTTTAACGTATTGCATCCTATGGGATGGGATGCGTTCGGATTGCCAGCGGAGAACGCTGCTATAAAGCATCATTCGCATCCGGCAAAGTGGACGTATAGCAACATAGATACACAGCGCGATTCGTTTAAGCGCATGGGTTTTAGCTACGATTGGGATAGAACGGTTGTGGCGTGCGATCCGGAATATTATCGCTGGGGACAGTGGATATTCTTAGAGTTTTGGAAGCGCGGGTTGGTGGAGCGACGCAATTCTGCTGTGAACTGGTGCGATGGTTGCGGTACCGTGCTCGCGAACGAGCAGGTAATTGATGGGCGTTGTTGGCGCTGCGATTCAGAGGTGCAAAAGCGCGATCTTACACAGTGGTACTACAAAATAACCGACTACGCAGAAGAGCTGCTTAAAGACTTAGACCAGCTTACCGGCTGGCCTGAAAACGTAAAGCAGCAGCAAGCTAACTGGATAGGGAAAAGCGAAGGCGCAAATGTTGACTTTGTTTTAGTGCCGCTTGGCGAAGAGGCGGAGGGAACGCTACATTCAGAAGCTGCGCAGCCTTCGCATTGCGCGTCTTCCGCGTCTTCAAATGAAAATTATGAATGCGCAAAGCAAGAAGACGTAATTACAGTATTTACTACTAGGGCTGACACCTTGTTTGGGTGCAGTTTCTTTGTGGTTGGTCCGGAATATGAAGGGCTGGCTGCTTTGGTGGCTGGTACTGCACAGGAAGCAGAAGTGCTAGCTTTCGCGGAAGAAGCCAAAAAGGTAAGTGCGGTGGAGCGCGCTCAGGGAGATCGCGAAAAGCACGGCATTTTTACTGGTCGTTATGTTATTAACCCTGTAAATGGTGAACAGGTGCCTGTGTGGGTAGCTGATTATGTAGTAGCCGATTACGGCACAGGCGCTGTTATGGCTGTGCCTTGTGGCGACCAGCGCGACTTCGAGTTTGCCCGCAAATACAATTTGCCAATAATTCCAATCATTCTGGATAAAGACGATCCTCTGTATGAGCAGCTTAAAGATGAGCAAAACCGTGCTGTTACCAACGTAGATTGGGATGCAGCATATGCAGCAGAAGGTATTTTGGTGCAAAGCGGTCCGTATACTGGCATGGTGGGCGGCAAGCATTCCGAAGGTGAAGCCGCTATAGTAAAAGCGCTGGAGGATGCTGGTAAGGGCAAACGTACTACTGAGTATCGTCTACGTGATTGGTTGATAAGCCGTCAGCGCTATTGGGGCAATCCAATTCCGGCAATTCATTGCCCTAAGTGTGGTGTGGTGCCAGTTCCGGAAGAAGATTTGCCAGTTCGGCTTCCTGAAGATATTGATTTGGCTGCCGGAGAAACGCTAGCCACGCACGCCGGGTTTGTGAACACTACATGCCCTGTTTGTGGTAAGCCCGCTAAGCGCGAGACGGATACGATGGACACGTTTACATGTAGTAGCTGGTATTACATGCGCTACTGCGATCCGCATAACGAGAACATGCCGTTCCTGAGCGATCGCGTGAACGAATGGATGCCGGTGGACCAATACATCGGTGGTATAGAGCATGCCATTCTGCATCTGTTATACAGCCGTTTCTTCACAAAAGTGCTGCGAGATGCGGGTATGTTGGATTTTGATGAGCCGTTTACAAACTTGCTTTGTCAGGGAATGGTGCTAGATGCCAATGGCGAAGTTATGAGCAAGTCGAAGGGCAATGTTGTAAGTCCGGAAGAGATGATAGCCAAGTATGGCGCCGATGCGGTGCGTGCTGCAATGTTGTTCATGGGACCGCCTGACAAAGAGAAACTCTGGAACGACGATGTGGTTCCAAGCATGTTAAAGTTTTTGAATCGTGTGTGGCGCATTGTGAATGACTTAGTGGGACAAGCAGGCGATGATACGCTTTTCAATCCGGATGCAGATGCTTCCCAAGCGCATACTTACGCTATGGCTATGAAACGTGAACGCCATAGAGTGGTGGGCAAAGTTACTGAAGATATCGATCGCAACAATTTCAATACGGCTCTTGCGGCAATTATGGAATTAGCAAATGCAACGGCTGCGTTTTTGCGGTTGCGTCCGGCTGAGCATCGTATGAATTGCGCAACGGGTGGTCCGCTGTGTCGAGATGTGGCTGAAACGCTGGTAAAACTTTTAGCACCTATTGCGCCGCATTTCTCTGAAGAATTGTGGCAAACAGCACTTGGTCATTCTGATTCGGTGCATGAACAGCCGTGGCCTGAATTTGATCCAGAGTTAGCAAAAGCTGATGAAGTGGAAATAGCCGTGCAGCTATCTGGCAAGGTGAAGGCACGCATAATGGTACCAACTGATGCTGAAGAGGATGTTGCAATAGCTGCTGCAAAAGATGCGATAGCAGAATTGTTGGATGGTAAAACTATTGTGAAGCAAATTTATGTACCCGGACGCTTGGTGAACATAGTGGCTAAGTAGCAAACGCCCCAATCTTTCTTAGTAAAGCAAGAAGCCCCTATTGCAGGGGCTTCTTTAGTAATTGCTGCGTTGCCGAATTGTCGAAATTTATGCGTAGAACAGAATGTCGTTATATGTAGGTACTGGCCATAAGTTGTGGTCTACAATTATTTCCATCGAATCGACCGCATCTCGCAAATCTTCCATAACAGGAATTATTTCATGCGCATTCATATTTGCGCGTTCTTGCTGATCTTCTATTTCGAGAGAAGCGCAATGCAGTTCGTGTAATTTGTGTAGGTGCTCGTTAATTATATCGGCGCCTTCTAACAGCGTTCTTAGCTTTGCTTCTTGGTATTTCTGGTTAGCGTCGGGAAGAGCAGTTTTTATCTGTGTAATGTGCTTGGCAACCTCTGCTGCAAACTGATTAATTGCCGGTAGGTATACGCGGCGAACCAAGCGCTTCATAGTGCGCACTTCGATATTTATAGTCTTGTTGTATTTTTCTAGCTTAACCTCGTAGCGACTATGAACTTCGGCTTCGCTGAGCACATTGAATTCACCAAATAAATCTATCGACTTTTGGCTGATGTAGCATGGTAGCGCATCGGCGGTAGTCTTATGGTTGGCAAGACCGCGGCGCTCGGCTTCGGCGGGCCATTCGTCGGAGTAGCCGTCGCCATTAAAGATTATGCGCTGATGATCGCGCAGAGTGCGCTTCACATAATCTAGTGCAGCATCGTGGAAGTCTTGCTTGTGGTCTTCCATTTCATCGGCAAATTCTTTCAAGCTTTTTGCCATAGCCGTGTTCAAAATTATGTTACAGTCGGAAAGATTTTGTTCGCTGCCCGGCATGCGGAATTCGAACTTATTGCCTGTGAAGGCGAATGGGCTTGTACGATTGCGGTCGGTGTTGTCCTTCAAGAAATTAGGCAATTCTGCCACACCGAGATCCATTTCGGCGCGCGCGCCAGAGGTGTAGTCTTCATCGGCTATTAGCGCGTTTACCACGCGGTCTAGCTCGTCTCCAAGGAACATACTAACAATGGCTGGTGGCGCTTCATTTGCGCCTAGGCGATGGTCGTTACCAGCGCTTGCTGCCGACATGCGCAGCAGTTCTTGATAGTCATCAACTGCTTGAATTACGCCAGCCAAGAACACCAAGAAACGCAGGTTGCTTATAGGATTGTCGCCCGGATCTAGTAGGTTTTTCCCGCCTGCACTAATAGACCAATTGTTATGTTTGCCGCTGCCATTGATGTGTTCAAAAGGCTTTTCGTGTTCTAGGCACACCAAACCATAATGGCTAGCTAGCAAACGCATCTTTTCCATAGTTAACAGGTTTTGGTCGATGGCTCGATTTGCGTTTGCAAACAGCGGTGCCAATTCGTGTTGGCACGGCGCAACTTCGTTGTGCTTTGTTTTTGCCGGTACACCCAGCTTCCACAACTCGTCGTCAAGTTCTTTCATAAAGCTGTTTACGCTGGGACGTATAGCTCCGAAATAGTGTTCCTCAAGCTCTTGCCCTTTACACGGCGAATAGCCGAATAGCGTGCGCCCGGTAAGCATAAGGTCAAGACGTTTTTCGTAGTCTTTCTCGCTAATGAGGAAGTATTCTTGCTCTGCGCCGACGGTGGTCACAACGCGCTGATGGTCTTCTCCAAACAGCGCCAATACGCGATTTGCTTGTTCTTCTATAGCCTGCATGCTGCGTAGAAGCGGCGTTTTCTTGTCTAGCGCTTCGCCGTTATAGCTACAAAATGCGGTCGGAATGCACAGCACCTCATCTTTAATGAACGCAAACGATGTTGGATCCCACGCAGTATAACCGCGCGCTTCAAAAGTGGCGCGCAGACCGCCGGATGGAAACGACGATGCGTCCGGCTCGCCTTGGATAAGCTCTTTGCCGCTGAAGCTCATTATGGCGTGACCATCGCTTATCGGATCGATGAAGCTGTCGTGCTTTTCAGATGTAATGCCTGAAAGCGGCTGGAACCAATGCGTGTAGTGTGTGGCGCCCAGCTCAATTGCCCATTCTTTCATGGCGTGCGCCACCACATTTGCAACTTCCAGATTAAGCGGTTCGCCCTCTTTTATTGTGCGCATTAGTTGCTTATAGGTTGCGGATGGTAGCCGCTCGTGCATTGTGTGTTCGTCGAACACCATAGTGCCATAAATATCTTGAACCTTCGACATTAGCTGCTCCTTCAGATGAACGCGCAGTTTTGCGCCTGTGTACATTCTACGTTAGACATCCAATGTTTCGAAAAGTTTTCAGGCTGTATAAGCTATGGTTAATCTAACAGTTAGAATGCGTTGGGGTTATACTCTCCTATTCTTCGCCAGTCCAGCAATAGGTGCAAATTTGGGCTGGATCTATGCCAATGGCTTCCAACATGCCCGGAAGAGACTGATAGCCTAGCGAATCGAAGCCCAGCTGATCGCAAATTGTTTTCAGCATGCATTTTCCGCGCTTTGTGGAGCTGTCGGCATATTCGTCTAGGTGTTTTGCGCCTTCGTCGCCTTCAAGTTCGTGAACTACACGACGAGCTATTAAATCCATCTCAGATTTACTGCTTGAAAAACTTAGATATTTGCAGCTAAACATTATTGGCGGACAAGCGCTTCGCATATGCACTTCTTTCGCGCCGCATTTGTAGAGGAAATCTACGGTTTCGCGCAGCTGTGTGCCGCGCACAATAGAATCGTCAACAAAGAGAAGTTTTTTGTCTGCAATTAATTCGGGTATATGAATTTGCTTCATTTTGGCTACGCGATTGCGCACTTCTTGATTGGTTGGCATAAACGAGCGCGCCCATGTTGGGGTGTATTTTATGAACGGACGAGCGAAAGTGCCACCGCATTCGTGTGCAAACCCAATGGCATGCGGTACACCTGAATCGGGTACGCCAGCAACGTAGTCAACTTTGGGCACTCCGCCGGCTGCTGCTTCGTCGCGCGCCATTATTGTGCCGTTGCGATAACGCATAACTTCTACGTTTACGCCTTCGTAGTTAGAATTCGGGTAGCCGTAATACACCCACAGAAAAGCGCATATTTTCATGCGGTCGCCCGCGGGAGCTAGCGTTTCAAAACCGTTGGTTGTAACGCGGACTATTTCGCTTGGTCCCAATTCGTACGAATCTATGTAGCCAAGTTTGTGATAAGCAAACGATTCAAACGATACGCAATAGCCTTCATCGTTGCGTCCAATTAATACTGGCAGGCGACCTACGGCATCGCGTGCAGCTATTATTTCGCCTTCTTGGGTCATTATAAGCAGGGTAAGCGAGCCTTCTACTTTTTGTTGGGCATACTTTATTCCCGATACAAAATTGTCTTTCTGGTTGATAAGCGCTGCCACCAATTCGGTGGAATTTACCTTCCCCGAACTCATAGCCATGAATTGCTTTTCTCCGTTTTTGAAGAATTCGTCAACCAGCGCTTCGGCGTTGTTGATTATTCCGACGGTTGTTAGCGCGAATGTGCCTAAATGCGAACGCACGAGTAGCGGTTGTGGGTCGGTGTCGCTTATGCAGCCTATTCCACTGGTGCCGCTAAAGCTTGGCAGGTCGTCTTCGAAGCGCGTGCGAAATGGTGTGTTTTCTATTGAGTGAATTTCTTTTTGGAAGCCTTCGCCATTTACGAAGATCATGCCTGCGCGTCTTGTGCCGAGGTGAGAATGATAGTCAACGCCGAAAAATACATCCAGTACAACATCGCGGTTCGAAACCGCGCCGAAAAAGCCGCCCATGAGAACTCCTCTATTAACATACACTTGCAGCGTGTTTACAACGGCTGCAAGTGAAAGTATACATGGGTTTATGCTCTATATAAGAAAAAAGCCCCGACATATGCCGAGGCTTTTTGCAAATGTTGTTTGCAACTTTAGCGCTTGCTGAACTGCGGGCGCTTGCGAGCCTTTTTCAGACCGTATTTCTTGCGCTCCACCATACGTGGGTCGCGAGTTAAAAAGCCTGCTTTTTTCAGTTCGGCGCGATAATCGCCAGCATCAAGTAGTGCGCGGCTAATGCCCAAGCGCAAAGCACCTGCTTGACCGCTGATTCCACCACCGTTTATGCGAGCAATTACGTCAAAATGACCCTGCGTATCAGTAACCTTGAATGGGGTGGTAGCGTAGGCTAGTAAACCTTCGCGTGCGAAATATTCGTTGCCGTCGCGACCATTCACGGTAACTTTGCCGGTGCCGGGAACTAGGCGAACGCGTGCGATAGCATTCTTGCGACGACCGGTGCCATAGTAAAGGGCCTCATTCTTAGCTTCTGCCATGATTTAACCCTCCATTTCGATCTTGCGCGGGTTTTGCGCTGCGTGCGGATGATCAGGACCGGCATAGACCTTCAACTTCTTGCCCTGAGCGCGACCAAGAGTTGTTTTTGGAAGCATGCCCTTTACTGCGTGTTGAATAACACGTTCGGGATGTCTCTCCATGGCCTCGGCAAACGTTTCAGACTTCAGACCGCCCGGATGACCGGTGTGGCGGAAGTATTCTTTGTTGTTCACCTTGTTGCCGGTTACGCGGATTTTGTCCGCATTGACGATTACCACAAAATCTCCCACGTCAACATGGGGCGTGTATTGCGGTTTCGTCTTGCCGCGCAAAATGTTGGCAGTCAGCGATGCTACGCGACCGAGAACTTGATTCTCAGCGTCGATTAGCACCCACTCGCGCTCAACCTCGCCGGGCTTTGCGTGATACGTTTTCATCAAACAATTCCTTACTTTTTTGTCCGCTTTGTGGTTGAAGCACCCGCATACGCGGGACCACTTGGCAGAGTGTGCAGTTTCAAAAGTGCAGCGCTTTCGCTTGACCGGTTTCCTAAGCCGGTGCGGTGTTTGGGTCTGGACACCCGCGCTACCGTAAGCGGAATGCTGCTTTTACGGGGCTTTTGAAAGCAACTTATAAAAGATAAATTAAAGAGCGCACTATGTCAACGAAAATGTAGCGAAAATACCGCCCGAACAGGGAACAGGCAATAGATCGTGCTTGTTTGTATTGGCATTCAGAACACTAGTGCTTCATGTAGCTTTTATTAGTTGAAAATGGCATTAATCAATCAACGTTAACTTCCCATTTCGTGATATACAAGTAAATATTAACTTCACATTTCGTGATAAATTCGCTATGCTTTACTTCCCATTTCGTGAATACACCCAGTAAAGAGGCATATAATGATTTTCAAAAGAAAAGCCTACGAATTGCTTCTAGAATGGAAGAAAGGCAACGGAAAGTCTGCCGTGCTTATCTAATGCATACGATTTTTAGCTGTTTATGTGTTTGCGCAAGAATAATGTGTTCGCGTTTTCATTCATACCACAGTATTGTATCAATCGTTGCTTTCGAAAATCTCTGTTAAAACGGTTGAAAAAAGGTTATGCTGCGTGATTTCGCGGCTATTTAGGTTGAAATTCCCTCGAAAAACACGATTGAAAATCCTCGAAAAACACGATTGAAAATCCTCGAAAAGCACGATTGATATGCTACAGTATAGAAAAATATCCTACTTGAGCTAGGAATAACCATGTATACAAAACTAAAGCCTGCAGGATATATTCCACGTTTATTGGATAGCTTGGTAAGTAATAGACTGCAGCAATTTGGAGCTGTTGAAATATGCGGAACAAGGTGGTGTGGGAAATCTTGGACGGCATCGGCGTTTGCAAAAAGCATCGTGCGTGTAGACGAAAACACTGCTTTATATATTGAAGATCCTGAATTGGCTTTGATAGGGGAAACCCCTCACACTATTGACGAATGGCAAGATGTGCCCTCAATATGGAATATTGTGCGTCATCGCATAGATGATATGGCAAATTCTGCAGGGCAATTTATATTAACAGGGTCGTCTACTCCGCCTAAAGACGAAGCTAGACATAGTGGTGCAGGCAGAATTGGTAGGGTTCGCATGCGCACTATGACGATGACCGAAACAGAAGAATCCAATAAGTCAGTTTCTTTGGCTGGGTTATTTCAGGGAGAATTCGAGCCGCAGAAATCAAACATGGGTCTTGAAGATATTGCAAGAATAATATGTCGAGGTGGTTGGCCAGCACTTCAGAACAAAAACCGATGCGTTGATAGCAAATACGTTATAGAAGATTACCTAGATGTGTTATTCGATATAAGCCTGAGAAAGGCCGGTAAAGATTCAACAACGGCTAGGCGAATAGCTAAGTCGCTGGCTAGAAACTTAGGTACAAGCGCTACTTTAAAGACTATTGCAAACGATGCTGCCATGGGCGAGCAAAGAGCATTGACTGAGGAAACAATATCGAGTTACCTTACTGAATTCTCAATGAATTATTTTTTGGATGAATTGCATGGTTGGGATGCACCTGTTAAAGCAAAATCGCGCGTGCGTACAAAGCCTAAGCGTTATTTTGATGACCCTTCATTAGGCGCAGCGCTGTTGTCGCTGAACCCAAATCGTCTTTTAGAAGAGGGGCAAGTATTTGGCGTACTGTTTGAATCGCTGTGTATTCATGATTTATGGGTATACGCCAGCCTTTTGCCGGAGGCATCCGCTAGACCTCTTTACTATTATTCCGATAGTGATGGTTTGGAAGTAGACGTCATAATAGAGTTGCGCGATGGTAGATGGGCTGCCATAGAAATAAAACTAGGAGAATCGAAAGTAGACGAGGCTACTAAAAACTTGCAACGTTTACGTGCGAAAATAACAGCGAATCCTGCTGCCCGAAATTCTGAACCTGAATTTATGGCTATTTTGGTAGGGAAAGGCGAATATGCACGCCAGAGAAAAGAGGATGGAATTTACGTAATACCCATAGACACATTGACGGCGTAAAACTAGGCACGATGTTGCTTATAGATTTATCGTCTTAGTGTTTTATGCGGGCTTTTATTAGTTGAAGCGTTTGGCGCAGGTCGGTTTGGCGTAGCTCTGCCACGCCTTCGCGTGCAAGCCACGCTGCATATTGAAGCTGATTGGTTTTCGGCGCAGGAAGACCGCGCATTTGGGCGAAAAATTGCTTTTGAGCGGGCGAAATGTCAGGTTCGGCATATACACCTTCCGGGTTCATGCGCTCAAACATGGCAAGTGCAGCCGCGCGTATGCCCGGCGCATCCAAACCAACAGCTTTCTCCACTATGCCAAAGTAGCGAAAAGCGCGCTTATACTGGATAGACCATATTTCAGAATCGGTAACGTTTAGGCGCTCTAGTATGTCGGTAATGTCGTGCCAGCGTTCGAACGCCATCATAGGGTTTTTTTGCGCGAATGCAGCGTTTTTGTCTTCTGTGTCTTCGCGGTAACAATAGAAAGCCTCATCTAAATATACGATGTTTTTGGCTTGACACAGCGTTTCTATAAGAAACGGGTTGTCTGCCCAGCCTGCACCGGGTATTTCGGGAAAACGAATTTCGTGCTCGTTTAGAAAATCGCTGCGGTATAGCGCCGACCAAATGGAGGGATGGTGGCGCATGATTCGTGTAGCTTCAGCAATTTGGAAAGGCTGGCAAGGCGGATGGATGCGACCAGCGTATCGGCATGGAAGTTTGCGCTGGTGCGGCGTGTCGGGCTCGACAATACGCCAGTAAGGGGTTTTGATAATATCTATCTGAGCGTTGAAAGAGGCAGCAAAAGTAAGCATAGATTCATACATTCGCGGCTCAATCCAGTCATCGGGTTCTACAATAGAGATCCAGTTTCCGCGCGCTTTGGCAAGCCCTAAATTGCAAGCGCTACCGTATCCACCATTGGTTTTGTGGTGTACGCATACACGGTTGTCGTGCTGGGCGTAGGCATCTAATAGCGCTGCCGAATTGTCGGTACTGCCATCGTTAATGCATACGATTTCTAGCTGCTTATATGTTTGCGCAAGAATAGAATCTAGGCATTGCTCAAGTGTTTGCGCAGCATTAAACACCGGCACAATAACGCTAACCGTGGCGGTAAGGGTGTCGGTAGCAGGCAATGTGTTCGCGCTTTCATTCATACCGAAGTATTGTATCAACTATTGGTGCCCGAAAACCCTTGTTAAATATCTTCTAAAGCTATTCCAGACGATGGCAAACTGTATGATTGTAGTAACTTTGCGATTATGGTTGCTCCTGTTTTTCGATTACGGTAATTCCTACTTTCAGATTATGGTCATTTCTACTTTCAGATTATGGTCATTTCTACTTTCAGATTATGGTAATTTATACCTATTGATTTCTAGCGAGTCAGTTGCGGTTAACCACAATCAGCCCTCAGCGTTCGGTTCAACCTGAAATCTTCTGCTTCAATACTCTCAATTGGATAATTTGAGATATTGAAGACTTGCGTTAATTATATAAATTTGGAAAATAGTATAATTAATGGACTTTTTAAATCTATTAATTATATTCAAGAATGGATTTATATGAATTACGCCGAGTTAAGAAAAGTCTACTATCGCGCAGAACAATCTGATCCAAACGAGGCTCTCGAAAAAGAGTTTACTGAAAGATTCAATTCTTCTTCTACGTTTAAATTGGATTTTTCCACAACCCACGGTTCCCTTTTTATAGCTGTGCCCAGCGAAATGACAACGCTTTTTGAACGAGTGCTTAGAAGGGAAAGAAAAATCTCAAAGCTCATGCAACAATTGCCCGGAATTGCCGGCGATGAAGTATTAAGAAGCCTCGTATTTGATGAGGTGATTAGCAGTAATTTTGTAGAGAATATTCATAGCACTAGGCGGCAAATAGAAGAAGCATTGCGAAGTTCTAACGAGAGCGGAAAGGTTAGACGTTTTCGCGAATTTGCACGATTATATCTTGATATGACCTTTTCTGTTCCAAATCTTCCTACCAAGCCAGATGATATTAGGGATATCTATGACAAGGTTATGGATGGGGAGGTGATGGAAGAAAAACCTGATGGCAGGTTATTCAGAAAGGATCGAGTGTATGTTTCTAATGGACTAGAAGAAGTTCATAGCGGTCTATATCCCGAAGACGAAATAGTAAACGCAATGGAAAAAATGCTCCGAATAGCTTATACAGAAGAAATGCCTTCCATATACGGGGCAATTGCAGCCCATTACATTTTTGAATACGCTCACCCCTTTTACGATGGTAATGGTCGTACTGGAAGATACCTGTTGTCTCTTTGGCTGGAAAAATCATTATCAAAGCCTACTGCTTTGTCTCTTTCTCGTGTAATCGCGAAAAATAAGGATGCTTACTATAAGGCGTTTAAAATTACAGAGGATCGTCTTAATAAAGCTGAACTTACTTTTTTTGTATTTACTATGCTTGAGTTCATATTTGATGCGCAAAACGAACTGATCGATCGTTTGGAGCGCGGAACAGTACGTTATGAGCAACTTGAAAATGCTATGTCTGGTATACAAAAAAGTTTTGGATATAAAACTAAAGAGATGACTTTAATTTTTGCGTTGGCACAACAAAATGAATTTGGCATGTTTAAAGATATTCCTTTGCAAAATCTTTCAGATTTGATCGGGGTAAGCCTCCAGCAGACCAGAAAATACTTGAGTAAGTTCATCCAAGATCAAGTGGTAAAAAAAGTAAGAGGAAGAAATCCGGTAACCTTTGCTCTTACTGATAATTTCTTTGAACAATATTTGGATGGTACTGAAAGAGATGCGTGAACGGATGAATTTTTTGCATCGATGAACCGAAGCGAAAAATCCAGTGTTAATTGAATTCTTAATCTGAACACCCCTGAACATCCGTCCAGATTAAGATTGTGCATGTCCATATTGCGATTGCAATCAATCTCGTTAAGTTGCGAAGTTTCAAATGCGTAGCGAGAGAAATAAATTGGCAAAAGTGGTCAAAACTTCCGACTTTCCACGGTCGGATTGCCGTATAGCTGGCTTGAATTGTGGAGAACACTGGGCAAACAGCATTTGGCGATGCATCTATAGGCGCTATTCTGTGCTTTTCACAGTGGAAAGCTGGAAGTTTTGACCATTTTTCCGTAAAAAACTTTCTGCAAGCTTGTAATTGGGTGCTATGCAATTAGTTCTTTGGGCTGTAAGTGCTTAATCGCCCTTCAAGTTAGGCTCAACCTTTTGCAGTTACTTTAGGAAGAATTGCAGTTGGGGTGCAGCTAAGTTGCATATTGAGTCGCGAACGAATTGCGATTGTGTCTGTCCAGATTAAAATTGCAATCAGTCAAAGAAATTTGTTTCTATTGCTAAATATTTATTTGGAAACTAAACTTTTCTATAAAACCTTGATGAATTTCAAGGTTTTATAGAAACCTATTTTAGGTGGAATTATGGCTTTCGAATATACGGTCAAACAATGCGCGCAGAAACTTGGCATTAGCGCAACACGCGTCCATCAGTTGATAAAAGAAGGAATGCTTCCTGCTGAAATGATAGCAGGGCGATATTTTGTAGACGAAGATGCGGTAGAGGCGCGCGCCGAATCGCTTCCTTCCCCCGGGCGTCCTCCCAAAAGATCTAAAGAAGACCCTAGGTTTTTTACATTAATGAACCGAAACCATGAAGTTTTCGAATTCGTATACGACAATTTTTCCGACGAATTTACAGAGGTAACGCAAATCATAGATCCGTCACGAGCTCCTTTGGGATTAATGTCTCCGCAAGGTAAAAAAGTGTCTTTAAGTGCGCTTACATATTGGTGGAAGCACCGTTCAATTCCTCTATCGCGGTCTGGCATGGAAGCCAAATTGGCAACGCTTGGTCTTTCCGACCCCACACGACTTCCCTTCAAAAGTTTAGGACTTTCCCTTTCCGACCAGTATTGGATTCGCCCAAAAGAAATGAATCTTGATTGGCATTCGATCAATTACTTCAAAAATACATTTCCAGAAATGCTATCAGGAGACTGGCTTGAGCAGGTTGGATTAGAATCTCCAGACAATACGTCTGAAGGGCAACTCCCTAAGCGATGGGTGCGAATTGATGGCGTTCCCGCGCTTATAAAAGGGGGCACATCTCTTAATCAAGAGCCCTACAATGAAATTGCTGCAACGTGTTTATATCGGCGGCTTCTTGCTCCCGAAGATTACGTTTCATATCGGTTAGAATTGCTGCCCGACGGCGAAACTGTGTCTCTTTGTGAAGTTTTTATAAGTGACGAGGAAGAATATATCCCTGCCTATTACGTAATGAAGGCGAAACACAAAGCGATGAATTGCAGCACTTACCAGCATTACTTGGAATGCTGTTCTCGATTAAAAGTGGAAAATGCAGAAGTAGCGCTTGCCAAAATGATTGTAACGGATGATTTGCTAGGGAACACAGATAGACATTTGCGTAACTTTGGATTAGTTAGAAATGTTGAAACAATGCAATACCGCCCTGCGCCGCTTTTTGACACTGGCAGTAGTCTTTTAAACGAGAAGACGAGTGGTGCGCTTGCAAGTGGAGATCTTTCGTTCACAACCAAGCCTTTTCATGACGATCCTAATCAGCAATTGCGTTTAGTCAGCGACTATTCTTGGTTCAATGCAAATGCTCTTGAAGGCTTTGCCGAGGAAGTAGAGCAAATTTTTGCACTAAACCTCGCATTGGAACAGCGCATCCCATATATAAAGCAATTAATAAATAAGCGCATAGAGCGCATTCTTGTTATATCTTCTTAAGAATTACAGCTAAGTTGCGAAGTTGCCGCGCCCTGAAATGTTTGTTTTCACTGCAGGGTTTCTGCCGCAATAGAAACAATCACCAAATTGTTTCACAGTTTCGACCATGTTCGAAACCATAGATTGGAGCAGTATGATTCGGTGCGCATCGTAAAAGATGCGCTTTCCGCCGGTGGTGCGAAAGCAACATTTGCTACGCATTGTTGAAACAGGCGCATCTCGGGCAATCAAACGGAAAGCGGATTGACAGAAATGCGTAACAAATGCGTAGCGAGAGAAATAAATTGACAAAAATGGTCAAAACTTCCGACTTTCCACGGTCGGATTGCCATGAAGGCAGCTTGAATTGTGGAGAACACTGGGCAAACAGTATTTAGTGATGCATCTATAGGCGCTATTTTGTGCTTTTCACAGTGGAAAGTCGGAAGTTTTGACCATTTTTCCGTAAAAAACTTTCTGCAAGATTGTATTTGTACGTTATGCAATTAATTCTTTGGGCTGTAAGTGCTTAATTGTCCTTCAAACTAGGCGCAACCTTTTGCAGTTACCCTAGGAAGAATTGCAGTTAGGCTGTAGTTAAGTCGAGAAGTTGCTGAATAAAAAGTTATGTGATTTAGCATATCTGTTTGCTATTAGCATGTGGCTCGTTATAGAATAGCTAATGTAATTGGTCATCGGGTAATTGCAAACTGTTTATTACGCTACAGCTGCATCGGGACGCAACTAGTAATAAACACGAATAGGGACAGACAAATATGAATAGGGCAGTCATGCTTAGGCGGGCAGCCAAGGTGTCTTTAGCTACATCTTTGGCATGCTATCTTTTACCGCTATCCGCATATGCGGAATCGTCATCGCGTTCTGTTTCAGATAACGCGGATGCTGTCGTTTCTGCTGCCGTCTCTACTTCTGATACTCATCTTCAATCTAATAGCATTCAAGAAACTGTTCCTCTAAAAACTCCTGCAACTTCTGAGTCCGCAGCGTTTGTTGCGGAATCTGTGCAAGACATAGTCTCAGCTAGCGTACCTGTTTCTCAGGACACATCTGCTGGCATAATTTTCTCTAAGAACAATCTAAATTATCAGGTTAATTCAGATGGCGAAACGGTCAGCTTGGTGGGCTTCGCTCCTCAAACACAAGGTGCCATTACGCTGCCCCAAACCGTTAATAATGCGCAAAACACCTACACTTTGACGCACATCGGTCAAGAAAAACCAAAAGATGGCAGCGCTAAAAACCCTTACACAGCCGAATATTACGACGAGGCTGACAAAAAACAAGGTGTAACCTCACTTACAATTCCAGCTACTGTTACTTCAATCGATCTAGCCTTTTTTCAGCTGCTACCCAATCTTACTGCCGTGCAGGTTGAGGCTGGCAATGCCACCTATGCAAGCTATAACGGCATGTTGTTAGATGTAACTAGAAATAACCTCCACCTCGTCCCGGAGGGCTTGGAGGGTGAAGTCGTGCTCCCCGCCGAATTGGCAACCGTCCCTGCTTGTGTCTTTTCCCGTTGCACAAAGCTTATAGCCATCGGCATTCCCATGGGGAGCACGTCTACTTCTACCTTCACTTCTGTGGATGGCATTCTATATACGGAAGATTTAACAACTCTGATCGCTGCTCCACCCACAATAACCAACGCGGTTATCGTGTCGGGCTGCACTAAAATTTCGGAAGGTGCATTTCAGGGTAATACTGTTTTACAAACTATTGTTGCGAACGGTAATGTTTTAGAAATTGCGAAAGCGGAAAACGAAACAACCCCAGAAGGTTCATACGCGGGCACAGCTGCAAACGAGGCTGCAACCGCAGCCGCAACCGCAGCAACTCCAGAAGCCGCGCCTATACCCGCCTTCACCAGCCAAACTATCAGTTTTGCAACTGTAGCAACTAAGAACACAGAGGCTTGGGAGGCGGCTGGCTTTACACATTTTGCCAGCTTGACTGAAGTAGGAAATGCAATTGCGCCCGACGAAAGCACATCGGGCTTTGCTTATACAGTGCTGCCCGACTATACGCTGTCAGTTAGCTGGGCGGGAGAAAACACACCGGCGGCAATTAGCTTGCCGTCTATCGTAGACATAGAAGGTGTGGAATATGACGTGTCCACCATAGCCGACGAAGGCTTTGCTAACAAAAATAGCTTGGTGGCAGTAAATATTCCGGGTTCCATCACCACAATTGGTGAAGGTGCATTTGCGGGCTGCGAAAACCTAAGCTCGGTAAGTTTAAGTTTTGGCACCAAGACAATAAAAGCAAATGCATTCATGGGCACAGCCATAAACACTTTGGTTCTACCGAAAACTATCATGGCAATAGGGGCTTCCGCCCTTGGCGATATAGACGGAGCAACGATAGTTGCTCTTAGTCCCATACCCTCAATAGACACACATGCATTAGTCGCCACCACAAATACCAACATATACGTTCCATACACCGAATCAAAAAAATACGGTTGGAACCTAGGGGCCCCTGTTGCAAACAATCATTTACTTCCCTATGGAGTGCGCCTGTCAAGTGCTGTGAGCAATCTGTCCGTTGGTGAAAGCGTCAATTTGTATAGCGAAGACGGTTATTTGTATGTGCCGAAAGGCGCCACTGTTTCTTATAGACATGGAGGTGCTATCAGCATAGATCCGAATACAAGCACAATCACATGCAAAAAGCCCGGTTCATCGAACATTGAAGTAACAATTTTGCTTCCGTTGGATAAATCGGCAGCGGCAGGGGTAATGCGTGGCGATGTGCAGCTACATAAACCGTAAAACAGCTAGTGAAAGAACGAAGGCGCTACCATGACAATAAGAGACACGATACAAAAAGCCACAGCAACATTAGTTGCATTTACGCTTTCGTGTGCAATGTTGCCATGCATGGCATATGCCGAGGAAGCTCAGCTTCCTATAGATAGCGCTACAGGTACGGTAAACGTAACCGATTCCAAAGTGCCTCGCCACCTACCAAACTGCGACGGCACCGATGGCAATAGCCCTCAAGATTTAACCACATGTCCCAGTTGCGCTCAGCAGTTTTACGCCTGTCAAGTTAATGAATCTCGCATATATGTAGACGAAGACGGCAATGAAGTTCCAGAAGATTCCGAAAATGTTTACAGTGTGAAATTTATATGCCCTGAATGCGGTGCAAATTTGATTGAAGGTGCTGACCCTAACGCTGGCATAGCGCCATTAGCTGCCGCAGCTGTCATAAGCGTTACGGTGCCACTTGTAGTAACATTTGGCGGCTCTGATGGCTACGATATATCGAATCCGCAGCCTAGTTTAGAAGCGCCAATAACGTTTCGCAATGCTGGTTATAGCGCAATCCAAATAACACGCATTCAAACAGAGGAATATGAAGAAGGCAGCGTGCGGGCTGTTCTTTCCGATACAGGTTTTATGCAAGGTGACAGTTATACTGTTACGGCTCAGCAAATAAGCGGAAACGATACCCCGCTTGAAGAACAGACTCTATACAGTTTGTATCCTGAGGGACAGCCAGAAAAAGCGGTAAACATAAAGTATAAAGATGGCGACTATTATGGTGGGGTTACGCAAAGTTTCGCAAACGATACCCAAAATTATTTTGGCGACACTTTTATAATTGGCGCCGATAGCGCTTTAAATTGCATTAGTCGTTTAAATCTTACAAATAGTTATGAAGTACCCGGCGCCAACGCTTTAGTTAAACAGGAAAAAGCCGATGGTGGCAAAACTGTTCAACCTCTTTCAAAGGTTAAATACACCATAACAACGTATACGCCTACAGGGCATGGAAGTGAAAATTTATCAGCAACAAATCAATTTTATTTACGTGACCGAATGACAGCACAAACCTATAACGCACAAGACGTAAAAAGCCACGCGCAAGATATATCTAAAAATGGTAAAAACTCGCTATATTATGGTATGTATTCGGGGCATGCTTACGGGTTCAGACCTTACACATGTAAAGCTTGGTTAAACAATCGGCAGATTTGCGACTTTAATGTTATAGGCATCTTGCATGACTCTCTTTCAAACGGCATGGGCAAAGCCGGTCTAACATTCCAGATGAAAGGGGTTCTACCTTATAGCGCTTCTATGAATGAAAATATACAGTCTGATGACTGGGGTGGCTGGGGGCAAAGCGATCTTAGAGCCAGTATGAATGAAGAAAGTGGTGATATATATCGACTATTACCCACTGAACTAACAAATCTAGTTGCTACCGTAAACAAAGAATACGGTCCAACAATTTCTTCAACAAGTCCTTTTGTAGCTGTCTCTCAGGACAAGTTCTTTATAGCTAGTCTTGTCGAACTAGCAGGCGCTGTTAATGGTTGGAAACACAGTAGTTCATATGCGGATATGTATTTGTGGCTGTATAAAGAAGGCTATCAATACGAGTATTACGCAACCGTAATGCCGGCTAGCGATATGGTCAATGGTGGTGGTGAGGTAATGCAAAAAACCGACAGTCCGACAGGTAGTGGCAGACCGGTGGATTGGTGGCAGCGTTCCATGTTCCCCATGTACCGCCACGTCAACGATTTTTATTACGTAAACGCCGATGGTAATTACAACGAAAGTATTGCGTCAACTCAAATGATGTATGTCTGCCCGTGTTTCTGTTTTTGATTTTCAATTGGATGGGACTATAAGGAGAGCTATATACGATGCAAAATAAGCTAAACAACAAACAAAGTTGCTTTGAACAAAGCCACTTTTATAGCGGGTTTAGCCATATTGCGTCTGTAGGTTTGCTAAAAGATAGGGCGCAAAAGGCAACAGCAATGTTTGTTTCGCTGGCACTTATATGTATGCTGCTGCCCGGCGTGGCGTATGCTGAAACACTTCCAGTGGAAAGCGGCAAAATTGCAGCAGAAATAAAGGTCGAAGACGCTAAAGCGGATGTTGAGTTGCGTGCTTCCCAAACTGCCATAAGTTTAACTGTGCCAATTTTTGTAACACTTGGCGGTTCCGCTGGTTATGACATAGCTAATCCTAAGCCTTGTATAGAAGAACCAATTACATTTCGCAATGCTGGTAAAAATGCTGCTCAGATAATAGGAATTTTTACAGAAGAATACGAAGCGGGCAGTTTTGAAAATGTTATCAAGCAGGCAACACCAGATGTAGGTGGCATCGATGTTCCTATTGAAGATCAGACTCCATATAGCTTATATCCAAAAAGTCAGCCCGAAAAAGCCTTAAACATGGCACATACAAATGGCATGTATTTGGGTGGAGCCAAGATTGAAAAAGAAGAAGATGCTGAATTTACCGCTTTGGAAAATACTTTTGGCGACACGTTTATTATAGGCTCCGATAGTGCGCTAGAGTGCACGCTCAGGTTAAATCTAACAAATAGATACGACGTTCCAAATGCCAATGCTGTTGTTGATCCGACAGCTGCAGCAGGCGAAAACAGCGGCAAAGTACATCCGCTATCGAAAATTACATATGTTGTAGGAAGCTATATTCCGTCTGGCGAAGGAAGCGATAATCTAAACTGGGATACTGGTGAGGTTTTCTTCCTTCAAGATGAACAAACAGAGATTTATTACAGCGTACTTGACGTAAAAGGTCATGCGCAGGATATATCTAAAAACGGCAAAAAATCGCTTTATTACGGTATGTATTCAGGATATGTTTATGGCTATCGTCCGTATACGTGCAGTTTGTTAATGAATAGTTCGGGTGAAATTAGACCCTACAATCTGAACATAATTGGCATCTTGCACGACGATCTGGCAGATGGTACGGGCAAGGCGGGTCTAACATTCCAAATGGTTGATATTTTTAAGATGGAGCAAATGAATACCAGCAAAGTAACTGCTGGTGGTTGGGCGGCAACAAGTCTTCGAGCTGATATGAATGAAGAAACGGGCTCAATATATCAGAGTTTTCATAGATATATAACCGATCTTGCTGCCACTGTTAATAAAGAGTATTCGCCAGTGGCAAACACTGAAGGTGCGAATGTAACAGGAAATGAAAGTAATACTCGCATCTCTCAAGATAAGTATTTCATAGCTAGTTATTCCGAGTTATTTAGTACTGCTATTAATCCTATAGATCAGATTTATCGTGTGGATGGTTATAGATACGAATACTACAAAAATATTGGAATTAGCATTAAAACACCTGCGACTTCGTTTCCGCAAAATGAGCAATACAAAAAGACCTATCAAGGGGAAGCTAAACCTTGGTGGACACGCTCGTTGCATAATGGTAAAGCTGGCATGGGCGTTATGTACACAAACCAAAACGATTACTGTTTCCCTGCTGCATTACAGGCAGATACCCAAAACGGCGTAGTTCCTTGTTTCTGTTTTTAATTTCCGGCTTTCGACTTACTGCGTATAAAAGGAGCGTTTCAGACAATGCAAGATAAATTAAACATAACAAAGATACAGAAGTTGTTTGTAGCTTTGGTGCTTGCATGCACAATGCTGCCTTGTACTGCTTATGCCGAAACGGTAAGTTCAGAGGTGGAATCGCGTGCTGTTAGTGAACCTGTAGATGTTATAAGCATAACAGTTTCATTGTCGGTAGTGTTTGGTGGCGCCGCAGGATACGACATAGCTAACCCGCAACCATATATCGAAGCGCCTGTGTCGTTTCGTAATGCCGGCAGTAGTGCCGTTGAAATAACAAAGATTCAAACTGTTCAGGAAAGCGCTCTTGTTGATGTTATTGAAGAAGCGCACGCCGCATTAAGCGGAAACGATACTGCGCTAGAAGACCAAACTTTATACAGCTTATATCCTGCAGGTCAGCCCGAAAAAGCGCTGGATATGGCTATTGAAGGTGAATACTTTGGTGGAGCCCTTAATGTAAACGCTAATCCAACCAATAACGTTTTTGGCGATACTTTCGTTATAGGTGCCGACAGCACATTAGATTGCACATTCAGGCTAAATCTTACAAATAGTTATGAGGCGCCCAATGCTAACGCTAAAGTAAAAAGAGAAGCGGCAGATGATGCTCAAACTGCTTATCCGCTTTCGTCCGTTATATACACCATATCTCCCTATATTCCAAGGGGAGATGGTAGTAGCATTCCCGCAAACATGAGTGATGCAGAGGGCTATGGTTTTTATCTGACAGACGGCATAACGGGGCAAACATATACTGCGCGGCAAGTTAAGGGTCATGCGCAGGATATATCAGAAAATGGAAAAAATTCCCTGTTCTACGGAATGTATTCAGGGTATGTGTATCGGTATCGCTTGTATGAATGCAAGGCGCTTTTTGAGGGCAACGTTACGCCCATCAAGGTTATAGGCATCTTGCATGACAATTTAGCCGATGGCTCTGGTAAGGCAGGTTTAACATTTCAGGTAGGTTTGGTCGACCCCACTACGGGCGACCAACATATTGCTGGTGTCGGCAGAATGAACGAGACGAATACCAACAGTGGCGGTTGGGGGCAAAGCACCCTTAGAGCTTCAATGAATGAAGAAGATGGCGAATTCTATTCTGAAAATTTGCACAGCGACTTAAAAAGTCTTGCAGCCACTGTTAATAAAGAATACGGCGCGGTGTACAATTCGCAAAATCCTTATGTGGATATTTCGCAAGATCAATTTTTTATACCTAGTTACTATGAATTATTTGGTGCTGTTTGCAGTCAATATTCAAATTATCAGTGGATTTTCAAGGAAGGTTATCAATACGAGTATTACTCGCAGGAAACATTGATTAATGGACCGCGGCAAAGCGCTTCAGATGCAGGTACGAATCCAAGTCTTCAATACCAATACGAAATATGTTGGCTTCGCTCGGCAAATCCAGAACGCGCCGACACTTTCCTGTATCTCAATGATTCTGGTTTGATTAATCATCCTCCGGGTTTTCCGGCACCTGAGAAGCAATTGGCTAGTAGGGCTAATGGCATATGTGTTTGTTTCTGTTTTTGATACTTGGTTTTTGCTTGTTGTATAAAAAGGAGCGTTATAAACGATGCAAGACAAGTTAAATACAACGAAAGCACACATGCGCGTTTGGCTTGCATTGGTGCTGGCTGCATCGCTTACTTGTGCGCTTCTTGTGTCGGTTGTATCGGTTGTTGCTCCGCGGAATGCTTATGGTGAAAATGTTGTTCCTAGTATGGGATCGGGCACGGGCACTATTGAAGCAAAATCTACTCTTAAATTGCGCGTAACAGACACTAGCAAGGGCTTCGAAATTCCCGACAGAGGATTTCTTGTTCTGGAGAGCAATGAGGTTACTGGTGCAGTAGTCAGCGGGGTGGGGTTGCGTGTAATAAACAGTGCTGCAGAATCGCTGAACGATAACTCCAACCCTAACATTCCATATACGGCAGAAGGTTACGGTAACGATCTTAATGCGACGTCAACTTTTGGTATTCGCATAACCGATTCTAGGTCAACATCTGTAACTATCAATTTCGAAGCAGGGTCATTTGGTAGTGTAAGTCCAAGCTCGTCAGTTGTTAACTCCATTTATGGTGAGACTTCGTCTACTGCTATTCCTAATGCCGGCTATGCTCTTGAAGGTTGGTATGACGGTGCCACCAAAATTACTACTACAGATGAAGCTAACAATGCCTATATTGATAGTGAAAACAGTAATACTTTGCATGTGCACAGTACTCCAACCAGCCTGCTGCAGGATAAAACCTACACTGCAAAATTTAAGAAGCTTATTTACGAAGTAAACCTAGATGCTAACACTGCAAATGGTGGCAGTTCTGTTACTCCCTCTAAAATTTATGAATGGTATGAGACAGGCTGGTATACAAACGCCGACGGATCAGGTGAATTAACTGCAGAAACTTTCCCTCAGGCTGTACCTAAAGCGGGTTACTCTTTTGTGGGTTGGTATGATGCGCCAGTTGATGGCACACTAATAGCTGCACCCGGTGTACTTCCAAGCAATACTGTTGTAAGCAATGGTCCTACAACTTGGTATGCACATTATGAAGCAAACGATATTACGTTTAGTTTTTATGTAGATGGTGTAGTTACTAAAAGAACCCAGAAATACGCCCCCAATTCAACGATAGCGGCAGAAACGTTTCCACCAGCGCCTACAAAACCTGGTGCGAAATTTGTTGGTTGGTATACCAACGCCACCACAAGTACTTCCCGAATAACTACAAAGACAACTCTGCCGTCTTATAATGCACTCTGCCATGCACAGTGGGCATATGAAGTTACATTAGATGCAGGTGGTGGCATTGCAACTTATGGAGAAGGATTTTCTAGTCCTATTTATGCTTGGAAAAACCACGGGTATGTAAAGAGCGTGCCTGAATGGAGGGCATCAACAACTGCAAACCCAACCATCATAAATACAAACACTGTAA